>JBOFQB010000115.1:0-11249 GCA_051660685.1 Thermoguttaceae bacterium | reverse complement strand
TTAATTCAAGACCTGTTGTGTATTCACGTTTTTTCATAAAATACTCCTCCCTGAAGAGCAGTATGATTACCAAAACACTGCGATTGACGCAATATCAATCTGCTTAAAGCCAAAATAGTTATGAAACTGGCTCTAATAACTTTCAATGCACGTTCAAAATAATCGGGTTTTCCGTCATTAAAAGAACCGTTTTTTTCGTCAATCTCCCTCCGCTCGTCGTCGCTCATTGCTTCCCAAGCGTTGTAAATACCGAGGGCATCAATACCTTCCCGTTCTCTCTTTTTTATCCACGCAGTCCGCCCCTTTTGTTTTCGACCCTTTTTTCGACGACCAAGTTGTCTCGCGTATCGAATGGTGTCATAAAAACATTCGACAATGATTGGGCGAAAGAGTTCCTCTGGGGGAGGATCGGCGCACAATCCCTCATATTTCCTGAACGATTTTTCCAGTTCCTCTTGCCTTTTTACCGCTTGGGCATCGCTCGTATCGACCGGGTGAAGTTCAGTTTCGTAAACTTCAGTCTCGGAAGGTCCGGGATAGTAGATGGGTTGAAGAGGAAAACTCGGTTCGTTTTGTCTTGAGGTAAAGAAACGAGCAACCGTTTCGAATTCGTTATCGGTCAACTGTTCCAACCGATAGGAACAAAGCGGCTTTGTGCGTTCCCCTTCAATCCTTTTGTAATCATCGTCATAGAGTTCGCAACAGTTGCAAGCGTCATCGGGTCTCATCAAACCTTTGACTCTTCGCAAGTGATAGTCCCGTCTTATGCAATCCGCACATTCGGGCTTTTTGTTTACCAAGAAAAGCGTAAGAGCATATTCCTTGAGTTTTGACATGATTGGTCTTTCGTCGTAAGACGGACTGTCCGAACGAACCGACCATAAGACCAGAAGGCCGATTCGTCCAGACAACGGGGGCAATTACTCCCCTGCCCGTTTGTTATTGAAGTCGTTAAAAGGAGTGTAGCATAATCTTTTGTTTTGACAATACGGATGTTTCGGCAAAGTCGTTTCATTTTTGGGGGAGTATCCCAAGTGGGGGGTGGGGAAACTGAATCGAAAAAAGCCGATTATGCCTATTGCGCTGTCCCAAGAATCTGGTACAATTAGCGAATTAGCTAATTCAAACATTTCTTATGAAGAGAGGAATAAAATGAAACAATCGTTCAAAATTGTACGGGGCGAGTATTGGGGACCGGAGCATTGGGAGGGGAATCTTATTTTTGGTCGAACGCCGGTTAAATCGCTCGGCAATCTCAAGAGCGTTTCGGGAAGCGTCTATCTACCGTGTCAAGACCGACTCCCAACGCTGGGCAACCTTGAAAGCGTAGGCGGCTGGCTGGATTTACGGTTCACGGCAATAGCCGGTCTCGGCAATCTGAAAAGTGTTGGTGGTTTTCTCGATCTATCGTTCTCGAAAACAACCCGTCTCGATAATCTCGAATCGGTTGGCGGCAATCTTGACCTTAGCGAAACGCCGATTGCCGATTTTGGCAAGCTAAAGAGTGTTGGCGAAAGTCTCAAACTTCACTACACAAAACTAGGTCCTCGCGGCAATAAGGGTTCGCTCGGCAATCTCGAAACAGTTGGCGGGGACATATTATTCTACGGTCCGTATTATCCCGATGCTCCCTCGCTTAGGAGCGTCGGCGGATATATCATCGACAGGGGCGATCAACTCGAATTGGTCGATAAGCGGTTAGTGAGAACAGGAATTCAGGTTTGCACCCTGCCGGGAAAACATAACTTTTACTTTGCAAGACCCTTTTTGGGATTGAAAAAGAATTGTCCCAGAGTAAGATTTTTTTATTCATTTTGAAGCGTAGCAGGTCAAACAGAACGGGGGCAAAATCATGTCAACTCTTATGAAGGCGGCCCAAGAGGGGGATACGCGGTCCGTCAAGGCGATGATTGCATCTGATGCAAGACTCGACGACCATTTTCTCTACACCCCTCTAATATGGGCAGCGTCCGGCGGTCATACTGCAATCGTCAAACTGCGGCTCGCTGCCGGGGCGCGTCGGGTTGCAAGGCCAAACCGCGCTCACCTCGCCGCAAAACACGGACATGCCAAAATAGCGGCAATGCTCATCGCCGGGGGAGCGAACCGCTCCTTTGAGTGGCCCATTGTTTGTTGATTGTATCCACATCAGTTTTGCAGGATTGTAAAAAACTGTGTGGAGCAAGATTCTCACCCTATCTCTTTGGCGGTTAAGGTAGATTATGCCGATTAAATAAAATAGTCTAAAATAAATGACGTTTTATCGATAAGCCGGAGAAAATACCGTTGAGAGAATCGGCCTTTTTAATCCTAAGCCCCTAGCATCGCGTATAAACGCCGATTGTCGATTCTGGTGTTTCATGTCAAGATACATTCAAACGGCCCGCAGGATCGTTTCTACAGCGTCTTCTTGGAACCTCGTGCCCTTTTCTGGAGGGGTATCGACCCCAAAGTGGCTATTTCGAGTGGGGTTATGACAGATGTAGTAAGTAGTACCTATGGGGGGGGGGTATGACCGAGAAACTGGGTCGTGCGGCGGAGTTGTTTGGGAAGAAGGTGTAGTTATTTTTCAAGAAGGTGTAGTTATTTGTCAAGAAGATGGTGTTTTTTTCTTTTCATTGAAAACACTGATTAGCAAGGAATAGTTTTTAGTAGCAAGGAAAGCGCAAGAAGTCAAGAAACTGGTGTTTCTTGGGTGTAGGAATGTTTTTTCACAAAAAACAGGTTGCCGAATCATACTATATTTCCTATTTTAACAGAGATGTTTTGGCTGTCGTCGCTTCGGGTATGAATCGGCATTATCACCGCAGGTCCCCTAGAATCGCTTCTAACAAACGCTTACCGATTGTGGCAATTTGGTCGGCTTTCCCGTCAAACGCGCCGGAGAATCAATCCTACGGTGTCCTTATGGTCAATCTTGCCGATTGACACAACCCCAACCAATGGGCTGCCCATGTTAGGTGTGAATCGGCTGTCTATTGACATTTGCAATGGAGAGAATCACCTCTTTCTGACTGTTCGTCAGAGAGGGCCAAATATCGACCAATTCGGTCAATTCAGGGGGCATTGGTAACTCTTTTGGTAACTCGCAGTATGGGCAAAAGTCATAAGTTCCCTTGTTTTCAGGACTTACTTCATTTGGTCCAAGTCCTACAGGGGGTATTGGGGACACTGATTGGGTGTTTTGGCCAAGCGTTTTCGGGGTCTCCCCTCGTGCTATCATCGTGCAAACAGGTCATTGGCTTGCGACGATTGCCAAACGTTCGCTTCGGATTTCACACGCTCAATCTGCGAAGTTTTACAGATTTTGCGTGTGTGACCGTTTGAGAAAAATCTTGTCATTGCAAGACTTACGGCTTTTTTTGCGACCTTCTTATTTGCGCAATCTCAGGGTTGGCCGCAAAAAAGACCTCATCACTTGGACGATTTGCATCTCGTCGCAACCGGAATTGGCCAACAAGATTCTTCAGAATGTCCGCCTCCTCCGAAAGAGTCTCCGATTGAGAGGACGTCTCTTCTGCACTCGATGCGTTCGATTGAGTCACCCCCTCAATCTGCCGGACCCCTTCCAAAACCTGCGATACTCCCTCCGATTGCTGTTTGCTGCTCACCGCTATCTCATGCACCAATCGGGACACTTCTTGTTGCGAAACGACAATGCTATCAAGTACCCCCCCGGTTTTTTCCGCCAGTTTCGCCCCACCTCCAATCTGCTTCGTACTCTGATCTATCAAGTCCGTCGTCTCTTTCGCTGCTTTTGCACTTCGGGCTGCAAGATTTCTCACCTCTTCGGCAACGACCGCAAAACCTTTGCCATGCTGACCCGCTCGCGCCGCCTCAACCGCCGCATTGAGCGCGAGTAAATTCGTCTGAAACGCAATGTCATCTATCATTTTTATCACTTTTTTGACCGTCGTTGAGGTCTCCGTGATTTCCCGCATCGAACCAAGAAGCTGCTGCATCAGCGATTGACCCTCAGATGCGATCTCATTCGTCGCCGCGACCGATTTCGTCGAACTCCCCGCCGTCTCCTCATTCGTCTTCGATTGTTGCTGCAATGTCGCCATCACCGCCGAAATTTCTTCGATACTTGCCGCCGATTCTGAAGACCCTGAAGACAGTTGCCGCGACGCAATCGAAATCTGGCCAGTTCCACTTTCGACCAGATTGACCGCTTTCAAAACCGCCTCAAGCGTCATGTTAATTGACGCAATCATCGAAGCGAGACTTTTATTTACCTGATCTTTTTCGCTTTTTACCGCAACGTGAACATTCCAATTGCCCACTTCCAGTTTTGAGGCCAAATCCGCAACGCATCGCAATTCGTCCAGCATTTTCGTAAAGGATCGCGCCATCAACCCCACTTCATCTTTTCGGTTCAAATCCTCATCGGGAACAATCAAATCAACATCCCCGGTTTCGGCAATGTACGCCATCGCACCGGTTGCCCGACGTATCGGCGCAGCAAAGGAGTGTCCCACAAAAAGTGCGAGAAGAAGCACTGCAATTAAAATGGAAACACCGATGAGAACGGCGGAATAAATGGCCGCCTTGCCATTCGTATCGAAGTCCGTTTGGACTTTTTCCGTCATTTCTGAAAGCATTTTCTGCATTGCCGCCATTTGAATCGTAAAATCCTGCTCCATGTTGTCAAGCGATTCTCGAATGATAGCGGCACTTTTCAAAACAGATTCTTTTCTTGCGCAGACAATCACACCCCAGGGGGCCTCGACTTTACCGAATCGACTTGGTAATAGCACTTGAAACATTTCACCTTGCTCCTTAGAGTCGATTGTAATCCGGGCGGACTTGTTCGCCTGAAGTGATTGTACAAAGGATTCAGTCCCCGGAAGGGTGCTCATGTCTTTCCCAATCAAGCCGGCATTAGGATGCCAAACGATTTTTCCAGTCACACTAACCATATACACATAACCATCTCCGTAAGGTTTTTGGTCTTTGAGAACCGCTTCCAACACTGTAACAGGAATATCGACACCAGCAGCACCGATACGTTGTTGACCCGCATCCCGAATGGGAACCGCCATCGAAATCATAGCCGTTCCTTCATAATCATACGGATCAGTAATAAATTCTTTTCCGGTTTTGTAGGCAATGGTGTAATAATCAGACGTATCGGGGTCGATGAGGGGTTCGACGAGAATTTTTGAGTCTTTCGATGCAATCCACGGGATGAACCGTCCGGTTGCATCACATCCTTCTTCTGTCTTTTCTTTGAATTCAATGTCTTTGCCATCGAACAAATTGGGTTCAAAACCGCACCAAATTCCGAGGAATTCGGGATTGGCTCGTTGAACGCCTTGCGCGATTTCAATCGGAATTTGACGCTGCCTTTCTGCAAGGGGAGTACATATCATATATCCTTCGATACCGCCTGAAAAAGTTCGGGCCGCACTGAGCGCATTATCAAAGGCGGTACTAATTTTTCCCGCGATTCCTACCGAGAGATTCTCCAGTTCTTTCATGCTCAACTCGACAACAATGCCATCGGTACCATTTTGGATCGATGTGATTCCTTTCTTCAAGTTCGTTTCAAGTTCTAGGCTTGCTTTTTCCTCCTGAGCATTGATCCTCTCTAAGCCATCACCTGCTGAGCGAATGATCGCACGGAGATTCTGAATTGTTATACTGGTAAATGCACCGGTTACCAACAAGGAAATGATCCCCAGAATGATGATAAATTGTGTCGTTAAATTGAAATTGCTCAGTCGCATGGTGTTGTGTTAAAATAGGAAGCCTATAATAAAATTATTGTATCTAAAGAATGACTCTCGGCAAAATGGTAACATTTGTTGTACTACCTCGACAGGCGTAATTGGAATTGGCTCACCAACTCATGCAGTTTACTCGCCTGTGCCGAAAGACTTTTCGACTCGGCGGATGTCTCTTCCGCCTGAGAGGCATTACGCTGTGTTACCGCTTCAATTTGCTGGATGCCGTGTACGACTTGCGACACCCCCTCGGATTGTTCCTTGCTACTATGGGAAATGTCCTGCACCAACTGAGAAGCTCGTTGCTGTTTGTCAACAACTTGATTAAGAACATCACCCGTTTTTTCTGCCAGACCCGCACCGGATTCGATCTGCTTCGTACTCTGGTCAATCAAATCCGCCGTCTCGCGTGCCGCCTTGGCACTCCGCGAAGCAAGATTTCTCACCTCTTCGGCAACGACCGCAAAACCTTTGCCGTGCTGACCCGCTCGGGCCGCCTCAACCGCCGCATTGAGTGCCAGCAAATTCGTCTGAAACGCAATGTCATCTATCATCTTGATCACTTTCTTGACCGTTGAGGAGGTGTCCGTAATCTCTTTCATCGAAATCAAAAGCCGCTGCATCAGACCCTGACCATCAACCGCCGCAATATGGGCTTCTTCAACCGCTTGCGTCGATTCCAACGCCGTCGTTTCATTGATCTTGACCTTCTGGTCAAGAGTCGCCATGACCGCAGAAATCTGTTCAATGCTTGATGCGGATTCGGCAGCACCTTCGGAGAGGTTTTCGGACGCCGTTGAGATTTGTCCCGCTCCTGTTTCAACAATTTTGACGGCACTGCTGACAGAACACAGGGTTGTATTGATTGACGCAATCATCGAAGCGAGACTTTTATTCACCTGATCTTTCTCGCTTTTTACCGCAACGTGAACATTCCAATTGCCCACTTCCAGTTTTGAGGCCAAATCCGCAATACACCGCAATTCGTCCAACATTTTCGTAAAGGATCGCGCCATCAGCCCCACTTCATCTTTTCGGTTCAAATCCTCTTCGGGAACCCTCAAATCAACGTCCCCGGTTTCGGCAATGTATTCCATCGCACCAGATGCCCGATGTATCGGCGCAGTAATGCTTCGGATGATAAGGAACGCCAAAATTCCCCAAAACAATAAGGTTCCAACTGTTGCAACGATTACACTGTTGGTAATGCCATGCTGCATCAGCGCATCTCCTTCAGCCGTTGACCGCGCGCAGAAAACCGCTCCCATTGTCTTACCATCTGCACCAACAAGCGGCAAATAAACGGCCTGCATCCATTGACCGAGTACCTTGCGTCGGCCTGTGAATTGGTCCTGCTTATCAAAAAGTTTTTGAATAACCGCCGCATCATCAAGTTTTGTTCCAACCATTCTTTCACCATTCTGCGGGTTGACCAATGTTGTTCCAACACGGGTATCACCCGAAAAAACCGTGTATTCCAGCCCCGTCCCCTTTTTCATGGTATCGACCCATTTATCACCATCCAGTCGGTATCCGCCGGAAATGGCACCAATGATTTTGCCCTCTTTATTTCTCAACGGTGCTGCCGTTCGGAGCGCAAGTGGAATCCCGGGTGTCGATTCTGTAAAAGCAACAGGGGGTTTTCCCTCCAGAGCGTTTTTCAAACTCGCCAAGGCTTCAAGCGTGTCACCGAATTTTGCCGGATTGGCTGTTCGCACAATGACTTTTCCCGCCGTATCGCAGATTGTCAGAAAATGACTCTTTCGGGGAACGTCATATTCCCCGAGCATTTTCAAGAGTGTTTCCCGATCACCCGCTTCGACTGCGGCAATGAGGGGTTCGCGTTTTGACAAACTTTCCATTTGAATGACGAGGAAGGAGTTCATCCGGTCTAGTTCACTGGTAACACCTTGGACATAACCATCCAGTTCGTTTTCCAAAACCTGATTGGTAATGTTACGAAACGTCAAAGCGGTGAATGTCATTGCAACGACGATTAACAGGAGCGACATGCCAATGACGGGGAGGAGGATTTTGGCGAGAAGGCTGTGAAAAATTTTCATGGTTATTTCAAGGGCGAAAGTAAAGAACGGACAGCGACCTAATGCCGCGATACACCGTATCGCGCGTTCTCAACTGTAAAATACGCGCAGAACGTTGTTCTGCGGCTAAACGTCTACAGTAGGACTTTAGTTTTTTTTATGTTCAGGGTCAAGCAAGTTTTTCAGGTGTAGGAAGAAGTTTCCCCCTTTTTTTCAGCAACAATAGCTGTGGAAGCGATTTTTAGGATTGTAGGGATAATAAGAATAAGAACGTAAAAGACTCGCGACATGTTGTATCGCGGTTCAACGGGGACGACGGGGACCGGCTTTGCGTCCGAAAGACGCGCTGAACATGGGTCTGCGGCGCAACGACGAGTCGTCAAGGGGTGTTTTGTCGAACTAACCAATCACCGAGTCGGGGGAAGAGTTGGGCAATTGCAAAAAGCAGACGTGCTTTTGCAGGGACGATGAGTTCGGGTTGGCGTTTTTCACATGCAAGGACAATTTTTCGACCAAGCCAAATGGGGTCAATTTTGCCAACTTTGACACCTGCACCCGGTTTGCGGGCCGAATCGGGAATCCCTTCAAGACCTTCGAGCGGATACAATCGGGGATTGTCACGTTTAATAGGACCGGGACAGACAAGCAGGACATGCAGTCCGTCGGGACCAAGTTCCAGTCGCAGTTGTTGGGAAAACGCCGCAACCGCAAATTTCGTGACAGGATATGCCCCAACCCAACGTGCTGCACTTTTTGCGGCAAGGGAACCGATGTTGACAACACTCCCTTTTTCCCGCAAGAGAAAAGGAAGGGCCGCTTGTGTACACCGAATCGTTCCAAGAACATTCAAATCAAAAAGCGATTGGTATTGTTCAGGCGTCGTATCCTGAATTTTACCCCGCATGGACCGACCGGCATTGTTGACCAAAACACTTAAACGGCCAAATCGGTCCCGGACAGTCTCGAAAACCCGGTCAACATCTTCCTGCTTCGTTATGTCCGCCTGAATCGGAAGGATCGTTATCCCCGCTTGCGCAAACTCCAACTGTGTCCGTTCTAAATCCTGCTCCTCGAGTGCAACCAGAACCAGACTTGCTCCAACATTTGCAAAGGAGTCCGCGATGATGCGACCAAGACCACTTGACCCGCCTGTTATCAGGACAACTTTATCTTTCCAGTTCATGGAGGGAGTAGGGTGTAGGGATTGGGGGAATAGGGGATAGGGAATGGAGAATGGAGAGGAATATTGTTGGTTTTTACGCGCGATACGTTATTTTGAGGTCAAACGGAGATGTTGCGTCCGGCTTGCGCCGGGCTAAGTACACGCGATACGTTGTATCGCGGCTAAACGGTTTGCTTTCTCAGGGAATCTGGCAACTCGCTTCGTAATACGTTTGCGGTCCTCCATTTCGACTGCCGCATAACCATATTTTCAGCGTCTTCGCTTTGCGATTCCGACGTAACGTCTCCGTAATCGCTTCAAGGTCCTCCTCCGTCGCTGTTGCCCAACCATCTGTCTCAGAATGAATATCATGTATTCCAAAAATGACATCCCCCTTTTCAATTCCCGCTTGAGCAAGAGGACTCTCGGAGCGGACGGAACGAACCAAAACAGCTCCGTCGGGATAATAACTCAAATAACTTTCAAACTGTCGTTCATAAGTGTCTTGAGGGATTGCCGCACACTGTATTCCAAGATAGTTCCATGTATCATCGCTCCCCTTCTCCTCTCCCGTTGAACGTTGAACCTGCGTCCCATATCGTGATGCAGGAGGAACCGTTTGCTTTTCCGGGACTCCTGAATTGGGGGCAGTCGTCGCACTTTGTCCATTTCGTGCATTTGTTGCATTCTTGGCACTTTGTGCGTTTTGTGCATTTGTCCCGTTTTCTGTTGCTGTTTGCCCCTTCTTACCATTTGCCGCAATCCCTTGATTCGCATTGAAATTGCCGTTTCTCGGTTTTCCCAGTTGCATCGTTACCTGAACCGGTTCACCTGATCGCAACAACGACATTTGGACACGCTCATTCGGTTTCCGTTCTAACACCGTCCGAAGAAAATCGAGACTATTCTGTATTTCACACGATTCACTCATCTGAATGACGTCGCCGACGTTGATTCCCGCTTGTTCGGCAGGACTCCCCCGGTCAACCGATTCGACAAGCAATTCGCCGGTTGTTTCATTCGTTTTAACCTGCATCCCATAATAACAGGTTGTGTTCACACGTTGTTGAATCAACTTAGAGGAAACCGCAACGATGTAATCAACGGGGAGAGCGAACGCGATTCCGCTTGCATCTTGACGAATTGCCGAATTCATGCCGATCATTTCTCCGTCAACATTCAACAGCGGTCCCCCCGAATTGCCCGGATTGATCCCCGTATTCGTCTGTATCGCATTAGGATATGTCAAATTGCTGTTGACCGGAACATTCCGTCCTAAACTGCTCACAATTCCGTCTGTCAAGGTAAACTCATAACCGAGCGGATTGCCGATTGCATACACCTTCTCGCCCCAAATCACTTCCGAAGAACGCCCTAACTTCATTGCCGAGAAAGGTCCATCTCCGTTAATTTTAATGACCGCAAGATCAGTAAGCGGGTCCCGACCAACCAGATTCGCTGTGTATCCCGAACCGTCTGCCGTTGTGATCTGAATACGACGGATTCCGTCAATAACGTGAAAGTTTGTCACGATGTAACCCCGGGAATCAATAATAACCCCCGTTCCCATTCCGTTGTAGGCTTTGCCGATTTCATTCGGATCAGTCCCATTTTGAGTTTCAATCCGATCCCCTTGAATGTTGACGACTGCTTGTCGCGCCTTTTCCAACGCGATAATTGTCGGGGTCAATCGAGCCGAAGAACGGGTCAGATGCTTTTCGTCCAATCCTGAATCAGCCAAAATAAAAGTTGGCAAGAACGAAAGAGCAAAATATGTTGTTATGCCGAGATAAACGGACCATTTTTTCCGTATTTTCGACCAACAGGAGTGAGTAACAACACGTCTCATAGAAGGAAGCCTTAATGCTGGGTTCTGACATCCTAAAATTGGGAGGACTGCGGAAATCCTCGCAAGTCATATCACGCTTACAACCCATTTTCGGCGTTTTTTCGACACACCTTAACAACCGTATTATGAACCGGAAAAAACGATAAAAGTATCCTATTTTAACTTTTGTTAAAATGGAAAAAAAAATGTAAAGATTTTCAGATCAATTTCCAGATCATCTGAATCGACAAGAATGAGTGTGACTCAATGATTATTGTGGACGACAAATGTTTAGACGCGATACATGAAAAGAAGGTAGAAGGGGGAGTAGGGCTAACGCATCAAAATTTTGTTAATTTAGGAAGACATGTTGGAAAAATAGGCGAAACAAAAGCCGGAAAGGAGGTGCGCAGCACCGTATTGACGGTCGTATTTTGGGACAACTGAGACAAATAGGAGGTTTGTTGACAAAAAAATGTCACAAACCG
>JBOFQB010000114.1:0-31834 GCA_051660685.1 Thermoguttaceae bacterium | reverse complement strand
ATCGAGCGAACGATTTCGTGGATACAGGATTTTCGACGTTTGGTAGTTCGTTACGATCATAAAATATCAATGTTTAACGCCTATTTACAAACAGCTTGTGCCATGATCGCTCTCAGACGGTTATGAAATAGGCTCTAATGAAAACGGTGTTTAAGTGGTTGCCGTTACCGTTGCCGGAGCCGTTTGCCAAGCAAAAAAATGTCGAATGTGAAACATACATTGTGATTCACCATCCCGAAGACATTAGTAAATATATTGGTACAGCAACCAAGTCCATAATCGAAACAGACAAAGTTATAATGGAACTGTGCCGATAGTGCCATTGTCGCTGAGACACAACCTTTTTCTGACAGGCGGTAATGCCGATTGGTGCGCAAAACAATTTTCAAAAGCTCATGTGATCAACATTGAATCGTTTATTCAGTTTATTGAATACAATAATTGAAGGTAAAACAATGACTCTGGAAAAAAATGTTTTGATATTATACAACAATGCTTCGGATCGGTCTGAAAAGGATTTGTTCGGTGAGTATAATGGTAAAACAATCACACACTCCTGCGGATGGGGGGGGGTACTTTCGGTTTGTCCGAAAATTTTGATACATTCAAAGTGCGACCCGAGACGACTCCTTTTACTTGTATATTTGCACATTCGCAAACCGATGAGGTGCGGGAAGTCTTTCCTGATGTTAGGGTTATTCATTATACTAGGGCGTGTTCACACTATTTTCGTAAGGCGTCACAAATCATGGCAAAGACAACAAAGGAGGAGTACATCACATCCTGTTTATCATACCGTGTAAAAACCCGGCAAAAACCCTTCAATCGGCGGAAATATCGTTCCACCTCATTCCGACGCTTGTAAAGCTCTTTATCGTATTCCCAAGGTTCAACTCGATTGCTTTTCGGCGAAACAACTGGCCCTAAGCCCAAGGATACCGCCAAACCGCGAATCGCCTCCCCCTCATAAGCCTTGTCCATTAACAAGGAAATGTTATGATTCCGATAAGACTCAGGCAGTTTGGGGATCAATCGCCGACCTTCGGGATCGTCCGCCGCTTGACCCGTCGAAAGGTGAAACACAATCGGGCAACAGGCTGTTGCATCGCAGAGGTGCTGCCGCACGAAACGTTATCTCCGATCCCGTTGTTCGCTGTATCGATAATGACAAAACACTTGAAAATGCAAGGTGGGCAAGGACCACCGAAGATGCCGAGGGTAAAGGAGTGAGCCGCATTGGCATCATTTGCGGTCGAGTGGCACGCTTCCTGTCTTGTATTCTGTACTCCTCTCGATGTTCCCTTTGGTAAAAAGGGTGAATCTTGCAGTTTTTCTTTGATTTTCTCCCCATTTTTCCACGAAAGGAACGTTTATTATGGCATCAAAAATCGTACTTTGGGTTTACTCAAACAATCTATTTAACAACCGCCCTGCAGGAGTATCTTAACGGTTGTCAATGAGTTGGATAATCCTTGCAATTTCCACTATAAGACTTCTTCCCCGGACTGCATCTATTGTGTGTACAGGTACACTTTGTTCACACGGAGCAACCAATTCTCTGAATTCGTCAACTAAGCATGTGAGACGAACAATATCTTGATCTGGGATTATGCCATTGTAATCATCTGGATTATAATCGTTAACATAAACGCTGGAAGCCCATAAACAACATGGGCTAAAGATTCCATCTCTCCTTTATGGTGCTGGACTGTTGGGTTAATCAATCCAAGTGCGTTGCGAATACCAATCTCAAAATCTCTTCTCATATTTGTTTCTCCTTTGGGTATTTTTTTTATCTGTACAGTAAAAGTAAAAGTGAATATGCTCATTAACGGGCATTATAGACTCACCAGGTAAAATCACACATGGCATGGGATACCACCTAACTTTAGATTGCATTAACACTTGGAACAGTCAGAACCACATCCCTGCCCGGTATTATGGCAGCCATTTTCAAATCCTGCACAAAACTTATCGCCCATAGAATATATTATGGAACAACAAATCAGCAAGAAACACACTCCTAAGCACCCGTCCCCTCCACCACCTCCTCCCTCCGCGAACAGTGCTAGGCTTGGGCAAATGGAGGACGCAAGGACAATTCCTTTGCTTGCCTGCTCTTCAGCTTTATCTGTAACCACTTTAATCGGCCCCAAGTATTTTTTGTATATCCTGTCTTTTTCCGCAAATCGATAAAGCCGATCATGTACACCAAGTAGAATTTTCGACGTAATCGATTCGAGACCAAACGTGTCAACTGCGATCATTGCAGATTCTCGTAACATCTCCTGAGATTTGACAAACGCCGAAACGGCCATTTCAGTATTCTCGACGGGATTGTACGCTCTTTTCCGCTTGTTTTTTTTCCAATCAAAACCGCAATCAGCATAAATAATTGCCCGTCCTACCAGTTCCCCTAATCGAGAATAAACATTCTGGCGGTCCTTATCGTTGACAACCTTTCCGAAAAGACTGAAAACATAACTAAAAGCATCGGCGGTTGGCTGTGCATAATCTTTCAACTGTATGCTTGCCCCCCGTGTTTCCAACGTGAAATGTGATGCAATTATGGCTTTGACTTTGTTTTGAAATTCTGAATCCAATGCAGAAAAATACTCAAAACACTTAACAAAATTTTTGTTGTAAAAATTTCGTAATCTCTTTGCTTTCCAAGAATTATCATCTTGAACATCATCTTCAAGTTTTATTTTTAACAACAGGTGCGTCAGGGCAGAGGAAAACTCGCCGATGGTCTTATGCAACTCATTTTCATCATCCGCTTTGTTAGGAAAAGGTATGATTTTACAGCGTGAGGCTGGCATGGCAAGCGAAATTTTTGCTGTGTCTAGGGCGATTGCGTGGATTAATACGGCTTCGTAGCTTAAAAATGGCAGGGATGTTACGCCATAATTAGACCTGAGATGTCGACAAGTGTTACAATATAATGCACGATATTCTTTTGAACGGGAATCAGGTCTGAGAAAACCGAACATTGTATCTCCTTTCAGAAAAGAGGGGACGTGAAAACACGGTTAAGAAAACCCAAGAAACGAAAACGGGGCATCTAACCGCGCCGTCCTCACAACCCCCGCCAAGGGGCAAATACCACAACACCGTTCGACGCCCCTTTCGGGGCGCGATTACGACATTGTTGGTACTTCCTAAATTTTGGCGGTATTTGTGAGGAACAACAATCGCTTACGCGAAAACTAATTGTAAAAAATTTTTTGTCTATTCGATAATTTTGCTTAAAAAGTGCAATTTGTACAAAACCACACTGTATTTTAGCATGATTCTCTTGGAAAGCAACAGGGAGAACAAAAGTTTTTTTTACCAGTCCAGTCTGCTAACAAGTTTGCGAAAAGGGACAATTTTTATTTTTGAACCACGAAAATCACAAAAGTCACGAAAACCCTACAAAATAGACTTGTTCGGCAACCGACTGAAATACTCAAGAAATTTTATCTATTCTGCCAAAAATACATTCATTTGAAAAAATAGGCAAGGTGATTTGAGTGCTCGAACAAGTCTAATACAGTTTTTTGTGTTTTTCGTGGCTTTT
This sequence comes from Thermoguttaceae bacterium, assembly GCA_051660685.1. Classification (GTDB taxonomy): domain Bacteria; phylum Planctomycetota; class Planctomycetia; order Pirellulales; family Thermoguttaceae; genus JAVBSX01. Next base: position 28,272 of record JBOFQB010000114.1, on the reverse strand, counting down.
GTGGTAAAAACATATCCGTCCAACCCGGCTCCGGTTCAGGTCGCAAAACCAAACTTGTTAGCGTCCTGGTCGTGCCGGTTACAGTGTACAGAGTAATGCTGGAAATGCTCTCAATACAGGTTGGGGGGGCTGGACAAGGGACGAAAGGTGGAGAGAATGTGCGCTATAAGAATAAGAAAGAAAAATGTAGGTGCAGAAAAGGGGAGAAATTGTTGAACTGCCATAGAGAAGAAGCCGATAACTTAGCTCAGGTAGAGGAGCCGTTGTCGAGGAACAACCCAGAAGCCCTTTACACAAATTGGCGCCGTAGCCAAACGGCTAAGGCAGCGGATTGCAAATCCGCGATTTCCCGGTTCGAATCCGGGCGGCGCCTTTTTTCTTTTCTGTGATTCTGAACTGGATGCGCGATACGTTGTGTCGCGGCTAAACATTCTGAACACGTGATACGTTTGTTTTCGTCCGGCTTGCGCCGGGCTAAGTACGCGCGATACGTTGTATCGCGGCTAAACATTGGCGGACTTTTCCTCGTGTCTTCAAAAAAGAAAAAAAATAAAGCCGATCTTTCGCCCAACGAAAAGATGGTGTCAGAAAATCGTAAGGCCCGACATGATTACCATGTCTTGGAAACGCTCGAATGTGGAATCGTCCTCGTCGGAAGTGAAGTCAAAAGTCTTCGCAAAGGTAACGTCTCTCTCAGCGAATCCTATGGTCGTATCAAATCCGGCGAAGTCTGGTTGGTTGGTTGCGACATTCCTGAATACGTTGAAGCCAATCAGTTCAATCACCGACCGAAACGGGACCGCAAATTGCTTCTTCATCAACGGGAGATCAAACGATTTGCAATGCGAGCCTACGAAAAAGGACATACTCTTGTCCCGCTGAAACTCTATTTCAACAAAGAAGGACGTGCTAAATTGTTGTTAGGATTGTGTAAAGGCAAGCAGGATTTTGACAAGCGGGAATCGAAGAAAGCAGCCGATACGGCTCGCGGACTCCGCATGTCAATGATGAAACGCCGTTAAAACGATTGGTTCGAACGATTTGCCCAACTGTTTTTTTACAACGTTTTATCTGTCAACGAATTGATAAGCCCTGTCTGTTTCAGGATGTTCATCACATCACCCGCTTGTTCGGCGCCCGGCTGAACCGGTTCAAAAGTGCCGGAATTTTCTTTCAAGGGCATTTCAGCAAAGTTTCCAGCCGGACTCATGTCCGAAACATTGGAAAAGTAAGCAGCCTGTTCGTGATATTTCTTTTTCAAATACCAAGCGATCCAAAACCCCGTCCCAATCGGGATTCCAATCATCAATAATAGGACAAGTAATCTCAACATAAGCGACGGTAATGCGTTTTCGTCCGGCTTGCGCCGGGCTAAGTACGCGCGATACGTTGTATCGCGGCTAAACGAAATCAAACGACGTCAACAGGCGCGAGAACATCGCCGGTTTCCCAGATAGAACCGAGTAATTCAGCAGAGATTTTACCTCCCAGCGTCGGGTCTTCCCGTTCAAGAGCAAGTGATGCCGGGACACTCTCTTCTTCAACGACAATCTTGACCATTCGGGATTGGAGAGGAGCAAGTGCTGGAATCGTCAGGATTCCGCCCGGTTCAACCCTAGTGCTAAATTGCAATGATGTCATTACACTGTCTCCTTGATGCGGCACGTTGACAAAAGTTCTAGTCCAAAACCGGGACGGGACCGGCAAGTAATTCGTATTCTTCGACCGCTTGCGTATTGCCAAGCAGAACGGAATCGCATTTCATTCCAATCACAGCCCGGTTTTTCTTGATCCAGTAATTCGCAACCCGGACCTTTCGGGCACTATTCTTCCCTTGCGAAAGGAAGAAATGCCCAATGATGATCGCAATCGCCGAATCAACAAGCGGTCGGGCAATCAGTTCAACAAATGCTCCGCCTTTTTCTTTTGCAAATTCAACCGCTCGACCAACCCGCTCCCGGTCGGCAACCAACTCGACTTTCAACTCCTCAAGAAGCGGATTCTCATATCTCCGTTCCTCCATCTCCTTGACAAACGTCTCAAAAACGCCCGATGTTATTCCCCGAATCGCCGCAACAACCTGCAATTGACTCGTCCCCTCATAAATGTTCGTAATCCTTGCATCCCGCAAATAACGTTCTGCCGCGTAATCCTTCAGAAAACCGGACCCCCCAAGAACCTGAACCGCCTTGTTCGTCACCTCAATACTCATCTCACTCGCAAAATACTTGCTCATAGGTGTTAACATCGCATTTAACCGTTTATGGGTCCTCGCTCGCGGTTTTAACGGTTTCTTCTCCGATTCAGGGAATTGACTCACATCCAACGCAAGAAGCCGGTTGATGTTGTTCTCCAAATCACACGCCCGCGCCGTTTCATACGTCAACGCCCGAGCTGCTTCAATCGAAATCTGCATGTCCGTTACCATCTCCGCAACCGGCGCAAGTCGTTCAATCGGACCTCCAAACTGCTCTCTTGTATGGGCATAGACCCGAGCAAGACGAAATGCCGCTTCTGCAACTCCCAATGATTGAGCCGCAATACCAAGCCGGGCTCCATTCATCAACGCAATGACATAGGTAATCAAACCGCGTTGACGTTCACCAATCAAGATGCCCGGGGTGTTCTCGAACACAAGCTCACATGTCGGGGAACCATGTATACCCAATTTCTTTTCCAGACAACGCACTTTAACAGCGGGGGATCGTTCGCAAAGAAACAGACTCAGACCGCGACCATCGGAAATCTCCGGTTCACTTCGGGCAAGGACCAGCAGAATTTCTCCACAACCATTTGTAATAAACCGTTTCACGCCGTTGAGTACCCAATTCCCCTGTTCATCCTGATCGGCCCGCAATCGAACCGCTTGCAAATCACTCCCGGCATCCGGTTCCGTCAGCACCATTGCCCCGGTTACTTTCCCGGCTGCAAAAAGAGGCAGGTACTTGTCCTTGATCTCTTCCGACGCAAAAGCGTAAATCGTATCGGCAATCCCTTGTAAGCCAAACATGTTCATAAACGAACAATCGGCCCGGGCAACCATCTCCGTTGCAGCCGTATAAACGGAAATCGGACAGTTAATCCCCCCATACTTTCTCGGCAAGGTGAAACCAAGTGCATCTGCCTGATTCAACCGGTCCAGATTCCGCTGAACCAAAGGATGCAGCGTTACGGTCCCCTCACTCCCATTGTGCGTGTTCCCCTCCAAATCAACCTGTTCGGCACTTGGGGCAATCGTCTGAGCCGCAACTTCTCCAACGATTTCCAAGATTTGATGATAATTTTCAATCATCTCCTCAATCGACTCGGGAACATAGTCCGCATCCCCATTAAGCGTCTCCCGCTCCTGTATCTCCGCCAGTTCTCGCAGATTAAGTTGTTCAAGCTGAAAACGAATGTCCTGATTGTCAATGTAATAATTCGCCATTTTTTCAAAAAAAATCAATAATAAATATATCCCGATGAGGTCGCAGTTTTGCAACTGTTTTTCATCTGCGTCAAATGACTGTTCGACATGTTTTGCTCCTTCGACCTTCTTTATTGAAAAAACTCTTCATGTCGGATAATGCCAGATTCCTCTTCGACTTCAGCATGTGTCTGCCAACGCCAACGTCGAGGAACCCGTCGCTGCTCGGATTTCGTGATAATTCGCGGTTGAACCTTGAATCCGAAAAAACTTAACACGGTTTCAAACCACGTTTTGTCCAGAACTTCCTCAACCTCAACAATCTCGGGCGGTTTTTCCGGCTCCAGATACAGTTTGCGCATAGAAATCTTCGGACCGAAATCACCCCCGCATACACTACAAGGTGCTTTGTTTTTCGGTGCTCTTACGGCATGTCCACAACTGATACAGACATAACGGTACTCCCAGGGTCCATGTCCGAAGTTTCCTTCTTTCCCTTTACCACTATAGGATTGGTTACTATTGTACGACATATTCTGAAGCGAGTTGAGTGAATGCTCCAACCTGTTGTTCATCCAGTGTTCCACGCCGTTCAATATCAATAACGGCTTCTTTCCCCGTTTTCTTTTCTCGAGCTGCAACACTGATTCGACCCGATTTATCAAACGCATACGTCACTTCAACCGGCGTTCCTTTCGGCAAATTCGGAGGAAGATCGGTAATACGGCATTTCCCGAGCAAGGAACAAGCAACCGGATCAGGCGCATCTCCTTCGAGAACCTGAACACTGACACGTTCCTGATTGTCCTTGTTCGTCTGAAATGTTTGCGTGATTTCAAACGGCAAGGTCGTATTTTTTGGAATCATCACATGATTGATGACTTTTTTGGACTTAGGGTCCATTGCAACGATCCCCAAACCGTGTGAGTTCACGTCCTCCTGCCTTACCCCTTCCAACATCTTCTTAATGCGTTCGGTCTGTCGTCCGTCCTCACCTCGATACTTCGCTTCTAAAATCGCGGCATGAATTGCAGCACCAAGTGCAACCGCTGTATGAGGACTCAAATCAGGGTGTGTATACGGAATCACTCCTGTTAATTTTTTCAACATTTCGGGGACTTGGGGCATAAGGGTTGAACCCCCAACCAACACAATCGCGTCAAGATCGCCAAACTGGAGTCCCGCCTGCTCGATCACCATTTCCGTTGTATCCGCTGTCCTTTGCAACAGGTCTTTGGTCAACTCTTCAAAAGTCTCCCGACTCAAACGAACCGAAATTGCTTTTCCTTCATGTCGGCAATTGATAATTGTCTCGTCTTTCGTCGTCAAATCAATTTTGGCAACATCGCAGTCATTCCGTAAAATCTGCATGGTCTGTTTCGATTCTCGCGGATCAAGTCCATGTTTCCCCTTGAACTCCTCGGCAACATAGTCCGCAATCCGGTCATTCCAGTCCACACCCCCCAATTTGACATCTCCGTCCGTTGCAAGAACGTGAAAATGGGCGGGAGTGTACTCGACCAACGTCGAGTCAAATGTCCCTCCTCCGAGATCGTAAACCAGAATACGTCGCGGTTTTGACTGTTTGACCTGACCTGTTACTCCCAATTCTCCACGATGCCAAGCATAGGTCAACGTCGCCGCAGTCGGTTCGTTGATAATGTCAATCACATTAAATCCGGCAATCCGTCCCGCATCCTGTGTCGCTTTACGACGTGCATCGTTGAAGTAATAGGGAACTGTAATGACAGCATTACCTATTTTACCAATTCGTTTTTCGGCGTCTTGCTTTAATTTTTTCAAAATCAAAGCGGAAATAAATTCCGGCGTGATTTCACGTCCGTCAAACATTCGCTTGAATTCTTCCGCGCCCATGTGTCGTTTAATGCGTTCAACGACATTTTCAGGACGTTCAAGGGCTGCGCGACTACGATTGGGACCGACGACGACATTCTGAGCGTCGATCAGCAAAATCAAACTCGCCGTCTCGTAATCATCATCCTCATTCAGTATGGGAACTGGAATACCAGATTCGTCAATCTGTGCAATCGCTGAAAAGGTCGTTCCCAAGTCGATCCCGACTGTATTCCCCGGTTCAAAGTTGATCGTCGCTTGCTTCATCGTGCTCATAACGAAAAGTGGTGTCTGTTCCTGCATAATTTTCAAATCCGCCCCAGAACACCAATTGTAATACAAACTTGCTCTGAAAACAAGATGCAGTTGCAATGATTGGGAGCAGGAAATTTTAAGGGAACAATCCGGCAATAACCGGCAATAAAGAGAAGCCCAACTTTATTTGTGAACTTTTTGGCAGAATTCGTTAAATTTTTACTTTTTTTTTGTTTTTCGCGTTGCTTTTTGGTCAATCCCGTGTACAATACTTTGTGAAAGGTGAAAATTGTGGCGAAAGTCGGTTTTTCCACTTTATCATTTTTTCAAAAAAAACTGTTGGGCTGTTTGGGTTGACCGAGTATAGCGGGAAACTTCGTTGTTTTTCCGCCTAAGGAAGGAAAGAAGGAATCGTTGACATGCCTGTTACCTATTACCTACAGTCGTGCCCGACATGCGGTCGGCGTTTGCAAATTCGCGTCGAATACATGGGGCGTCGTGTCATTTGTTATCATTGCGGGGCTGCTTTGCTTGCTCAAGACCCTGATTTGGAAAGTGAGGAGCCGGAACTGGCCGACGAATTGTTGAGAGCCGGGATGAGTTCGTTTTCTTCCCGACATCTCCCTCGACGTGAATTGGCTTTTCACTAAAATGGTTCTATGTTGAGTCAATTGCTCATTGAATCGGTTGTTTATCAACAACTCAGGTCAAGACGCTTGGTCTGTCGGATGTTGGTTTGTGCATAAATTGTCGTTTTTTTTGAACCTTAGCGGACGTAGAATGACCCAAATTCTGGATGGAAGGGCCTTATCGGAATCAATTCGGGCTGAAATTGCCCAAGATGTTGCACGATTCAAACAGGAGACGGGAATTACCCCGACCCTGACTGCGGTACTTGCCGGGGATAATCCTGCAAGTGAGGTTTATGTCCGCAACAAGCAAAAAGCATGTACACAAGCGGGACTGGAAAGTCGGTTGATTGAACTTCCCAACTCGGTCACAACCCCCGAATTACTCGGTTTGGTCCGGGAACTGAACGACGATCCAACAGTTCATGGAATTCTCGTTCAGCTCCCTCTTCCTAAAGGTTGTGACGAACTCGCCGTTTTGGACGCGGTTGACCCCTTAAAAGATGTGGACGCTTTTCACCCTGAAAATGTCGGTCTGATTTCACAAGGTCGTCCCCGCTTTCTTCCTTGTACACCTTATGGTGTCCAACAAATGTTGGTCCGCTCCAACATTGAAATTTCGGGAAAAAATGTTGTGATTCTGGGCCGAAGTGACATTGTTGGAAAACCAATGGGGCTAATGCTCCTTCAAAAGGGGAAAGAGGCAGATGCAACCGTTACCATCTGTCACAGTCGTACTAAAAATCTTGCCCAAGTAACCCGTTCTGCCGATATTCTGATCGTTGCAATTGGACGTCCGAAGTTTGTGACTGCCGAAATGGTCGGACCTGGAGCAATCGTCATTGACGTTGGAATCAACCGGTTGGAAGACGGAAAATTGTGCGGGGATGTCGATTTCGATTCCGTCAAGGAAATCGCGGGCGCAATCAGCCCCGTCCCCGGGGGAGTTGGCCCGCTCACCATTTCGATGTTACTCCTCAACACCTTAAGAGCAGCGCAATTGCAATCGTTCCCCGTTTAACGGTTTCTTAACTTAAAGGGAACGATGCAACAACTTGGAATCTGGATTCAGGGATTGGTTTTTTCTGAAGAGATGGTATAAAGACGAGACCTCTTTCGAGGTGTGAACTTTCGAGATGTGAACCTTCCTTTTCGAGATTGCCCCTTGAGGTTTCCAACACTCCAAGGAGGATTTCCATCTCAATACGCTTCAACAGCACTTTTTGCGTCTCAACACGCTTTTAACACCTCAACAACGCTTCAATCTTATTCTGTTCTCATGTCTAAAACGGAAAAAACAATTGCTCTTTTCAAAAAGTATGTGATCGGCAATTACACCCGATATCCTGTTGTGCTCGTTCGCGGAGAAGGTTCCCGGGTTTGGGACATTGAGGGGAAAGGGTATCTCGACTTTTTTCCCGGTTGGGGTTGCGGTCTGCTCGGTCATTGTCCCGGCCCTGTTGTTCAAGCGGTTCAAAAACAATTGGAAACACTGATCCACATTCCCAACACATGGTATTCCGAACCGCAAGGTGTTTGGGCGCAAATGTTGTCCGAACGGAGTTTTCAAGGTTCAGCGTTCTTTTGCAACAGCGGAACAGAAGCGAATGAAGCGGCGATCAAGTTGACCCGATTGCATACGCCCAAAGAGAAATACAAGATTATTACGTTTCAGTCAGGTTTTCATGGACGGACAATGGGGTCGGTTTCTGCGACAGGACAACCGAAATATCATGAGGGGATTCAACCGTTACTTGCCGGTTTTACTTATGTTCCTTACGGAAACATTGAAGCGGTCAAAAATGCAATTGACGATGAAACAGCTGGAATTCTGCTTGAACCGATTCAAGGGGAAGGAGGAGTTCGGGTTCCTTCCGAGCCGTTTTTGCCGGAATTGAGAAAATTGTGTGATGAACGGGGACTCCTTTTAATTTTTGATGAGGTCCAAAGTGGATTTGGGCGGACAGGTGATTGGTTTGCCTATCAACATTTTGGAGTTGTCCCGGATATTATGACTCTTGCAAAAGGACTTTGCGGGGGAATTGCAGGTGCTGCAATGCTTGCTCGGAATGAGATTGCACCCAGTTTACGACCGGGGATGCATGCGGCGACATTTGGGGGGAATCCGATTGCGGCGATTGCCGGTATTGCGTCGATTGAGATGATAGAAAATGAAGGGTTGCTTGAACAGGCAAAAAAAATAGGGCGTTTTTTCACGGAACGGTTTACCAAATTGGCAGAAGAGGTTGACCTCATCAAAGAGGTTCGCGGATTAGGGGTGATGATTGGGGTTGAATTGACTGTTGAGGGGACACCTTACGTCCAAGCCTGTATGGAGCGGGGTCTGTTAATTAACTGCACACAAGGTAATGTTTTGCGACTTCTTCCGGCAATGAATTTGACGCTAGAAGAAGCCGAAGAAGGTTTTGCAATCATTTCGGACGTGTTGACCCGATCCTGAACAAAGGTGATTTTGAGTTTTTTTGTTTTTTGACCTTGACCGTTTTTCCAAAATCTGACAGAATCCCGCTCCTTTTGGACATTTTCTGTCATTTGACACCTTTTGGAGAAACGTAACATGTCAAAAAAATCATTACAGGGTTCCTTCCTGTTTTTCATTGTTCTGTCGTTTGCCCTTTTTGTTGGTTGTGGAGAAACATCAGAGAAGACGGAGACCGCGAAACCGACATCACAGGAGAAACCGCGTGTTGATCCGCCTAAAGTTCCGACGGAAGTGCCCCAACCGGGTGTAACAGCGGGCGATACACAAACACGGACGGAGATTATCAAGGCGACAGAAACGTTTCTTAGCGCGATTCGTTCAGGTCAGGATACACAGGTTTTTGCAATGATGTCGCCAATTGCCCGGACAATCTGCGACCGGGAAAAGATTCCCAGTCTTCCTGCGAGTGATACGGCCCGTTTTACCGTTGATGAAGTCGAATTGTTCGCGGTTGACGGGGCGTATGTTCGGACGACAATGACGGAAACGGACGATCAGGGCAATAGTATAGCGGATTCTTTGGTTTGGGCGTTGCGTAAAACAGAAGAAGGTTGGAAAATCGCGGGCGTTGCGTTCACCCTTTTCACGAATTTCGACCCTATTGTTGTCGATTTTGAGAGTAAAGAAGGGATTGAAGCAGCTGAACGACAATCGTTGGAACAACAGCGAGTTTATATGGCAGCATTGCAGAAAGCGCAAGCCGAACGGGATTCGTCGAACCAGAATTCGCCTAATCTGAATTCGTCCAACGAGATGAACAGACCTGATAATGGTTTGAGGAGCAGTGAAACAATGCCGAAAATCGGTAATTCGCAATCGCAGGTTCCCCGACAATAAATACTTGGGCAGAAATACCCGGACAGACCGGTTGTTTTTGTAGAGAATTTCGTGTAGAATCATCGACATTGGCAAAGGACGTGCAGATCGGGGATTGCAGGTTCGTTGCCTATGTCGATTTTTTTTTGGCGATTTCTAAGCCCCCTTTTTCACTGTAATGTTTTGGTTCACCTGTTTGGGTTTGGGAGCGATTTTTTTTGTTTCTGTTTGCTCTGCCTCTTTACATCAATTTTCCCGACATCGACTTGAAGAAACCTGTCGAAAATGGGATTCGGAAAAACGATTAGGTCTGATTCTCAAGCACTATGAACGAATGAGAATTGCAGCCGATACAGCAAGGATTCTTGCAGTCGTCTGTTTTCTTTTTCTTTTTGCCGAAATTTGGGGGATTCGACAGACGGAATCTCTCGAGCATCTCGTTCCTCTGCATGAACGTCTTGGAAATATTTTCGAGTATTGCGGCTTTCTCGTTGTTGGACTTCTATTGCTCTTAAGCGTCGTTCTTTGGATTCCAACCGCAATTGCCCGAATCGGGGCTGCACAAATTGTCTTTCACACTTATTATTTCTGGTCGTTTGTGACCCGATTGCTTTTTCCCTTAGAATTGTTTCACCGTTTTTTCACGATTGTTGTCAACCGACTTGCGGGATACCAACAAGACAGTTCGGAATCGGAATTGTTTGAAGAGGAAATACGGACGATTGTGACAGAAGGACATCGTGAGGGATTGTTGGAAGAAGATGCCCGGGAAATGATCGAAAGTGTGATTGAATTGGGAGATGTCTCGGTTTCTGAAATCATGACTCCCAGAACCGACATGATTTGTATATCCAATGTTCTTTCTTGGGATGAGATGTTGGGGCTGATTACAACAATTTCGTATTCCCGTATTCCAGTCTATTGTGAAACACGAGATGATATAGTAGGGATTCTCTACCTCAAGGATTTGATCCCGGAATTGGCGAAAAAAGCAACAGACCGTGTTCCTTGGACACAATTATTACGTCCTCCTCACTTTGTTCCTGAAACGAAACCGGTTGACAAATTATTACAGGAGTTTCAGCAGTCGCATATTGTTGACGGGGCAGAACTGGGTCAACGACCTCAACATAAACATGTTGCGATTGTTTTGGACGAGTATGGGGGGGTGTCCGGGCTTGTTTCCCTTGAAGATATTCTCGAAGAAATTGTTGGAGAAATCGCCGACGAACATGATCCGATTGTCGAGAATGAAGTGATTCGACAAACAGAAGTGGACGTATTTGAGGTTGGGGGAAAAGTACACTTGGACGAATTGAACGAACATTTGCAACTTGAATTGCCGGACGAGGAGGATTATGACACGATTGCGGGTTATATCTTTTCAACATTGGGGCATGTTCCTCAACCGGGCGAATTTCTGGTGTTTGAAAAGGAGAACAAGAAGATTCGTATTACTGTTCTTGAAGCGACGACCCGACGTATTGAACGGGTTCGAGTTGAACGGTTGCGTGAAGAGTAAAAAGACAGCGAAAAAAGGCAAGGTGTACAGCAACGGACCTCTTGTATTTTTGGTCAGAAACAATTGCAATACATGAAATGGACAAATAGGACACCCTGACGAAGTAAGAAGAACAAACGACATGATTGGGTCTCTCGCAGTGTTCGCGGGGATCGCAGAGAAGACAAACAATTCAGAAGACATAATTCAGAATAATGATGACATTTTTCAAAAACCTGACGTTTTTATCATTTGCCTTAGTATCCTTTTTCTTTTGTTTTTCAACAAATGCGGCACAACCTCGTATTATCAAACGGGTTGATTTGATTCATCATTCTCATACAGATATTGGTTATACCGATCATCCGATTGTGACGCGGGAACGACAAAACCAGTATTTGGACATTGCGATTGACGCGGTCCTTGCGACCAAAGATGCTCCCGAATCGGAGAAGTATTATTGGACAGCCGAATCAGGTATCTGTATTGCCGATTGGTGGAACCAAGTGAGTGAGGAGCGTCGTCAACAACTGATTGAAGCGATTCAGACAGGTCAGCTTGAGATTACGGCACTTGCAATGAATCAGGCCCCGTTGATGAACGGGCAACAATGGAATCTCATGTCGCTGAATTGGTTGCCCCAAGAAGTCCGTGAAATTGCCCCGATTAAAGTTGGTATGCAAATCGACGTCAACGGTTGTCCCCGAGCAGGTGCTCTTGCACTGCTTGATTCCGACGTGCCGTATCTTTGGATGTCGATTAACGGTCATAATGGAGGAGCACCTTTTCCACAACCATCTGCTTTTTGGTGGAAGATGCCGGACGGACGTCGATTATTGGTCTGGTTGAATTACAGTTATCCAGAAGGTTATTATTTCTTTCACGATTCAGAATGGAGAAGAGGACCGGTTCCTGAATCAACGGACACTCGGTATCAATTGCCGAGAGAGGGGGATTTTTTCAAAACCGACCCAGAATCGATGAAAAAGTATCATCGTCGGTTTTGTCAACGTTTGGTTGCTCTTGAACAAGCCGGATACTCTTATCCCTCACTTGCTTTGTCCTTTACGAATCAATGGAGAATTGACAATGATCCCCCGTTTCCTCAATTGGCGGAGTTTGTTGCCAAATGGAATGAGCTTGGTTTGAAACCGGAAGTGCGGTTGACAACGGCAAGTGCGGCCCTTGATTCACTTGTTGCGAGTTCGGGAGATCAAATTCCTGAATATGAGGGGGAATTTACAGATTGGTGGGGCAACGGAGCAGCATCAGGACCGCGCGAAGTTGCCGTTTCACGATCCGCAAAACGACTTCTTAACGCCGCAATCAGTCCCGTCTTTGGAGAACTGTCCAATTCGACGATTGCCAAGCAGAAAAAGATTTTGGAGGAATTGTGTCTTTTTGACGAACACACTTGGGGGTCGGTTGACAGTATTGGACAACCTCACTCTCTGGACGTGCTTGGTCAGTTCAACGAAAAGTCACGATATGCCTTTCATGCCGTTGCGCTTGCAAAATTGCTCCTTTCTGAACGGGCAAGAGCGAAAGTGTACCGAGATGAAGCCGGTTATCATGTTGTCAATACGGCTCCAGAAACATGGAGCGGTTGGATTTACGCTCTTGATTCGGCATTTCGTGAAGATGTTCAAGCATTGCGTGAAGTCAACTCAGGTGAAATCACGATTCTCGAACGTCAACCCGGTTTTGCGTCGTTTCGTCGAGCAGGGACCCGGGATGATATTTCGCCCGAATCCGATCAAGAAACTATTGCTGATCGCGTTCCCAACCAGTTGATTCGGTTTTGGGTCGATTCTCTGCCCGGTCAAGGGAGTTTTCGTTTTCTCCCTGTTGAACAACCTCAAGTGCGGTCTATTTCAGCCGATTCCGGCCCGCGTGTTACTGTTGACGAACAAGGTTGGCCGGTTAAAGCGGTTTGGGACAATGATCGTTGGAAGAACCAAGTTCTTTTTGACCAACCGCAAGGAGAGTTTCGCGCGGTTGAATTTGCCGAATTTGGCGGACGTTGGTTGTATCCTGAGATTTTACATTCGCAAAGTGAAGAACGACGCGAAAAAGGGCTGATTTCAACCGTTGCGGTTCCCAAAGAGGGAGATGCGGGTCAAACAACGATTGAAAAGGGGAAATACACAACGAAATACACGCAACTGATGCAGCATCCGCGATTGAAATGGTTGACGCGAACACTGGAAATCTGGAACAATGAACCGCGAGCGCGATTGACCGTCCGTTTTTATCGTCTTTCGTCCGAAAAACCGGAATGGTTCTTTTTAGGCAGTTCGGTTTTTGCCGAAAACGGGGAAGAGGGGAATCTGCCCGAAATGAGTTGCGGCGATCAACCCTTTACGCCGTTCACCGACCAATTGCCCGGAACATGTCGGGACTTTTTCTCGATTGACAGTTGGATTCGATACCGTTCCGACCGGGCGGACCGATTTTTGATTTCCCGTGATGCACCTCTTGTTACTTTTGGGGCGAAACCGGACCCGATTGCAAAACGTCAAACGGCTCCGAATGAAATGAATTCGGTTTATGCTCAGGTATTTGACAACACTTGGTTGACGAATTTCGTTTGTGACGAACATGGAATCATGGAATTTCAGTTTGATCTGGTGTTGAAGGAAAAACCGACAACAGGAGAGAGTATTTCGGCGTCTGATTTGGCAGAAACGATTCTGTCCGAGCCGGTTTTCGTCATACACCCCAAAACGCCGGAATCCGAACTGTATATGCGACATTTACATCAACCGTGAGAGTTGTGTTTAACGGAGGAACAACCAAGAATAGGAAAATAACCGGAAAAAAAGATGTTGAAGATAACACGAATTGACAGTCAGAAAGATAATATTTCGGCCCAAATGGAAACATTACGGTTGAAACTCAGTCCGCGCGGAGATGTTGTCAGCCCGCAAGGTCGAGAACGGACGATTGCGATTTTTGGGAAACCGTTGACGCCGGTTGAGGTCGTCGAGACGATCTGCAAAGACGTTGAAAATCGCGGATTGCCCGCCTTGTTGGACTATTGTAAGCGGATTGACGGGGCCGAGTTAAGTGGAGCGACGATCAGAGTTTCGGAGAAGGAATTGCAGGACGCACATAAAACAACGACAGTCAGGAATCCGGCGTTGTTGACCTCACTTCGTCGGGTTCGGGAGAACATTCGCATCTTTCAGGAAGCGATTCTTCACAAAGATGTCCGGGTCGAACGACCGGGGGGATACCTGCTCGAACGGTATCTCCCTATGCAACGGGTTGGAATCTGTGTTCCCGGGGGAGCAGCTGCTTATCCCTCAACGGTTTTGATGACCGCCGTTCCGGCCCAGATCGCCGGAGTCCGGGAAATCGCCGTTATGGTCCCCCCAACCCCATTCGGGGCTTATAATGTCGATCTTTTGGCAACCTGTTGGGAACTCGGAATCCGCGAAGTGTACAGAATGGGGGGAGCACAAGGGGTTGCGGCGTTCGCTTATGGTGTTGAAGGAATTCAACGGGTTGACAAAATTGTTGGACCGGGAAACCTTTTTGTCGCTCTTGCCAAAAAACATGTTTATGGAGATGTTGACATTGACTCGATTGCGGGACCGAGTGAAGTTGTGGTGATTGTGGATTCGACAACTCGGGCGGATTATACGGCGTATGATATGCTTGCGCAAGCCGAACATGCTCCGGGCGCTAGTATTTTGATTGGTTGGGATGCTGACGCTCTTGAAAAAGCGGTTTTGGCGATTGAAGAGAAACTTAACACGATTGAACGGGGTGATCTTGCGCGGGCGAGTCTCGAAGAATTTGGGGCGGTCATTCTTGCGAAAGACGAGGAGGAAACATGTCGTCTGACCGATTTGATTGCGCCCGAACATTTGCACATTGCGACGGAAAAGGCGGAGTCACTTGCTAAGAAAATTCGTTGTGCAGGAGCCATTTTTCTCGGCAATTATACGCCGGTTGCGGTTGGAGATTATGCAGCCGGACCTTCACATGTTCTTCCAACGAGCGGGACAGCGCGATTTGCGAGCGGTTTGACTTGCAATGACTTTTTGCGAGCCGGAAGTGTTCTCTGTTTCAACGAAGAAGGATTGAAAGAAATGGGACCGGACATTGACGTGATTGCGAGTCTTGAGGGGTTGACCGCACATCGTGAAAGTGTGAGAATCCGGTTAAGGGGGGAGTAGGGGATAGGGAATGGGGGATAGGGGATAGGGAAAACCGAAGAAATTTGCCGTTTAGACGCGATACTTCGTATCGCGCGTATTTGGGATTTCAATACGCGCGGAACGTTGTTCCTCGGCTAAACGTCATATTTCCCCTCTCCCCCCAACCCTCTATACCTTATACCCCAATTCTCTTGCCGATCCGGCTTCACTTTCGGTCATTCCTTTTGTATAATCATTTGTTGAGCAAGGAAAATCGGGCGTTTTCCCCAAATATGTCTCTCCCAATACTTCACTCACGTCCGACATCACGTCCTTCACTTATTTTTTCAACTCCCTTTTTTCAATACCAATACAGCCTTTTTAACTCACAACGGTCCATGAAAAAACTACTCCCCCTCCTCCTGTTTTGCCTGTTCCTAATCCCCGCTTACGCCGAAATGACCCTCGAAAAAACCGATTCCGGTTATGATGTCAAAATCGACGGAAAACTGTTTGCCGGTTATAAAACGGATTTTCGAGGAGTTCCCATTATTTGGCCGATTATGGGGCCAAGTGACCAGAAAATGACGAGGGATTACCCGATGATTCCTGAAGGAAGTGAAGGAGAAAAGCTCGATCACCCTCATCATCGCTCTCTTTGGTTCGATCACGGTTCCGTCAACGGTGCTGATTTTTGGTCGCTCAAAGATAATACAATCAGACATGAGAAATTTGACAAGGCGGAATGTGACGGGAAGAAAGCGGTTTTAGTGACGGAGAACACTTGGGTGAAAGGTGACGGGACGATTCCGTGTAAGGATGTCCGAACAATCGCGTTTTGGACGAACGGAAAAGAACGGTTTATCGATTTTGATGTCGTTGTAACAGCGGTTGCGGATGAATTGGTGTTTGGCGACACAAAAGAAGGTTCGTTCGGATTACGGGTTCCCTCGACACTGGATGTTGTCGGACCCCGGGCCAAAACGGAGGAACGGGGAGGAAAGATAACGAATGCACAAGGGTTGACGGACGGAAAAGCATGGGCGAAGCGTTCGGAATGGGTTGACTTTTCCGGCCCAATTAACGGTCAACCAGCTGGAATTGCGATTTTGAATCACCCGGACAGTTTCCGTTTTCCGACATTTTGGCATGTTCGCACTTACGGTCTTTTTGCAGCCAATCCGTTTGGAGAAAAAGACTTTGGCGTTGCCGAACCGGCCGGGGAACTGCGTCTTCCAAAAGGTGAATCCTTCACCCTTAAACACCGTGTCATTCTGCATGATGGAGATGTCGAGTCGATTGACCTCAATCAGGCTTTTGAAGAGTACAAAAAGTAGATGTCGATGTTGAAGCAGATGTATAAGTTTATGCAGAGAAGATGAATGGACGAAGTGGAAGGAAAAGACCTCATAGGTGATAGTGAGTCGTAGCTGCGTAGCAGCGACCTTTTTGTAGCCCAGTGCAAGACGTACTCGTCGCAGCACTGGGTTCGGTTTGCAAGAGAGAATGAGCTGCGTAGCAGCGACCTAAAATGTATTTGTAAATGGTACAAAATAATGATACAAATAGATTAGGCCGCTCCTAAAGGAGCTACATTTTGTTGAGGGGGACCGTATAACCCGGGGTTGCGGTCGCTTATGCTCCCTTCACCCCGGGCTACAAAAAGGTCGTCCCTACGGGACTACAACTGATTGATGTTTAATTCCTTAATCCCCTATCCCCAAACCCTACTCCCTATCCCTTAATTTCTGCGGCTAATCCGTATTCCCCAACCCCTATTCCCTATCCCCTACACAACATGCCCCAACTGAATTTGAATGTCGCACATCAATTGAGTGTCGAAGAAGCAACCGAACGGATCAAGAAACGGCTCCATGATGATATGGAGAAACATGCCGATTTTGTCAAAGAGCCGAAAAACGATTGGGTTTCGGACAATAAAGCAGAGTTTTCGTTCAAAGCATACGGTTTCGCCGTTTCAGGAAACGTCCAATCCCTTCCCGGTTCCGTTGACGTCTCTCTTTCGCTCCCCTTTGCCGCAATTATGCTGAAAAACCGGATCGAAAGTGAAATCAAATCCGGTCTCGAACAACTTTTAAGTTGAGCTGGAACAACCCTATGTTGAGCGCGGTTCAATCATTGGCTCGTTACGTCCGGCTTGCGCCGGGCTAAGTAGTGCGCGATATGTTGTATCCCGGCTCAACGGGATACCTTACCGATCTGCTTGAGGAATGTAACCCGGGAGTTTCTGGTCGGCATAAATCGGCTCAAACCGCGTCAACCGTTGTCGTCCCCCGATCATCGGAAGTGTCAACATCTCTTCGCCAATCAACGGTTTCGCGTAATCAATGAATTCGTCCGCAACATCATCCCCCGATTCGGATATCCATTCTTGCGGAAACGTCCGCTCACTGTTCGCAACTTCCGAAAGAGGAACCTTGTCATATCGCACATTGTAAATCGGACCCGGTTCTCGCAACAAGGTTGACATGTAACCCCCTTGACCGGTTGCAGCCAATTCGAGAGCTTTTTGCCCGACTCCGTATGCTTCGTCCAAATCAACAATCGACGCATATCCCATAGAATGTCGTTGATCGGTTCCCGGGACATTACAACGGGCAAGACCTTTGGTTGCAAGACCAACCTGATTGAGGTAATTGACGACTGCTTGTGCAACGGTCAGTTCACTTGAACTGAAACTGGTATGACCAAAGGAATCGGTCCTTGCCCCGATTTCTCCAATCGAGAATCCTTCACTCACAACGATGATACAACGGCCCGCCTGTTTCAGTGTTTCATTGACCTGATCGGCCAATTGTTCAAGAGAACAGGGTGATTCGGCCAGATAAATCTGAAGCGGCATTTCCCGTTTGGGGTCGGCAAGTCGGGCGGACGCCGGAATAAACCCGATTTTTCGCCCCATTGCTTGCAAAACGAGGACGGGATCAGCGGGGGAAGAGCCTTTATTCTCTTCATTGGCGTATTGCACGAGATGAGTCCAGTATTTGGCGACGGAACCATAACCCGGGGTATGGTCAATCAGCTTGAATTCACTGTCCCCGACATCATTGTCAATTGTTTTCGGTATTCCAACCGCGACTAACTCCAAACCCCGCTGTTGGGCCAATTGAGCGATTTTATTCGCCGTATCCATAGAGTCATTCCCTCCATTGTAGAGAAAATAACCGATATGATGAGCTTTGAAAACCTCAATGACCCGTTCAAAATCCTCTTGCTGTTTGGACCTCAACTTATACCGACAGGTTCCGATAGAACCGGCAACGGGGGTGTAACGAAGCAGGGCGACTTCTTCGTCCGGTTGGACGGAGAGGTTGAGTAGTTCCTCTTTGAGGACCCCTTCAATTCCGTGAACAGCACCGTAAACGGTTCCGATGTTTTCAAACGACCGGGCTGCATCAAGAACACCTCGCAAGGAGCTGTTAATCACGCACGTTGGTCCTCCACTTTGGGCAACAATCAGATTTTTCTTCATGTGTTCTTTCCTCTCCTTAATCATTTGGAAACAGACTAATCTTATAACATTGATCGTATAACAAAAAAAACGGCAAGCACGAGAAGGGGCGACCTCGTACAATGAATTTGTGTTTCCTTCTCAACGGTTTGCAACAAACGACAACAATCCCGTCAATTGCCAAACCTTGTCAAATAGTCTTGTGATCCATGCAAAACACGGAGTATTTCGATTCGATCTATCTCAACCCGATAAAAAATCAGATACTGCAAAAAATTTCTGACGGGCCATACTCGGGAATTTCTCATTTCCGAACTGCGAAAATGACATTTTTCACCAATCTCGGGCATTTGCGCAAGAAGGTGATATGTTCGTTCAAGTGAATCAATGAACCGAAATCCCGCCTTTTCGCTCTGTTGTTCAAGATAACTTGCAATATCGAAAACGTCAATCTTTGCAATCTCTGAGGGAACAATCGGACAAATCATTCACACGCACCTCGTCGGATTTGCTCACGTTCTTTTAAGGCTGTTCGTAATTCGGCCCAATACTTGGGTGTGAGTTCTTCACTGAAACCACTTTCCAAACCTTTCAAACATTCCTGTTCAAAAGAGGTCCATCTCAACTCATCTGGTTCAGGAGAAAAACCTTTGGAAATGACCGACTCCGGCATGACGGTGTAGGTTGGGGTTCCCGAACCGGCATGATCCTGCAAAGTTCCAACTGTAAAGCCTGGTTGTTGTGATGTCATCATTATCGTTCTCTTCTTTTTACTGTTGGTTGGATTGCCGGTCACTAAAAATTTTGGGACTCTACTTATTGTACCTCAACGGGTTGCTCAACCGGTTGCGTTGCGTTGATAATCGCTGTCAACTCTTCTGTGTCAAGGACCTCTTTTTCCAACAAAATCGCTGAAAGTCGTTCCAACACCTCCCGTTTGCTCTCCAACAATTCCCAAGTCCGTTTATACAGCACTTCCAGAATGTTGTGAATCTCCTGGTCAATGTCCCAAGCCGTTTTTTCACTATGCAACCGGGTTGAAAAATAACCAACATCCCCTAAAAAACCATTTCGTTGATTTTCACGGTAATTAATCCGCCCCAAACGACTCATTCCAAAGTCCATGACCATACTCCGGGCAATCTCGGTTGCCCGTTCAAGGTCATTCTGGGCTCCTGTTGAAAAATCAACAAAAATCAATTCTTCCGCAATCGTTCCCCCCAACAAAACCTGGATTCGCGATTCCAATTGCGCTCTTGTCATTAAATAACGGTCATCATCAGGACGCTGTAAGGTGTAACCAAGAGCCGCAATTCCGCGAGGAATGATTGAAACCTTGTGAACCGGGTCAGTTCCGGGTATCAAATACGCAACAAGAGCATGTCCACTTTCATGATAAGCAATCCGATTTTTCTCTTCAGGAAGAATCACCCGACGTCGTTTCTGTAGTCCCGCCGTTATTCGTTCAACCCCTTCTGAAAATTCTACCATTGTAACGGACTGTTTCCCCGTTCGTGCAGCCAATAAGGCCGCTTCATTGACGAGTGCAGCAAGATCAGCCCCGACAAAACCTGAGGTAATCGACGCAATTTCCTTGAGATTGATATTGGGATCGAGTTTGACATTTTTGATGTGAACACGAAGAATCTCTTCCCGACCTTGAATGTCAGGACGGTCAACCAAAACCTGACGGTCAAATCGTCCCGGTCGCATAAGAGCCGGGTCAAGCGTTTCTGGACGATTGGTTGCGCCCATTACAATTGTCCCATTATTCGTCCCAAATCCGTCCATCTCAACCAAAAGAGCATTAAGCGTCTGTTCACGCTCATAATCCGCCCCGTCCCGACGACCCCGGGTTTTGCCGATTGCATCCAATTCGTCAATGAAAATAATGCAGGGACTCCGACGTTGGGCCTGTTGAAACAAATCCCGAACCCGGGCTGCGCCGACTCCGACGTAAAGTTCAATGAAATCAGAGCCGCTTAGTGTGAAAAAGGGGACTTTCGCTTCTCCGGCAACCGCTTTTGCGAGAACGGTTTTGCCGGTTCCGGGGGGACCAATGAGCAAAACACCTCGCGGAATACGACCGCCGAGAACCTGAAATTTTTCAGGATACTGGAGAAACTCGACAATTTCTTTCAGTTCTTCAACCGCTTCATCAACTCCCGCAACATCGTTAAAGGTGGTGTCGATTTCTTCATGATCGACTTGACGACCGCGACTGCGACCGAACGCGACTGCACCTGATCCGCCCAGTTTGCGGAAAATGAAAATCATCAAGGGAATCGTCAACGCAAGCATCAACAAGGTCGGTCCGTAAACCGAGAGAAAACCGGGCGCACTTTCGGACCGAAAATTACGAAAACCATTCCGTTTCAGTTGTTCAAACAGTTCGTTATTATCGGCGGAAAAACCAGATCGACCGGATACAAAGGGAACATTTTTTTCCGGCTCCTTCTTCTTGTTCTCTGGTCCCAAAATTTCCCGCGTTATTGTCCCCCGAATTTCATAAGGAGTAATCGTCAAGCGGTCCAAATCAGAATACTTAACGGAGAGCGGTTTTTTGGTTCCTTCCAAGAAGACAATACTTGCAGTCGGATTCTTTTCGGGTGTCCCCTGATCGATCAATTGAGTCAATTGGCCGATTGGAATTTCCAATTGAGCGGGCTGCATGTAAGAGGTCAGGATGAAGACGGAGAGCAGGGTGACTGCGAGGAGCAACCAAAAGGTTCCTCCTCCTTCTGAGACAGCGGATTTGGGACGTTGGGGTTGCGGTTGGGGCCGACCATTTGGGGGGGCATTTTCGCCCGATTGCGTCGGGTCCAACCCTTTTTGACCAGAATCATTTTGGACCGACCATTTTTGATCTGAATCGTTTCGATCTGACACATTTTGATCTGACTTTCCAGATTGTTGTTCTTCTACAGAAGACATATCCCGTTCTTCATTTGGAGAAGAGGAGAGTTCTCCCTCTTTGGGACTAAAAAAAACGGACGGGGCATGTTTGATAAGCATTGAAGGAAGAAAATGGCGTACAGAAGGAAAACGTTGCGAACGGGGACGGAACAAAAGGGTGACGTAGGGACTTGGTGTAATGAAGAAAAAGGCAGAGTAAAGGGGAAGAGGACGACGTATCTGCCTGATTTTAACGAAAAGAGACCCTCTTGCAAACCCCTTTGTATGTTTTCTCCACAATAAATTTGTGAATCGCGTGTCTGTGATGAGAAAGTGAAAAGCAGGAAAGAACAAAACAAAAAGTGTGAGGGTGTCATTTTACGCAATCCACTTCCGATGAACTTGCTCCAAATAGACATATTGTATGTGATCCACAAAACAGGCAATCTGTGGTGAATGACCTGTTTGGTGAAAAAAGAATGTTTTTTTCAAAAAAATGCCCTTTCTGTGTAACTTTTCTGCCTTTTCTTACGTTTTCATGTAGACAGGGCTAAAGTTTCTGTGTAAAAATAGTGAAAGTCCACTTATTGACCGTTGTTTGAGAATACCTCAGACAGCTCAACCTTTTGTTTTCGGAGTAATTCTATGTTGAAATCCCGTTCCTTTGTCGGAAGACTGATGCTGCTTCTGACCCTCTCTGCCGTCTCTTTCTGGGCGTTTAGCTCGCTTGCTGTTGCCCAACTTCCTTCCGGCTTGAAACCGCAATCGGCTGTTCCGGTCGTCAAAGCACTCCAAGAAGCCCTCACCCCTCTGTTCGCCGAAGAAGTGCAGCCCGGAAAATGTCATATTATTGACTTCTCGGTTACAATGGGAGGTGATACCAAACCGACTGCAAAAATCAAGCTGATTACAGGTGATAAGAACCAACTTGCTCTTGAACTCTTTGTTGGTCTTCTCGATATGGATGTGAAATTTGGGCAAAATACGAAACCTTGGATGGTCAGCAAAGGTGGTGTCGTCTACATTGGCAAAACCCCGGTTGCAGCAGGTGAAGAAGGTCGCGTTCTTCGTTACATGGACGCCGACTCACTCCAAGCTCTTGAAGATTCGTATGCTCTTGTCAACGCTTTTACCGCATTTGCAGGAAGTGGAGCACCTGATCCCAGTTTGAAGATCGTCAAAGACGGGAATACGCTCAAATCGATTGGTGTTAATGGTGCAATTGACGTCAAGTTCAACAAAATCGCTTACAATGTTCCGCAAGAAGCCGGGATGTTTGATCCCCCGAAAGGGAAAGAATTTCAGGTCGAAACCGAAGATTTGCAACGGGCTCTCTCGGCGTTACTGTCTTTTGCGATTGACAAGTTCAATGTTCAACGCATGATGAAACCACTTCGTTGGGATACAAGCGACAAAGAGATGGTTTTGTTGGACAAAACCGCAAATGGTGCCTTGTTTGAATGTCAAGGCAAGAAGATTATGTTTGTCGAAGGAACACCCGAACAAATGGGGACCGCGCAAGGGACACTGTTGAAAGATGATGCGAAAAAACTCATGGATCGGGTCATCTACGTTGTTGGAACAGGAGACAGTATTGCGTCAGATCGTTGGTTCCTTGACCTGCTTGAAGAAGTGGATCGTCGGACGAAAAAGTATGTTGATGATCGGTATCGAGTTGAAGCAGAAGCACTCGGTAAAGCGTGTGGTGTCAATCCCCGCAATGTCTATTTGGGCAACTTGTTCCCTGAACGGTTCCATTGTAGTGGTGTTGCGGTTCGGGGAAAAGCGACAGGAGCGAGTGATCCGAAACTGGTTTATCATGCCCGCGTTTTGGATTACATGACGGACACCTTGTTTCAGGATAAGGCTGTTCTCCAAGTTTTCATGCCGGAAGGACGCAATAAGTGGATGAGTGTCGGTTATGCCGGTTTCATTGGTTCCGTAACCGCAATGAATGAAAAAGGTTTGGCAATTGGCGAAATGGGAGGTGGAGGAGGAGATGCTTGGGACGGTATGCCGTTCACCTATCTTTTCCGTGAAATCATGGAGACCTGTTCAACCGTCAAGGAAGCTCTTGCCTTGTTGAAGAGCAAACCGCTTACTTGTGAATACTATTATGTGTTCAGCGACAAAACGGGGGATATGGTTGGTTTGAAATGTAATGCGCCTGATCAGGTTTTGCAACTTGCGCCGGGCGAACAGAATCCCATTTTGCCGAAAGTTCCGCAAGACACGATCATGATGTCGGCAGGAGATCGGGCGGAATTGTTGAGCAAACGTTTACATGAAGCGTTTGGTAAAATTGACGCCGAAAAGATGATCGAGATTATTGACGCCCCGGTTTCGATGAAATCGAATCTTCACAATGCCGTTATGTGCCCGAACACCCTTGACATTTGGTATGCGGATGCTGGAGACGGGACACAATCGTGCAAAGAGCCTTATGCTCACTTCAACCTTAACGATTTGCTTAAGGAATATGAAACAGCAAAAGCGAAGAAATAGTTTTTTGTTTTTACCAATTTTCAAAACACCTTAGCGTGGATTTTACTTGGTGATCTCGCTGAAAACCGTTTCCCTCTTTTGGGGGGAAACGGCTTTTTTGTCGTGTTCAGTTTTTTTCGTCGTGTTTAGGGTGATTGCAGAAGTGAGGCGTGAACGAGCAAGGACGAGAAAATGAGTAAGGAAGATAAAGGGAGTGAAGCAATGAAGGAGTGAAAGAGTAATGCAGCCTAAACAATTAGGGCCCTTTCGGATTGTTCGCGTCTTAGGACGGGGCGGTATGGGGTCGGTTTATGAAGCGGTTCATCTCGAAACCGGCGAACCGGCTGCTGTTAAGGTCTTGTTGACCAATCAAGGGGACAGTGAAGAGTTGCGAGAACGCTTTGCCGTTGAAATTGATGTTCTGAAGAAATTGCGACATTCGAACATCGTTCGATTGTTTGGTTTTGGAGAAGAAGAAGACCTACTCTACTTCGTCATGGAGTTGGTTTCTGGTCGGACACTTCAACAGGAATTGCGTCAGAAACGGTTGTTTCGTTGGGATGAGGTCTGTAAAATCGGTCTGGACATTGCTCAGGGACTGAAACATGCGCATGATCGCGGGATCATACATAGGGACATCAAACCGGCCAATGTCATGTTGGATCGTCAAGGGGCTGTTAAACTGTCCGATTTCGGTATTGCGCACGTTTTCGGAGGAAGTCGGTTGACGAATGTCAACTCCGTCGTCGGGACCCTTGAGTATATGTCCCCCGAACAATCGCAAGGAAACCCGATTGGTCCTAAATCTGATCTCTATGCTCTTGGGGTCGTTCTCTACACCTTATTGGTTGGGCGTACACCCTTTCCTGCCCGCTCTTTGCCCGAATTGCTGAAAAAACATCAGTCCTCCTCCCCCGAACCTCTCCAAAGTGTTCGTCGGGATGTCCCTGAATCCTTTGAAGCAATTATTCTGGAATTGTTGAGTATTCAACCGGAAAAACGCCCGACAAATGCGTATCTTCTTGCACGACGTTTGCAATCCATTTTGCAAGCCTATATTGGCAATCCTGAAACCATTTTCGTGTACCCGATTTCAACGGTTCCGTCTGCCCCGTTACCTGTTCCCCAGAACATACAGGAATCGAAAATCGCTTCTTTAGCGGAACCGATTGCGTCTGAAAAATCCCCGCCCCAATCAGCGTCGGTATCCCAATCAACCGGAAATTTTCGCTCACAAGGGGACAAGTCGGAGTTTTTCAACCGGAAATCACCCGTTCCGTCTAAAATTTCAGCTCATTCATCTCTCGCCAAAAATTCCTCCTCCCCCTTCAAAGAACCGGCAATTGTTTCAAATCGGGATGTTGGGGAACAAGATGTCAATGAACGTGATGTCACTCCAACGGATTTACCACGTTCCTTGAGACAAGAGGAGGACTTTTCGGTTGACGCTGACGAATTGTTCACGCAAACAGAAACGCGGGAAGTGAGCTTTGCTCATTACCAATTTGACAAAAAACCGGCTCCATTTGGTATTCTTGACATTTGGTCGGAATACTCCCCTTACGCTCAATCCGTCAGTCCTGCCTTACAAGCCTTATTGCTCCGTCACAACAGCAGGACACATAAGCGGCATTTTACGAAGCAGATTAAGGAACGGGCGGACGAAATCAGGCGAATCGAGATGGATCGCGGACAAACTCAACCGGGCGAACTGGTTGCGATTGAGGAACAAAGGTCTTTTTCGAGTCAGGAAGAGAGGAATGAAGGAGAAGGAGGAGGACCTTATGCAAGAAAACGAAAGGGAGTCGAAGAAGTCAATCGGACAACAGGAAAGCGGCAAAACGGTCCCGCATCCCGTTCTTCTCCGAGTCATTATTTTTGGGGAACCCCTCAACATTCCAAACGGTTTTCACCCCAGTCCCAACCCCGCTCGACCCCCGCTCGTTCTGCTCCTGTCAATCGTTTTGAAGGTGAAGCCGGTCTGGAATCGAAAATCCAATCCGGGATACGACCAGCACCTTCTCTTTCAAGTGGTGTTTTTTCAGACGTTTCTCGAACCCGACAGTTGGAGGAACAATCATCACCAAATCCCAAAACACAGAAATCGTCCCGTTTTACACGAATTGAAGAGCGTGAATTAGGACATTTTTCCCCGGATGAGTTGCTTTCTTCCCGACCGTTGATTTCCGTTCAAACGGTTCTTACCTCAACTGCCCTGATTCTTATTGCCTTTTTTGTCTGGTACATGCTGCAACCTGTTCCTGCGGATGTTTTGTACGAACGGATTTTGACACGGATTAACAATGATGGAGAAACGGATTCTTGGACGGGACTCTTACAATCCGAACGCAACATTGAGTCCTTTCTGACGCTTTATCCCAATGATTCCCGTCGTTCCCAAATGGATCGTTATGTTGAGGAATTACGGCTTTACAAGATGCAGCGTGAATTTGAACGTCGGGTCAATCTGATGTCAGATTCCAAAAATTTGCAACCGGTTGAAAGAGCCTATCTTGAAGCATTGACATTGGCCCGCTTGCAACCGGAATTGGCGTTGGAAAAATTTCAGGCAATTGTCGAGCTTTTTGGTTCTGATTTGCAATATGAACAACGTGAACCGGTTGAACCTGATTTGGGTTCCTCCTCACACACGTCAAAAATTTCCCGTCCAAGAACGGTCAGTCGCAATGATTTATGCGTTGAATTGGCGCGACGACGTTGGGAGACACTTCAAACACAAATAACGGGGATGATTGACGAACAAAAAACCTTGTTGCAAAAACGGTTGGACAAAGCGGTTGAATTGGAGGAGACCGATCCCCAAAGAGCTGCTGAAATACGCCGTTCCATTATTATCCTGTATCAGGATAAACCCTGGGCGCATGAAATCGTTGAACAATTGAAGAACAATTGAAAAACAATTGAAAAACAATTGAAAAACAATTGAAAAACAATTGAAAAACAATTGAAAAACCCTTTTAACACTTTTAGACGAAGGAGACCCGAGATGTCGAAATTCAAGGTTGCAATTATTGGTTTGGGATTTGGTGCTGAATTTATCCCGATCTACCAAAAACATCCTCTTGCCGAAATGTACGCGATTTGTCAACGAACCGAAGAACATCTGCATAAAATCGGTGATCTTTTCGGTATTCCAAAACGGTATACCCGCTTTGAAGACGTTCTCGCCGATCCTGAAGTCGATTTTGTTCATATCAATTCCCCGATTCCCGATCACGGCGCAATGTCGCTCGCTGCACTGAACGCCGGAAAACATGTTATGTGTACGGTTCCTATGTCAACAAGCGTTGAAGAATGTCGGGAAATCATCGAAACCGTCAAAAAAACCGGCAAAAAGTATATGATGGGAGAAACCGTTGTGTATTCCCGCGAATTTCTCTTTATCAAAGACCTTTATACCCGGGGTGAACTCGGCAAAATCCAATATATGCAGGCATCTCACCCCCAAGATATGGATGGTTGGCCCGTTTATTGGGAAAAAATGATCCCTATGCACTACGCAACACATGTCGTCAGCCCCGTTCTCGGTCTCGTCAACGGTTGTGCCGAATATGTCTCCTGTTTTGGGTCCGGTCAGGTTCGTCCAGACATTGCCGAAAAATCGGGCAATCCCTTTGCCGTTGAATCCTGTCATATCAAAATTATGGATTCCGACATTTCAGCTCATATTTGGCGATTTCTGTATGATACCGCTCGACAATACCGGGAGAGTTTTGACGTTTACGGGAGTAAAAAGAGTTTTGAATGGTCGTTAGTTGAGGGGGAAGAACACGTTATTCATACAGCAAAACAGCCGGAACCGGAAATTCCAACCCGGGTTACTGTTCCTGATTTCGCACATCTCTTGCCCGAACCGATTCGCCCTTACACAAGGTCGATTCATGATGCTGAACACCTTTCATTTTTACAAGGGGGCGGACATGGAGGTTCACATCCTCACTTGGTTAATGAGTTTTTAACGGCATTGAATGAAGACCGTGAACCTTGGCCGAACGCCGTTCAGTCTGCCAATTGGACCTGTGTCGGCATCTGCGCTCACCAATCGGCAATGCAAGGTGGAGCAATCGTCAAACTCCCCGAATGGAGCCTGTTGAAGAACAGAGGATAGGGAATTTGGGGGGAGTGATTTAGGGCTAACGCATCAAAATCTTGTTAATTTAGGAAGACATGTTGGAAAAATAGGCGAAACAAAAGCCGGAAAGGAGGTGCGCAGCACCGTATTGACGGTCGTATTTTGGGACAACTGAGACAAATAGGAGGTTTGTTGACAAAAAAATGTCACAAACCG
>JBOFQB010000113.1:0-120548 GCA_051660685.1 Thermoguttaceae bacterium | reverse complement strand
TTAACGCAAAGATCAAGGTATTCAAGATCATGTCGCATCCGTATCGTAACCGCCGTCCAACACACCTGTTACGCACGAAATTGGTCTGTGCCATCCTCAACGCCGAAAGACCATGATAGGTTATGCAACATGTCTACTGTAAAGTCCCCAATATGCAAACAGATTGCTTGTAAAAAAAGTATTAATCATAGCATTACTGATTACCAGATAAGTTTTGCGTGAATTGTTGTTGGTTCAGACTCCTGACGATCAGTCGTATCTAAGAGAGCAGTCGAGTCGTTTTGGGGAGAGGTTTCTCGCAGAGTCGCAAAGGACGCAGAGATTTGTGTCTTCTCTGCGTCTCAGCGGACACCGCGCGAGTCTCCTGTTCCAGTATCATATCCTTTTTCGGTTATCTATTTGGGCTGCTTTGTGAATGTTATACGACTACTGATAAATTCCCGAGAAAT
Organism: Thermoguttaceae bacterium; assembly: GCA_051660685.1. Lineage (GTDB taxonomy): Bacteria > Planctomycetota > Planctomycetia > Pirellulales > Thermoguttaceae > JAVBSX01. The sequence continues at coordinate 120,099 of JBOFQB010000113.1, read as the reverse complement.
TATCCTGATGATCATTTTTACCTATTTTGTTGGAATTGTCACAATGTTTCGTCCGTTGTTTCGTCTCTCAAGTTTATCGCCAATTGCCCGATTAACAATCTTGCCGATTGTCAGTTGTCTTGTTTGTTGTTCCATCTTCGCCGAAGAACCGTTGTTTCAAACGGATGATCCAGAATGGGACACGACGATTTCAGAAGCACTTCGTGATCCGGGTTTTCGTGATTTTTTGCGACGAACCGGTTCTGATTCGTCGGTCATTCAGGAATTGCAACAGTTGGAAAAAACGGAGAAAATGAAGAAGATAGAGAAAACAGAGAAGAACAATCGCGATTCGGCTGTATCTCTTTCTTCTTGGAGTGAAACAGCAAAATCACCTTTTGACAATTTTTCAGAGCGGTTGGATTTGTCCGATGCTTCCATTATGGAATCAGGTTGGTTATTGCGAGATTTTCTGACACTCAAAGGGGCAATTGAGGGATTACGGAATCAAGAGACAACAGGGTACAAGGAGCGGTTTTACACAATAAAGGGGTCAAAAAAAGGGTTAGAAACGGGCAAAACGACGCAGAGTCCGGGGTCGAATGAACAGACAATAACCCGGTTGAATTTGCGGGAAGGACCGTTGCAATCAACCGGTCGGGATTTGGATACAGCGATTCGCGGAAAAGGGTTCTTTCGTGTTCGCTGTTCCGATTCATCCGACATTCTTTATACACGTTGTGGGGCGTTTGAACCGGATGAAAATGGGCGATTGATTTTGGTTGCTGACGGAATGGTCCGGGCAATTGAACCGACGATTGTCATTCCTGTTGACTGTGTGGACATAACGATTTCAGAAATCGGGTTGGTTTTGGGAAAGGTTGCAGACGGGACGGAAAAAGAATTGGGACAGTTGACACTCAGTTGGTTTCGCAATCCCAATCGGGTTGAACCCGTTGATGATTACTGTTTGCGAGCGACTCCGTTTTCGGGACCGGCAATTGACGCTCAACCGGGTTCAGCCGGATTGGGAACAATCAAGCAGGGCGTTTTAGAGCAATCGAATGTATTACCCGATCAACTGAAAGAACGGATTGAACGGGTCCAAATGTCAAAAATGTTGCGAGAGATGCTTGATTCCTTTGATCTGAACTGGATTAAACGTCAAAATCGGTAAAGAGTCCAACATGGTCAGAGATGCTCCTTGCAATGATTGACAAAGTGTAGGGGACACCTTTTTACTTATTTTTTCTTCCCGGTTTTACGCGGAAAAAAACATCGAGGGGGTTGAAAATTTGATGTTCCCCCCTATCCTTTAATCTGCGTGATCGTAGATCGCGTCGTCGTGATCGGCGGACGATGTCGTCCGTTTTTGAAATGGTCAACGATTTACAGATGTCCGTTTTCCTGAATTTCCAAACGGACTTTTTCGTTTTTCAGATTTTCTTTTTAAGGAGATAAAAAATGACAGCGGTTGTGAATAAAGACACTTGTACAGGTTGCGGCGGTTGTATTTCCGCTTGTCCGCTTGATGCTATTTCTATTGTCGATGATAAAGCCGTGATTGATCCCGACACTTGCGGTGATTGCGGGGCGTGTGTTGACGTTTGCCCCGTCAGTTCTATTTCCCTAGAATAGTCTCAATGACTCGGCTGAACCTACGCAAAATGGGCACAAGGTGGACATTTCTGGACGGAACGCAGGTATCTTGCCTGTATTAAAGAAAAAATGCGGGCAGGATGCCCGCGTTCCAGTCGGAAAACAAACCATTTCTAACCGTTTGCTGTGTAGGATCGGTCATGCTCAATGCTTTCTGCGTGTTGTGTGTTGGGGCGGTTTTGACCCGAAATGCGGCTGAATGACATGCAACAGTATAACAAGAATAAGGGTCGCTCGCCCAAATGCCGCATTCCGTTTTGATGTTCAACTTTCTGAATCACGTTGTTGTTTTACGACCCGGATCAAATTGAGAGTCGAGTCGTCTGTTTGAAATACCTGTCGAATCTTAGGATGAATGTCCATGCAACCGGTTTTATATCTTGGAGATGGTGATTGTTCGCGTGCAGCTGCCTATTTGTCCGGCGTGCTCGCCTACTTTGGAATTCCCTTTGACCGATTGGACAGCGATCAGGTTCCGTCCGAGAATTTTCTTGACAAAGAGTATTCGTCGTTCATTTTGAGCGATTTTCCTCGTAATCAGTTCCGATCCGGTCAACTGGAACGACTCGTTCAGAAGGTGAACGACGGAGCCGGTTTGTTGATGATCGGGGGTTGGGAAAGTTTTCATGGTCTTAACGGAGAATACAACCAATCCCCGCTTGTTGACGTTTTGCCGGTTGAGATGCTTGATCGTGATGATCGTCGAAACTATGCTCAACCCCTCTATCTTAAATCCTCGAAGTCACATGAGATTACAAAGGGACTTCCTTGGAAGAGTCCGCCGACTGTCGGGGGATTTAACGTTTTTCGAGCCAAGTCAGGTTCTGAAACTGTTTTGAACGGGCTGAGAATTGACGTCCGGTTGACCGAATACGCTCAAAATGATGTGGAAGATTGCCGTTTTGACGGTAAATGCGAGTTGGACGGACATCCTCTTCTCAGTCGGGCAACGTTGGAATTAAAGTCGTCAGAAACGCTGATTTTTTCGGAAGTGGAAGAGATTCCGATGTTGGTTCTCGGTTCTTTTGGTCAAGGTCGGACTGCTGCATTTGCAAGTGATGTTGCTCCACATTGGGTCGGCGGTTTTGTTGATTGGGGAACCGAACGTGTCATTCAACCGGTTGGGGATGGTTTCGTTGATGTCGGCAAATCGTATGCTCAGTTCTTTAGTAATCTTGTTCGTTGGACAGCGAAAGAACTGTAAAACTGGTCATAAACCCGGAAAATAATGGTGAACGAACAGATTGACCTTCCTTTGCCGATTCGGCAGAAGTTTCACCAATTGCGAATGTTTTTGCGACTCCTCGCTGTTTTTCGAGGAATGATCGCGTTCGCTTTGCTGCTTGGTCTTCTTTTTTTAGCTGATCTTTTGGGGGACTGTTTTCTTGAATTTCCTCTGTTCTTGCGAGGATTGCTCCTGACGGTCAGTGTCGTTTGGATTTTCTACCTTGTTGGGCGATTGTTGCTTTTTCCGTTAATCATGTCAAGGACGAATTTGCAGATTGCCCGATTGGTTGAACAGATGGAACCGGCATTTGGCGAATCGTTGATTACTTCGGTTGAACTTTGTGACCGTCGCTTTTTGGGAAAAGATGGAACATTGAATACTCTGGACGGTTTGAGACTTCCGACGCTGAACACGCAGAGTCTTGCAATGCAAGGTGTTTGCGAAGAGGTGAAGCAACCGCCTCTATCGGCGACGGTATATCATCATTTACTCCGTCAAACCGTCAATCAAGCTGCACTGCTTCTTGAATCATTCAACATTTTGCGACTTTTTCCTTGGAAACGGTTGACGATTCATCTGTGCTTGACACTGCTTTTTTGGGGGGGAATTGTTGTTTACTGTTTTCACACACCCGGGACTCTCGAATGTTGGTGTTCGCGTAATGTACGTCTTTCGTCCGAAGATTGGCCCCGATTGACCCGCATGATTCTTGAGGGTTTTGACGAACAGGGAATCGCCCGAACTGTCAAAGGAGAACCTTTCTCGTTCCTCATTCGGGCCGATTTATCAGCATCCCGGATTCCCAGTCAGGTTCATCTTCAGTTTCGGAATCATCGGGATCAAACCGAACATTTTAGGACGGTTACGCTCGATCAATTTCGGCTTGAAACGCATCATGGTACATCTTATCGAGCCTTTTACTATACTGTTCCTGAACTGATTGAACCGCTTACGCTCAATGTTTTTGCGGGGGATTGGAAAAGAGAAGGGCTTGTCATTGACGTCGTTGCACCTCCACAAATTCTCAAATATGATTTGTTCTGTGAATATCCGGCCTATCAAAATCGGGCCGAACAATCAACTTCGGCAGTTGGACGAACCCAAATTCCAGAAGGAACGCGATTAACCGTTGTTGCTGAGATGAACAAACCGCTCAGATCGGCAAAAGTTGTGATTGATTCCGAGCCGTTGATTGAGATGCAACGTAAAAATGGTGAGGAGGAGAGAAGTACCAAAGAGGTTTGGACATTGGGATTAGCGGACTTGCGAAAAAGCTGTTTCCTTCGTTTTGAATTGGAAGAAACAAATGGAATCCGCGAACGTCAACCACAATGTTTGGAGTTGGAGATGGTGAAGGACCAAGCACCTACCATTTCGGCCCAATTACAGGGGGTTGGTTCGGCAATCACCCCTTTTGCTGTTTTGCCAATTCGCGGAGAAGCAACAGATGATTACGGTCTCGCCGAAATTTATTTTCGTTTTCGGACAATTCGGCGTAATAACCGACTTCCTCTTGCGAACCAAGAGTCCCGTCTCCCCGCCAATTCGGATTCCAACCATTTCAAAGCAGCCGATTCGGATTCCAATGTGACCCGTTCTGATTCAAAAGTGATCGGTTCGGATTCCAATGTGACCGATTCTGGTTCCAACGTGACTGCTCCTGATTCAGGTGATAAGGATGAGCAGAATGAGCAATTGATTGCCCGTTGTTCCGCGAACTGTTTGCAATTTCCCTTGGATCGTTTTTTCGACGTTTCTGCCTTACCGTTGGAACCGGGTGATTGGATTGCCTTGTCAATTGAAGCCAATGACGACTATGATTTAGAAAAAACGGAAGAGAATGGGGATGCAACGCAAGGTAGAGAGAGGGAAAGAGCGGGACAAATCGGCAAGAGCGAAATCTGGCAGTTGGAAATTATCAGCCCAACTCGATTACAAGGACTGTTACAAGCCCGGGAGATTACATTGCGAGAACGCTTGGAATCATTGACGGAAGAAATTCGTCGAACCAAAAGGGTTTTAGAACAATTCCAGCCTATACAACCAACGGATTCGGGATTTTCACTTGAATCAGGAGTCTTCGAGTTGCTTGTTCGAGATCAGGTCCGACTGATTCGGGATACACAGAAAGAGAAATATGAATTGCAAGACATACAAGAGGGGTTTCAGCGAATCAGGGAGGAGTTGGAAATCAACCGCATTTTGACGCAAGAAGAGCGGGGACGACTTGATCGGGACATCATTATTCCGCTCAAAAAACTGGTTGGAAAAGATTTTGTTGAATTAGAACAACTTTTTTTGGGGATAAAAGAAAAAGTCGATCAGGTACAAAAACAATCGGAAGAAAAACAAGGGGAGATTGAACAAAGACAAATTTTTCTCGAACAATCACTCCCCTTTGTCCGTCATCATCGTCAACAAGCCCTGCTTCTATTCGATGTTATTCTGGAGCAACTCCGCTTTGTATGCGACCGCATGTTGACCCGAGAAACATTTCAAGATGTTGTGGAACAATTACGGGAGATTCTCAACAAACAGCGGGCGATTCGGGAAGAGACAACGGAATCGAAGCGGGACCAACTTCGCCGTTTAACCGAGTGATTGGAAACAGTCAATAAGCGATCCTGTTTGGGTTTGTGTTTAGCCGCGATACAACGAAAGAAGGTAGAAGTCAGGAGGTAGGAGGAAAGAAGGGGGAAACGAGAAGAAACCTGCGCGTAAATAACCTATCTAAATTACGGATTCACTATTGAATAAAGAGGGGTATTTATTTCGTGTTTTTGGTGTATTTCGTGGTATAAAAGAACCACTAAAAACACGAACGTCACGAAATGAACAACGTTGTTCTGCGACTAAACAACTATTTAGTTTTTTCTGTTTCCAACGTCCCATAAAAAATGACGGCAAATTACTGCAATCGGGAATGTTGACTTTTGCCCGAACATTTGTAATACTGTTGGAACTGTTGAAATCGCTTTTCAACAGCCCGTTGTTTCCCCTTTTTTCAAGCCGTCTTTACAGAAGAATCGGTCATTCACAAGAGGTCAATCATGTCAGACATGGAATCCCTGTATCAACAGCGTTTGGAACGATTCGTCAAAGCAATGCGCAATGAAAAACCGGATCGGGTCCCGATTCGCCCCTTTGTCGCAGAGACGACTGCCGTTTATGCCGGTTATTCCTGTCAAGATGTTGTTCAGGATTATAACAATGCGTTTGACGCGTTGTTGAAATGTGCCAAAGATTTTGACTGGGACGCGACTGTTCCGAACATGGTTTATGTTTGGATGGGGATAGTGCAAAGTACAGGGATCAAGTATTACGGAATGCCGGGCGTTCAGATTTCTCCGAATACAGGATTTCAGTACATCGAACCTTCTGAATCAGAAGCGTTTATGCGGGAAGAGGATTATGACGCTTTGATTGCGGACCCGACCGGTTTTTTGGCAAATACTTGGCTCCCTCGCGCGACAACGACGATTGTTCCGCCCGGTTCTCCCAACACGTTTGTTAACAACGTCTCGTTGCTAAGTGGTGCTCTTGCAATGAAGAATTATTTTACGGCATTTGGTCCCCATATCGCTCGAATGAGAAGTGAAGCGGGTATGCCTTGTGCAATCAGCGGGATTTTGAAAGCACCTTTTGACATTATTGCCGACAAATTGCGGGGATACAAAGCGTTGTGTATGGACATGTATTCCCGGCCGGAGAAGGTTTTGGCTGCATGTGAGTCGATGATGCACCATTTGCTCTATATTGCAAAACGTGGAGCCGATCCGTCCCGAAATCTCCCGGTTGGTCTTTGGATGCATCGTGGTTGTGTGCCGTTTCTCTCCCCCGCTCAGTTCGAGAAATTTTTCTGGCCGACGTTGAAACATATTATTTGTGAACTTTGGAAAGAGGGGATACAGACCTTGTTTTACGCAGAAGGGGAATGGAACCCGAATCTGAAGTACATTGCGGAATTGCCGGAAAAGAGTATTGTCTATCACGTTGATCGGGGTGATATTTTCGAGGTACACAAAGCAGTCGGTCATAAATTCTGTTTAAGTGGGGGAATTCCGAATGATTTATTGGCGTATGGAACCCCGGAAGAAGTTCGGGCTTTTGTGAAAAAGGTGATTCAAGGGGTTGCAAAAGAGGGCGGTTACATTGTTGATGCAAGTGCAATCATGCAGGATGACACGAAGATTGAGAATTTGCGAGCAATGAGCGAAGCAGCCCGGGAATATGGTGTCTATTAGAGCTTTCTCGAGTCCCAACAAAAGCGAGGGACCCGTTAGATCGTGAGACACCGTTATACCCCAAACGGGTACAAAATGGACATTTTGTCGGAACGCAGGCATCTTGCCTGCATCAAGAAAAAAATATGCGGGCAGGATGCCCGCGTTCCAATCGGAAAACAAACCCTTTCTAACCGTTTGCAGTCTATCTTGCGATCTTCCTCTTCTTTCCTCCTACTTCCAGTCTTCTCCCTTCTTTTCAGACATTAAGGGGTTGGACAGGTTCCTGTGTGAGCGCTAGGCTGACCGCGCAGACTACGTTGGGTGTAATCAGGCCAAAGTGGACAGGAAAGGTCTATCCAACCTTTGATTGCCCTTTCCTCCTCCTCATTCAACTCGACACCGTAATGATCCTCAAGAATCGGAAACAGCCGACTCTTGACTGTTCCAAAGGTGTACGGTTCCGCTTTGGTCGGAACACCCGCTTGGTATCCCCAGTTGAAATGGTGAACAAAACCTCCCTGTATCAACGTTTTGAACGAACTCGGAATAGAGTTCGAATCAAGATTCCCGCTTAAATCAATCCCCCCTTGTCGGTCTGTTGCGGAATGACAGGAAACACATTTCTTTTCGAGAACCGGTTGGACGACCGCTTGGTAATCAAAGGGGCCAATTCCCCAAGGAGAAGGGGTCGGCATTTGAGGCGTTTTGCGGTTTAAGGCGGAACTGATTGCTCCGATTGCCGACGAATTGCGATCTTCATGACAACCGACACAACTTCGGGTTTCGCCCGGTTGGAGTTGGACGACACTGCGCATTCTCTGAATTTCGTTGAAATTTTCGTCGAGCAACTCAAAATAGAGAACGGCTCCTGAAGGAGCGTAAAAACTGGCGGAACCATTTTCGTCGATTTCGACAGTCCCCAAATCCCCTTTTGCAACATACGATGTCCAACCATTTGGTCCGCTCACCAAATCAACAGGAGAAGCGTAAAACTCCATATACGGTTGGTGTGTTTCACGGTATTTGCCGTTCTCGTACTTTTCCAGAAAATGCGGCATTTCCTGACAGACTCGGAGATACTTGGCGGAACCCCGTTTAACAGCATGTTCAATCCCTTGATAAACGTCCGCAACCATAAAAACGCCCAACTCTTTTTCCGCAAGTCGTTCGTCAATCACAGAAGGTAAAACCGGCGGAACGGTCCGTTCTTTCAGCGGAGTCGGGCACATACACCCCAATTGCGGATCATTGTAAAGCAATTCGCGGTTCCCAAATCGGTCAATCACAAATAAACCAAACCGGTCGCGCGAACTATGACTGAGAAGGAAAAGATTTTTGGAAATCGGAAACGGTTCACGGAATGTCTCTGTTCTCGCCCAAAAACCGGGCCAAGGAACTTCCGGGGTCAAACTTTGGATCGAATCGACATTCAATCGTCCCTTTTCAATGTCCAACAAAGCAACTGGTCCGTTCAAATCGCCGAAATGGGAAATCATCACGCAAGAGATTTCCCGGGAATCGGGGACTTCTCGACCATTTGCGTATCCTTGAGGGAGGACAACGGTGTTGCCAAATGTCAATTCCGGTCCCGTTCCTTCAGGGTGTATGTACCAAAGTGTGTGTCCGTAATCCGCGCCTTTATCAAGATACTCACTTCGTGTCCAGATGATCCGACCATCTTTTGCAACCGAAGGAGCAAATTCCGTCAGGTTGGCGTAGGAAAGACGCTTGAGATTCTGACCGTTTCTGTTCATTCGGTAAAGGACAAGGGCTTGAGGTTCCCAACAGAGGAATTTTTGGGTACATCGTGAGGTTATGAACGCCAAATCTCCATCTGGTAAGGGACAGGGCCAAAGATCATTATAGGGACCCTCTGTCAATATCCGAACTTCTGAACCGTCTCGATTCATTTCGACGATATGCCAAAATGAATCGGCAGATAAACGATCCGTAAAGTAGATTTTGCTAAGATCGTAATTGGCAACCGGATGTCGGGACATTCCTTTCGTTTGATACAGTTCCGTCAACACGGCTTTTTCGGGGACAAACCGACCATTTTCCCGGGGAATGTCAAGCGTATAGATTCCTCCCCCGGTTCTCCAAGACGAATCATAACAATCGCTGTAATTGTGAGAAGGGTGAAGGGGAAAACGTTTTTCAAACAAAATACTTGCAATATCGCTTAATCCGGGATCGGCAAAAAAGAGTTTACGTTTGATTTCACGGACTTTGAGCAATCGGTTTCTGTACTCAGGACAATCAAATTGTATCTCCCAAACTCTCATGTTGCCAACTATTGCGTTGATTTCGTTTGCCGCTTGAACATTCGGTTGAATGACCGATTTCGGAATCCGGTCAAGCATTGCGCGGAGTTGGCGGACGGAACGGGCAATCGGGTCATATTGGAAAAGGTGCAACGCCCCAGAAACAGTCGGTTCGTCGGGATTGGATGTTTGAACTGAAAAATCGACGTTCAATTCGGGTCCGATCTCCCCCGGTTCGGCAACCAGTTGCAACTCCCGCGTTTCTCCCGGTTGCAACACCAACTGCACTACAGAACCGTTTGACATCACTTCGTTAAACCCCTTGACCGTCAAATCGCAGGTTCCATGATTGACCAAACGAACAACAAACCGGTCAGCATCATCAACACCGTCTTTAACAACACGGTCAACACGGTCTCTAACAGCACCGTTTTTACCAACACGGTTATTAGCAGCACTGTCCTTAACAACACCGTCTGTAACAACACCATCTTGAACAACGTGGTTTTGCGAGATCAAACCAAGCGGAACAACGGCCAAATGACTGGGCGCAAAATAAACAGCATGTCCTTCATTCGGCGTATACCGTCCCCCGATTCCCGTTCGGATTGCAAGTCCGCGCTCAATTCCGGGCAACAGAGAGAGGGGGACTGCAAATTCGAAGGTATACCATTTCTCCTGAAAATTGTCCTGCAAATTTTCTTTGGAGTTCTCCTCCAATTTCCCTTGCAGGTTCTCCCGCAAATTCTTCCCCGTCCTCTTGTCCGCCAAACCAGCCCCAACCCTCTTGTTCCGTAAATCTTTCCCAATCACCTTGTCCGCCAAACCAACCCCAACCCCTTTCTCCGTCAAATCGTCCCCAATCTCCTCGTTGATTGTCAATTGAGGTCGAAAGACAGCCCCTTCTAACGGACTGTCAACCCATTTTTTTGACCGGTTGTACTTACGCCAAACCAATTGGTCATTCTCCCCAATCGTCACAATTCCGGCTCCTCTTGCCGATTGCATCACCGCAACATGTCCGCTAAGTGGTCGATTCGTTGAAACGGCAACGTAGATGTTTTCTCCTGACACATAAGCCCGGACGATTGATTGAACAGCAACGCCTTCCTCGTAAGTTCCCGGTTTTGCGACCCAAACCGTTCCTGCTGAAACACGTTTCCAGACAGAATCGTCCAATTTCCCGTCCAGAACCGGCTTGTTTTGAGCATCATCCGTCAAAAAAACCAATGTTGTTTCGTCTTCAGGAACCCGAATCGGATGTTTTTTGATCGGATAGGGCGTATTTCGCAATCCCGGGTCAATATCAGCCCGACCAAAAGTCTTTAACCAAGCATATTCTTCATCAACAAGGCTGAGCAACCATTCTTCGCGCAAACGGTCAGCATCAACGGACATGGGAACCGGTTTCACAAAACCGGCACTTCCCCTGTTGTTGGAATCGGCATTGACCGCGACGTTGGAATCGACCCCAATCACAATGTCGTCCGGCGTAATCGGTTCTTTCCGACCAAAAACTTCCAATTCGTCGATTCGCGCCGAAGAACCGTAAGAGGTTTGGTCAATGATAACCCGGACGTAACGGGCCTGAATCGGTTCAAACTGGAAAACGGTTCGGTATTGCACATTCGGCGGAAAATCAGAGGGTGCAACTTTTTTCCAGACCGGACTTTGAGAATCCATGTCGTACTCAACCGCAACCAAAATCGTGTACAAGGTTGTTCCCCGGTCCTGAAATTGTCCGGTTGAATCACTGCCAAATGCAACAGCATAAACATCGAAGACCTCGCCGAGATCAATTTCGGCCCAACAAGGGTTTGAGGCGGCAATCCAACTGTGATTGTTTCCAAACAACCCGTCGTTCAAATGTTCTGTTTTATGAATGTCATAACCGGGAATACAAGACGAACTTTTCGCAACCGCACTTGGACGAAGCGCGAGATTTTCAAAACCGTTCTCGTCAATCGGCCAGTTTTTCGGCAATTGAATCGACAACTCACCGTATTGCGTTTGTTCCTGCACTCCTTGTTTTTGCGTTCCACTAACAGAAGGAGGAAAGGCCGGAACATCGGGAACCGGAATCGGCGTCCAAAACTGCCCCCTTACAGATGCAGCACTCCCGGGCGATTCAAACGCAAAAAGCAACAAGGCGACACAGAGCGGGAAAAACAAACCTTTTTTTTGCATAATAAAGCGGTCCAATAATTGGTATTGACGACAACAGCACAGATTAACTGCGAAACAGTTCCCCCGTTTAGCCGAGGAACAACGTTCCGCGCGTATTGAAATTTCAGAACGCGCGATACGTTGTATCGCGGCTAAACCCCCATTCAATTCTCCCCCCCATTCTCTATCCCCTACCCAACGTTTCGCTCGAACCAATCCACGTTTCAAGCATCCGGCGTAACTTTTCAGGGTCAATCGGCTTCGTCAGGTGATCGTTCATCCCCGCATCAAGACTCTTTTGATAATCCCGGTCCATTGCATGGGCCGTCATCGCTATAATCGGCAACTTGTCAATCCCCGGTTTGTCCAACTGACGAATCGCTTTCGTCGCTTCCAAACCGTCCATGTTCGGCATCTGAACGTCCATCAATATCAAATCATAATCATGTTGCTTCACCAACTCGACCGCCTCAAGACCATCGGCCGCTATTGTCAAGTCAATACCGTGCATTGCTAACATCCCTTCCGCAACAATCTGGTTGATTTTGTTGTCTTCAGCAAGCAAAACCCTCGCTCCTTCCAAACTCCGGGCCGGTTCAATCACAACAGGAACCGGTTGCGGTTTCGACCCCGCATGAGCCAAACTCAACGCATCCCGAAACGCTTCGGCTGTAATCGGTTTGACCAAAAAGCCCGCAATCCCAAGACCAACCGCCTGACGCATACACTCGCTTTTGTCATACGCCGACGCCATAAGAATTTCAGGCGGATTCACAAAATCACCACTTTCTCGAATTTTATGGATTGTCTCAATTCCATCCATACGCGGCATTTTCCAGTCGATCAAAACAACATCATACGCCTTTCCTTCGGTAATCGCCGAGAGCATCATACTGATCGCCTGTTCTCCATTCTCCGCTGTATCAATTTGTGACGCTAACGTGTGTGCGATCTGACCCAGAACCTTCCGATCCGTCGGATTGTCATCCACAATCAACACGCGAAGATCGGAAAAATCTCCCTCCGTATGAATCGGCATCTCCTCTTGGGTCGCTTCTTTCAGCCGGACAGTAAAATGAAAGCTCGTCCCCTCACCCGGCGTACTCCTCACGCTAATTTCACCCCCCATCAATTCAACAAGGTTCTTGGAAATAACCAGTCCCAAACCGGTTCCACCATATTTCCGTGTCGTTGAACCATCTGCCTGTGTAAAGGAGTTAAAAAGACGTTCCTGCTGCTCAGGGGTCATGCCAATACCACTATCACTGACCGTCATTGCAAGAATCAGTACCTCCTCTTCGGCTGTCGAATCGGATGTTTCCTCCTTCTTCCCTCGTTCAACATGAATCGTGACATCACCATGTTCGGTGAATTTGATCGCATTGCCCGCGAGATTGAGCAGAACCTGTCGCAATCGGAGAGAATCGCCAATCAGCTCGTTCGGTACATCCGGTTCAACTTCCGTTCGCAGTTCCAACCCTTTTTGTGTCGCTTTGTGCTGCAAAAGATCAACGACTTCGCGGATAATGTCGGACAGTTGGAAAGGAACCTCTTCAATGCCGAGTTTACCTGCTTCAATCTTTGAAAAATCAAGAATGTCATCAATAATGCGAAGCAATTTCATCGTCGCATCCTGCGCTTTTTCAAGATAATCACGCTGTTTTTCATCAAGGTCCGTCTGAAGACAGAGATAGGTCAGACCTAAAATGGCATTCATCGGCGTCCGAATTTCGTGCGACATGTTGGCGAGAAATTCGCTCTTAGCATGTGCGGCTGTTTCTGCCGCATCTCTTGCAAGAATCAACGCCGCCTGCTCACGTTCAATCTGCTGTTGCGCCTCTTTCAAATCACGCAAATCCCTGATTGCACCGACCAGAACTTTTTTTCCTTTCTGCTCGACATACGAAAGAGTCACTTCCGCCGGAATCAGCGTTCCATCCGGTTTGACGTAAATCCATTCAAATCGTTGAAATCCCGTCTCAATCGCCGCATTCAACCGTTCTTGAAAAATTTCTTGGGACAAACGTCCATCCGGCTGTGTTTCCGGCGAAAGAGACGGATATGAGGCTGCCAATTCGTGCTTGTTTGGAAAACCAAGAATGCGGAGCAATTCGTCGTTGCAGTCGATCAATTCCAGCCGTTCATTCCGCAAAGTCGTTCCAATCGGAATAGCGTTGAGCATGGACCTTGCCCGTTCAACAGCATCTCGTTGCAGCGAAACGGTAAAAAGAGTAATTGCAATGACGAGAACGATAATGGTGCAAAATTGCAGTATAAAATTGACGAGGACAATGACCGCACGCCGTTCTTTGAAGGTACGGATCATTTCGTTGGCATTTTCATCCAGAAGCGTGAAAAACGTTTTGATCGTCAGGGCAATCGAATTGAGTTCTTCTTGATAACGGGGACTATGCAGGGCGCGGACTGCGAAACGGAAAGGTGATTCGTCTTGTTCAGGTTCCAGGGGTCCCGACACACATTCACCCAATCGCACAGAATTCATTGCCTGCATTTCCACTTGAGCCAGTTCATCACTTGTGGTGAGAGCTTCCTGAAACAATTGCATTTCCTCTTCGGGCAGACCGAAATGTTTGAGCAGTTCGATTTGGGAAATCTGATTGTCATTGGCCCCGCGAGAAATACGCCGATCCAGTTCCGCAGGTCGTGGTTGTGTACCATTCCGCCAACCGAGAATATCTTGATACAGTCGATAAAAGTCCTCTTGTTTTGTCTCGCAATAAGCTCGGGCGAAGCGGGTGAGGTCTCGTGAAGAGAGTCTGAATTCTTCGGCGACCAAACTGGTGAGATGGTATCGTTCTTCCTGAACGATGAGTTCATCGGCGTATTTTTTTTGAAGCCAAGCGAAGAAAAGCTGAAGAGTGAAGAGGAGTATCGCTGTTGCAATCAGGCAGATAAAACGAAATCGAACGCTCATTGTTGATATTGCAAAAACTGGCTGCTTAAAACAACGATTTGACACGGCAAGGGATAGACTTGCGAAGCACGCCCGACAGGACTCGAACCTGTAACCTACGGATTAGAAATCCGTTGCTCTATCCATTGAGCTACGAGCGCGTCTTGACACAGAAATCGGAGCCGCAGAACAACATTCTGCGTGTTCAGAAAGGTTTTCTGAACACGCCATACATTCGATCACGGCTCAACATTCCGTCCAAAAGGAACAGACTAATCTTTGTAGTCAACCCAAATGTTACGGTACTGCACCTTGTTACCATGTCCCTGCAAATACAACCCCTTCGGACCAGGTCCTTCGGGCATGCAGCCCGGCGTCGCTTCCTTCATCTCTACATTGTCATGGATCACAACACCATTGTGCTTCACCGAAATGCGAGCATTCTCCGTCTTGTCCTCACCATTATACTTCGCCGGAGTAAAATCAATGTCATACGTCTGCCAAGTCAACGGCGGATAACACATGTTCACAAGCGGTTTCGCTACCTTGTAAAATCCGCCACATTCATCCCATTTGCCCTCCAAACCAAAGGAGTCCAACACCTGACATTCATAGTTCTGGTTGATATACACTCCACTGTTCGAGCGTCCCTGTCCCTTCGCTTGCGGCATGTACGAAAGCATGAACTCAACGTGCATCGTGTACGGCTTGTCTTCAAACGCTTTCCCGGTCGCTTCGGCCCACAATGTCTTCGCTTCCTCATTCATTTTCGCGCCCCGACGGAATTTCTCCACGTCCGTTCCGTCAAAAATAACCGTTGCCCCTTCAGGTGCTTTTGCGCCAAGTGTCGGGCTTGAACGATAAACCTTCTTAAACGTCGCGGTCAACGGTTCGTCCTCATTCGTGAATTGAATCGAAATCTGCGGACCATTCGCCTTGAGCGGGCAATCCTGCTGCTCAGCAGGGGTTCGGGTGATCTCGCCCTTCCAAACCCGTAAATAATCGGGCGGTTCAATTTCCAGACCCGTCGCGTCAACAGCCTTATCAAGTGTTATTTCCAAGGTGTCATCATCTAACAGTTTACCTTTACCAAAAATCTCCCCTTTCAGACCATCTCCTTCAAGTTTTCGGGCCACAATACGGAATTTTCCGTTACCATCTGCAATAAAGTTGACATCCATACCCGCTGATTTATCACCAACGACGACGTCATAAATTCCCTGAAGATTGTAGTCCCGAATCAAAATCGGGTCCTCTTCCAACATTTTGACACTGGTGTACTCTTGGGCGGAAATCGGGGCAATACCGATCAACACGAGCAGTGTGATTGCCAAAAAACCTGCGAAACGTTTCATCTTAAAGTTTCTCCATGTAAACGGGGGACGATTTGTATAAAATACGATCAAAACGAGGAACAATGCTCAGGTTTTGAGACCTGAGGAACTCTCACCGATGTACGGAGTACAACACGGGAGTCCCGGACAGTATAAACGACCGGTTCAAAAAAGTACACCAAGTGCGGGAAAAAACTTTTCCCCTTGTCCCCTTTTCAGGAGAACTCTGAATACCTTCTCTTCTCTACTCTACTTCACGGTTTTTCCTGATCGGAGCAAGTGCAGACGAATTGTCCGCAACCGGGACAACCGGACCCATATTTTTCCATAATTGCGTCAGTCAGGTCAATCCCAACAATATTGGCAAGTGTTGTCAACCAAGCAATCACGTCGGCAAATTCACCTCGCATTTCCTCTTTGGAACCATTTCGGAGCGCGGACGCCAGTTCGCCAATCTCCTCCATGAACCACATAAACGTCCCGTCAACCCCGCGCTCTTCGTCTTTCTCGAAGTACATGTCCCGGATTAACTGCTGAAATTCTGTAAAAGATATACGAGTCATTGGAGTAGGGAATAGGCTGTAGGGATTGGGGAATAGGGTGAAGAATTGAGAATTGAGAATTGAGAATTGAGAATTGAGAATTGAGAATTGAGAATTGAGAATTGAAAAGGAAAAGGAAAAGGATAAAAAACGTATTCTGACGCATGATCGGCAATAAGATGTCAAAGCGAGGGGTGTTTCTCCCAAATCCCTATCCCCTACACCCTGTCCCCTATTCCCTATCTCCTACCTTCTCTCTCTATCACGCCGTTATTCCTTTTGTCAAGGTCATAAACGCCGTCTCTAAATTGATTTCGTCCTCCTTAAACGAACGAATCTTAAATCCATGTTCAATGAGCAATGTCGGCAAATCACAATAATCATCAACCAAAGTCCCCTTGTTGACCGAAACACTCAACGTCGCATGTCCGCGAATCTCTTTCCGCTCAACCGAATGAACGGAAGAATGTTGTTCGAGAACTTTTGCCGCTTCGTCCAGATCGCCAACCAGTTCGATTTGCAGGACAATGTAATCGCGGACTTTGCGCATAACTTCGGCAACATCGGCGTTGACCAACAGTTCACCCCGCTCAATGATCCCGACTTTGTTACAAACATCCGCCAATTCCGGCAAAATGTGACTCGATACCATAATCGTCTTGCCCCGTTGTCCAAGACGTTTGAGCAACTCCCGCATCTCGATTCGCGCCCGGGGATCAAGTCCGCTCGCCGGTTCATCCAACAAAAGGACTTGCGGATCATGCAAAAGAACCCGAGCAAGTCCCAATCGTTGCGTCATTCCCCGCGATAAACTCGTCGCAAGTGCTTCTCTTTTGTATTCCAGATCAACCAGTTCCAGCATCTCATTGCAAACCCTACGACGTTTCTCTCCCCTGATTCGGTAAGCAGCCGCAAAAAATTCAAGGTACTCAATCACCTTCATATCGTCATACACCCCAAAAAAATCGGGCATATAACCAATTAAACGACGAATCTCTTTCGGTTGCGTGTAAATCGACAGATCACAAACATACGCTTCACCCCAACTCGGCTGCAAAAGCGTCGCCAAAATCTTCATCGTCGTCGTTTTACCAGAACCGTTGGGACCAATAAAACCAAACAAATCCCCCTCATGCAGGTCCAGTTTCAAACTCTTGACTGCAAATAATTGGCCGTACTGCTTTGTCAAATCTTCCGTTCGTATCATCGTTCTTCGTGTTGGGAATCAATGCGTCTTGTTCGATCCTTGATTCTCTATCCTTTATTTTTTGGTTCGCTGTTTCTTCAATTCATTCATCAAATGGTTGATTGCAAGGCAGTATTGGGCAATTGCAACTCCGTAATCCTGCGACTCGACCGCGCTCGCCCCCATCTTCTCATGCTCGTCCGCATTCTTCCAATTGATGTTCCAACGTTCCCCTTGCGTTACAACCCGAAATTGATTCAGAATGGAAACCAGTTTTTCAGACAATTCCGAGGAAGGAGGACATTCATGCGCGGTGTAGGGACCGGCTCCATAAACATAGCCGGAACTATGATAGGGAGAGGGAGTTAAAAACCGATCACGCAAGAGATACAGAAAACCGCCAAGTCCCCCCAATGTTCCTGCACCTCCACAAACAATCATAGGGACGACTTGACCTTGAATACCGTAAAAAAGGAGCAAGGAGGACAAAAAGGTCAAAAACAACCACAACCAAGCCGTTTTGGGGAATCGGCGGACGACTTGGACAGGTTCCGTTGACGCAACCGCTTTTGCAATCACAACCGTTATATTATCCGGGCCCCCTCGCAAATTGGCCAAATTGATTAACGACTCGGCTGCTTCATCCGGTTCAAGAACCCCGACAATCTGCCCCATTTCCTTGTCCGTCAATTGTCCGCTCAATCCGTCCGAACAGGAGAAAAAAACGTCCCCAACCTCAACCGAATAAGGACCCTCAATATCAACAACCAATTTCTCCGTCGGGCCCAAAGATCGGGTTATCTGGTTCCTCGGAATATAGCTCGGTGCTTGATCGAAAGGAAGATGATTGGCAACACAGACTTCCCAAACAAGACTATGATCGAACGTCAACTGTTCAATCACATCATGTCTCCAACGATAAACACGGGAATCACCAACATGAGCGATGTAACAACCTTGAGGAACGAGCAAGGTTGCGTCAACCGTTGTCCCCATATCATGGTAAGCTTCATCCCGGGCACTTTGCTCCCGAATCTGATAATGAGCATCATAAACGGCGTGAACAAGGGCTTGAACCGGTTGTTCGCCGATCCTTTTGGCATACGAAGACACAATCGTCTCGGTCGCCGTTTGACTTGCAACTTCTCCGGCTGCATGAGCACCCATTCCGTCTGCAACAACGAACAAATGTCCCCGTTCAAACCAATCTCCGGGCGTTTCCGCCAAAACAACGGCGTAAGAATCCTGATTGTTCGCGCGACGAAGCCCTATGTCGCTCCTAGACGCAACAAGCAAAGTTTTCTTCCAACGCTGTTGATTGTGGACCATTTGATGTGTGTTCGGAAAAACGTCCGTCTGTATTCGGACACCTCTAGTGCTTTGTTCCTGTTGAATTGTAAACGACACCTGCTGAATTTGAAACATGGTCGGGACAAAAATTCGTTCAATGTCCAACGCCAAGTATCAGGCATATCCCCCCATTCCGAAAAATAGCGTTTTCTTCAACATCTTGTACAACCAGAAATCTTCCGGTATTTCTTCGCCAAAGTTGTGACTCGATTGAGGATTGCTCGCGTCCAATTCCGCCAAAATATCACGTCCGCTCACATCTTTAACTTGTTGACCTCGGAAAAAATCAGCCAATTCATGCGGATGTTCAAGAATGACACAACCTGTTCCGCTTGACTTGACCGCTTGCCCCCTTGCCGTTTCAATCTCCGATCCAATCTCTGGTCCAAGCCCCTTGGAATGAAATTGACGTTGGACAAAATCCTGAAAAGCTCGTAAAAACCGACTGTCGTTAATGGTTTTGAACAAATCACCTTCATTGTCCTGCAAAAACTCCCTTGCAACAGAAAGAGGTGGACAAGGTTCGATGCTCCCTTGAGGTCCAATGTGAAACCCGAGTCCTTTTGCAGCCGGGCAAACCGCTTGACCTTGCGCATTCCAATACGTGTCAATCAGGATAATCGGCATAGTTCGTCGCAATTTCAACAATCGACGTCGAATACTAGCCCATTTTTCTTTGGGGACACAAAGTTCAGGACCGGGGTCTTCTCCAACAGGTCGATAAACGTAAAACCAAAGATACATTGCGCCGAGGTCGATGATGTCCTTGACATACGACTCGGACACAACCTCCTGTTCATTTTTTCCAGTTACAACCGTTGCAATTCCGTAAAGAATTTTCGCCCGTTGCAACTTTTTTGCTCCTTCGATCAAGCGTTCAAACGTCCCCTCACCTCTTCGCGCGTCATTCTCCCCTTGCAAACCGTCCAGACTTAGCAAGGGAGAAACATTGCCCAATCGACGAATTCGGGCAACATTCTCCTCTGTCAAAAACTGTCCGTTCGTAATAATCTGAAAATAACATTCGGGATGTTTTTCAATCAGTTCCCAAAGTTGGGGATACAGAAACGGTTCACCCCCCAAAAGAGTATGAAAATAGACCCCCTGTTTCGCCGATTCCTGAATTGCCCGATCAACTTTTTCAAACGGCAAAACGGTTGGAACATCGGCATTGTGAATCCAACAACCGCGACAACGCAAATTACAAGCGTTGGTCAACGCAAAAAAGAGAAAAGGGGGGAACAATTCTCCTTTTTTGAGCCGTTTTTTATAAGCTCTGAGGGCGAACAGACCTTTCCAGACCCAAAGTCGGACTGCTTTGTAATTCAATCGGGGCGAGACTTCCGTCAAACCGCGCCAAGCATAACGAAATAACATCTGAATTTTTGAATGGTGTTTTGTCGGCATAAATTTGGAAATTGGTAATTCAGATTCAATTCAAAAACCTTAGATACCGTATTCACACCCCAAATTTTAAGCTGACAGGACAATTAGGGTAAAACAACAAAATTTTGGTTGGGTTCCGTCAACAATCTTTTTGCGTATCTTCGCAACATTTTCATAACAAGACGTCTCGGTTTTCTTTACTTTTCTTCATGATCGGAAAGGGGAGCAAGTCCATTTGTGAAATCCCAAACACCATCTACATTACTGTCTCTATAGGAAATGGAATCGCCGAACGAATACTGAATCGACGTAACTTTTTCCGTGTTTGCATCACGGGTAATGACCAGCATAATATTGACATCATTCTCCTCAAAGCAGTAGAATCTCAGCAAATCGCCTGTTTGGGAACCCTCATAATCATACAGTTGTGACACAAGGGTGTAGGGAAAACGTTCCTCATGTACATAGAATCTTTTTTTATCATCAAAAACCCGAACAACGAGAGGAGATAGATGATAGGACAAGCTTTTATCACAAAGTTGTTTCGTGTAATTCTTAACATCAGGATTATCAAAATGGTCTGAAACAGCTTCAAATCGAGATGTGGGCCAATCAAAAGGATAAATCGCGTTTTTCGAACCGTTGGAATATTTTCCGATCAGGATACCGATCACAACAAAGCAGACAGCAAAAACGCTGTACACAATAAATCGCGTGTTTGTGTTCATCTTCGACCTCTTTCACATGACATCTCTTGAAAAACCGTCTTTTTGGGGTTTTGTTGCGATTCGTTTTGAACTATAATTATCTCAAACCGACATGAGCTTGTTCTGGTTCTTTTTCACGTTCACGTCTGTTTCACCAGTCGCCCCTATTTTACAAATTACCCGACCGTTACAATGAGTACGACGATTGATGTTTTGGCACCTTTTGAAATTTGGGAAGTACCGCTCGGTCTTTCGACGATCAAATTTCATCAACCGCTTGTTTTAACCCCTTCTTTTCTTCCCGATGATCCTGAGGAACCGGATAATAACGAATATCTCTGCATTGAATGTCCCGAACTCAACATTTCGGCAAATGGTGCAAATCGTGAGGAATTATTGGAATGTGTTCAGGTTCTTATCCGACATAATTGGCAACATTTTGTCTGCTTGGGAAATGAAAGACTGAGAGCCGCAACCCGGGATATTAAAAACAACTATCTCGCAATTGCCGAGGAGGTGTAAATTGGGACGTGTCTATCATGGTCGTGAGATTGACGCTGCATTGAGGAAAAAGGGGTTTCACCGTAATGTTGACGGAAAACATATCGTCTACTCTATCTGCAATTTGGCAGACGAGACGGAATACAAAGTCTTGACGCATCTCAGTCATGGAATGTCAGGCACAACGGTCAGTGCAAAGCTCCTATCACAAATGTCCCGGCAATTACGACTCCGTAAAGATCAATTCCTCGCCCTGATCGACTGTTCGCTCGACGAAACACAATACCGTCTCATTCTTCAAGAGCAAGGGGAATCCGTCTAACTCATTCAGTCAATTATTACTTTACCTGTTTTCATTACCTCGTTTTTCTCGCTCACTGTCCCCCCCCTTACAAACCGCGTTCTGCCAAGTACCGTTCTGCATCTAATGCAGCCGAACAACCAGTCCCCGCTGCTGTGATCGCTTGTCGATAATAATCATCCGCAACATCTCCGGCCGCAAACACCCCCGCAACACTTGTGTTAGAACGATGTGGAACTGATCGGACAATATAGCCTTTTTCATTCACTTGCAATTGTCCCTGCAAAAAGGGAGTATTCGGTGTATGACCGATTGCGAGAAACATTCCCCGAACCGGCAAGGTCAATTCAGGTTCTCCAACCGTACTCTGAAGTCGCAATCCGGTTACTCCTTCCGATTCCGTTCCCAGAACTTCAATCGGAAGACGATTCCAGATGATCTCAATTTTCGGATGATTCAGGGCCCGTTCGGACATGATTTTGGATGCCCGAAGTTGGTCCCGACGATGTATCAAATAGACCTTAGACGCAAATTTACTCAGGTAATTGGCTTCTTCAACAGCCGAATCTCCCCCCCCGATTACGGCAATCGGCTGATTGCGAAATCTTGGCAACGCCCCCTCACAAACCGCACATGCACTCACACCCCTGTTTTTGAACCGTTCTTCCGACTCAAGACCCAGGTAATTTGCGCGGGCTCCTGTTGCAACAATCACCGTTTCCGCTTCATATTTTGTCCCGCTTGAAGAATACAAAACCTTTGTCCTTCCCGAAAAATCAACCCGGACAATATCTTCGGTAATGACCCCGGTTCCAAAATGGACCGCTTGCGCTCTCATCAACTCGACCAATTCCGGCCCCGCAACCCCCAACTGTCCCTCATGTCGGGGAGAAAGCATCATTTGTCGTGTTTCTGAAATACTACTTTGGAGAAAAACACCTAAATCTCCCGGGGGAAAACCCGGAAAGTTTTCAATCTCCTGAGTCAACGCCAATTGCCCCATTGGAAGTGTTCCCTGTTGCTGATTCTCTGACGTAATCGCTCCTTCAAAAAGAAGTGGTTTTAAGGCAGCCCTTGCACAATAAATAGCGGCGGTCCAACCGGCCGGACCACTTCCAATAATAATCACTTTTTCTGACATAGGTTCCTCTTCTCAACAATGATTTGAACAATTCTTAATTCAGTCTCAATTCAAATGAACAGTATCATCACCATATATCTGTTTATTCTTTGCCGGATCATCAAATGTTGATTCGTCCGACAATTCGTCGTCTTCGTCAAACCCTATATTGGTTGGTTCAACACCGACACTCCGCAGATAAAAACGTTCTTTTTCCCGCATGATTTCACGATCTTCATCGACCAGATCATCATAACCAACCAGATGCAGCAACCCGTGTATGACGTAGAGGAGGACTTCTTCCTCAACGGTCCAATCGAACAAAGGACCTCGTTCTTGGGCGAGCTCGACGCTGACGATGACTTCTCCTTCAAGGAGTCCGGAATCGGGGTCGGACTCGACCTGAAAACTAATAACATCAGTCGGACAATCATGTTTCAGGAAATCACGATTCAAATGGTGAATCGTTTCGTTGTCAACCAAAACAATCCCAATTCGTCCACATATCACATCTCCATCTGCAAGAATCTGTTCCGCAACCTCACGCAACCGATCCTTATTGAGTGTACACTCCTCCTGCTCGTCGATAATTTCAATAAATAGGTTCGATGTCGATTCCCCGAAATCATACCCGGGAATCTCATCCTCTTCATATTCATAACTTATCTCCGAATCGGTCGAATCATCCAACAGGTCATCTGACGATTCGTCCAATTGATCGTTAAATTGTTCGTTAAATTCCAATTCACTTGAACCCTTTGAATCATCTGAATTATTCATTTTACGACATCATGTAAAAGACAATGAGGTTGGAGGGCGCGAAACTGTTTGACCCCTTCAGGTGTAACGTTTGTTCGTGTCACATGGACTTCCTTAAACGGACCGAGTTGAGAAAGTTCCTCAAGACCTGCATCTGTCAACAAGGTCCGCCCAAGATGCAACCATTCCAGTTTCGTAAACGGTTTTAACTTTGGAATCGCCAAGTCCGTAATAGGACATTGATCGAGATTCAACCAAACCAAATTTTCCAAGTGACCAAGAGAATCAAGCCCTTGATCGTTAATTTTGGTCGTATACAGATTCAATCGTGTTAAACCGGTCAACTTTCCCAATTCAGCAAGTGTTGCATCTCCAATCCCTGTATTACTGACATCCAACTCCTGAAGAGATTTCAGCCCTGCAAAAAAGGGGGCCGATTCATCTGTCATGTTCGTCCCGCTTAATCGCAACTTTTTTAGCGACTGTAAATGACCCAACTGTTGTATTCCCCAATCGGTAATCGGCGTTTCTCCGAGATACAATTCTTCAAGGGCAAGCAACTTGCCAATTTCCGTTAAACCGGCATCATCGATCTCTGACCGGTCGAGATACAGTATCCGAAGTTGTGGAACCGATTGCAACATCGCCAATTCGTCCGGTCCCAATTTCTGACGCAATTTCAACGATTTGAGCGACTTCATCTCGCTCAGTGATTGCAGAATCTCGGGGGTTGCAACTGTCCCTATAAAATCAACAGAACGGGGTGTTCCGTCCGGTCCTGCTACAACTTTTGCGCCCCTCTCCTCCAACTCAACCCGTTGATGCTTGTCAACCTCTTTTGTCGTTGGACTTGTTGAGGTTGTTCCAACCGCTTTGGTCGTTCCAACTTCTTCGGTCGTTGCAACCTCTTGAGTTGTTACGCTCTTTCGTGTTGTTGGACTCTCTGCGGTCACGTCAACCATTTCTTTCGTCAAGGACGCCGAATCGGAATCGGTCGGACAACCCGTTGTTGTCAATAGACCGAAACCGAGCAAGAGAAAAACACAAGGAACCCAAAAAGGTTTTCGCATTTCAACAAAGTAGGTTGGGTTGGTTTTATGCGGTCAGAATTTCTTTCGCAACATTGTTAAAGAACTTGATACTTTCGGCAATTTCGGGAACCGAATTGTCCCAATTGTACTCATATTCCGCCGAAAATGCGCCTTGGAATTTTTGATCGGCCAATTCGTACAAAATCGCTGAAATGTTCGCAAGACCTGTTCCCCAAGGAACATCGTGAGCCGACTTGTTGTCAAACTCATTCAGGTCTTTCAAATGCAAACCAATAATGTGACCTTTAAGGGCCTTAATTGCATCAAGCGGTTGAATCCCTGACCGCATATAATGTCCTGTGTCCGCACATGCCCCGATCATTGGACTGAGGTCCTTGATTCGATGCAGCAAAATGTTAAAGTCCCAATAAATGGACGGTTTCGGATGATTGTGCAAACTGACTTTGATGTTGTATTCCTGACACATTTTGTCGATTTCGGGCAAATCACGGAATTTCGGTTCTGCGTTAATAACACCGATTCGCATTTCCGAGCAAAATTCAAACATTTCCCGGGTTGCGCCCGTTACTCCAATCGTCGTACAAACACAACCATTTTCCGCCAAAATCCGGCTAAATGTCTGTTTCTCTTCCTTGCTCATGTTGGGGCTGATCGAACCCCCTTCTGCTGTTAATTTTTGACCCGGAAATGCTTCACAATATCGGGCTCCTGCTTGAACATTCTTTTTGACCGCTTCTTCAAAAGTAAAACGGTTGAAAGAATAGAGTTGACAACCGACTTTCCAACCGAGCAATTCGG
The DNA here is from genome assembly GCA_051660685.1 of Thermoguttaceae bacterium. Classification (GTDB taxonomy): domain Bacteria; phylum Planctomycetota; class Planctomycetia; order Pirellulales; family Thermoguttaceae; genus JAVBSX01. The sequence continues at coordinate 94,627 of JBOFQB010000113.1, read as the reverse complement.
CCCAACGAGTATCAAGACCTGGAATCGTGTTCTCTTGCGCGGAAACAGCTTGACTGTTCAATCCGACTGCAAGTCCGGCAACGGTTCCAACACCAATTTTCAACAGGTTTCTACGATTTTGCATCATAATTTCTCCAATAAAAGATAAGGGTTAGTAAAATAGGGGATTCGTGAACAGAAAATAAAAAACAGAAGGTAGGAAATAGGGAACTGCGGAATAGGAAAAAGGAATAGGGACAGGAAAATGTGGAAAATAGGAAAAAGGTCTTTGGGGGACGGAATAGAGGGGATCAACGTTGAAGAACAGAGAACAGGTTTGGATTGTGTTCCCGATTAGCTGCAACTGGTTTCAATCTTATTCAGTGATTGTGTGTTTTTGGTTGTCTCAAACAGGCTTGAAAAAACGGAACTTGTCTCGCACTTTCACGTTTGAGCATTTCAAGGATCGGTATACACTTCTCACCATTTTTGACTTCGGAAATTCAAAACGTCGGAAATTCAAAGACTATCTGGAGAGTGAGACGTGCATGATTCTTGGAATGCTCCCAATTGAGCACAACACGGTCCCTCACTCCCCAATCCCAGCAAAATGTTTACGGTTTGCTCGGTTCGGCTTTACGGTCCCCTTTCGGTTTTGGAACCTTCTCAGGGTCAGCCTTTTCCGTCCGAAACGCAATCGGGGCCTGTTCGGGCATCTTCCCCGCCTCTTTCAGTTTTTTGCCAATTGCAAGAACCTTCTCCATGATCGCTTCATCCAGTTCATGTCCGGGCAAGGTCGGCATTCCTTCCCAGATGACAGCACCAACAGTCGGTTCCAAAAGAACGGCATGTGGAATACCGAATACCCCCAACTTATTCGCAAATCGACGATTCGTGTCAACCGCAAGTGAAAATCGGACATCTTCCAATGTGAGCGGTCCTTTCATCGTTTTCAACGCTTCTTCATCTGTCTCACAAATCGAGACGACGACAAGATCATCTTTGTATTTGTCGTGAAAGTAGTTCAAAAGGGGCAAACCGCGATGACAGGGGGGACACCAGGTTGCCCAAACTTCGATCAGAACGTATTTTCCGGCGAGATTTTCAGGCGGGGCGTTGACCCAACGTTCAACAACGATGTCGTCTTCAAGGACTTCATTGAGCGGAACAAACTGCAACGAATCGGCCCAAATCGATTTAGGACGTGTAAAAACAGGATGTGCAGCTGGAAGACCAACCCGTTCACACAACCAGGGTGTTTTTTCAAGGTCAATGTTCTGGAGCAATCCCGGGTCAATACTTCGAGGTGCTTCCTCTTCGAGAATGGTCGGCGTTCGATCTGGATCGGTCACAACCGGGCCAAACTCGATTTCTTCGGCAGAAAGAATCGGGCAAATGCAAAGAAAAAAGACGAGCGAGGTCGAGACAATTCGATTCAACATAAGTTCAAGGAAGGAAAGGGGGTTGACCAGTTTACTTTCGTGTACAGCAATGATCTTCAATCTGTCAAACTCCAAGACCTGAAGTGTGAAAGAGAGGACCTCGTTGCTATATTTGCACGATTCCTTTTCCGCGAAGTCGTCGGCGTGCAACATCGATGATTTCGAGAACTTCTCGCGGATTTTCTATCCCCGACATAACCAGTTCCGAGTCTGTTTTGTCCAAATGTGAATAAACCCGAATCTTGCCCGTTCCTCCGTTAATGAGACGGTCCCAAAGACTCTGTTCCATCTTCAAATCGGAAATCCCCATAAGTTCTAACGTGTCAATCGTCTTGTGCATGAATCCTTTTTCAGCATAAAGGTTGGATTCCGTCAGACGATACTGAATAAAATTGGTTCTATACCAGCAAAGAATACTGACCCAAATCCAAGAAATGGCGGGAATGAGCATGAGACCGACCCAAACCGACATTGGTAAGTAGGCCGTGAAAACCAAGAACACAAGGGTTATAAAACCGCACAACCAAGCACAACCTCGTAATGCTTTTGACGAATAATACCAAATATGTTTCTCAACCTGCCCTCCATTTCCCGTGTTGACCGCATTTTCTTGTTCCGTCATCATTGTTGCTCCTGATTTGCTTCTAATTGATTTCTGAAAACTGCTGAAAATTCCCTGTAAAACTTCTGAAAAAGGTTAAGGCAGAAACGATTCGTCGGGGTCGTAAGACGACAGTACCGACATTTCAAACATTATAGTGCTTGGAATCGGAAAGGAAATAGACGGAGTGAAAAAACCTGAATGAGTCAATCCGCGAACAAATTTAGATTTATGATTGGAACCAAGTCGTGTCAGACGACTGTTTGTTGACCATAAAACACACGAAATTCTTCACGAAGACCCCAAACACTTCATTTCGTGAGGGTTTCGTGTCCCTTTTCGTGATTTTCGCGGTTCCTCTCTTTTCCAATCTTTTCCAAAATCTTCTAACCCTCTTTTGAACGGGTTGGAAAATTCTGTCAAAATAAAAAGATTTTGCGGATTATGCCGGTTTTGCGGACGATATGAGACATAGAGCTTCTTCTTTTCCCCTATTTTGGGTCAAGAGGAATAAATGTTAATGTAGAACAAATGGGAAAAATCCTCATTTTGGGAGAATTAGGGATGTTGACAGATCACAACTCAAGAATGGTCGAACCGACTGAAGAATCGCCGAATTGGCGTTTGTCGCAAGAGTACATCCTCAAAGGGTTTATGATTGCGATTCTGTTCCTGTTGTTAACCGGTTTGATCGGTTGTCGGTCTTCCTTTACCCCTTATGATTATTGCAGCCCGGTTTACACAGGAAACAGTTTCGGTGATTCCTGCGACTGTATGTGTGATCCGTTGTATCGAGCAGGATCGAAGATATACGGGACCGAACATGCGTGCAAATCATGCGGATTATGTGGAACGACGACCGTTATTTCGGACGAAGAAGACGGGGAAAATGTAAGTCCCCGCACATTGGATATTCTTGAGTCAAGTGGAACCCCTTCAGAACCTAAAACATTGCCGAGTCCCGTTTTGCCGAATGTCCAACCAAAACAATTAGAACCAATCGAAGAACCGGATTTTGTTCCCAACCCCAGTTCAAGTCGAAGTCCAAGCACAACACACAGAATGTCACAACCGGTTCCTGCATTACCAGCTCGTCCCTACACCCAACAACAATCATCTGCAAAGAATTCGTCCGTTCCGGTTACCTTAGAAGAGATCAAACTCTCTGACCCAAACGCCGTTGATGTCAGAATACTTAACGTCGAAGACGGACTTGCTCCCTGAAAAGAGGAGAGACCCTTTTGAATCGCGTGAAATCATCCAAAATAGGGGTAAAGGATGCTGAAAAAATAAGTTGCGAGTTGCATTTTATGGTAAATATGTTAGGATCGGAACCGGGCGGGTTTTCTCTCATCCAACACAGCTAGATCAATGGACAAACTCAGCGACGAAAACTTCCAGTTAGGTATAACTTTTGACGATGTTTTATTGGAACCGCAGTATAGCGAAGTGGTTCCAGCCGAAGTCGATGTCAGCACCAATCTGACCCGACGAATTCGGTTGAATATTCCGTTTCTCAGTTCTCCTATGGACACGGTAACGGAACGGGATATGGCGGTTGCGCTTGCTCGTGAAGGGGGAATTGGCATTATTCACAAGAATATGTCAATTGACATGCAAGCGAAAGAGGTTGCACAAGTCAAGCGAACCGCAAACGGAATCATTACGGAACCGGCCTGTTTGAAGCCGATTGACCGGGCGAGCGCAGCCCGAATGATTATGGATCAGCAGAACATTTCGGGGGTTCCGATTGTTGATGAGAACAAGCGACTTTGCGGAATTTTGACTCGGAGAGATTTGCGATTTCTGGAAAATTGGGATGTCCCGATTTCCGAAGTTATGACCTCTTCCGACCTTGTAACGGCGACTGGAAAAACGTCGCTGACGCAAGCGGAAAAGATTCTCATGGAAAAAAAGGTGGAGAAATTACTCCTTGTTGACGAAAATTATAGATTGACGGGCCTTATTACAATTAAGGACATTGACATGCTCCGTCGTTTTCCGTCCGCCTGTAAAGACGGTAAGGGCCGTTTAAGGGTCGGAGCAGCAGTCGGGGTTCACGATGTTGAACGGATTGAGCGATTGGTCGAGGAAGATGTTGATGTTCTCGTTGTTGACAGTGCTCACGGACATTCGGTCAATGTCATTGAAACGGTTCGTTTGATAAAAAAACGTTGGGACATTGACGTGATTGCGGGAAATATTGCGACGGTAGAAGGTTGCAAAGCCCTCATCGACGCGGGCGCAGATGCAGTCAAGGTTGGAATCGGACCCGGCTCCATTTGCACAACCCGGGTTGTATCCGGGGTCGGAGTTCCCCAGATCAGCGCGATATACCGAGCATCCCAAGCAGCCCTAAAATACGCTCCTCACGTCTCGATCATTGCAGATGGAGGAATCCGTTTTTCAGGTGATATTTCCAAAGCGATTGCAGCAGGTGCTCATGTCGTTATGGTCGGCGGTCTTTTTGCCGGACTGGATGAAAGTCCCGGCGATTTGATCCTGTATCAAGGACGGACATTTAAGGCCTATCGAGGAATGGGGTCTATGGGCGCAATGGTCAAAGGTTCCAGTGATCGATACCGTCAAAGTAACAGCGGTCAACCGGACAAACTGGTTCCCGAAGGAGTCGAAGGTCGTGTTCCCCATAAAGGTCCCTTAGGACCGTTTGTGTACCAATTGGTCGGCGGATTAAGAGCCGGAATGGGATATTGCGGGACCAAAACGATTGAAGATATGCGGACGAAGACACGATTTGTCCGTATTACAGCAGCGAGCATGAAGGAGTCACATCCTCACGATATTGTCATAACCCAGGAAGCACCAAATTACAGCGTTGAACGTGATGAACGGAACTAGGTGAGATTTGGTCTTCCCCTTTTTTTGATTGGGAAAGGAATCCCGAACATGAAGTGTCGATTAGTTATTTTCAGCATGATTCTGCTTCTTAACGGTTTTGGAACCGTTAAGGATGTTCAAGCCGAGTCGGCGTTGCGTTGGAAGACACCCCGGGTCAACAACAGTGAGACCTCACAAGGGACTTCCAAAACACCTCCTCTTCTTTTGGAGTCGGGGTCGGAACAGAAGAAAAATCCTGTCCAACAGGTCCGTTATCTTGTTCCGCAAGGAGAGGTGACACCGATTGAAATTGGAGGAGGAATTCCGGCTGAAACGGCGAAAGTGGATACGGTGTATCCCGAATCGCGGACGAATCGTCAATCGACGGTCCAATTGCCGGGTCCTGCGAAACAACCGGGTCCTCTGTTCGACGAAGCAACGTTGCGTTCGCCGAATTCGGCAGATGATACCCCGACGCTCGCTCCCCCGCGAGATAGTGTGCGTCCTCCCCTTGTCCAAATGAATTGTCCCGACGCCGCAAATACGCTCAAGTCGTTGCGTAATATGGATTACAGCATCAAACTGAAGGATCAGGGACCGGGACCGCAAGAATGCGGGTTGGGGGAGGTCCACTTCCAACAGCGCAACTGGGGTCGCATCTGTTTTATGTGGAAAGCATCTGCCCTTGCACATAAACCAACCTATTTTAGCGATGATGCGTTGGAACGATATGGACACACCTATGTTCAGGAAGAGTTTCAACCGATTGTTTCGGGTGCTCGATTTTTCCTGACCATTCCGATTTTGCCGTACAAAATGGGGATCAATCCGCCCAACGAATGTATTTACACGCTCGGTTACAGTCGGCCCGGTTCCTGTGCTCCTTACATTCTCGACCCCTTGCCGATCTCTGTTCGGGGCGGTCTGCTTCAAGCGGGCACAATCGTCGGCGGTGTTGCGATTTTCCCATAAAACGTCAAACATCCGTCTAGTTGGCGATCAAAGACATCTTCGAGAACACCAACTGCAAAACGTCGGTCAGACACGATCTGATCGGCGTTTTTTTCTGGACACTGTTTTTCGATTCGGCGATTCATCTGTCTTTTATCTTTTGCTCTTTGAGGTTATTGAAAACGAGAAACAAAAAAAGTATATTGCGTTCAGAGAGGATGTGTCAAAATGTTTAGCCGTGATACAACATATCGCGCGTCCCTAATCGTAAAATCATACACAAAACCCATACCGTCAATACTCTCAAACCAATACAGTCATACTCCCTCAACGTATAGAAATTATTATATGACGACAATCAACATGACCAACTGGATCGCCGGTTTGATTTCCAGTCCCAAACGGGCTGCTTTGCCCATTATGACCAGTCCCGGCATTCCGCTCATTGGAGCAACCCCCGTTGAAACATTTCAGTCGGGACTACTCCAATTTAAGGCGATTAAAGCACTCAATGAACAGTTTCCCCTTGCAGCCGCTTTAACCATGATGGACCTCTCGGTTGAAGCAGAAGCGTTTGGTTCGCCAATCCAGTTCAACGAAAAAGAAAATCCGACCGTTGCCGGAACTCTTGTTCACGATTTGGCCGAAATTGAACAATTGCCAATTCCGAAAATCGGAACGGCAAGAACCTCGGAATGTTTGTTGACTGCCAAGTATTTGGCGTCCGAACTCAAGGAGCGTCCAACATTAGGCGGTTTGATTGGTCCCTTTTCCCTTGCAGGACGTTTGTTTGATATGAGCAAAATGATGCTTTATACGGCAATGGAACCGGCTTGGGTTCACGCCTTGCTCGAAAAAGTCACACAGTTTCTCATTGACTATGCAAAAGCATTCAAAGCAACAGGATGTCATGGTCTGATTATGGCGGAACCTGCTGCAGGATTGGTTTCACCAAAAATGAGTCAGGAATTCTCCGCCAATTACATCAAACGGGTCGTTGATGCAGTCAAAGACGACCATTTTACCTTTATTCTGCATAATTGCGGCAAAACCGAAAAGATGGTCCCGGTTCTTCTTTCAACAGGAGCATCCTCACTTCATGTTGGTAATGCCGTTGACATCACAAAGATACTCTCGCAAGTTCCCAAAGATGTGCCGATTATGGGGAATCTGGACCCGTCCGGGGTATTTTTGCTCGGAACAGCTGAAGAGGTTTACGCCAAAACATTCGAACTTCTCGAATCGACGAAAGAGTTCCCCAACTACGTTCTTTCATCCGGTTGTGACGTTCCCCCGGGAACCTCCCTTGAAAATGTCAAAGCCTTTTTCGACGCTCTTTCCGCCTACAACAAAACGGTTTGAGTTCCTTATCAACGTTGAATGGGCATACCGTAAGTGGAGATACGCGGGGGAATGGGGGGAGTTGGCATTTGGATTGCGGGAGAAACAGGGAAGGGACCGGGCGGAACAAGGGGACGGGCCGGGTTGGGCGGGGCGGATTCGCCCGCATCTGCCGTTTGCGTTGCTTCTGTTGGACTCCCCAATTCCTCCTTGTCCTTTAACTTTTTTGCGTCTTTCGGCTCGATAAACCTTTGTTCCGCTGCTAAAGGAGGAATCTCCCGCTGTTCGGAACCATCTCGAAAAGGAACAATGTCGGAAAAATTTCCCCCCGCAAATCGGGTTCCTTCGTAAATGTTGCCCCGATTGTAAGGACCGGTTCCGAACAACCACCATGCTTTTGCGCGACTTTCACTGAGACGATTGCCCGAATTCCAAAGGGGTAAACCCGTTTCTTTGTTGTACACATGAATTGCAATTTTGGCGACTGCTCTTTGGTCTGTCTTCTTCACAAACGGAATTTCGGGAATCTGAGGTGCTGTTCCCGCTGTTGTTGGGAGACTGAACGCCGGAATACCAATCATCACGTCATTTCGGTCCGTCCCAACTGCCCCGGTTCGCAGTTCAACAATGTATTGAGCATCATCCTGCGTGTCGCAAATAATACCTCCATGTGATGCAATTTGCTGACGAACCGTCGTACTCAGGTATTTATAATCCGTTGCTGTCTCAATCGCGGCTGTTGAAACAAAGACTTTTTTTCCGTCCAAAACGCTGAAGTTCAGTTTTTCAACCGCGTGATCGATTGCGTCGCTCAAGAGAAGCTGTTCCGTCGCCGTTCGGGTCGTGTCGCTCCATTTTGTCGTTCCACAACCAGGGAGGAAGACAATTCCGAAGCATCCGAACAATAGAGGTATCCAGAATTTTTGAGCAATCACAATCACGCTGATATAATACTGAAGGGGCGGGAATCCCACAAAACGGATTCTGCCCAACAAAACATTTGCCGTATAAGCATTACTTAAGCAATAGACAATTAAACAATGCAGGTAAAAAGCGGCATGAACAACTGAAAAAATGGTGAGGTAGAATACGGAACTTGGCAATTCGTGTAAAGAGAGGATTTTCTCTCTCGGTTTTATTCGGTTTGCCCTTGAATAAAAATACGAATTTTGTTAAAAGTACATCCCTGTCTTTGCAAAGAATCGTTCCAACCTTGATAAATTGCGGGATAGGGGTTCTCCGAACAGGATGTTTCGTGAGGACAGAGCGGGTTTTCATCTCGAAGAGCAAAAAGGAGGGCAAGGATGCCCAGTTTTTTCAGATTTTCCATTTTGACACGATTCCTTACAATTGCGGTTCTGCCAATTGTCGGGTTTGACTGTCTTCTTGCCGAACAAAACCAACAGGAATCTGCTCCTGTCGTCCTCACGCAAACGCAACCGAAAGAGCTGCAATCTCTTTCCCGCGCTCTTTCTTCCTCGGTTCCTTCTGCTCCAACACCCCAACATTTGGCCAATCTTAAGCAAAACAATTCATTGTCCGAACAATCGGGCAACATTCTCCAAGTTTCCGTCAACGAACCACAATTGCAATTACTGTCGAGTCGTGATACCAGAACAATCAGTAATCCACTTCGACAATCCGACGTGTCTCCCTCAAAGTCGTCTTCCTTTTCCTCTTCAAACTCGTCTTCCTCGTTCTCTTCACAAAACCCTTTGCAGGGATCGATGCTTGTTTTTGGGTCCGAAGAACCACTTTCGACGATTGTGACGGGCGATACAGGCAAGTCGAAACAAACACGACCGATTGTTGAGCGACTGAATGTTGAGCGAACGAATCCTGTTCGGGGTCCGAATGACGACAACAGTACAACGACGGGGAAAACCGGGCCGATTATGCAAGACAAGCGAACCAATCAGACGGGTCAATCAAAAAAAATGGTTCCAACGGGGAAAGACATCAAGGGGGAGACGGGAGATGCGTTTGCAGGTGCTCGAACGAAACCGACGACTCAACAACGGTTAAGTGGAACGGGCGGAACAGCGGTTTTGAAACCGATTCCCTTGCCGAACTCCTCGCAACATTCTTCGCCAATTGGATCCGTCGGTTATCTTGGCGAATCGAAGGAGATACAGCAGGAAACAGAAGGGAAATCATCCTCAGAACAGATTCAAGGGGGTGATCCAATGCAAGGGTCCGGGCAGTCGGCAAAGAACGGAACCCTTCTCCGGGAAAATGATTTATCCGTTTCCTCGAATCCGTTGGAAAAAGAAACAACGATGTCCGAGATGATGTCCGAATCGACGGAATCGGGAACGGATTGGGGGAACCAAGCGGGCGATTTGGCGACGAATGATTCAGCTCGCAAGGATGCTATTTTGGACAAGGTGATTGGGGGGGGGGAGAAACAGGGACGTCGCTTGGAGTTGGGTTCAACGGGAGATGCTTTTCCCGTCCTAACAGTTCTTGGAGGTCTCTGCATCGTTCTTGCCAGTTTCTTCATCTTTGTGTTGTTCATGCGACGTGTCAATCCCAAAATGCAGTCACAATTGCCCAAAGAGGCGTTTGAAAACATCGGACGATTTGCCCTGAACCCTAAATTGCAGCTGAATCTGCTTCGATTGGGAAACCGTCTGATCTTGGTCGCGGTCACACAAGAAGGAACGGTTGAAACGATTGCTGAAGTGAACAATCCTGACGAAGTGGTCCAAATTCTCGGCATTTGCCGGAAATTGGATCGGAACAGTTCAACCACACAATTTCAATCGGTTTTGGACGAATTTGCGAGAGAAAAAACAACGGGGGGATTTTTAGGACCGGAACTGACCAATCGGTCAGCAAAAGGTTCCTCCTCAACCCTTGCCAATCTGCTCGCCGGAGAAAGAGCGTGAGAATAGGGAATAGGGATTGGGGGACAGGGAATAGGGAAAATAGGCAGATTTTGACGCTTAGCCGAGATACAACGTATCGCGCGTCAAATTCGTCAAGACGTACTATTCGTTGTACAACCTTCATACAAACATAATGGTCAATCATTCAAATCGGATAAAAAAGGCAATTTGCAGAACATGGGCCATTTTATTGCTCTTGTTCATGCTGTGTTGCGCCCCTTTTGGTTCGGTTTTCGGCCAAATGACCGATTATAGTGCAAAGACACATCCAAACCGTCTTTCAAACGATCTGACGAACAGTCCCAGTCAAGGTTTCATGTACGGGTATCAACCGCTCCATTCCGACCGGGACGGAATGTTGGTTGGCGGGGGAGGTCGCGTCAACACCGTTTTGGGCACTTCGCCGATTGGTTATGACCCAAGTACAGAAGGACCGGCTGAACCGCCTCATTCGCTTGAATTACCGGACGCTTTGCGGAAAGGACCCGATTATTGGCGCAGCCCAGAAGGTATGGTCTCCACACTTCAAATTATGATCGTGTTGACCGTCCTGACGCTTTCTCCGGCAATTGTCATTATGACAACCTCCTTTGTCCGTTTCGTCGTCGTTTTGTCCATTCTCCGACAAGCACTCGGAACCGGCCAACTCCCGCCCAGTCAGGTCATAACGGCTCTCTCGCTCTTTGTCACCTTACTGATTATGGCCCCTGTTTGGGAAGAAGTGTATCGTGAATCCGTTCTCCCTTACACCGAACGTCAAATCAGTCTCGAAGAAGCGTACAACAAGGGGGAATATCCAATCAGGGTTTTCATGTGTTCACAGATTGACCGGACTGCCAATCAGGACGACATTTTTCTTTTCATGCGTTATGTCAAGGATGCTCCTCCTTTGGACGAAATGACAATGCGGGACATTCCCTGGAGAGCGTTGTTGCCCGCCTACATGCTCAGTGAATTGAAAACCGCCTTTTTGATCGGGTTCAAAATTTTCCTCCCCTTTTTAATCCTCGACATGGTAATCGCCAGTATCATGGTTTCAATGGGGATGATGATGCTCCCTCCTGTGATGATTTCACTCCCTTTCAAGCTGATGCTTTTCGTCCTTATGGACGGTTGGAGACTCGTCGTCCAAATGTTACTCGAAAGTTTTTCCATGTACGGAGGATGAGTAGGATATAGAGAATGGGGGATAGGGAATAGGGAGGAGAGAATGAAGAGAATTCCGATTTTCAACATTTTTCTGCAACGATAGAATCCTGATCCCCAACCCCTATCCCCTAATCCCTATCCCCCAACCCCTAATCCCTACCTTCTACCTCCTCTCCCCCACAATGGACGCACAATTGGCGATTGATTTATGTCGAGAAGCAATTTGGATTGCAATTCTCATCAGCTTGCCCATTCTCATTTCCGGCGTTGTAATCGGCCTTTTACTCGGCCTTTTTCAAGCGTTGACGCAGATTCAAGAGCAGACAATTGCGATTGTCGCCAAAATCATCGTCATGGTCCTCGTCGCCGCGCTGTTCCTCCCCTTTATGACCGTGAAAATGTTGGAGTATTCCCGCGATTTGTATGAAAACATCCCCGAATATATGGCCCCGTTTTAGGAGATAGAGGATAGGGAATGGGGGATAGGGGGCAGAGAACTGCATGTCAGTCCCGTCGTTTCTACCATTCTAAGGGCGTTTGAGAAACGGCGTCACACAACTGTACACTATTGACTTATTTTTACACAATGCCGTGTTTGCCCCAAAATACAGCGTCCTCTAACCCCCTTATCTGGTTTTGAATTGGCTTGACCTCGTTGACACCTCGCGTGTTCTGCTATTTGCCTACGTCTTGACCCGCGTAAGTGGGATCGTTGTGACTGCGCCGGTTTTCGGCGGGTCTGACATCCCTATGCAATTCCGCGCGCTCTTCGCGTTCTCTCTTGCAATCCTCATTACACCGATTCAATGGGACGTCCCAATTGCCGAACCAACGACCTTACCTGCTTTTGCAATAATCATTGGCGGAGAATTGCTGATCGGATTAGTAATCGGTCTGGGGGTCAACATGCTCTTTACCGCTCTCTTTACAGCAGGTGATATGATCGGGCGAATCGGCGGTCTCTCCGCTTCCCAACTCTTCGATCCCGTTTCCGGGGAACAGGTCCCCGTTCTCGGGCGATTCATGCAGTTGCTCGGAATCGTCGTTTTCGCCTGTGTCGGCGGTCTGCGACTGATGATCGGGTCGCTTATTGACACTTTTGAAACAATCCCCCCGGGAAGTGGAAATGTTGACCTGACGGTTGCCGAATCGATGATAACGATTGTCAGTGTGACGTTCAGTCTGGCATTTCGGATTGCAGCACCTGCAACAGTTGGAATTCTCGTTTCGATGATTGCAATGGGGGTGCTTGGACGAACACTTCCTCAGCTGAATCTCATGTCGGTCGGGTTTGGAATCAACACGATCATCATGCTCATCATCCTCTTTTTGACAATCGGAACGTCCATGTGGTGTTTTCAGGAACGCTTCGTTTACATCATTGATGTCATTTACAGCAGTTTCTTCACGTCCATTCCGATTGAGTATTTAGAATAAACGATTTATTCCTTTCGTGATGTTCGTGTTTTTATTGCTTCTCTTATACCACGAAATACAGCAAAAACATGAAATGAATACAAAACTTTAATCAATGGTGAAACCGCAATTTAGATAGGTTATTTAAGCGCAGACGATAAACCCGGCATGAACGGGACTTTCTCGAATCCTCAACCAATCTTTAACCGCTAAAGAATCAACATAGCGTCACCATAACTGAAAAAACGGTAAGAACGCCGAATCGCTTCCTCATAAGCAGCCTGAATCAGTTCGTCCCCCCCAAAAGTTCGTACCAAAATGTAAAGCGTCGATTTCGGAAAATGAAAATTCGTCAACAAAACGTCAACCATTTTCCAATCATAGGGGGGTCTGATAAAGAGATTGGTTTCCCCCGAAAACGGTACAAGTGTACCAAATCGGGTCGCAACCGTTTCCAGAACCCGAACCGATGTTGTCCCGACCGCAACCGTCCGTCCTCCCCGTTGACGACGCTCTAAAAGGGTCTCAACCGTCCGTTGTTCGACCGAACACCATTCTGAGTGCATCTCATGTTCAGCTAAACGTGAAACTGAAACAGGCCGAAATGTTCCTGAACCAACATGAAGTGTGAGCGGGGTTGTAACGATCCCCCGATTCTCCAGTTGCGCCAATAATTCTGGCGTAAAATGCAATCCGGCAGTCGGAGCAGCAACAGCACCCGGTTCTTGCGCGTAAACCGTCTGATAATTCTCACGGTCTCTCGCACTCATTCGACCCTTGCGAATGTAAGGAGGGATCGGAACCCAACCGACTTCTTCAAGGGCCTGAAAAACCGGTTTGGAGGTTCTGGGACGTACTTTCCAAGAACCGTCTTCATCGTTTTTTTCGACCAATTCGAGCGGAAAACCGAAATCATCATCCTGGGTCCGTAAAGAAATCATTTCACCTGGAATCAATTTTCCCCGGGTTTTGCAGATAATTCTCCAACAACCGTCCGGTTCCTGCCCGAGAAACAATCCCTCCCAATCCCCCCCCGTTTTAGACCTCGCCCCAATCAGCCGGGCCGGAACCACTTTGGTATTGTTGAGAACCAACGTGTCCTCCTTGTTGAGATAATCCGGCAAATCCCGCACATGACGATGTTCAATCATCCCCTTGCCCCGATGTACGACCATCAAACGCGCGTCCGTCCGATTGGAAAGCGGCTCCTGAGCAATAAGCTCTTGCGGTAAAACAAAATCATAAACAGCCAGTTCGTCCATTTCCAGTAAAACAGGGGTATGAGACAGGAGTGAGGCAGTAATAAGGTCAATTTGCGTGCAATGCAAGATGCAAGGTAGGGTTTTGCCGCAATCGCATTGCCAATTGTCAATAATTCCCAATTGCCGATCATTACCGATCAAGGGAGCGTACCGTTGCATTTTAATGGATTTACACCAAAGGAGCAAGCTCCTCGCCTACTTAGAAATCGTCTATTTGTCCTCATGTCCTTGACGTGTTGCTTAATCCCCTCACTATAAAATGGATGAAAATAGGACAACTTTCGTATTTTTCCTATTTTGCCTATTCTTTTTTTTAGGAAAAATTCTGATAATTCCTACAATAGGGAGCATCTCTGACCGATTCTAAGAAAAGATGTTCCTACACTCCTTCTTTCGTGAAGACCATGACTCGGGTGAAACCGGGTCGAAAAGATGGAAGGACATCACCAAAATGTCTGGATCGTGCAATGTTCACATACGGTGTCCCCAAAACGTCCAACAGACCCTTACAATCCTTTCAGGTGAATCCCCCCCAATTGAAGGAGATGATAATGAATCGTCCTGCTCCCTTTGAACCTCATTCACATTCCATGTCGTTCTCCCCGCATTTTGAACCGTTGGGATTCGATGATGATTCTCCTGAAGAACAGTCCGCAAAAGATGAACCGGTCAAAATTATTGCCCGAATGCCGAATATCGAAGAACAACACCCCTCACTCAGTCATGTTGGTGTCCCCAGTTTTTGGAACCATTTTAATCTGAAAAGAATTACCGCACATCAACAAAACCGTTTACTTTGGTGTATTGTCGGGGTGTTGGTTGTACTACTTGGCTGGTCGCTGATGAAACCGGTCTCTTCTGATTCGAGTCATTCGGTGTTGTCGCCCGACCCCGAAGACGAAATGATGGTTTTTCGGGCCGAATCCTCTTCTCCTTTGATTTGGGATAGTTTGCAGGACAATGAACAGACCAGTCGTCCCAATCTGGACAATGCGACGTTGAGTAACTCGGCTCGGATTGTGCCGAACACGAACGGAATTTCCCAACCCGTTGAGAAGAAGGGTAACTTTTCTATTCTTCCGACAACTTCGATTGATTTGACAATTGACCCAAGTGAGGACGAATCGTTGTCACATCATCCAACCAATGAGAATCCTGGTCGATCTGTTTGGGACCGGAATGAAGTTCGGGGCGAACGAGAAACCCCTTGGAATCGGGGAACGGGAATGTCTCCTCAGAATTCAGGGACGATACAAAGTTCATCGAACACGCAAAATACAGGATATGCACAAACTGTACCAAATGGGCAGTATGGAAATCATGGAGTCATTCAATCAGGCAATTCGGGATATTCAGGATCGGAGTACGAACAGCAGACGAACCAAGGAGCCTATGTCAACAATTACGCCGGTTCCAGTCGGTCCCAACAGTCAGCTCGAATCGACAATCAGGTGTCTTCCAATCCCGAACTGTACCGACAGGAATCTTATGATCGGAATCAGGGCGGACCTCAGTCCCAACGAAGTGCCTATTCGTCCCTTTCGGAGTACACACCTCCTCCGTATGCTGGAGCTGGAACGTATTCCCCGGATTATTCTTCAGCCCAATATAATGCCCAATACGCACAATCTCCTGATTACGCCGTTCCAGATCGAAATTTTCGGGCGGAGCCGAATTACCAGACAGTTCAGGACTATCACTTGATTTCGTCAGGTCCCGATCAGGTTCAGCCGACCTCTTCCTTGCAGTCGGAAGTCGTCAGAGAATACTCTCAAGCGAATCTGCGAGAAATGATTCCGGCAACCGAAGTCAGTAATACATTTCGAGGACCTCAACCCCAACAACAGCAGCAACCGGTTCAACAGGTCCAACAATACGAACAACCGTATCAACAGCAACAGCAGTATCAACAGCAGCCGAGTCGTTCAGAATTGAAAACGGCGGACAATTACAGCAATATACCGCGATATGACGGTTATTCACAATCTCCGTCGATGTATTCGACATCGGGTCCAATGAACGATCCCCGGTATACGCCGGAATCAGGTCAACGATACTAAAGCCTGTCAAGGATTATGGTCAATTGCATCATTCTGGGGCATCTTTGATTCAAGATGTCAGGGAATTGTGAATAACACCAACCAAGCGTTGACATGTTCGAATACGGTGTAGGACGTAAGATGATGACGATAGTGAGAATAATTACGATGACTCCGATAATTCCAATGATTACGTTATGATGATTGGGTTATTTGTTTTGGAATCATGGATGACGAATTGATAGAGACAGGTGAATTGACGTCGACAATGACATTTTTTGGCGAGACATTTTTCAAGGCCTATTCCGCAGAAATGAACGCCGCTTCTCAAGCGGAACCGGCTGTTGTTGCGCCGTTTTCTCCTGTCATTCACCCCGTTCATTCTTGCTCTCTCTCCTCATCCCCCTCTTCTTCCCTGTTGACTTCTTCCGTCTCCGATCAAGCGATTGATTTTATGATGAAGAGAAAAAGAATTGCCGAAGAAGTTCTCGAAACGTCGCTTGTTGCGACCGACCCCGCTGAATCAGTGTTGGACAGTCTAACCTCTTCTGCGTCAGAAAAATCCCGACGCTTGCTCAAAACCCGGGAAATGAAGCCGCAAAAAATTGCAATTTCCCGGGAAGATTGTGAGGAAAGCGAATCAAAAAGGCGGTCGATCTATACAGCGTTTGAATCGTTGCAACAGGTTAGCGATTCGGCAGAGAAATTTTTTCAGGATCGATTAACAATACAGGACAAGCCCAATGCTCAAGGAAACAAGCAATCGGACAAGGTAATCAGCCGATCTGAATTTCTCGAAAACGCTGAATTTTTGGGGAACGGAGAACAGATTCGCCAATTAAGCGGCGTTTCACAGACGGTGATTGATTCAGAAATTTCAAATTGTTCTGCAAATAGGCAAGACAAACCGGTTCCCAAGCGGTCCCCCTTCCTTTTTCCGATTCATTGGCCGAAATGTTGTGACCGATTGCGTGAAAGTGCCCCGATACAACTTAAGCAACTTGTCGATCACCTTTTACATCAAGTTCAAGCTGGAAAACATCGTATTGCCTTTTGCGGGAACAACCCCGGTTGTGGTTGTACAACCCTGCTCCTCTGTACAGCGCGAGAATTGGCTGCTTATGGTCGAAAAACAATCGTTATTGACGCCAATTTTGATAATCCCAATGTTGTTTCTTCCTTGCAATTGCCGATTGCACAAGGTTGGGAGCAATTGTTGTCGAAAAACGCCGATTTTCTCTCGACTCAGGACGGTTTGACATTTTCAACGCAAAACACACTGAGTCCGAATAGGCGAGCCGTTTGCGAAGTGACAAAGCGACTGTCTATGCCGACTTCTCTCTCCCTGTTGCAATCGGACAATAGAAAGGCAAATGAACCAAATGGAACATGGTTGAATCAGGATCGCGTCAAAACGGATTTGTCCAACAAAATAATTGATCTGCAATATGCGGTTGAACCCAACCTGAGTATTCTCCCGTTATCCCCAACTGTTTCGTCGTCCCTCCTTTCCTTGCAACAGGTTGAAACGATCCTAGATTTGGTCTGCCGACCTTATGACATTGCTTTGATTGACGCCGGATATTTCTGGGAAACCCAAAAACAATCTGAACAGGGACACGAACCGTTCTATCGAACAGTTCGGGACCTGCAACCGAACAGTAACTTGTCCTTGAATCAGCAACCAGAGAACTCCGTTGAAAAAAACAATCCCGAGTATTCGTCTTGCTGGACCGAAAACATGGAGCGAAAAGTCATTGAATTGGCAAGATTCGCCGTTGATGGAGTTCTGCTGATTGTGGGCGCAAAATCAAGCAATGTGTCCAACCAATGTCGTTTGCAAGAATCCCTTTTGCAAGAATCATTGCAATCTTATGGAATTGTCCAACTTGGAATCGCCGAAAATGGTGTTTGACTTCCTATACACCTGAAAAGATTGGCGGACTTCGTCGATGATCGTCGGCGTCTGATAGACAAAATTCCAGTGTTCAATCGGTATTCTTGCCGATCTGTCCCCCTCAGAAACCTTATCTTGGGAGACGTTATCTTGGTTAACCTTATGTGGGGCAATGTTGTCTTCAGAAACTCGCGTTCTTGAAATGTCAAAAAGGTAAACCGATTCATACGAATTTTCGGTTCGTTCAACGGATCGTGAGGAAATGCAATTGCCGATTCGTTCGCCCGATTGATTGCGAAGAAACGCCTGATTCTCGTCCAACCAATCACGATGTGAGAATAAAGCATCATGCGGATTGGCAAATTCCAAGCGAACCTGAACACTCATCGACTCTTGGTCGATTTGGTCAACGGACTGAATCTGGACCGTCACCTCATTCTGTTCCAAAACCGCCGACTCCGTCCTATTGTCAGACTCAATCCAATCGTCAAGGGGAAAAACAAACTCTTGAGGTTGCGTTGCAACGAGAAACGAACACTCCCCGGAAAAAAGCAACGAATCAATCGAGGGTTCAACAATCTCTCGTTGTTGATCGGAAGAAACGGGTTGCAAAATCAAGGGGAGAGTGACAGATTCTTGTTCCCGGGCAATCGGGACTTCAAGTAAACCAAGCGACTGAATCGGTTTCATGTCAATGGAGGTCAACGGCGACATTTCTCCTGTCTTTCCTTGTGCAACGGTCAATTGACCGGAAAACGATTCAAGCGGAAAATTGATTCGAATCAGCCGAATCCGATTGGTTTCGTCGATTGACAAGGCGGACCAATTGAGACGCAAACCCAGAAAAAGTCGTTCAGGATTACTTTTCCAACAGGGGTCCATGATTGCAAAATCAATCTGCTCCAACGTCTTTTGCAAGCGAAATCGTTGAAAAAACCGACGCAAATTTCCCAATCGATGTTGCACTTGAGCGGAATACTCTTCCGTCAATTCCCGAGTTCCGGGCAGAATCGCTTCAATATCAGGACCATATTCTCTCAAACGCTGTTCCGCCCAATCTCGCTCAACCAATCGGTTTGAATCGAGTTTTCGAACCCAATGTTCGATCTCTGACGGATCAGATGTCAAAACGGCAGAAATCAGCAGCGAAAAGATTAACATGTTTCTTTCCTGTTGCCCTAATCGAGCAGTATCAATCGAGCGGTATCAACTGGGGAGAGGGTATTTTCAAACCGTGAACTGCACCATACTGCTCTTTCAACTCCTTAAAATTCAGCATCAAAAAATCCCAAAGTTCCGGCGAGGGATTGTGTGCTAACCATTTTTCCAAAAGCAGGGCAACATGAGTGTCATACTTTTTCCGTGAAGAGCCGTGTGCATAACAACGACCGGGAAAACGGCGAATATCCCCGTTAAATTCCGGGCTAATATGAAACAGTTCATGCACAATCGTACTCAATTTCTGCTTTAAGGGCAGATCGATAAAACGAGGGGCAAAAATGTACAAAAGATACAGGTATTCAAGACCCTGACGATCACAAACCTGTTGAACTGACCAAGTACGATGACGGACAACCTTTGTGCGTTGTCCCCCCGCAAAACGAAGCGGGGTTACACAAGCATAAACCCCAAAAGAAGTGCAGTTCCGTGTCTGCGAAAAACTGACCGCAACTCGTTGCATATCAATTGTCCGAAACTCAGACAATCGAAAACACATATCCTCGCAGACTCGACGGACTGCGAGGGTGTAATCAAACGGGGACATTACGATTCAACGGTCGGAATCAACGAGGTTGCCTTAACACGATCAAAACGACCAACAAATTCAAAAACAACCCGGGTTCCTGCATCACCCAATCGCGGTTTCGCTAAGCGAAGAATCCGCGTATAACCTCCATTTCGCTCCATAAATCGCGGGGCAACTTTGTCAAACAAAATAGCAACCGCTTCTTTGGAACCGATCAACTGCAAAGCACGACGACGATAAGCAAGAGCAGGTGCAATCACGCGATTCCATTCCTGCCATTTCTCGCTCTCTCTCCATTCCCGCCAACTTTTGGACCCCCGGTCCGCTTTCACTTCAAGAACTTTCGCCGCTTCAAGATGTTTCTGCGCCTTTTTGCCAAGTGTGATACACTTTTCAACAAGGGGACGAACTTCTTTCGCTTTTTGCATTGTCGTCACAATACGTCCAGGATACTTGGGAGGTTTCACAAGTCCCGCTTTGACATCATGCTCATCCACTTCACTTTCTGTCATCAAAAGCGAAATAACCAAATTCTTCAACAAGGCCCGTTGATGATTCGGATTACGTCCTAATTTCCGCCCAATTCTCTTATGTCGCATCTCAAATGCCTCACTCGCAAATTATATCTTTAGGTCTATTTATTTGTACTAACCGCTTCTTCAGTGTTCAGGTATCTTCAGAAAATACCCGACACTATTTCACATTCTCACAATGGGATTCACTTACTCTTAACCGGCAAAAATTCCAGATAGGGGAGGACCGCCCGGTATTCTCATTCCAAGACGCAATCCGACCACATTCAGTTTTTCCTTGACCTCATTCAAGGTCGTCTCACCAAAATTACGAACTTCTAAAAGTGAATCTTCTGTTCGCGTAACTAAATCGCGCACTGTCGTTATATTCTCCGCTTCAAGACAATTCATTGCCCGAACGGAAAAGTTGAGATCAGCGAGCGTCATTGCCAACTTGGCTTCAAAAGCAGGATCAACTCCAGGAGCTGAGGTTGTTTTCGCTTTTGCAAAAACCTGCTCCCCCAACCGATCATACTGAACGAACGGATTGAGGTGTTTGCGCATAATTTTCGCTGCTTCAACAAGGGCGGACTGCGGATCAATCGAACCGTCCGTCCATATCTGCAACGTCAAACGATCAAAATTGGTCTTCTGACCAACCCGGGTTTCATCAATCGAATACTGAACACGAACAACAGGACTGAACGAAGCGTCAAGCGGAATAAAACCGACTTCATCACTCCGATCTCGCAAATACAGCAATTGTTCGGTTGCGGGAACATAACCGCGCCCATTTTCGACAACCATTTCCATTTCAAAGGGAACATTATCCGTCAATGTTGCGATCAAATGGTTCGGATTGATAATATCAACCGCACTATCCCCTTTAATGTCAGCTGCTGTAACCGGACCCGCTGTACTTTTTTCAATCCGCAACACTCGCGGTTTTTCATCATGTGACTTAATGACAAGCGACTTGACGTTAAGAACAATTTCCGTCACGTCTTCGAGGACACCGCGCAAGGATGTGAACTCATGCAATGCCCCTTTCAGTCTCATTCGCGTTACCGCGCTCCCTTCAAGACTGGAAAGTAGAATACGACGGAGACTGTTTCCAACCGACGTACCAAAACCGCGTTCAAACGGTTCCGCAACAAACTTACCATATTCGGGCGTAAGCGTTTCACTGTCACAAATGACCTTGCTGGGGAGCTCTAAACCTCGCCAACGAATTCGCATATCGACCTCCAAGAGAAGACAAAATTAGGGAAATAGACGCTACTTAAAACGGTACAAAGTCACAATCAACCTTACTTCGAACAAAGCTCGACAATCAAGGCCGGTTCAACTGGGAGAGAAACGTCTTCACTTGAGGGGAGCCGCAAAACGTAACCTTTCGGAATCGCTTCATCGGATCGAACCAAAAACTCGGGAACGTCACGATTACCGAACTCAACAAGAGCACCTTTAATCGCTTCAAGACTGCTCTTCTTGTTCTTCACCGTAATCGAATCACCAACGCGAACCAAACAACTCGGAACATCAACTCGTTGTCCATTCAAAAGAATATGTCCATGTGCAATCCACTGTCGGGACTGACTTCGAGATATTCCAAAACCGAGTCGATAAACAATGTTATCCAAGCGGCGTTCCAAGAGACTCATCAGAATTTTGCCGGTATTGCCCTTCATTCGTTCCGCCATACCGAAATACTTCCGAAACTGCTTCTCAAGAACTCCATAATGAGTCTTGACTTTCTGCTTCTCTCGAAGATGAACGCCGTAATCGGTCAACTTACCCCGTTTCATTCCGTGCATTCCCGGGGGTGTCTGACGTCGTGAAAACGCACACTTTTCAGTATCACAACGCGTACCTTTCAAAAACAATTTGACGCCTTCTCGACGACATTTTCTACAAACAGGTCCAGTATTCCGAGCCATATCTATGCTATTTTGACGTTATGTTAAATGGGTTCCTCAATTACTCGACTCCAAGTTTAGACGCGACGACGTTTGCAGGGCCGACATCCGTTATGCGGCAAGGGGGTCACATCTTCTATGGACTTGATCGCAAGACCCGCTTGTTGAAGTGCCGTGATTGCATTTTCACGACCACTTCCCGGACCCTTGACCTTCACCTCGACATCTTTCATACCAAACTTAAGGGCTTTTTCCGCCGCTTGCTGCGCTGCTGATTGACCTGCAAACGGAGTGCTTTTACGACTCCCCTTGAATCCGCTCGTCCCGGATGTCGCCCAACAAAGCGTATCTCCTTTCACGTCGGTGATCGTAACCGTCGTGTTGTTAAAGGTTGCTTTGATATGAGCAATTCCTGAAGCAACGCTTCGTCGTATTTTTTTCTTCTTGACTGCTTTCGCCACTTTTCTTGTATCTCCGCTGCAAAAATGTGAACGTTTGTGAATTGGATAGACGAACAATCAGAGCCGACCGACCCAATCGGATCGGAAAAACGGCATTAACGCAAATCTTTGACCCCTTTTTTCCCGGCAACCGTCTTTTTAGGACCTTTGCGTGTTCTCGCATTGGTTCGGGTTCGTTGACCGCGAACGGGCAAACCTTTACGATGTCGAAGACCACGATAACAGCCAATTTCACGCAACCGGGCGATGTCTCCATTCACCTGACGCCGCAACTGTCCTTCAACGGTGTAATCATTGTCCAAAAGACCTGCGAGACGTGCGAGCTCATCTTCCCGCAAATCTTTGGCCCGGGTCATCAATTCGATACCCGCTTTGCGGCAAAGTTCCCGCGAAATGTGTGGACCAACTCCATAGAGATAGGTCAGCGAAATTACAATCGGTCGGTTATTCGGAATATCAACACCTAAAAGACGCGGCATTCTCTCTTATTCTCCGTTATCACTGAATGTTTCGATTGACAATGTATCTGTTGACGGTAAACAACAATTACCCCGTCGTTTATTATCTCTGTCGGTAAACTACCCTTGTCGTTGTTTATGACGCGGGTTAATGCAGATCACATAAACACGTCCCTGACGCTTGACGACCTTGCAATTTTCGCAAATGCGTTTTACACTCGCTCGAACTTTCATAGTACACCTCAAATATATGATCTAAACTAAACTCGATAGACGATCCAAACTAAAATGGTAAGGGCCAGATTATAAATCGTTCAAGCAAACTTACAAGGCCGGGGTCAGGATATTTAGGCCAATTCCCCAAATATTCAGCCCAAATTGGCAAAAAAACTTATTCTGTCTGCCCTAAACCTTCCTCAGATAGGCCGAAATGTCAATCCGTTCCTCCTCACTCCGAGGTGGTCCTGTCAAAACGAACGGTCCCGACTCCAAAATCGCAATTGTGTGTTCAAAATGAGCACTCCCCTTACGATCAATGGTCGAAATCGTCCAACGGTCGCGTCCTAAACGAACGCGCTTTGAACCTATATTGACCATAGGTTCGACTGCAATGACCAAACCGGGCCGAATTTCGAAATCACCCGACTTAACGAATTCAGAACAGACGTAATTTGGCACTTGGGGATGTTCGTGCATCTCGCGCCCGATTCCATGTCCGACGAGTGTTTCAATGACGGAGAAACCGGATGAACGCACATATTTTTCCATTTCCCGAGCAACTTCACTCCAACGCTGTTTTTTTCCGAGTTGCTCAATCGCAACATTCAAGGTCGTCGAGGTCACATCAAGCAACCGTTGAAACAGTTCACTGATCGGTCCAACGGGGTGTGTAAGAGCTGCATCTCCACACCAACCGTCGATACGGCAACCCGTATCAATCCCAACAATATCACCGACCTGCAAAACCCGTTTTCCGGGAATTCCATGAACGACCTCCTCGTTGACGGAAATACAGGTAACAGCCGGATAATCAACGGCACCTGCTCCGGGAAATCCCTTAAACAGGGAAACGGCCCCTAAATCGTCAAAAAACCGCTCGACAACAGCGTCAATTTCCCCCGTCGTTATGCCGGGTTGACAGTATGATGCCGCAATTTGGTGTGCGTGCCAAACGGCAAGACCCGCTCGGCGCATCTTCAAAATCTCACGTTCCGAACGAAGTGTAATAACCTGTTCCCGTTGCCGGTTTCCTCTCTCTCGTTCCGAATTCACGACTCTCTCTCGTTAGAGCGGTTTTTCTAAACATACAGCAATCCCCGGCTGCTCTATACTTTGTAGGGGTCCAAAACACCAACAACGCGGGCGAATATTTCTTCAACAGTCCCTAATCCGTCAATCGACTGGAGCAAACCTTTTTTGCCGTAATAGTCCAAAAGCGGCATTGTCTGATTCGCATACGAGACCAAACGTTGACGAATTGCATCGGGTGTATCATCGGCTCTTGCCCGCGACGCCAAACGTCGAAACAGTTCCTCTTCGGGAACTTTCAACTCAAGAACAACGTCAATTGGCGTTCCTTCTTCAGCAAGCATCTGGTCAAGCGACTCGGCTTGTGCAATCGTCCGGGGAAACCCGTCCAAAAGGAAACCAACTTTACAATCATCCTGCTTCAAACGATCAGCAATGATTCCAATCACGACCGAATCGGGGACCAATTGGCCGGACGACATATATTTTTCTGCTTGAACGCCAATCTCGGTTTTGGCATCTCGTGCTGCACGGAGCATATCTCCTGTTGAGAGATGTGCAATCGCATAACGCTTGATAATTCCTTCTGCTTGTGTCCCTTTACCGGCACCTGGGGGACCAATAAAAACCATTTTCATTGCTATTTTTCCTTGTTCAACAACCCTTTATAATTCCGCATAATCAAGTGACTGTCAATCTTATCAATGAGGTCAATGATAACACTAACCGCGATCAGCAAGCTGGTTCCTCCGAAAAAACCCGCAACAACGTAGGAAACCCCCATTTCGTTGGAAATCAAAGTCGGAAGAATTGCAATAAGTGACAAAAACGCAGCACCAACGTAGGTTATACGGATCATCACCTTTTCCAGATACTCCGAAGTCCGCTTACCCGGTCGGTATCCCGGAATAAAATTCCCATAATTCTTCAAATTATCCGCCATATCTTTCGGATTAAACGTGACCGCTGTCCAAAAATAGCAGAAGAAGAAAATCAAGGCAACATAGCAGAGAATGTACACGAAATTTTCACCTCGTCGAAACATATCCCCTGCTGATTCAATCCAAGTCCAACCTGTTGCCCGGCCCAAATACTGGAAAATGAACAACGGGAACATCAAAAGGCTGCTTGCAAAAATAATCGGCATAACGCCTGCTTGATTGACCTTGAGCGGGAGATACTGTCGATTTCCGCCAAAAACCCGTCGTCCCCGAACATGTTTCGCACTCTGCATTGGAATCCGGCGCTGTCCTCGTGTCATAAAAATGACCCCAACAACAACCGCAATAAACAATCCGGCAAGGACGATCAACACCTCAATACCAAGCTGGGACGCGCTTCCTCCGAGTG
Organism: Thermoguttaceae bacterium; assembly: GCA_051660685.1. GTDB lineage: Bacteria > Planctomycetota > Planctomycetia > Pirellulales > Thermoguttaceae > JAVBSX01. The sequence goes on along the minus strand of JBOFQB010000113.1, from coordinate 69,126 downwards.
TAACATCCCCTCCCCGAAAAATACTTTTGCCCAAATCAATCAAAGCATTCGGCACATTGGCAATAATACCCGCCATAATCAGCATACTGATTCCATTACCGATCCCATATTCGTCAATCTGTTCCCCCAACCACATCAAAAAGCAGGTCCCGGCTGTCATAATGAGAACCGAGGTAAACACCCATATAAACGGAATCGTTGTGTCGGACGGATTCGTTAAAATGTTCGGATTAACACAGTTGAATTGCCGAACCAACAAAACATAACTAACACTTTGGATGATACAAACGGCAACGGTTGCATATCGCGTATACTCATTGATCTTTTTGCGCCCACTCTCCCCTTCTTTCTGCAACTTCGCAAGCGGTTCCCAAACCGTTGCAAGAAGCTGAAAGATAATCGACGCCGAAATATACGGCATGATTCCAAGACCAAAGATCGTTATATTGTTCAGATTCGTCCCGCTAAACATGGAAACATAATTCAACACTCCCCCCAAGTCCTGCGACGCCCAAAACGCAGCCAATTTGTCCTTATCGACAATCGGGAGCGGAATCCACCATCCTATACGGTAAACGGCCAAAAGTCCAAGCGTCAGCAAAATCTTCTGCCTTAACTCGGGAATGGAAAATATGACTCGAAGTTTGGAAAACATACCCGGTTCATTCCTTATGTGAGACTAATTCCAAAATGACGATGCTACACTAAATCAAGCGTGAGAGAACCCTACAAAAAAAGTCGGACGAAAGGAAAACGGAACCGGAATAGAATGACTCTGCTTCCTTCTCCTATTTCCCGTCGTCCAACTCCTGAATGTTCGTCCTACACTTTTGCCTTTTTCGGCTTCATCTTGTTCTTGACAACCGGTTTCGGACCAGGCAGTTCAACAATTTTTCCGCCCGCTGCTTCAATCTTACTCTTCGCGGTCGCCGAAAACTTATGAGACATGACAGTCAACGATTTGGTCAACTCACCATCTCCCAAAATTTTAATCTGATCGAAAACCACTTTGATGATTCCCTCTTCAACCAAAATTTGGGGGGAGATGGTATCTCCATTCTCAAACAGCAGATCGAGATCGCCTACATTGATCGCCGCAACGTTATCAGCAAAGCGATTATGGAACCCGCGTTTTGGAATTCGTCGGGCAAGCGGCATTTGCCCTCCTTCAAAATAAGCAGGCATTGAAAAACCAGCCCGGGAACCTTGACCTTTATGTCCGCGACCCGCCGTTTTTCCCAAACCACTTCCTGTTCCCCGACCAAGACGCTTGATCGGCGAATGTTTTTGAACACCGGAATTAACTTCATTTAATTTCATGACAACGCAACTCCACGCAAACGCTCTATTTCACTCTTGGATCGTAACTGCATCAAAGCGTCAATCGTCGCTTTAACAACATTCGTCGGATTGGCCGTTCCATAACTTTTTGTCAAAATATCATGGATTCCACATGCTTCGCAAACGGCTCGGACTGCTGCTCCTGCAATCACCCCGGTTCCCGGACCTGCCGGAACTAGAATAACCCGGGCTGCACCAAAATGTCCGCGCACTTCATGCGGAATGGTTGTCCCTTCCAACTGAATCGGAATCATTTTTCTTGACCCGTCCTTAACCGCTTTATCAACGGCGGGAGGAACTTCATTGGCTTTTCCGTATCCCCAAGCAACCTTACCATTTCCGTCGCCAACAACGACCAAAGCGGAAAAACTGAATCGGCGACCTCCTTTAACAACGGCCGCACATCGACGAATTTTCACCACTTTGTCGATTAAGTCTCCTCGTGTAGATGTTTCGCTCATATCTCTCTAATAATTGCTGACGACGAATCGGCTCCGTCGCGGTCTGTACGAAAAAACAATGTCCTACTTCTTTTTCGGAGCACGGCTTTGACCGCCCCCCTTCTTCACTTGGGCATTGACGTCCTTCTTTTTTGTTGTACCACTAGATGTTCCCTTCTTTTTAGCTCTTTCGGCTAATTCTTCCTCGGTAAAACGGTCAGAGCCGGGACCAATATCAAGCCCGTTATTTCGGGCTGCATCCGCCAAACTCCGAATACGACCATGATAAAGGTAACCATGTCGATCAAACGCAACCTGCTGAATTCCAGCTGCTAATGCTTTTTTGGCAATGATTTCGCCAATTTTTGCAGCCGCTTCACAATTTCCGCCCGCACTGACCTCGGACCTCAAATCTTTATCATTGGTCCCCGCAGAAACCAATGTTTTGCCCTCATTATCATCAATAATTTGAGCAAAAATATGCTTATTACTACGAAACACACAGAGTCGTGGTCGGGTCGAATAACGTTTAACGGCATTAGCAACACGAAAAGCACGACGTTTTCTTCGTAAATTTAATCTCTTGAACTTTTTCACGGAACAACTCGAATGATTCTACTTATGTGTCCACTCTTATTGGACACTTATGATTTGTCAGGATACTTACACTTTCAACATTGACACCAACACGCACTTACTACGGACTTAAACCGAAACCACATAGAAAAGGACTATTTCTTTGCAGCCGCTTTACTTTCCTTACGAAGAATGACTTCACCCTCGTATTTAATTCCTTTACCAAGATACGGTTCTGCCGGTCGAACAGCACGCACATTAGCTGCAAACTGCCCAACCAACTGTTTGTCAATACCCTTAATCTGAACATGCTGTTGGTCAGGACACTTAACATCCAGTCCAGCCGGAATTTTCAAATGAATTTCATTGGCAAAACCGGCCCGAACCTGCAATATAGTCCCGGCAAGAGCAAAAAGATAACCGGTTCCAAAAATATCCAACTTCTTTTCATAACCGGCTGTTACACCTTGCACCATGTTGCTGAACAAGGAACGATACAAACCATGTTTTGCATTAGCAGAACGTGTTCCGGCAATGTTATTGACCTGCAAGGAACCGGCAGACTCATCAAAAAGGACTTCTACCTCATCTGAGTATTCCTGCTGCAATTTACCAAGGGGTCCTTCAATCAAAAGCAAACGCGGTTGAATGGATACCTTAACTCCCTTAGGAACGGTGATCGGTTTTTTCCCTACTCTCGACATTTTTCAATAGTGCTTTGTGATTCCCGTTGTCAAAAGACACATCTCTTGAGTCCGGCGTTGATTAAACTTGTGATAGAACAGCAAATACATCTCATACACGCTCAACAATATCCCGTCAGTGCTGTTCAACATTGGCGAACGGTTGACACTTTCATTACCAGAGTTCGCAAAGAACCTCACCTCCCAAACTCTTGAGTTTGGATTCACGATCACTCAAAATTCCGCGATTGGTGCTCAAAATTCTAACGCCCAAACCGTTCAAAACGCTTTTCAGGTCATCTTTGCCGAGATAAACGCGACAACCAGGTTTGCTAATCCGTCGGACATGCTGCAAAACACGTTCTCCGTTCGGACCATATTTGAGAACAATCCGCAAGGTGTCTGAGGGTTTCGCCTCAACTCGCTCCCAATCCCAAATAAAACCTTCCCGTTTCATTGCATCTGCCAATCCACATTTCAATTTGGAACAAGGCATATCCACATAAGAGTGCCCAACGCGAACAGCATTACGAATGCGTGTCAACATATCGGCAATCGGATCAGTTGTCATAATCTATGTACTCCGCGACGCAACAAAAAAAACAATAATTTCGGCCCAATCTCACGCAAACCAACAAGTCACAATATCAACCCAACGACTCTAAATTCTTCGCGCTCAACACGCTCACGTCAAAACTGAGACCTTCTCTCAGTATAAACGCCCTATTCAGCTGGACAAGCTAGAAAAGTTCTACGTTACCAGCTCGCTTTCTTAACACCCGGAATCAAACCTTGCGTTGCCAACTCTCGGAAACAAATCCGGCAAATACCAAATTTACGGTAAACGGCTCTAGGACGACCACAAATACGGCAACGGTTTTCGGAACGGCTCGAGAACTTCGGCTTACGGTTTGCTTTGAGAATCTTCGCTTTACTCGCCATTTTTCAAAGGATCAGGTTAAAAAGTTGATTTTAACGGGTTATTTCGCTTCATTCATCGCTTTGAACGGCATACCAAATTCTCTCAACAGTTCACGCGATTCCATATCACTTTCAACATTCGTCACAAACGTAATGTTCATCCCCTGACTCTTCGTAAATTTGTCGGGGTTAATTTCCGGGAACACCAAATGCTCGGTCAAACCCAGATTGTAATTACCATGTCCGTCAAAACTCTTCGGATTCAAACCGCGAAAGTCACGAACACGAGGAAGGGCAATCGAAACTAGGCGATCAAAAAACTCGTACATACGATGTCCGCGTAAAGTGACCATACAACCAATGTTCATACCAAGTCGCAACTTGAAATTGGCAATCGACTTGCGAGCTTTGGTAACAACAGGTTTCTGCCCTGTTATCTGCGACAAAACCTCAAGGGCCTCTTCTAAATACTTTTTTTCATTGATCGCCGATCCAACACCCATGTTCACGACAATCTTTTCCAGTTTGGGAATCGACATGACATTCTCTTTCCCCAACTTCGTTTGCAAGGATGATCGAATCTCGCTCTTGTACTTCTCTAATAGTCTCGGTTCCATCTCTCGGAGTCTGTCAAAAATTTCAATCTCGTATTCTATACTACTCACGCATTCTGATAAGGACCCTGTCTTAAAAAAAAGGATACCTTACATCCGCACGTTTTACTTTCCGGCACTCAAACCAGCTTTTTGCTTTTTCGGCGGGGCAATCTGACTGATCTTGGCCCCACATTTTTTGCAAACACGGAACTTGCTTCCATCTGCTTCAATGAACGAACCAATCCGGGTTGGTTTTCCACAGCTCGGGCAAACCACTTGTACTTTCGACTGGGAGAGCGGCATCTCTTTGGAGAGACGTCCACCTTGCGGATTCCGTTTACTTCGGCGAACATGCTTCTCGACGGTACTGATCCCCTCGACAACCACTTTCCCTTTTTCACGGTCAACAACGAGAACACGTCCCTTCTCACCTGCATCTGTCCCGCTCAGGACAACAACCATATCATCTTTGCATATTAACATCAGACCACCTCACTTGCGAGACTGATAATTTTGACAAAACCTTCTTCTCGAAGTTCCCGGGCAACTGCCCCGAATATACGGGTTCCGTGAGGATTCTTATCATTGTCAATCAAGACAGCTGCATTGGAATCAAACTTAACGTAACTCCCATCTTCTCGACGAACCGATTTTTTCGTCCGAACAACGACCGCTTTAACAACAGCCCCCTTCTTGACGCTACTTCCCGGAATAACCTGCTTGACACTGCAAACTATAATATCGCCAACTCCGGCGTAACGACGACGGGTTCCGCCGAGAACTTTGATGCAGAACAACTCCTTCGCCCCGGTGTTGTCCGCTACATCCAATCTCGTCTGCATCTGGATCATCTGAATTCTCCAACAACAATTCGTTTAACTAAATATAACTCTCTCTCTTACGGTCCGCCCGAAAACCCGAACAAACCGACTCCGGGAGACCCTATTCCTTGTTCTCGCTGCTCTCTTTAGCAGCTGAACGAAGAGCCGCAATGTCAATCACATTGGCTTTGGTCACCACATTCAAAAGATTCCAGCGTTTCAAGCGGGACATCGGACGACACTCTATGATTTCAACAGTATCACCAACAGCCGATTGTTCCGTTTCATCGTGAACATAACATACTGTTCGGCGACGCACATACTTGCCGTACTTAGGGTACTTCACAAGTCGGGCGATCTCGACCCGGCGTGTCTTCTTCATTTTATCGCTTGTAACTATTCCAACAGCAACCTTTTTTGGCATCTGATGTACTCGGGCTAAAACTCTTAAATTCTCGGAAAGGTCTCTCTACAATCGACACATGCGGCAACACCGCAAAACCTTAACTAATGGTTCTTTTCAATCAGCAGAGCGTGAAAAATACGCTAAAAACACAAACAGCGGTACTAACGATTAACCAACTGTCGCAGATGCCCGATTACGCTCGTTAATAATCGTCAAAACTCGGGCAATCAGCTTCTTCGATTTGTGAAGCTCACTCGGAGCATCTAACTTCTCCATACGAGACTGCAACTTCAGCTTGAACAGCGACTCCCGTGTTTCACGAAGTATCTGTTGAAGTTGGTCCAACGACATATTTCTCAATTCAGCACTCTTCATTGCTCTGATACAGGTAATCTAAAAGGTCCAAAACATCATACAGCTCAATCATCGCTCAAAAACGATCCGACAGTGACTCGACAGGAAAAACTAGATCGTTTTCCGTCGAACCAAACGACAACGGACTGGGAATTTGTGCGCCAAACGCGCGAAACACATCTTCGCCGTCTCCTCAGGTACTCCGCCGATCTCGTACATAACTGTCCCGGGTTTAACAACTGCGGCCCAATAATCAGGCTCACCCTTTCCCTTCCCCATTCGAGTTTCGAGGGGAATCGAGGTGATTGATTTATGCGGGAAAATTCTAATATAGAGTTTCCCCTCAGACCGCAAATACTGTTGAGCTGCAATACGGCCCGCTTCAATCGTCGCCGCATTGATCCAACCCCCCTCCATTGCCTGTAATCCGTATTCGCCAAATTCTACCGTATTTCCACGAGACGCATTACCTTTTATACGTCCTCTTTGGATTTTTCGATGTTTGACTCGTTTGGGCATTCGCGCCATTTTTATCGTCCTCGCTATAATCGCCTTGATTAATCCAAACCTGAATGCCAATATGGCCCTGTGCTATTTTCGCTTCTGCGAATCCGTAATCTATCTTCGCTCTCAGCGTCGAAAGGGGAATCGAACCGGCAATCTGTTTCTCACAGCGCGCCATTTCTGCTCCTCCCAACCGACCTGCGAGCTGAATCTTGATCCCTTTCGCGCCCGCTTCCATTGTCTGCTCCATCGAACGTTTCATCGTTCGACGAAAACTTGATCGCTTAATCAGCTGCTCGGCAATATCCTCTGCAATCAGCTGAGCTACTATCTCTGGGCGAAGAATTTCTTCAATCTTCAAATTGATTCGACGTCCCGTTAGTTTTTGAAGATCATTTTGAAGTTCTTCAACTTTCTCTCCCTTACGCCCAATCAATACCCCAGGTCGTGCCGAAAAAAGGATAACCCGAACCTCATCTCGTGTTCGCTCTATCTCTATCTTGGCAATCGCAGGATAAAAAGCTCTTCCAGCTGTATCTTTACGCTTCTTGATGAAATCTCGTATCTTCTTGTCTTCAACAAGGAGATCCGAAAACTCCTTCTTGGATGCATACCAGCGACTTTTCCAATCTTCCATAATCCCGGTTCTGAACGCAACCGGATTGATTTTCTGACCCATGATTCTTCAGCTCTCTGGTGCTCTAAAGGTTTACCCCAATTCGACCGTCAAATGCGATGTCCGTTTCTTAATCACGGTTGATGAACCGCGCGATTTCGGACGAAAGCGTTTGGAAAACGGACCACAATCGACACGAACGTCAACGACAATCAAATTCTTGATCGCGCCCTCTCTTTTATCTTCAGCATTACCCAATGCACTGTTGACCACCTTTTCAAGGAGACGGGCCCCGAGATTGGGATAACAACTGAGAATGTTCAGCGCTTCATCGGCATACTGTCCTCGGATCAGATCGGCAAATACACGAACTTTACGAGGACTAATCTGCGCAAATCGGTGTTGTGCAATATATGACATATAATCTACCTCTTTCCTTTTCCGCCGTGTCCCCGGAAAATTCGGGTCGGGGCAAATTCACCCAACTTGTGTCCAACCATCTCTTCGGTCACAAAGACTTTAATATGCAGTTTTCCATTGTGGACCAAAAAAGTATGACCAACAAATTCAGGGACGACTGTACAGGCTCGCGCCCATGTCTTGATCGGCTCTTTCTTGTTAGCTTCATCCAGCTTTTCAACTTTTGTAAACAACCTTGCATTTACAAAAGGACCTTTTTTTAGGCTTCTTCCCATATTTCTTAGGAACTCTAAAGTGTTCTAATTGCTTATGACTTCATCAACGACAATAACCGTATCTTGTATTTTACTCACATTACCGATTGAACTATTGTACTTAACAACACTCACTTGATATAATTGTTCAGCAAAGTGTCATAATACAAAGTCAATTCATCTTAGGACAATTTCAAGACACCATAACGACGACTTCTTCTGCGTCTGATGATTGCCTTATTAGTTGGTTTCCGTCTCTTCCGAGTCGAAGTTCCCTTCGTCGGTTTTCCCGTTGGAGAAACGGGATGTCGTCCCCCCTTAGTACGACCTTCACCACCTCCATGCGGGTGATCAATCGGGTTCATCGCTGTCCCGCGAACATGAGGGCGTCGTCCCAACCAACGTTTTCGACCCGCCTTACCAATCACTATGTTCATTTGTTCGCCGTTTCCAACAACGCCAATCACTGCTCGGCACTTCGAGGAAACTCGGCGAATTTCACCACTTGGCATGTTGAGCTGGGCCCAACCCGAATCGCGTGCAACCAATGTTGCTTTGGAACCTGCTGTCCGGCAAAGAACAGCACCTCGACCCGGTTGCAGTTCAATACAATGGATTTCACTCCCCGGGGGAATCTCTGAAATCGGCAAACAGTTCCCAACAATCGGTGCAGCCCCAGAACCGCTGTTCAAAACAGTTCCGACTTTCAGCCCTTCCGGCCAAATAATATACCGTTTTTCCCCGTCAACATAATTGAGAAGCGCAATTCTCGCTTTACGGTTCGGATCATATTGTATCTCAGCAACTCGGGCTTCAATACCATCCTTATTACGTCGATAATCAATCGCTCGATAATGTTTCTTGTGTCCGCCCCCACGATGTCGAACAGTGATAAAACCTTGATTATTCCGACCGCTTCCTCGAATTTTCTTACGGAGCAGGGACTTAACCGGTTTTGCGCCGGGAGTGAGTTCCGCAAAATCACTCACGCTCATGTTCCGACGAGCCGCATTATTCGGTTTATATCTTCTTACGCCCATATCTCAACTCTCTAAAAATGTTTGCTTCCTCACCCTGCAATCAAAAATTCAATAGACCCGACAATTGTTTTTAGCACCTCATATAGGTAGGTCCATTAAAAAACACTAAAAATAATCAATCCGACTGTCAGGATGAAGTTTAACTAATGCTTTTTTCCAGGATCGCTGTTCGCCAATACCACGTCGAGTTCGACGTTTCTTACCTTTACGATTCTGAACATTGACTTCGAGAACTTTCACGTCAAACAACTCTTCAACAGCCGTTTTGATGTCTTCCTTACTTGCCAGTTTATTGACTTCAAAGGAGTAGACGTTCTGCTTTTCCGCAAGATCAAATCCCTTCTCCGTCACAATGGGGCGTGTCAGGACTTGATACGGCTCCAACTTCAACGCAGTCTTTGTTACATCAAATTGTCTCGGCATCTTACTACTACCTGTTCTAAAACCTGTACTATCTCGTCTTATGCTCCCCAATCAGGTTTGTCGCCCAATCAGGTCAACTATTATCTGTCAATCTCGCCTTGTATCTACATTCTGACTGACACTCTTTTGTGTGTCATTCACCCTGTCCAGTCATTTGCTCGATGTCTTACTCTTCAGCTGCATCATTAACCGCATCATTTTTCGGTTCAACAAACTGTTCAAGAGCCGATTTAGTCATAATCAAGCGGCGAGGACGGAGAATTTCATAGGCGTTCAAATCACTGACCTGCAAAACTCTCATTCCGGCAATGTTCCGGGCACTTTCGTAAGCATTTCGATCATTCGCATGAACCGCCAACAACATCGTTCCTCCCAACTTCATCTTCTGAAGTGCGGTTGCAACAATCTTCGTCTTAGGTGCTGCAAAATTGAGTTCGTCAACCAATGTAAAGGCATTATCCTTGACTTTGCTGACAAACGCCATTTTCGTCGCAATCTGCAATGATTTGCGCGGCATACGGTAATACCAATTACGCGGTTGTTTGGCAAAAATATGACCGCCTCCTCGTCGCACACCACTTCGTCGATGTCCGGCACGAGCATTTCCCGTTCCCTTTTGACGATACATCTTTTTCTTCGCCCCAGCAACTTCCGCCCGCGTCTTTGACTTGGCCGATCCCTGTCGCAAATTCGCCTGATACATCACAACCGCCTCATGCAGCAGTTGCTTGCTGATTTTCGGTGCAATCACGTCAAGATCAAGCTCAAACGTCCCGACCTGAACACCCTCTATATTGTTGATTGGCAAACTAACCATAAACCACCTAATATAACCTTATCTCTTATCTCTTCCAGCCTGACTTACTCAATGTGAGAATCAAAAACACGCATTAGTTCATCTTTAAGCAATGTTATTCAGATACCGACTCCGCGTTTCCCTCAGTTTTTGAACATTCAACATTCGGCAATCTCCAAATATTCGCTTTAGGGGCAGGAAGAATGTTTGTCGGACGGATCGTCACCCAACCTCCATTCGGTCCCGGAACAGCTCCGCGAATCACAATCAAATGGTTCTCTTTGTCAAGCATGACAACCTTTTGATTACGAATCGTCACTTTATCAGCCCCGTACTGACCCGGCATACGTTTACCTTTGGGTGTTCGGGACGGAAAAGCACTACAACCTGTACTCCCCAAATGTCTATGACACTTTTTCACACCATGTGTCGCTCTTTGCCCGGAAAAGTTATGTCGCTTCATAACACCGGAATAACCCGACCCCTTGCTAATCGCTGTCACATCGACCGACAGTATATTATCAAAAACGTCAACTGTCAATGTTTGCCCCACTTCAAAACCCTGTGTGGACAACCGAAATTCACGAACGAACTTCTGCGGTTCACAATCCGCTTTAGGAGCAGTCTCTGCCCCGGATTCCCGTAATTTCTTCTGTCGCTTGCTGTCCAGCTTCGCAACATGACCGCGCTCACTTCGACTCGCTTTTTCGCGGTCACCATCCCTAAATCCAACCTGAACAGCTTCATATCCGTCTTTCGTCAGATTTTTCAACTGAAGAACCCGACAAGGTCCCGCCTGAATGACGGTTACTGGAATCACTTCACCTGTTTCAGTGTACAATTGGGTTGCCCCGATTTTTTGGCCGAGTAATCCGATTCCCATTTCAATCCACCTTACTTCAATATGCTTACAAAATATATCCGCTAACTCTCAAAAGTCGAAACCTTCCCCGTCGTTATTTTGAACTGGTCGCCTTGATCTTAATATCGACACCGGCTGGAAGAGTGAGCTTGTTCAGAGCATCAATTGTTTTGGCAGTTGCCTGAACAATGTCAATGACCCGTTTGTGCGTTCTGATTTCGAATTGCTGACGTGCTTTTTTGTCAACGTGAGGACTGGACAACACCGTATAGCGTTCAATTCGGGTTGGGAGCGGAATCGGCCCGCGAACAACAGAGCCGGTTCGTTTCGCCGTATCAACGATTTCGCTTGCGCTCATATCTAAAACAGCGTGATCGTACGCCTCCATTCGGATTCTGATGATCTCGTTTCCCGAAACTGTCATTTACTTATTCTCCCGAATTCGTCCAATTCCTAATTACCAATGAACTTCCGCACAATAAGCGGTTTACTGAGGTGTCGGAGTAACCTGAACTCTTACAGATGACTCGCCCAACCAAAGTAGGAAGCGTAAATATAAACCGGCAAACCTTTTCGTCAAGAGCGGGGGAATAAAATTTTTTTTCCTCTTGTTGACACCTTGCAGATTCCCGGGCTTGTCCCTTCATCGTTTTCGCGTAGAATATGTCTTAATCCTCATTGAGGACACGTTGTTTTTTTGGAATTGTTTTTGTCTCATTATTTTTGACACCTTCCCCGCTTTTTCCGTTTTTTTACGCCTGATCCCCCACTTTGGAGTTCCCGCTCATGCAACGGTTCATGTTGAAATCCAAAATTCATCGTGCAACACTTACTTCGACCAATCTGGATTACGAGGGGAGTATTATGGTTGACTCGGTTCTGCTCCGCGCAGCCGACATTCTTCCGGGCGAACAGGTTCATGTTCTCAATCTGAACAATGGAACCCGATTAATCACTTATGCAATTGAAGGAGAGGAAAATTCCGGCGTTATGATGCTTAATGGACCAGCTGCGCGAGCAGGAATTCCGGGCGATCTGGTTGTCATCATTTCTTACTGCACTTGCGAAGATTCTTTGTGTTCCACACTCCAACCCAAAATCGTTCACGTCGACACACAAAATCAGATCAAATCGTAGTCGATGCTCGTAATTCTCTCGGTAATGCAAATTGTAACGACTCCTGACGAACCGTCACCTCGTTGATTTTTGCGTCAAATTTTCCAACAAGTAGGGCGAGACAATCCTGAACAACCGATTCCGGGGCACTTGCACCTGCTGTTATCATCACATGTTCATCACCTCGGAATTGTTCGGGATCAATATCATTCGGCCCGTCAATTAAACAGGACTGAACGCCTAAGGAGGAAGCGATTTCGGCAAGTCGGCGACTGTTGGAGCTGTTTTTGCTCCCAACGACTAAAACCATGTCAACTTTTGGGGCAAGTTGTTGAACAGCTTCTTGACGATTTTGGGTTGCATAACAAATATCATCGACGGAGGGACCAACAATCTCGGGGAATTTCTGCTGTAATCGCTCGACAATCTTTGCCGATTCAGAAACCGACAATGTCGTCTGCTTTGCGTAAGCAATCGGTGTACCAGCCGGAAATTGTAAAGTGTCAATGTCCCTTTCATCGGCAATTAAATGGATTTTTCCGGGCACTTCGGCAAGAACGGCAACGACTTCATCGTGTCCGGGATGTCCGATCAAGACAATTTCATAACCTTTATCGGCAAAGCGTCGGACTTCATCATGGACTTTACGGACAAGAGGGCAGGTTGCGTCAATCAGGAGCAAACCTCTCCTTAACGCTTGCGCTCGGATTTCAGGAGCAGCACCATGTGCCGAAATCATCAACCGAGATTGGTCAGGAATCGTTTCAATAGAATCGACAAAAATGACCCCTTGTTGCCGAAATCTTTCGACAACCCAAGTGTTATGGACGATTTCGTGATAAACATAAAAGGGGGTCCCAAAACGTTCAATCGCATGTTCTAGCGCGCTAATCGCCATATTAACCCCCGCACAAAAACCGCGAGGTTTTACCAAAAATAGTTGCATCTCTTTTTTCGCAATTCGTAATAGATGGACAACTCCAAGAATTCGGTTTTCCAAAACAAAGACTCTACAAACTCAAAGTAAAACATTGACAAGTTGCTGTTTTGTTAAAATAGACTTGTTCGAGAACTCAAATTATTTTGCTTATTTTGTCAAATGACTCTATTCTTGACAGAATAGGTAAATTTTTTTGGGTGTTCCAATCGGTTGCCGAACAAGTCTAATACAATTCCCGCCTGACATCATCTTTGTTTCTTGCATGTCCCCCGGGTCAGCGCACGCTATTTGCCCTGAAAATAGGTGTAAAAAGCATTGAAATGACCCAACAATAAAATGTTCCCCCCCAACCTCGTAGAGGTTGCGTTATGGTAGAAAACGTCGGAATGACCATAACGCAACTCCTTACGGAGTTGGGATTTAGAGCCAATTCGCTTTCTACCATAACGGAATGTCTACGACATTCGGGAAATATCAATATGATGATGCAAAACATCAGTACCTGACAATTCGTACTCTGTGCAATTTTCCTGTTTTGCCAAAAATAGTACGCTGACCCTGCATATCTCCCCTTCCTTTGTCTCCTTATTGACTTATTTTCCTCATTGACTTGCTCATTCTGCTTTGACTTGCTCACTTGGTTGGACATGCTCGCTTACATCGGATTGTTCCGCCTTTTCTTCCGTCTCAACCGGCCCAACTTTTAGCGGGTCTTCTTCATGTTCAACGGATGATTGGTTCTGAATCTGGTCTTGAACCTGATCCTGAATCGTCGATTCGTCCAGACTTGCCGATTCACCATGATTTGATTCAACAGGTTGGGAGTCAACATGAGAATCGACGGTCGGCGTATTTGTTGGAAGAGCAAAGGAACCTTCCTGACCGGATAAAACGGGAACAGAGCGACGCTGAGAGAGCGGGTCTTCAACCAAACTCAAGTCAATCTCCTCTTCGGGGACCTCTTTGACCTTGATAATCGTGTCATAACCAAGATGTATCTTCTTGAAGACATCTTCGGAAACGATGTAATACCAGTCGGCAAACCGTTTATTCAGTTCAGCCGCTTCTTTGCGACCCTTTTCGAGTTGTTCCTGATAATGGTCCAACAGTCTCGCATTCTCCTTTTCAATTTCAGCCCGCATTGTCTGGACTTCCTCGACCGTCTTTTCGTCAGCATCAGTTGGAATTTCCGGCAAAACCGCTAATTCCGGCTTTTTAACGGCATTTTCGTCAAACTCCGTCAAAACAAAAAGATAACGGTTCATTGCAAGAGCCGGACCTCCTTCACTCGTTGTTTCGGGTTCTGAACCGAGTCCGGCGAGACGACCAAAACGGAGAATGTAACGAACCCCATTCTTCATCGTGATTGCCAATTCACCATTACTCGAAAAAATTGCTAATTGGCGAACACCCGGGACATCCGTCTCCGCTTCTGCAAAGTAGAAACCTCGTTGTCCCAAAATATCCAGTATTTGAGGCGCAGCCTGAATCATCTCCAAACCAAGCGGTTTTGACTCTCGCAAAGGGGCTGCAAGAATTTCCGGCTTTCTCCGAACGTCCACGATCTTCAGATCACCAAGTGCATTAAGCATGTTCGAGAGAGCTTCTTCGGAAAGTTCCTGCGAATCGGCAAGAGGAACCGTGATGATCCGTCCTTCCCGATTCAGTTTTAAGGCGTCCAATGTCCAACGTTGACCGGCCGGTAATTCACTCTTGTAATCCAATACAAATGACGCCCGATAATCGCGTGTCCCTTGATCGATGTCAACCGAATAATCCTCGATTTCAACTTGTTCAACATCAAACGAGTCAATCTGAAGAAGGTTCTTTTCTATCCAATCATCAAAAGCAGTCGAAAACGGTTCAATGTCAATTTTGACCGTATAGACAGCAGGTTGTCCGGGAATCCTGACATAACGGAGACCGGGACTTCCTTCGACTTCCTTGCCAATAATGAGTTGGGCTAATTCCCGATCTTCAGGTCCGAAACAGGCAATTTTAACGCCGGTTCCTGAATCAAGCGTTGCACTATCAGCTGTTGGATCGACAACGCCGTATAAAGCGTGATTGGAAACCAATCGAGCATCCTCCTCTCCTTCCTTGTCCGGTTCTTCCGACGCAACAGAAAGGACGTCGAGACCGATCAGGGACGATGCAACCCGGCCCATTTGCTCTTTAGCATCTGCCGGATAATTCTCATGTGAGGGAATTGTCCATTTACCCTGATTGTCCGTAATCTGAAATTTCACCAACTCCCCGGTTTTCGGTAAAAGCCGATTGATTTCAAGCGAACGAATTGTAAGTGGATCGGTAAACCTCTCAAAAAGCACTTTTCCAACCGCATTTTCGGGTGAATCATTGAGTCCCGTTGGTTGGACCAACCAAGCAATCAGGACGACCAAAAGGGCAACAGCGATCAAAATGGCGGTTTTGGAAGATTCTTTCATCTTGCATCAATTCCCCGGAGAAGGGGCAAAAACAGTTGTAAAAAACAATAACAATCAGAGTATAGTACGTCTTTCTTGCCGTTTCAAGGGGTTGGAATCGGGACAGAGACAGACAAAACCGGCAAAAGTGTCCCGGTGTTCATGCTTAAAATTCGGTCTTTCACATCTCTGCGTCCTTTGCGTCTCTGCGAGAAACATCCTCAACAAATCCAATTTGCGGTTCTATTTGCCGTTCTATTGAAACAAAACAGGTGAAATGTGCAAATCAAACTGGACTTGAATCGTGCTTTATTGTAAAATGTCCGTCGGTTTTTCGCGGTTGCCGGAAATGACGATTGTGAGACCTTTTTTCTCTTTTTTAACAAGAATCAAGAATTCTGAGATACCTCTGAAACATATTGGACGACTATGCTCTCGTTTTGGGCTTATATTGATGAATCAGACATTGAGGCATTTGCCGGGACACTGCTTCTTCCTCGCTATATGTCACATCTCTCACTTGCTCCGTTTCATTTTGGCAATCAATACCCCAATTCCGACGGTCGGGTTCCCCTGATTCTCACCTACATTGGTGAAGGTCGGGTTGAGGAAATGTCACTTGAGCCTGAACAACATGCCCTTGACCTTTTGCACTACGCAATTCCGGCTCTTAAACGGGGAATGGTCCAACTTCCCGGGCAAGAAGCGGTTTGGAACTGGACGCTCAACGGGTCAAAAAATCAGCGACATCTCGACAGTCATGCCGGTTTGCATGTCTATTTTGAACCGATTGTGAAAACATTACCTTCACTCTCCCCTGAATCGAGTACATTTTCCCCTTTCCAAACCTACGTCAGTGTCTCACGAAAAGAACTTTTTCTCGGCTCTCAGGTTTTTTCCGCCTATTTTCAGGCTTGGATCAACCTTTTAACCAATCACTTGATGTTAGAAAACACTGCGTCAGAAAACATCCCGCTGTCTTTCATCCAATCCGAGTCCCTGACTCTCGATTGCACGCCAAATGGATTTACGTTTTCAACGTCTAAAATGGGGGGGGAACTGCTCCTTGAGAATGATACTGTTTTTGTTGACCTGCTCCGATTTGCCGGTCTGAAAGAACCCTTAAATGCAATCGCCGATTTTGTTGTGCCCGATCTTGACTCACCTGAAACCCAAATCGGCGAAGTCGGCGTCCTCATGAAACTCGCCGAAAAAGCAAACTCTTAGAAATGTTCGGCGACTAAACAACTTGTTCCCTAGTTAAGAGACCTACTTTCTTTTTTTGAAAATTAGGAGTAAAATGACCCCCGACATTCGGTTGCCCGGAGTTTCTCCCGGCTGCGACCCCTTTGTCAACGGTATTTCCGAAATCCCCCGATTACGGAATCATGGTTTCATCAGCTGTTTTTTTGAACTCGTTTGAACTCGGTAATCCGAGAGGAGACATCCCTTGAGCAACAAGAAAGTGAGTATCTGTACGGTCGCGGTCATTTTGATCGTCTTGCTCCGATTAGCAATTGGTTGGCATTTCCTTTTTGAAGGTCTGCACAAGTTTAACCCAAGAAGCAATTTTAGTGCGCTCGGTTTTCTCGGACAAGCAAAAGGACCAACAGCCGATCTGTACTACATGATGCTCCCCGATTTGGACGGAACAAAACGGCTCGTTGTTACTCCGAAAGAAGAGGTCGAAGTGTTCAAGTATGTCGAATTGGTTCCAACGGCTCCTGGAGCAGCACCGAAATCGACGGAACGGAGTGTCGACCGACTTCCGACCCTTGCTGCTTATGAAAACGCTTGGAAAGAGTTCAAAACGGCGTTTGAAGCCAAATATGAACTTTCGGACTCTCAACAAAAAGAAATTGACTCGATCTTTGGTCAATATATTGCCGGATTGCGTGAATATGCAGCCGAAATTGAAGCTCCGGTTCAAAAATATGTCGAAAGTCTCGAACGTTTTCGGCAGGAAAAAGCAGCCGGGACGAATGATGCCCCACATCAACGGCAACGAATATGGGATGCAGAAATGGGTTTTCGTCGGGAATCGGGCGTTTGGATTGCCGAGCTGGACAAAATGGGGGACGGTTTACAATCGGCATTTGGCCGGATTCTTTCTCCTGAATTGGCCGGTTCAACGAAAAAAATCGTGACCGGTCCCGAAAAAGTCATTATCCCCAATCCTTGCGTTCAATCGCAAATGCGTTTGCTCGATCTTTCCGTCACTTACGGTTTGACCGCAATCGGACTTTGCATGATGCTCGGGTTTTGTAACCGTTTAGCCTGTTTGGGAGCAGCCGCATTCCTCACTAATGTCTGTCTCTCACAATTTCCTTGGCCGACGATTTATCCCCCAACCCCGGATATGATCGGTCACTTTATGATCGTCAGTAAAGATTTCGTCGAACTCATTGCCTGTCTGCTCCTCGCTGCACTTCCGGCCGGACGTTGGGGCGGTCTCGATTTCTTCCTTTGGAATTTCGGAGGAAGACGAATCGCAAAAGCGTATGGTTGTAAGTGTGAAGACTAACGTAAGACGAAAACGGCCGGTTTCGGTGAGACTTGGCTCAACCAACATCAAGACATCAGATACACCTCAGAATACTCAGAATACAATGACTGCTGAAAAAATCAATGATTGTTCGAGACGGGATTTTCTTAAAGCAGGCGCACTTGCAGCTGCTGTTCCAACAGCGGGTCTTGGCGCTTTTTACTTCGGTTATTCCAAAGTCGAGGGGAACCCGCTCCGTGTTGGAGTTCTGGGAACCGGCGATGAAGGGAGTGTCCTGCTCGGGGCAATGAACCCTGAGTACATCGAGGTCAAAGCAATCGCCGATCTACGACCGTACAATCAGTATCGGGCTTTTCACGGTGATTGGGGGGTCGCGCCCCGACCGGGTTTGATGTCCGTTTATGGTTGGAAAACAGAAGAAGAAGCCCGAAAACATGTGCAGGTTTACGCCGATTTCAAAGAGTTGCTCGATAAAGCACAGGAAGATGGAATTGAGGCAATTGTGATCGCTTTGCCGCTTCATCTGCACGCTCAAGCGTCGATTCTGGCAATGAAAAAGGGATTACATGTTCTGACGGAAAAACTTATGGCGCATAGTGTGGGGCAATGCAAGGAGATGGGACGTGTTGCGGCAGAAACGGGCAAACACCTCGCAACGGGACATCAACGGCATTACAATGTGCTGTATCACGACGCTGTTGACAAAATCAAGCGCGGTTTGATTGGGAATATTCATTATATTAGGGCGCAATGGCATCGTGGTAATTCTCCCGGGGGTGATAGTTGGCAACTTCCAATGCCGTATGAAGTGAAGCCGGATGATGTTCAGGCGCGACGGTTGTTGCGCGATTTGGACGCTTTTAAGAAAGAATTGGCGAGTGCTCGCGGTTCACAGATTGAGAACATTGCGAAGAAGGTTGCGCAGAAAGAGGCTCAAATCCGGGATGCTGTTCTTGCAGCAGGGGGGGAATACGAAGGAACAAAGTTTCAATCGGCGAAAGATTATGGATATTTGGACAATTCGTTTGAGTGGACGGACGCGAAGACGCAGGAAAAGATGACGTATAACCGACCGGCTGCAGAAGAGTTACTTCGTTGGCGACTTTGGGGTCGGACGGGGGGGGGACTTATGGTCGAACTGGGGTCACATCAGTTGGATGCGGCAAGTATCTTTCTTGCAGCCAATAATGACCTTTATCATGGAACAACGACGGGACAAAAGGTACATCCGCTCAAGGTGCATGTTTCGGCGAACCGGAATCTCTTCGAGATGGATCGGGAGGTGAATGACCATATTACGACGTTGGTTGAATTTCCAGCACCTGATTATGACCCGAATTCGGCGATTGGTAAGAAACGCAAGATATGTGTGCAGTATTCGACGATCAATGGAAATGGTTTTGGGGGATATGGTGAGATTGTTTTTGGGACAGATGGAACGATGATTTTGGAGAAAGAGGCGGATTTGCAATTGATGCAGAGCGAATCGGCGAACAAAATTGCGTTGAAGTCCGAAGCGGGTCCGACGTTGGACACGCAATCGAGCGGTCCGGCGCAAAAAGCGGTTGGGGGCGGTCCCAAAGCGGATGTCAGTCGGGGTTACAAAGAGGAACTGGAACATTGGGCTTGGTGTATTCGGGTCAATCCGAACAATGCTGACAAGTCGTTGCAACCTCGTTGTTATCCTAAAGTTGCTCTTTGTGATGCTGTGATTGCGTTGGGGACGAACATTGCGGCTGATTCGGGGAAGAGTCTTCAATTTCAGGAAAACTGGTTTGACATTAACAGTGACGACACGCCGGAAGGTTTTGCGCCGAATGTCAACAAGCCGGAATACAGTGTGTGAGGGAATAGGGAATAGGGGTTGAGGGATAGGGAATAGGGAGAAGAAGTTCCGTTTAGCCGAGGAACAACGTTCCGCGCGTATTAAAAATTTCTATTACGCGCGATACGTTGTATCGCGGCTAAACGGGGAATCTCCCATATTTCCCAGTTCCTACCTTCTGCTTCCTCGATACCAGAACGAAACTCCTGCCCCTCGAATCCCTATTTCTAGTCCTCTATCCCCTGTCATTCGGTTGGTCAAGCGGTCAGACATTCCCGAAATTCTTGACCTCTACGCCCCTTTTGTTCTTGATACCCCGGTTTCTTTTGAAATCGAGGTCCCCTCAATCTGCGAATTCATCAGTCGGGTCGAAAAAATCAGTCAACAATACCCCTATCTGGTTTGTACTGTTGATGATACCGTTCTCGGTTATGCTTATGCGTCCCAACATGCAACTCGGGCCGCTTATCGTTATGACGTTCAGGTTTCTGTCTACGTTCAACCTGAATATCATGGAACCGGTTGTGCCGGTTTGCTCTATCAGGCGTTGTTTGAGCTTTTACGCGAACAAGGTTATATCAATGCGTATGCTGGAATTACCTTGCCGAATGAACGGAGTGTCGGATTTCATAAAAAACAGGGGTTTTCTGAAGTCGGCGTGTATCATCAGACCGGTTACAAGTTCCAAAAATGGTACGATGTCCTTTGGTTGGAAAAACGGCTGATTGATTTGCCGGACGAACCGAATTGGCAACCCGGTTCTCTTCTGTCAATCGGCAGTATTTCCCCTTTTATTCTCGAAAGGGTCTTGCAATCGGCCAATGAAATGTTCAAAATCAAGACCATCTCTTTTTGAGACTTTTTCTGCTTCTCCCGTTTTTTCTTTTTTTATATCGAGGAAAACAACCATGATTTTTCGAAAAGGCCCGATCTCCGTTTTAGCGACCATCTTACTCCAATTCTGCTTTTTCCCGACCCTTTTTGCCGAATCACCTCTTCCCGCTTCAACCCCTCTTCCTGTCCAGACAACCCGGGAAAGCCCCGTTCGGCTCTCAGCACCCCTTGAAAACGATTCGTTCACCTTTCTTGTGTTCGCCGATCACACCTCAGGAAATGAACAAAGCCTTAACATTCTCGGAAACGCCGTTCAGGACGCTAATCGTCTCTCCCCCTCCTTCGTTATGAATGTCGGCGATATGGTTCAGGGATATGGTGAAACGGCCGATTGGTGTCGCCAAAAAGACGACTATCAGTCCGTTATGAACTCACTTTCCTGTCCCTGGTATCCAACCGTTGGTAATCATGATGTGTATTGGCGAACACCGAATCGGGTTGAACGCGAGCATGAAGCAGAGTATGAAACGTATTTTGGACCTCTTTGGTATGCGTTCGAGTACAAGGATTATTGGTTTATTGTCCTTTTTACAGATGAGGGCAATCCTGAAACAGGAGAGAAAAGTTTCTCCAAAAAAGAATGCCAGACGATGAGCGACGCTCAATTCAATTGGCTTTTGTCCGTTCTCAAGCAGGCGGAACCGTCCAAAGGGATTTTCGTTTTCCAGCATCATCCCCGTTGGGCCCTTCCTCAATATGGTGAGGATTGGAACAAGGTCCATAAAGCGTTGTGCGCAACAGGTAAGGTTCTCGGCGTCTTCGCCGGTCACACCCATAAAATGTTTTACGAGAATCGGGACGGAATCGAGTATTTTGTTCTCCCGGCAACGGGGGGAAAACTGCGCAATGAAACGCCCGAACAAGGGGTGATGCAAGCCTTTTACCATGTCTCGGTACATCCGCAGAAAAAACCGGGAATCACCGCAATTCCGGTCAACGGAACGGTTGATGTCCGAACCTTTACCGATATTCCCAAGGATTAACTTTTTGAACAGGCAAGAGGTTGGGAAGGGTGAGGGGGAGAAGAAATCCGTTGAGCGACAGAACAATGTTCTGGACGGTTTTGGGCGGTTCATTTGTGTCGCTCCGACGGAGCTTGATTTGTTGGGAGGGACGCTTAACCCGGGGTTTCGCTGCGCTTCACCCCGGGCTACAATAATGTCGCTGCTATGCAGCTAAGAAAATTACAATAATGTCCCTGCGCCCCAGCTAAGAGATGCTGTCCTTGAATTTTTGCATCAAAAATACATGCAATGTGTATATCAATTATTGAAATGCGCTAAATAGGGGACAATCGGTCAATGAAACATTCTGAATCAGGAAGAGGTGACCGGTTCTCCCCGCAGTCCAACCCGTTTTCGAGCCGCTTTTTGCGATTGGGGGACATTCCCTTTTTCTTTCAGCAACAAACCGGGGAAATAGGGCAGTTGGACCTTGAACAATCAGAATGTTTGGAGGAATTGTCCAACCAATTTGGGAAAGAAGCGGAACAAGGACGAGCGAAACGGGGAGGACGAGGAGAATGTCCAACAGTTTCGCAGATTGTGGGTCCACATGGAACCGGCAAATCGACCTTGTTGACGTTTCTTGCGACGTTCTGGTTGCAGCAGGGCAAAACGGTCCATTTTACGGTTTTGCGGGACAAAGAACGGACGTTTTCGCAAGAGTTTTGGAACCGTTTGAAGAAGGACTTGGCGAGCGCGCCGACTGCTGAGACAGCGAAGCAGGGTTGCGCAACCGAATCTTCTGTCGTCATCATCGACGGTTATGAACAGCTTGGTTGGTTCAGCCGGTTCAAACTCCGACGATTGCAACGCCGGTTTCCCTTTCAGCTCCTCTTGAGCGTTCATCAGCCAATTCGCAGTGTCCCAGTTCTTTACACAACTGTTCCAACGTTTGACCTTTTGCAACATGTCGTTCGTTTTCTGCTTCGTTCATCAGACTGGATGATTTCCGAGGAGGAATTGCGACCATTGTACGAACGGTTTTCCGGCAATTTCCGGGAAATCATTGCTGCACTGTATGATCTCTACGAGATAGGGGATAGGGATTAGGGAATGGGGGATAGGGGGGGATGTTCCGTTTAACCGAGGAACAACGTTCCGCGCGTGTTCTTGGAGAAAGTAGAAGGTAGAAGGTAGGAGGTAGAAGAGAGAATGAAAAATTAGAGCAAATAATAATTTGGAGTCTCTCCCAAAAGGAGAAACCGGTTGACTTGCGTGACACTGTTATCTTCCTGTCTCCCCCTTCTTTCCTCCTATCTCCTAACTTCTACCTTCTCTTCGTGTATCGCGGCTAAACGCCAATTTCCCTAATCCCCCTTCCCCCCCTATCCCCTATTCCCTGTCCCCTATTCCCTAGGGCTGTCCTCCTTCAAACACGCTGAATTCGGCCCAAACCGGCAAATGATTGGCAATCAGCCCCGCTTCTTCCGGGGTCAACTGGAATTGAGTCGGGAAATCAGCGATTCCTGAACGCCCCACATATTCGATTGTCCCCCTTTTGTTGAAAAAAATCTGATCGAGCGACCATCTTCCGTCAACCGTTGTCGGTCGATCTTGCGCAACGGCAACCATTTCCGGCAATTCGGCGAGCGGGCCGATTTCATGAAGAGGCAATTGGAAATCCCCCAACATGATAATGTCGTCTTCCCCTTTCGGATCATCCCGAAATTGCCGAAAAATGTCAGCCAATAATTCCCGCTCCATTCCCGCCCTTTTCGGGTCCAATTTCACGTTAATCAACTGAAACGTAAACGCCTTTTCCCCGTCCGGCTCCGTCGTCCGAAACATTGCAGCAAGCGGTTTGATCGTCAACCGTCCTTGCGGGTCAACAAGGTCAACCAATTGACTGCGGTCGATTTTAATACGATCCTGATCGAAAACAAAGGCGAGATATTCGGGAACCGTTCCAACCCCTTGTGAAGCGGCATACGTCATGTTTTTACCCCGTACTTGCAACCGTTTCATCAAATCAAGCAGGATTGCATCATTACGGACTGCAAACCCTTGCAAAGCAATCAGGTCATACGGGAGGAGCAGCTCAACGATTTTTTCGATTCGGGCCTGATCGTAAACCTTTTCATTGTCCAAGGGGGACAAATCCCAGGTTGCAATCCGAATTGTCGAAAGGGGGTTGAGCGGGACAACCGACCGTTCCAACACAACCTTTGGAGTTGTGGTGTTGCTCGAATTTCTCTGCAACAACATAACGGCTCCTGTATAACCGGCGATAAACAACAGGGCGATGATGAAACCTGTTTTAACGGATTTCATAGGATTTCTGGAAGACATGGGATAGGGAATGGGGGATAGGGGTTAGGGAATTTTCCGTTTAGCCGAGGAACATCGTTCCGCGCGTATAAAATTTCTATTACGCGCGATACGTTGTATCGCGGCTAAACGGGGATCGTTCCGCGCGCATAAAACTTCTATTACGCGCGATACGTTGTATCGCGGCTAAACGCCCCCCCTATCCCCTATCCCCTTACCTGAATCATTCGGATTGCAATGTTGGTGTAGGAAACGGCGGAATAGGCGGTAATGAGGACGGTTCCCCAGACAGAAAGAACCATGATGAGATAAAGGGGGGTATTTTGGGGGCATATCAGGAACAACAGGCAAGCGGGAACGGCGAGACATTGCAGGGCCATTTTCCATTTTCCGATCCATTTGGCGGAGAAATCGCCCCCATTTTTTTCGATGACAGCACGCAGAGAGGTAACGTACAGTTCCCGGGCAACAATCAGGATACTCATCCAGACTTGCAAACCGGCCCGGATTTGGGTCAATTCGGGGATTGCGGCCAAATAGATGAAACAGCCGCAAATCAGCAACTTGTCGGCAAAAGGGTCCATAATCCGCCCAAAAACCGTTATCTGGTTAAACTTCCTTGCCCAATAACCGTCGAGAAAATCGCTCAAACTGGCGAGAACGAACAGGATAATGCAAAGGGAGTAGAGCTGAAAGGGGAGCAGGGCGAAGATCAGGATTGCCAAAACAACCCTTAACATCGTCAAAAAATTCGGGACATTCATTGTCATTATCGGATCACCTTCACGCGAATTGTGCAGTCAAAAAGGGAATGACGAACATGGAGTATACCATTTTTCGGAAATTTCTCAAAGCGGCCCAATTTTTTGGGACGAACCCCTTTCGGCAACGTCGTATTGGTATATTGTTTAGCCGAGGAACATCGTTCCGCGCGTATTAAATTTCTGTACACGCGATACGTTGTATCGCGGCTAAACGAAAAATCGCCCTATTTCCTGTCGATCACCGTTTCCATGAAAAATCGCCTGTTCCGAACGGAGGACCTGCTGAAATTCGTCGAGCAACGACTCCCTTCCCTTTTGTTTTATGCCCAACAGTGGAATGTTGATGAGGCGGAAGACATTGTGCAGGAATCGCTCCTGAAATTGGTTCGATACAGTTCGGAATTTGGTCGACCAGAGAATCTCCCGGCTTGGACGTTTCGGACGGTTCGCAACACGGCAATCAGTTTTGCCCGTTCCGATGTACGCCGGAAAAACCGTGAAACAACCGTTGCCCGGGAAATGTCCCTCACCTTGACCAAACCCGTTTCCGAACCGCTTGAAATCAAAGAAATGCTCACCTCGCTCAACCGTTTGCCGCTTCCTGAACGTGAAATTGTCCTGCTCCGAATCTGGGGCGGTCTCTCGTTCGAAGAAATCGCCGAAACCGTCAACCAACCTCGTTCAACGGTTCATCGTCGTTACCATGAATCGCTTAACAACCTGAAAACCGAATTGGAATGAGTGCAACAATGACAGAAACAATGCTTAATGTGACGGAGACGACGCCGGAATTGACCTCCTTTGAAGCCCGACTTGCCCAATTCGAGCCGGTTTTGGAGCCGAGTTCCGCTCAATCGCTCCTTTGCACCTTGTTATTCGAACAATGTCAACTTGCCGAGACGACCCGAAAAGAACCGATTACGGGCGATAAATTGGTTGAAACGATTGTAACAGCCGGAAAATCCGAGGTCACGATGTCCTTAACGCAATACACCCGTTCGATCCGACTGAGTTCGGCTCTTCTGGGAATTGGCGTTGGAATGGTGCTTGGTGTTTCACTTGGCTGCCTGTTTTGCTATACCGCATTCAAAGTGCTAACCCCTCCCCCTGTTCCAACCTACGCCCCTTTTCAATTCATCCAACAGGATGGTCGGTAACGTTTAGCCGAGGAACATCGTTCCGCGCGTATTAAAAATCAGAAAACGCGCGATACGTTGTATCGCGGCTAAACGGGATCGTTCCGCGCGTATTAAAAACAAAAAACGCGCGATACGTTGTATCGCGGCTAAACGAACAATACCCTATACCCCATTCCCTACCATGTCCTACACAACAGAAAACGCAACCCAAATTGTTCAGGAATCCATGCCGAACAAAACAACCCGACGTTTCCTCCCCGGTTGTCTCAAAAAATGTCTCGTCCTCTTCCTAATCGCTGTCCTCCTTTTCGTCTATTTCGGAATCAATTTCCGACCGTTAAGGATTTCCAAGGAGACGACGTATGTGACGGGACCGCTTAAATCGGATGGTCGACTGGTCGATTATTTTCGGGCAATGGAAGAAAGTGTTTATCCCAAAGAGATGAAAACCGACGACAACGGTTATCGCCTGCTCGTTGAAGCATTTGGCGATTGGGATAATGATGGAAGTTTTCGGAACAGTGAACAAACCGAGGATGAAAATCAGAAGCAACGTGAACGTGAACAGTACCGGTTGCAATTGTACGAAAAACTCGGTCTTGACCCTAATGTCCCGCCCACAATGGACATTCCCAAAGACACATGGTTGATTGACAATTTTTTCGAAAAAAGAGCCGCAACAATGGAGGGTGAAGACGAGAAAAGTGGAGTATGGACGCAGTATTTTAAGTTAAGTGAAAAGCCCTGGACATTGGAAGAGTACCCTGACATGCAGGAATGGGTCGAGGTCGTCGATCAACCCCTTGATGTCATTGCTCAAGCAGTCCGCAAACCAACCTTTTGTCCTCCCTGGTTGCGACGAAACGAAAACGAACCGATGTTTCAGGCTTTAACAGAGACTCTTGATACGATTCAGTCTTGTCGGTCATTTGCGAGGACGTTTAATACACGGTCGAACTACCGACTTGGGACGGGGGACATTGACGGGGCGATTGACGATAAAATTTCCGCGTTGCGATTAGGTCGGCACATTGGACATCACGGAATGCTTATTGACTATCTCGTCGGTCTTGCAATCGAGGGAATCAGTGTGTACATGCCCGTTGAATATTTTGCCGAACAGCCGCTTTCGTCTGAACAATGGGAAAAATTGCAACGGGAGATGGACGCACTTCCTCCCCGTTCATCATTCAAGGAGAGTCTGAATCGAGAACGACTTTTTGGATTGGGTGCTTGTCAAGACATGCTCTTTGGTCAACAACCTTCTGAGAAATCTTTGCCGGTTCCTTTTGGTCTTGCATTGACCTGCGACCCGAATGTGCTCATGCAGAATATCAATCATTGGTATGACCGATTTTACAGCGACGAAAATTTACAAGACGGGAAAATTGCTGATCGGGAATTACAGGATAAACAAAGGTCCCTCCTCAAGAACCCGTTTTCTTATTTGACGATTCGAGGTCGTTCGCAAATGATTAGCGACGTTCTTGTTGCACTTCTCATTCCGGCTGTACATGCTGGGCAGGAAGCGGAACGGCGAATACAATGTGCGGAAAACATGCTCCGTTTAACGATTGCCCTCAACCGTTATCAGCAGGAACACGGGTCATTTCCTGAAGGAAACTGGAAAACGGCGATTCTGCCGTATTTGGGAGAAAACGGCGAGCGGTATTTTCAATGTCCAACTGCGGGATTACCGGCAGATGAAACGGTGTATGCTTTGGTCCGGCAAGACGAAGGAGAGGAGGAGGGAGGGGGAGCAGACCCGACTTCGATTTTGTTAGTCGAACTGGCAACCCCGCAAAAGATTGGCGAACCAACGGAGCCGTTTGTCCTTCCGAATAAAAAGTTAGGCATCTATCAGGAAGACGGGACCTTGTTAGACGGACTTGCGGGCCGACATGGTAACAGTACCCATATCGCACGTCGTAACGGTTCAGTAGGCGGGGAGAGCACGACCCTTACGCAAGAGGAGGTCAATGAAAGGCGGTAATGAAGTGAGCGCAGCGAACGGAATTACGCTCAAAATGGTTTTCATTACGCGCGAAACGATCCCCGTTTAGCCGCGCGTACAACGTACCGCGCGTATTAAAGCGCGGAACGTCGGACCATTTCAATTTTTTTTCAACTCGTTCCATAAAAAACATCCTTGACAATAGCGTTGGAATTCCCTACACTACCCAACGTAGTTAACGCATTGTAGCACTTTTTGGGTTATGGAACATGTCTAATATACATCTGGGTTGGATTGATTTGGTCCGCGTCGTCAGTGCCGTTATGGTCATTGCGATTCATGTTTGTTGGCGCTATTCCGAAGCAATTCCCGAAAGTATCAACAGTTCCTATTGGTTGTTCACCAATTTTCTGGACACGTTCTTTCGCTGCGCGGTTCCTCTATTTTTTATGATTAGCGGATATTTAATCCTGCGAAAACCCAATTCCTTGAAACAGGGGTATGTCCGTCGTCTATTGAAAATTATCATTCCCTTGATCGTTTGGTCCATCATCTATTTGATTGCTCGCAACTGGGCACTTGGACTAGATCGCATGAACAATCCTATCAATGTTTACAACGGCATGCGCTGTATACTAACGGGGCAGGTAAGTGTCCATTTTTGGTTCCTCTATGTCATTCTTTCTCTTTATCTCGTTGCTCCCATTCTCCATTCTTATTTGAAATCGGCAAGCCGTGAAAACAAAATCTATTTCCTGTTGTTGTGGGGGGGGCGTGTTTTGTCTGGCCTATTCTTACGACCCTTTTGGGAAAAGTATTTGACATTGACCGAGTGAATTTTCAATTTTTGATTGTCGGTCCAACAGTGGGCTATTTTGTCGCGGGTTATTTTTTGGGAAATCAACGTACTCACCTGAAATATGCCCTGCTTTTTTTCGCGTCCTTTATCCTCATTGCATCAATCATCACTTGGATAGGCTTTGTCTCCTCTGCTCCCTATAACATGCGATTTCGTTTGTTTGGATTTTTGGTGATACCGTTGGTACTCATGCTCTTTTACATACTCAAACATGTCGGAAATACAACTTTTTATCAACAGTCAGGATTCTCCCGATTTATAGCTTTTTTTGCCCCTCTGACATTTGGCATTTATATCGTCCATATTCTAGTTATGCACTTCATAGGAGATGGGGTCTGCGGGGTTTCGCTCAATATCAGCACATTTCCACCGTGGGTGTCCATTCCTCTGACCGTTGCAGCCGTTTTTTTTATGTCTGCTCTTTTGGTCTGGACGCTGAAAAAAGTACCCTTTGTTCGCTGGATATTACCTTGAGAATGGGTGGGGAAAAACCTAACCCGGGGTTTCGCTGCGCTTCACCTCCGTTTAGCCGCGCGTACAACGTACCGCGTGCTTACTCTATTCTCAATACGCGCGGAACGTCGTTCCGCGCGTAAACGTCTCTACTCGATCACCCGTCCGGTCACAACCGTTTCAAGCACGTTATAATCTTTGCCCCGCCCGAACCCGACCGGAATCGTCCGATCAATCAGGTAAAACCCCCGATGTCGCACAACGTCCCCGGAATCATAACCCACCTCTTTCCCCAGCACATACCCGTCAGGATAAATCGCCTCAAATTTCGCCTTCTCCGCCACATTCGTTAGGACATAAGGTGAACCCGTTGCCGGATTGACGACAGGAAAACCGGTCTTCTGAAAATTATCCGCCCGTTCCACCTCAAAATACCCTATCGTAATCCAAACGGCAAAGCAGTTGGACCGATTGGTACTCATGCCGCTCAGCCGCATCAAACCATTGAGCTGCATCTCGCTATTATCCGTCAAACCCGCACCCGTCGGCACCAACAACGGTTGCAGGAGAAACTGTGTTCCTGAATCAGGTTGATACGCATCCCGCAACAACATACCACCATCGGGATAGATACTGGGAGGTAAATTATGATCTGTCGCATTTTGAGGGGATACGCCAACAAAATTTTTCCCCGAATAGGACCGATATGGCCATAAATAAGAGCCCGTTGCGGTTTCAGTCCAACGACTGTTGTAAAAATTCTCATACTCCCTCGTCCACGTCGGTGTCCGCCCAACCTCGGGCAACCCCCGCCCTCCCATCATCGCCAGAAAAGTTGGTTCATTGACCGTATTGAGGTTAATTTTTCCCGGTTCCCGATACAGCGACACGGCATACGGATCAGCCCCGCTCGGGTCCAGCCAGAGTTTCGTCCCCATGAACCGGCTTGGAACCTGAACATGTTCCAGCAACGCACCCAGATTAAGCGAACTGTTTTTTCCATCCAGCGTACCCATTCCAGTTACATAAAAATCCCCCGAATGGAAAAAGTTTAACAAATGTCCCATTCCACTGTCATTCCCTTGATTCGGCATATCATATCCAAACCGTCCGCCACTTCCCAAGGAGCCAACCGCATGACCTGCCCCATTTTTCACAATGTGATCGGTCGGACTAGTGAGTGCTGCGGCGTCCAATTCCAGTTGTTCACTCCCCGTGTCAACAAATTCCAGTCCAAATCGTCCCGGCGAACTGGCGGGAACGAGCATAATTTCACCTGAATTGGCCAACGGCGCATCACGCCACGCCAGATTAACGTATTTTGTTGATGATACCCCACTCACAGATGCCACAATCGACTTCCCCGTCGGAGTTCCGTCACTGAACGTTTCTTCCACGCCCCGTCCGGTCGGAAGGTACATCGCATTGAGTGTCCCAAGCGTATGATGCGGCACATGCTGCAAAACCGCTCCAGCAGGTGCGGTCATCGTGACATCTTCATCGTCCAACGATTCTGTTGAAGAATCCAGATTCTTGCTCGTATCCAGCACTCGCATCCAGGGATTCGGATATTGTAATCGGCCCTCCAAACCAAGCGGCAAACCCGTCCGACCCCACTGCCGCGAAACCAGCTTCGCCTTGTTTTTATTCGTCGTATCAACACCGCTCCAATTCGTCCCACCATCCTGTCCCAACTCTTTACTCACACTGTGAAGAGAACTTTCCTCTCCCGTAAAGGTCGTCAAATCAACCATGTTCCAATCCACTGTCATATACGGATTCGTGACCGGATCATACGCACGCATCGGGTCGGCCAATCGCTGCAACATCACACTACGATACATCGGTATCGTCGCCGGTTTAACCGTATTCAATTGGTCCTGATCGAGCGGACCTTTTTTCTTCGTATCCGCAAACGCATCCGGGACCGGGGTTGCCGTCTCCGTCAGATCAACATCTTTGACGGGACTCGGAAGTCCAACGAGGGCATCCACATACTTTTTATACTCATCTCCAAGCGGCATTGAAACGTTAAGTCCGATTCGGCCACTCGCTCCATCGGATGCTTCGGCAATAAGATGCGGCGTACCTATCACGTCTATTTTGGTTCCGGCAGACTTGCCAAAATTGCCAACGGGACTCGTATTAGCCACCTTGAGGGAACCCAAATCGGTTATCGTTCGCGGAGCAACGACCAAAAATTGACCCGGTATCAACAAGGCAGGAGTACCGGCAACGCCGCTCTGATTCCAAAACACATTGTCTATTTTATTCGGGTCTCCCGCAAGAGGACCCGTCGTCGTAAAATAAACCAATCGGTCAATTTTCACATCATTCCCCGCCCCCGTATCATTCGGGCCGAGAACACTCGACGCTTTCAGCCCCGACCCTCCACCAACCGATTGTTCACTCTGCATCGAAAATGTTATCGGTTGTTTCGCCTTATCCATCAATCGTTTCGCAATGTTATTATCTTCCGCCTCCGTTTTTTTCGCCGTATCACCCGTGTTTGCTCTCTCGCTAATCGCTATCCGCCAAACCGGCATTGGCGGATACAAAGGAGATGGCGAATCCGGGGGTGTAGGAGGGGCCATTTCCGCCAAATCAACACCGGCTGCTGGGATCGGCATATTCCGGTTCGCCGTATTGTAAAGCTCGATCCAAAGCGAACCTTCCGGCATCCCAACCTGCTTCCATTTCTCCGCAGGCGGGGGACCCGTTTTTTTGTACGCCGCCACCTTGTGATCGTGCGTCGCCAACGTCTCCGTCATCACAACATCCGGACGTTCCAACCCCCAAACCAACCGCGCCCGTTTGGTTGACCCTGCACCCGGACGATTGACGTCGATACTCGGGGTATCCAACAATTCCGTTACGTTTATTGAAGGGTCCCAAATAGGCGTTTCAACACCAATCAGATTGCCTGCAACACTTCCCCAACCATTTGTCGCCGGGTCAAACGGGTCAATGTCAAACACCATCGGTGTCATCGCATTATCAGGGTCAATAAAGTCAACCAAGTTGACCGCAAACTGCGCAAGCCGCGTCGCCATCACCTGTCGTTTAAGCTCCGCTGTATTCAGCCGCGTCTCCTGAGCCAACGACGGTTCCTCATAAGGGGCAATAGGCGTTACGGCAAATGTTACCGGGTCAATTCTCTCACCATAAAGTTGTTCATAACACATGACCATCAAGAGCAGATAAATCCCCCGGGCCAAATCTGCCCGTTCCTTCAGTCCCTCATCATGATTGCCGCCAACCCAGTTGGCACTCTGTACCAACTTGTTCAAGTCAATCCGTTCACCATTGCGTACCTCTTCCGGCAGGATTTTCAACAAATTCTCAACCGCCGTCACGTCCCCCTTCATAAGGGTTAAAAGCCGCGAATAAATCCCGGGCGAACCGCCGATCCGCCGACTTGGCAGCGGAATGTCATTGCTCATCGTCGTCAAATGATATTTCCCCGCATCCGCCAACGCCGTATCCGACAATCCAGAACCGATTGGGACAAATAAAAGTTCTCGCAACCGTTTCGGTAATGACTTCAAATCAACATCCGTTGTCCGTAACAGTCCCTCCAATTCTCCCGCCGTAAACGGCGCATCATACGGCATCGAATGATAAACATCCACCTCATAAGGCTCTGTTGTGGAAGAGACATTGTACACCCAGCTGCCAAAAGGATCGAGGTTTACCGGATCATACGAAAAGGTATCCTCCAAATCCGCCGGGGTCCCCGTATAAATCTTCGGGTAAAGCATCGGTTCTGTATATTGCAAAAAATAATTCCCATGCAGCGGACTATCAGAGGGTAATGTGCCTGTTATTCGAGGTAACTTCCGCCCCTCCGTGTTACCCATGATCGCACCCTCCCGTGTCTGCCCCGACGGATACAAGGTGTCAAGAGCCAGTTTCATATTCACTCCACTCGGTCCATAACCACGACCAGTAGGGATCACGGATAACGCACTGTTACCATGCACATTGACATTCGTCCGGCCATCGAGATCGAGAACCGTTATCGAAACAAGCGGTTTATACTCCGTCCCGTCCGCACTTTGCCGAACCGGCAAACCAACATCCAGCCAGATGCCATCTTTCACCCCATCCCCATCGTTATCAACATCAAGATACATCCCGCCATTGCCCGCAAGAATCGGCTGTAAGTCTGTAACAACAGTCGTATCCAACTGCGGATTACTCCCCGTAAAATCGGGATGATCGAATTTCAAAGGTCGCAAAACCACTTTCCGCAACATGTCCTCTGTTGTCGGAGAAACAAGTTTTTCAACCAGTTCGGGCCGATGAAACGACGGAATGATGTTCTGAATCGTCGGGGTGAAACCACTCATCGGATTGTTAAAGTCATACCAAGCGAGAAACATGTTATTGGCATCCGGGGCGGTGTAATCAACGTTCATCCGAACCGGCGGACGGGGTGAGGTTGGGAGGGGTAACACGTTATTCGGGTTCTCCAAATACTCCAGATAATCCCGTTGTATCAGCCCGGTTGTAGGATTGGGGGTTACACTTGGAGCCGTCACATTCGGTCGCTCGGCAAAAAGTATCCCGTCCGAATCCATCAGCGTCAACTGAACATCCCACGGCGTCATTGCCTTGTCACTGTCATAACCCGCCCCTTCACCACTATAAGGTGCCCCGTTGATGACAAATGAACAATTGGCCAAGTCTGTCAGAGCCGTCATTCCATCAAACGGCAAAATAACCAGCTTGCCGCTCGGGGTCTTCCCCAATATCCGCGTGCTCTTGTTTTTCAGTTGGCCGTCACTGGTGATTGTCAGGACGTTCCCCAAAAAATCCATCTGCCGCTCATCCCAAGTTGCACGGGTTTCAACACAAAGAAGTTGATCGGTCAGATTGCCAAAACCGGGACGGGAAAGCAAGTCCAACTCCGTTGATGTCAACGTAATCACAGCAGGAGAGCCTTTCTGCCAATAATCAGCAACAGTAATCGTCCCGCTCTCCGCCACATTGCCATAGAGGTTTTCGAGAATGCTATGCGGGCCAATCACGGTCCCTTCCGCGCCACGCAAAAGTTGTCGCAACGCCAAATCAAGGTCATTCTGGGTATTCACCGGATTCAGCCGAGCATCGCCCGTTCCAATTTTTTCGCCATGTTCGGCCAATCGTTTTTGATGGGCTGCGGCAAGAATGAACGCCAGCGCAAGCGTCGCAAACAGAGTCAGCAGCGCGAGCATGAGCAGCAAAATAACGCCGTTTCTGGTTGATGATGTCTTTATTTTTCGCATGATTATATCTTCCTCCCCCTCAGCGTCTCTGCGTCTCCGCGCGAAACATCTTCTGTATTTCTCGCAGAGGCGCAGTGTTCGCTGAGGTTCTTCGTTACTTCGCAATATACTCTGAAAACACCCCACAAACCCCTTTCACAATCGTCACATAATACGGAAAGAGGTTCGCAACATCCTCCGGTATCGACGGACCCGCAAGAATCAGTTCCCTCGCCCCATTTTTTATCTCCCCAAGCCCGACAACTTCGTACCATTTGGCAAAAACGGTTGGATCACCGCTCCCGATGTTGGGCTGACACGAGAGCAACACCCATCGAGTCTCCGTCATGTCCAATTTCGTCGCATCCGCCGATGAAATCGTCATACTCCCCCCCCCCATGCCAATCCGCATATCGACCGCCGGAACCGTTATCTGGACTTCCTCCAGCGGTGTTGTCAAACGACGGTTATAGCAGACGATCACATCAACGTCATAACCGAGGACGTCCTCCTTATCGGCGTAGACATACCGCTGCCAGTCCGAATAACTTGGGGGCGTTGGTGCGGGAAGCGGATTACTAGCGTCAATGACAACAAGGGTATTCGGATTCGCCAAAGCGGTCAGCTTGTATCGCTTTGCCGTCCCCACTCTTGGTGTCACCATGTAAAACCACGAATAATTGTTCAGACTCTGCGGGGCACCCGCTGCATTGTGCATCAAAACCGGTCGGGGATTGTTGTTGAGCGGTTCCGCCGGTGCAACAAAATTCAGGTCCTCATCCCAGTAAAAGATAGACTGCGCTGTTATCACGTCAGGATTGTGAAACACCCCACTGGACGGATCAGGAGGAATCGGCGGTTGAAACATTTCTGCCGATAATCGGGGAAAATAACAAGCACTGGAAGAAAGTGTACTGCTATACGGGAGAAACCGGCTGTTGGCATCGAATCCACTGGGTGATGCAACGGAACTGTTGCCTGTTCCAACGTAACCATATTTTTCGACGATTTGTGGATCGACAAAGACGGGGACATCGCAGCGGTGAAAAGGACCGCTGCTACTGGTTGGGCCGATGAGAAGAGAAAAACCGGTCGGGGGATTTCCTTCATAAGGACCATAGAAAGAGGTACTGGCATCAACGGCCAATTTTCGGGTTTTGATTTCGTTGAGGGCGGCACGGCCACAATTGCCAGCAAAGTCAAGGCGATTCACGGTGCTGAGTTGGAGGATGGCGTAAGGGAGGACGGCGAGCATACCGAGGAGGCCGACGGAGAGGACGAAGACGGAGAGGAGGATTTCGAGCAGGGAAAGCCCCCGACGTGTTGCGGCATGGGCAAGGGGCTTGGATTTCTGCATCATGGTGATCCGTTGACGCACCTCCCCCGAAGCCTTATGGTAATAGGCAATGAGTTCTTCGGACGACATGTCCTTCGTCTCACGGTAAATGCCCTCTCGAATCTGATGAATTTCCTCAACGTATTCGTCATTCATTGCTGTATTCCCCCAAAATCATCGATGGTGTGGCATAATATCATTCATCCGTAGTCCCGCAAGGGACGCTTTCTTCAATCCCGCTAGGGATTGCCGAATGGTAGAACGCGATACCCCCCAACCATGTCAGTCCTGTAGGGACTGTCGATTGGTTATTTTACCATTCGAGAACCCCGACGGGGTTCAATATCATTTTTTCCGTTTCGGCTACCATTCGACAACGCCTAGCGGCGTTGAGGAACCGCATCAAAAATTCCCCCGTTTAGCCGCGCGTACAACGTACCGCGTGTTTTTCGTATTTTTAATACGCGCGGAACGTCGTTCCGCGGCTAAACGATGCGGGCGGAACGCCCGCTAAACGTCAATTATTTCCCGTACCGCCGCGTACTCTCGTAATAACGAATCCAAGCATCCGCATCTGTCCGCGATATACCGTTATTGGGCAACTGCGATAACATTGTCGTCGGACTCATCGAAGGCGCAACAGAAAACGTCGAAACCTTCCCGCCACCCGGCTCCACCTTCACCCAATAATTCGTCACATCATCAAAATTGTATAACTTATCATCCGGCAAGTAATCCGTTCCACCAGTGTAATCCCGACCACTACGTTCCCATTTGCCAATCAAAAAAAACAACGGCGTGGTGAGGTTACTACTACCAAGGCTCCCGGAATAAACCCTTTCGATAGACCCTGACGGTGAAAACATGACCATTACATGGTCACGATTACCGCTTGCACCTGCGACAAACTCATCACCTAACAATGCCCAAGTTCCACCACCAAGTATAAAGGGGTCTGCTTTCTCTTCCCCCGACCAGCGGAGGTCAACGACGATGCCCGTTGGAAAGCCAACCGGAGCTGTAAGCGTCGGCTGCGGACTACGCAGCACCTTAAAGGGAACTGGTGCTGTGAACAATTTCAACGGTTTTTCAGGGTCATTTGCGGAAACATAAATGGGCGGTATATTGGTCGGGTCCAGATTGACCTTGTAATAAAACCCCTGATTGTCAAACTGAATCAAATCACCATCTTTGACAAACTGGTTCCAATAGGGCTCTTCAGCCGTATCAATTGTCAAAGCTCCTGAACTGGGATTAACGGCTACAAAGGGAGTGCTGCTGCACCCGCAATAGGGGGGTGGGACCTCGACTTGGCGGAGGACGAGGCAGGCATTGTTGTACGGGAAAACCGTTCCGCCCTGATTCAGGTCGGTGTACCGTTCAAAACGGACCCCGCACGGACGGCCTGTCTCCATCGCCCGCAGCCGCGCTTGCGTGAGAAACGTGCTTAACGTGTCCGCACCCTGTCGCTGTTTGTTCGAGTCTAACATCGGTTTGACGGCGGGGATACTGATGAGGACGAGAATGAGCATGAGCGTTGCCGCGACGAGCAGCTCGATCAGCGTCAGACCCCGGTTATAAATACGCGCAGAACGATTTTCAATACGCGCGGAACGGTGTTCCGCGGCTAAACGATGCGCACGATAAAATGGTTGCGTTAGCATCTTACCGACCTCCTAACCCGTGATTGTGTATGTTATCAAAATGACCCCCCGTTCCATCCGGCGCGCCAAGACCATCAAAAAAGGGGTCCGACACGACCGTGGTGGGACCATCGTATAGCCCACCCTCACCATCCGGCCCTGTTGAATAAATCAACGGTGTCAGCGTCCAACCGGGACGGGAGCGGGTCGGCGTACCCGTTAGACTTGGCCGAACTCTCACCGGGTCCAGCGGGTCAGGATACTCTAGGATCGAGGTCCGAAAAATGGATTGGTGCGAAGAGAAGAAATCCGTTGACGAGATCGGAAATTTATCTGTCCACTGTACGGTTTTCCCATCATCATAATCGGTTAAACTCGTACTCTCGGCATCTTTGCCCTGATCGTAATACTCCTGATAATAATTGTCCACCAGCACATCCGGGGTGAGATTGTTGACAAAATACTGGTTATACGGCGTTGTCGCCCGACCGAACCCGCCGGTCCACTTCCACAGATCAGGTTGGCGGTTACTGCCGGAAAGGGCGGGGGCCCAACGGAGAAAACAGATCGGATTGCCCCAACTGTCAACAAAGTATTTCAGCCCGTCGGTGTCCTCCCGGACCCAATTGTCACTAAACGCCCCGCGCAACTTGGGAGTCCCGTTCATCAAAATCAGATACAGCAACTTGGCGGAGACATCTGCATTGACCCGGGTCGGGTCTTTGGCAGAAGCCTGTGTGTAGGCGTTAAAATAGACAAGCCGCAAACCGGAATCGGATTGCCCAAATCGTGGCGGGAGGGTCACCTCATTCCAATTGGTTGGCATTTCCATTCGCATTGTATCATACAGAAAGTGCAGGCGGACTTGAGCTTTTTGGGTCGAAGTAAGATTAAATGGTGCATTTGTTACGGGATCACGTTCAGGCACGTCGATTCGTCGGAACTGATATTTTTCGTAGAGTTCGGAGAGGGCCTGATCGAGGGCGTTGATACGGACCTGGGTTGCCTGTATACGGGAGGTGTTTTGGACGGCGGCGACCATAGCGAAGGAGAGGGCGGAGAGGATGCCGATGATGGCAATGACGACGAGCAATTCCGCCAGCGTGAAACCTTGTTCTTTTCTCTGCATCGTATTCTCCTTCACCTTTAGTTTTATTACACGCGGAACGATCCCCGTTTAGCCGCGCGTACAACGTACCGCGCTCAATACGCGCGGAACGATGTTCCGCGGCTAAACATTACGCGCGGAACGGTGTTCCGCGGCTAAACGTAGGGTTCCACGAAGGACCAACATTGCTGCGGTAAACCTTCCCGAATCGGATTCTCCTCGACATACCGAATCGCCTGTTCAACCGTCTCATCACGCCCCAAGTAAACGGTCCAACCCCCGCGTGCCCACGGCGAAGGAGACTCCGGCAACATCGCCTTCTCCTTCAATGCACTCGTCGCCTCTTGCTTAAAACGCCTCATCACCTGTTCACACGGTAATTCTGCCCGACCAAGAACAAGATGAACATGTTCAGGCATAATGGAACAGGCGTGAACGGGGACGTGACATTTTTTTGCGGCAAGGGCAAAGCCGTGACTAACGGCTTGGACTTGTTGGTGATCGAGGCAAACGGGGTTGTATTTCATTGCTTTTTTCGTTTCAATCCGTAAAGCCGAGTTATGCGGCATTCTAGCGAGTGATGCTCGCGTCTGCACTTTCGTTGCAGCTCCTCCTTTTTGATAGAGTTCCCATGCGGCGACATAGTTGGACCATGAACCGCGAGGGTCATTGGGGAGCCAAAAACCGTAGGTTCCGAAAATGACGTGATACGCGAGAACCATTTTTTTTTTCCTCCCTCCTCCCGTTTTTATTACGCGCGGAACGGTCCCCGTTTAGCCGCGCGTACAACGTACCGCGTGCTTACTCTATCTTCATTACGCGCGGAACGATGTTCCGCGGCTAAACGTCGTTACTGCTCAACCTCGCCGTCTAACGTCCCCGTACTACCAAAATTCACAACATTGTCCAAATCTAAGGACGAAATCGTGGAGTTGGGGAGACCAGCAGGGGTCAGCGTTATTATCGCTACCGCACTGGGAGGATTGTTGATGTCCCTCGTATCATTCCCAAACTTGCCATCCATTCCCGGATAAATCAACTGATATTTGTCATCGTTGTACCATTGCACCCCCAACGTCTGCCAGTTCGCCACGGTAGGACGCCCCGGGGGGGGCGGTATGACACTCGGATTACCTCCCGTTTTGGCGTAAGGAACGACGGAACCAAAATTCTCATCTCCCTCAACCGTCAAACTGACTGCTGCGCCCGAAACATTGCGCCGCATGAGGCGGGTCTGTTTCAAATCACCCCCAATCGGAAAATAGAACGTATTGCTGGGGGGCATCACCACTTTTTGCGGATAGGCGAGTACGGAATCACCTATTCGAGCCCGGAAATATGCAACGGGAAACTGCCGGATCATAAATGCCATTGTTGTTGTTTCCACATCTGCAGGAGACATAAAAGCGGATTCCTTGATTTGCAACAGCTGCATATTTTTTCCTTCTTGGAAATCGAATCGCGGCTCTTCCCGTTGTGCAACCAGCGAGCTGAACGGATTTTCTTTATCCGCACTGAAACCAGTGAATTTACCCGTTTTGTAATCGAATGTTCCTCCCAACCAAAACGGCAAAGTTCGTTCAATCAATGCCGTTCGACATCGCATGGGGAAAATGTTGACGTTTGCGGCACTGAGCTTTGCAGCTGTATTCAACTGATCTAAGACATCCTTTTGATTGAGCGTTGGCAGCAATTTGTAACCACATGTCGGATTGGTACAGGTCGTTGTCCCAGTGATCTGGTCCGCCCAACAGTCATAACAAGGGGCTAACGCCGCCGCAAAGATGTCCCAATAACCATTGCTAGCACGGGGCCAACGCATTTGGGCGTGACGGACACACGCTTCGACGTCCGTCAAGTTCGGCGGGTATTCCCCAAAATCCGCCTTGTACTTCTCAAGTGCCATCTCCATCTGCGACAGTTGCGAACGGACAGCCCCCGTCACCACGGCTCGCCGCGCCGCCATCACTCCCACTAACGCAAGCGAGGCTAATATGCCTATGATGACGATGACGATTAACAACTCCGTTAGCGTAAAACCTTGTGCTTTTTTCTGCATCATATTCTCCTTCTTTATTTTTTATAACACGCGGAACGATGTTCCGCGGCTAAACAATACATGCGGAACGATTTTCATTACGCGCGGAACGGTGTTCCGCGGCTAAACTCACTTATTTGTTCGCCCCGCCCGACAGTTCCGTTATCAGCTTAATCATCGGCATAAACAAGGCAATGACAATGAAGCCGACCATCACACCTAAAAACATGATGAGGAGCGGTTCCAACATGCTCATCAACCCCTCCGTCAACGTCGATACCTCTTCGTCATAAGTGTCCGCTACCTTATAAAGCATCGTGTCTAACTCCCCCGTCTCCTCCCCAACATCCACCATGTTAATCACCATGTCATCCAATATCCGACCCTTCAACTTCATCAGGTAGATCAACGCCCCAAAACCCGGAAGAAAAAAGATGAAATAACCGAGAGTCCCCAAGTGAAATGGCGGCTTCGAATACTGCTTCATCGGATTCGCTATCGTATCACCATCACGAATCGCCTCCAATATCCTTTGATACATCAACTCAAACACCGCATTACTGCTCGTCTCCCGCGTGATATGCAGCGATTCGAGAATCGGTACGCCCGATGTCACTAACGTCCCCAACGTTCGCGTCGTTCGCGCAACCGTCGTCTTCTCAAACAGTTGCCCGAAAATCGGAATCTTTAGCAAAAATAAATGCCAGCCAAATCGACCAAACTCAAAACTCGTCGTCAACTTCACAAAAAACCAGATCGAGAGTGGTATCAACGGCAATAAATACCAATAGGTTGTGGTGATCCGGGACGCTTCCATGAGAATAACGGTTGGAATGGGCAATTCCGTTCCGAAGTCGGCAAATATTTTCTGGAAACTCGGGATAATCGAGACCATAATGAACGCTAGAATACCGATTGCGAAGACGACAACGGCAATAGGGTAGGTCATTGCGGCTTTGATTTTCCGCTTGAGCTGCTCGGCCCGCTCTAAAAACTCTGACAGACGGGTTAAAATCGTCTCCAACGCTCCACCGGCTTCACCGGCTTTAATCATATTGACGTAAAGACGGTTGAAACATTTGGGTGATTTCCCCATTGCTTCGGAAAGGGAAGAGCCGCTTTCAATTTCCGTACAGACATCGATCAGGCTGTTGCGGAGAGCACCGGGAGGGGCTTGAGATGCGAGAACATTCAGGCTGCGTAGGATCGGCAGACCGGCATCTTGAAGGATCGCCAACTGCCGCGTAAAGGTCGTCAGGACTTTCGATGAAACCCTGCCAAACGCAAATGTTTTGCCGGTTTTCTTTTTGCCTGATTTCTTGACCGTTCGGGCTTTGTGCAAGGCGATCCGGGTCACATGGTAACCCATCTGACGAATCGTCGTCTGCGCATCCGCTTCCGACTGGGCGTCAATAACGTCTTTGATCTCCTTACCCTGAGCATCAATCGCTTCAAACTTATACTGCGGCATGGTTTTCGCACCTCGCCCCGCTTTTGCGGAGTGTAAAAATGATTACTTCAACGGAACACTTCCGTGATACAGCGTATCCGGGCCTATATCCTGTTCATGCGGCCATTCAACACAGCCGAAACCATCGGAATCAACACGAACACAGCGAAAATAGCCGATGTTCTGGAGTTCCCGAAAATAACCTCTGTCCATCATCGGTTTCACATCGAAAATCCGCCGTTCACCGTTTGTAAAAGTCAATAACAAGGTGAAATCATTCTGGGCAACAACCTGTTGGACGTCGGGATTGCTCGGTCGGGACATGATTCACCTGTTCACTTCAACGGGTCAATACGGAATAATGGTTCGTTCTCAAGGGCAAGTGTCCAGTTGGCGAGCAGTTCGTCCTCGTGCAAACTGATCCAAGCCCGAACAATGTTCGTCTGCCGTCGCGGTAATTCACCGTCCAACAATTCACCCTCAGGTATGGAAAAAACCGCTTTCTGCCCCTGATAGACGGCATGAAGGTGAGGACGGTGATGTGGTTGCCCTTGCTCCCAAAACATACGGATGATGATTCCGTAAAACATCGAAATCGTTGGCATTTTTCTTTGACATTAAAGTTCATCGATCAACTCATCCACGTTACGACATGTCCCGCAACCTTTTTTGTCCAGACGAACATCGCGGAGTGCTTCCAACAGTTCTTCCCGCAAAGTTGTTTTCTCACTGGAGAGAATTTGCGTATGGACCCCGGCAAAACCAGCAAGGGTTTCGAGGACCCGTCTCGTCTGGTGTTCAGGAATCTGGATGAGTACCTGCATCTTTTCTCCTTTTTAATACGCGCGGAACATTCCCCGTTTAGCCGCGTGTACAACGTACCGCGCGCTTTTTTTATTTTCATTACGCGCGGAACGATGTTCCTCGGCTAAACAATATTATTCGAGGACGGTTTCGCGGACAACTTCGTCCATCGTCGAGACTCCATCGTACACCTTTTGCATCCCCGCACTGCGCAAGGTCAACATCCCCGCCCGTTGCGCAGCCGTCCTGATGTCCGCCGCTGACGCTCCTGCGTTGATTAACGCCCTGATCTCGTCATTCGCAATCAAAAATTCATGGATCGCCGTTCGGCCCTTGTATCCCGTGTTGTTGCAATGCACACAACCTCGACCTCGATAAAACTTCTTCCCCACAATGTCTTCCGGCTTCAATTCCAGTTCGTATATCTGGTCCTGCGCCGGTTGATACGTTTCACGACATTCTGTGCAGATTTTACGGACCAGTCGTTGGGCCAAAATCGATTCAAGCGTTGCCGTTATCATAAACGGTTGGATTCCCATGTCCCGCAACCGTGTAATCGTGCTCGGTGCATCATTTGTGTGCAACGTACTGAACACCAAGTGACCGGTCAAAGAGGCCTGTATCGCAATGTCCGCCGTCTCCTTATCCCGTATCTCTCCAACCAGAATCTTATCAGGGTCCTGCCGCAAAATCGAACGAAGACACTGCGCAAAAGTGTTCCCGATCTCCGCGTCAATCGGCATCTGAATGATCCCGTCCATGTCGTACTCAACAGGGTCCTCGGTCGTCATCAGTTTTTCCGAAATAACATTTAACTCGGCAAGGGCCGCATAAAGCGTCGTCGTTTTACCACTTCCGGTCGGTCCCGTCACCAAAACAATACCGTTAGGACGTTCAATCACTTTGCGGAAACTTTTCAGAACAACGGGGTCCATTCCCACTTTGTCCAGATTCAGCATAACGACCGATTTGTCGAGAATTCGGCAGACGACACTTTCGCCGAAAAGGGTTGGGAGGACGCTGACCCGGAGATCGATAGGGCTTCCTCCGACATTGAGCCGGATACGACCATCTTGGGGAAGACGTCGTTCGGCAATGTCGAGTTTTGACATCACCTTGATTCGCGTTGTGATTGCCGACGCTAAATGCCGGGGAGGTGGAACCATTTCATACAACGTCCCGTCCGCCTTAATCCGTATTTTGAACTCATCTTCAAACGGCTCAAAATGCAAGTCGCTCGCATGATCCCTGATCCCGAGTAAAAAAACCATGTTGAGCAACTTCCGAACCGGCGCACTCTCGCTCATCGCCTCAACACTTGCAATGTCAATCTCACCCCCGGACTCCATTGCATCCATTGCGTCCTGAAACTCCGAATCACTCTCCATTGCATGAATGATCGTCTCGACACTCTCAGCATCTGACGCATAATACCGCCCAAGAGCATCCAGAATGTCCCGCGAAGTCGTCACAACCGCCCGTATTCGGTATCCAAGAAAATTGCGCAATTCATCCAGAATACTCAAATTTTGCGGCTCACTCGTCGCAACTGTCAACACCTCATTCTTGAAACTGACCGGAATTACCTTATACACCTGC
Source organism: Thermoguttaceae bacterium (assembly GCA_051660685.1). Taxonomy (GTDB): domain Bacteria; phylum Planctomycetota; class Planctomycetia; order Pirellulales; family Thermoguttaceae; genus JAVBSX01. The sequence continues at coordinate 24,698 of JBOFQB010000113.1, read as the reverse complement.
GCCATAGGTTCTGTCAAATGGGACAAAACTTCGGGAGGAATGGTAATATCGGAAAGATGGATAATCTGTAACCCCAATTGTTCGGCCAATGCTTGAGCGAGTTGTTCCTCGCCGAACATACCGAGAGAGACGGCAATTTGGCCGAGTTTTTCTTCGGAGCGAAAACGCTGCTCCTCGACAACTCGTTCCAGTTGCTCTTCGTTGAGATAACCGAGGTCCACAAGGACCTGACCTAGACGACGTACTGACATTTCCTCTCCTGCTTGAACGGCGAATACAATGTATTGCGCGTCCTCATGTTATTCTACAGATGGTGTGTTGTTTCACGACCCAACCGAACCTTTCGCTCAACTCGTTGTTCAGCTAAACATTACACGAGGAACGTTGTTCCTCGGCTCAACTATTTTTTGCCAAACATTGATTTTTTGACCGGTTTGACATCTTCTTCGTCCTCTCCACCCTCTTCATCCTCGTAAACAGCACCTGATTCCCATTGCGCAATCTTCGCAATGAGCATGTCAGGAATATTCGCTTTTGCGAGAGCCTCTTCTTTCGTCACAACACCATCCCGAACGAGACGGAACAAATGGTCGTCCAACAACTGCATCCCCTGCTTTTGCCCGGTTTGAATCGAGGAGTTAATACGGAATGTCTTGTTCTCTCGAATCAGGTTCGCAATTGCTGATGTCACTACGAGCATTTCATACGCCGCAACACGACCACCTTGAATTCGGGGGAGTAACTGTTGGGCCAGAATTCCCACAATCGAAGTCGAGAGCTGCGTCCTGATCTGATCCTGTTGCGTCGTCGGAAAAACGTCAATAATACGACTGATTGTTCCGGCTGCACTCGATGTGTGAAGCGTCCCAAAGACGACGTGACCTGTTTCAGCAGCCGTAATCGCCGCTTCAATCGTTTCAAGGTCTCGAAGTTCCCCAACCAAAATCACATCCGGGTCCTGACGTAACGCCCGACGAATCGCTTCTGCAAAGGTCGGAACATCGACCCCGACTTCACGTTGATTGACCGTTGACTTCTTGTGATAATGATAAAATTCAATCGGGTCCTCAATCGTTATAATATGGTGATCCACATTCCGATTCAAATGATCGACACAGGCTGCTAATGTCGTCGATTTCCCCGAACCAGTTGGTCCCGTCACCAAAATCAAACCGCGCGGTCGATGAATCAGGTCCTTCATAACCGGGGGGGTGTTCAGGTCTTCCATGCTGAGCAACTTATTCGGAATCTGTCGCAACACCATACCCGTATTACCACGCTGTTTGAACACCGAAACACGGAATCGGGCTTTGTCCCCAAATGCAAAACCGAAGTCGGTACTACCTGTCTGTTGCAATTCCTGTTGACAACGTTCAGGGGTGATACTTTTCATCAGCGAAACCGTATCTTCCGGTTGAAGGACTTTGGTTTCGAGTTTAACAAGGCGACCGTGTAAACGGAGAACGGGGGGTTGACCGACTGCGATATGCAAATCGCTCGCCCCGCGAACGACGACCGTTTCCAACAGTTTGTCAATTAGAATGGTACTCATTAAGACGATAGTTTCAGGTCATTATTGGCTGAAATCCACAAAACATCGGGATCACGCCACATTTTGAAAAAAGTACAGTTGCCCAAGTGTCTTGCGATTTTGGCTTTCTTCTAGTACGAATCTCTGTCTCTTATACTTTTATGATACCTGTTTCAAAGGAAAATGCAAGAAAATTTTCACAAAATAGGAAAAATATTTTAGCCGGTTCGATCTGCGGAAAGAGACAGAAAGAAGAATGTTGAATAGGAGGAGAAGAAAGGGGGGAAGAAAAGTTGGGGTTATTTTGTGTCCTTTGACAGTTCGTCATTTTTTTTCTCCGTCAAATCTCCTCGACTTTGACCAAGAGAGAAGAGAGACGGCGAAATTGTTTTGGGGAGATGTTGCTCGCCGAGACGCTGAGGACGCAGAGATTGGGCGGATGATTTTAGGACGGAACATCCAACAAACAGTTTTCCTGTTTTGTGTATTTTGAATTCTCCCTATTTTCCGCTTTTCTGCAAAACCCGGCAAGTGTTGCGAGAGAGACTGTCGTTATATTCCGCTCATTCGAGTCATTCAGTACATTTATCACAAATTACCCCTTTTTCCTTTACACTTTGCCCCTCCGTCCTTTTGGGAGGGGGTTCAAAACCATTTCAGATACCCTATACTGGGCAGAGAGTATTTGTTTTCTTGAGATGAACTGTTTTGATGCTCGGCGTTTTTTGCCGCTTGATCCTGTTCGGTTCAATGTTGAGTCGTTCAGGTTGGAAACAGAATCAAGGACCTTTTGACGTACTTTTTTTCCTCCATTTTTACTGTCTTACAGTTAGTAACGCTCATGTCTGGATTGATTGCCCCTCACGGCGGTTTGAACGAACCGGTTTGCCGCATTGTCGCCAAAAATGAAATCGAGGAATTTAATAAGAAAGCAGCAACATTGCCGAAAGTGCCGGTTAGTGATGCTGATCTTTCAAGTGTCTATCGCTTTGGAGACGGGGGACTTAGCCCGCTTGTTGGTCCTATGAATTCCGATGTTTACAATCGGGTTTTGGACGAATCGGTGATTGAGTCGAACGGAAAAAAATACGCTTGGACGATTCCGATTTCGTTGCCGATTACAGAAGAGATGTCGAAAACGATCAAGGCGGGTCAAGATGTCGCTCTTGTCAATTCCCTGAATGACATCGTTGCGATTCTTGAGATTGCCGACGTTTTTCCTTGGGAAAAAATGCGTTATTTGAAAAGTGTTTATTTGACAGATCGGACAGATCATCCGGGCGCGGATATGGTTTTGATACAGGATGCAGATAAGACACATTTGGTTGGGGGGAGGATTCGGGTTCTTCCACAACCGAAAAACCCGGCATTTGGGAAGTACGTTCTGTCTCCTTATGACGTCCGTCGACTGCTTGACGACAAAGGTTGGGAAAGGGTTGTTGCTTTTCAGACCCGAAATCCGTTGCATCGCGCTCATGAATACGCTTTGGTTTACGGTTTGGAAACCTTATTGCGGGCCGGACACAATGCAGGAGCCTGTTTGAACCCGCTTCTTGGCGAAACCAAAGGGGATGATGTCAACGCAGAAATCCGAATGCAAACGTATGAACGGTTGATTTCGGATCGTGTTCTTGGCGAGGGGGACAGTGATGTTGAACTCTGGAAGAAGTTGGGAGGAGCTGTTCCTGATCGGGTCCTTCTTTTGGGTTTGGACATCAAGATGTTTTACGGGGGACCGAAAGAAGCGGTCATGCACGCCATTTACCGACAGAATTTTGGTTTTACGGATTTGATTATTGGTCGGAAACATGCCGATGCTCCTTATCATGACGGAAGTGCGATTTGGGGTGATTTTGATGCTCAGGAGATTTTTAAGCATCTTGGGGGTGATTTGAAACTGCAACCGCTCAATGTTGGTTTTGCGGCCTATTACGAATCGGTTGGTCGGGTTGATTTAATGGACAATCATAAGGAAGAGAAACCCGTTTTCATTTCTGGGAAAGAGGTTCGTAAGACGCTTTTGGAAGGAAAAGAGGTTGACCCGCGAATTATGCGGCCAAGTACGTCTCGAATTCTTGCTCACGCAATGAGTCAAGAGTAGGGGATTGGGAATAGAGGATTGGGGATAGGGATATGGGATGAGCAAGAGAACAGCAAACTTGTTTTGGGGGATGTTTCTCGCAGAGACGCTGAGGACGCAGAGATTGAGTTAAGACGGGGATTATCGAGAAGGTTCACTATTATGTTATCCCCTTGACTCTCATTTCTGCGTGTTGATCCGTCGTACACAAACCGATTGTCGGAAATCGAAAGGAGTTGATTGTGGTTCAGAAATTTTCGTCCCTCTTGAGCATCCTGCTCCTGATCGCTCTCTGTTCTGTCCTCTATTACGGTTTTTTGGGGAGTTCGGCTCTTTGGGACTTCGATGAAGCCTATTTTGCGTCTATTGCAAGAGACATGTATCGAAGTCAGGAATGGACGGTTCCGGTTTATAATGGTCCGACATATTGGGCGGAACCGCTTGCTGAAGAGTTTTTGGGACAGTCGGAAATGGTCAAATCGGGGATGATCCCGATTGCATCCGAGTATTACAGTTTGTACGGAGATAAACCCATTCTGGTCTTTTGGGGAATGTTGGTCTCCTTCTCCCTGTTCGGCCTGAATGAATTTGCAGCCCGATTTCCGTCCGGCTTGTTCAGTATTGGTACTGTCCTCTTGACCTATTTTCTTGCATTACGGCTGTTTGGACGGAAAATCAGCTTCTATTCCGGCTTCATTCTCGCAACCATGCTGGTTTTTGTTCTTGAAGCGAGAGGTGCAACATGTGATGCTTACTTTATTTTCGGTATAACAGCCGCAATGCTCGTCTTTGTCTATTCCATTCCCGACTTCCGATTTTCCCCCAATCAAGGGAGCAATCAATCTGGGAAAGAGCGAAAACCGTCGTTGTCCCGACGATTGCTCAACAGTTCTTCCGAACGGACATTGACGATTGGTCAGAGTCTGCTGCTTTACGGTTCGCTTTGCATCTCCGTCCTCGCAAAAGGTCCGGCAGGAGGTGTCTTTCCAATCACCGTTCTCGGTTTGTTTCTTGTGTTGCAAAACAGTAAAGACGGAATGCAGCAATACAGCGGATCACGATTGGTTCACAAAATCATTCCGTTCATTCGGGTTGTTGTTCTCTCCTGTTTTGCAGCCGTTTTGCAATTGCAACTGTTGCTCGGTTTAGCCGTTTTGTTGCTGATTGCCGGTCCCTGGTATTTGTTGGTTGGTTTTGAAACAAATTGGGGTTGGTCGGAACAATTCTTCTTTGTTCACAATTTGGGAAGAGCGCAAGGGACAATGGAAGGACATTCCGGGGGAATCTGGTTTTATCCGGCTGCTTTGCTGTTCGGAACTTTTCCTTGGTCACTTTTGCTGATTCCGTTTTTAATCGACATGTTTCGACAGTTATTCCGCACAAAACTTTCGGCGCAACGACGGAATGCTTACCATTTTTGTTGGATTGCCGTTTTGTTTTATATCGTCTTTTTTACCTGTGTTCGGACCAAATTGCCGCATTATATTGCGCCGATGTTCCCGATGTTGGCGATTCTGTATGCTGCTTATTTTGAAAAATGGAGTCGCAATCGGGATCGACTCGCCCCGTTTTGGACCCCAACCATTTGGGTTATGATGATTTCCGTCGGAATCATTATTTCAACGACGTTTCTCGTTCTCTGCTCTCTTTTTCTTCCGACTCTTGGAACCCTTCTCCCGCTTACTTTAGGAGGAACCCTTGTTTTAGGAGGTGCAATTGGTCTGCGACTTGCCTTGTCCAACACAAACAGCTCAAAAAACATTTCCAATCGACCCCAACAAGCCCTTGTTTTTGCGGTCACGTCCTATTTGTTCCTCATCGTTGTGTATCAATGGGGTGCAGCAAGTGTTTCACAACAGGTTGTGAATCCGGTCGTTTCGGAAGAATGTTCAAGAACGACGTTTTTGCCAAAAAATCAACACGAACGTTTCATTTCATTTGGCGTATTAGAACCGAGTTGGGTCCTTTATTCGGGACAGTCCATTAAGAAATTTACTAATGAGCAGACAGAAGAATTGGAACGACTTCTTGAACAAATTAGCGCAGAACCGTCCCTTTCGTCTTTTCGTTTGATTACTTCCGTGTATAATTACGATCATGTTCTTCGTGATCGGTTGCGAAACACTTGGACCGTTGAACGGACAGTTCCTTATTTTCTCAAAAACAGGGATTTGTTGGTTCTGTGTCCGTCCTCCTTGCAGAAAGCCGATCATGCTGAGAATCAATCCGAATCAAGATAGTATTCGGAATCAACTGAAGTCTACTTCGGACGGTTTGACATTTCCGACTTGACCTTTCCGACGCTGAACACGCAGAACGGGAAATCGCAAAGTGTTTGCGAAGAGTTGTAGCGACCGTCCAATCAACCTTGACCTATTCAAGTTCGACGTTTTTCCGCAAAACAACGTCCCTGCAAACTGGACTCTATGCGAATATTCCGTTGTTGTCTGCTTTTTGTTGTTTTGGTATTGTTTCTGAGGACAATCGAACAACGATCTGTCCTCCAAATCGACAAACAGGTCGTTGCCCAAGAATCAGTCTCGACCTCTGTTTCCTCTTCATCTTCGTCCACTTCGTCTTCACCGTCTTCGTTGTCCTCTTCGACACTGACATCTGCGGACAACCCCTCCTCAGATGTCAGTTTTGCTCCAACCCCTGAATCGGCTCCTGAAACAGAATCATCGACGGTCCAATTTCTCCCCGATAATCATTCGATTGCGGATTCAACTCCAACGACGGAACCGGAACAGCAACAGGAAGGGCAGATGCGGGGAGTCAAACCAACTCAACCTTCTCAAACGGGTCAATTATCACAACCAACAGTTAATTTGGCGGGACAGTCTGACCAACAACTGGTCACGTTTGATGATTCGGAGCTGAAAACCTATTTGAAAAGTGACTCGACAACATTTGACCCGATTAAGAAAAACGGCGAATACTTCGTCAATTGGCCCCAACCGAAATTTGCGTTTGTCTTTACCGGTTTTTTGGAAGGATACCTCGAACCTTGCGGTTGTGCCGGGATGCTCGAAATGAAAGGAGGTCTTTCCCGACGATTTTCCTTACTTGGCAGTCTGCGTGAAAAAGGTTGGCCCCTTATCACAATTGACGGGGGTGATTTTTGCGGCGATTTCGGGGGAAAACAGGCTGAGTTGAAGCTGCATTTCATTGCAGAAGCACTCCGTAAGATGAAGTATGACGCAATTGGAATTGGCAAAAACGAACTCCGTTTTTCGGCTGAAGAATTGTTAACCTTGACCGTTAATCTCCCGGATGTCAAAAGTCCCTTTACGGCTGTTAACATTGCCCCTTTTGAGTTCAATCCAAGCATGATTGCCCCTTACCTCGTCCTCGAACAAGGAGGTATCCGAGTCGGCGTCGTCTCGATCATCACCAAAGGTCTTCTTGAGGAAATCGACAATCAGGAAATCGTTAAAACCGACCCCATTATCCGTGTCCGCGAAATCCTTCCTGCTTTGGAAAAGGAGAATTGTGACTACCTCGTTCTCATCTCTCACGGAAAAAGAGGTCAGGTTCTGGAAGAAACCGAGGAATTTCTCAAATCATTCCCGAAAAAATTCGGTATCGTTGTTGTTTCTGACCCCCCTGCTGAACCTCCTCGACAAGCACCTAAGGTCATTGACGGTCGATATTTCATCGAAGTTGGCGAAAAAGGTAAATTTGCGGTTGTTCTTGGCGTTTTTGACGACGCGAAGAATCCTGTTCGGTATCAAGCTGTTGCAATTGACTCACGATATGCCAATTCGCCGATTATTACGGAGATGATGCAGGATTATCAAGACCGGTTGCGCGAATTAGGGCCTAAAGGTTTGGGAATCAAGGACTATGTTCATCCTCGTTTTGACCAATTGGGTAAGTATATTGGATCAAAAGAATGTCAATCCTGTCATGAAATATCTTACGATGTCTGGAAAAAAAGCAAACATGCAAATGCTTGGAAGTCGTTAACGACAACATCTGTTCCTGCTCGCACCTTTGACCCGGATTGTGTCGGTTGTCACGTCGTTGGTTGGAATCCGGCTGAACATTATCCTTACACAAGCGGTTATAACATTGCAGCAGGAGAAAATGCGGGGAAATTGGTTGATGTCGGTTGTGAATCATGTCATGGACCAGGTGAAATGCACAAAATAGCGGAAATGGGAAAAGACAAAACCGCGCAAGCCGAGTCCCGACTTGCGGTCCGACTCCAATTAGAAAATGCCCAAAAAAGCTGTATCACCTGTCATGACGGAGATAATAGTCCGGCATTTCAATTTGATTCTTATTGGAAACAGATTGAACATAAAGAGGATGTGGAGTAGGAATCCTGTTTAGGTGTCCAACTGGTCGCGCAGACAATCCCGTTCTCGCCGAGTCGCTTCCAAATCAAACATGAGATACCTCATGTCCAGTCGCAATTGGGCTAAGGATTCCTGAATACAGCCTAAAATTTTTCGACGACGATCTATGTGAACAGATGCTTGGGAAATTGCCTTTTCAAAAGAACTTCGGTATTCATCCGGCAATGCAGCAACAAGATGAACGAGTTCGCCCAACTCGGGGGGAATTTCCGTTTTGACACTTTTTTGATTTCTCAAGGTTGAGTTTCTTGTTAAGATAGATAGTTTTTGTCTTTCAGGTTGGAAAAAACGGTCTTTCCACAAAATTGCTCTTTTCCTAACGGGAAAAAATCGATATTCTTCAGGAAGAGTCCTGTTCTGTACTCTCACGATAATAATATACCATTATCCGCTCCATGTTGCGTTTCCGAGTATTCGCATTTTTTGCGATTTTTTTCCTGCTTTGCTCCGAATTTGCCGTTTTCGGCGAATCGGATGTCCTTGCGCCCGGTTGGATCAATACATTTGAGACGGATATGCCGACTTGGCGATTACTCAATCGTGAAAACCGGACAACCGTTATCAAAGGTGAACGGGTTAGTGAAGATTATCATCGAGGTCAACAGTCGGAAAAATGGCAGTTTGTTTTTTCTAAAAAACCGGATTCCAAAGTAACGGACATCTTCTTAGGACATACGCTTGACTTTCCCTGTTTGATCCAAGAACTTTCGCCCAGTCTTTGGGTTCGTTCTGATCGGGCCGGATTGGTTTTGGGCGTACAAATCGTTTTACCACACACTTACAATGCTCAGACAGGTCGCCCGTTCACCTTTTTGATTGCCGGTTCCAAGTACAATGATGTTGGACGTTGGGAAGAATTGAATTTTAACGATCAACAAGGTCAATCCCAATTGCTCAAAATGGCGGTTCAGACCGCAAATTTTCTGCGAGCCGAGTTTGATTTGAAACTCGATACAAGGGACATGTACGTCCGTCAACTGGTTTTGTATGTCGAAGGAAAACCCGAACAAGACGGTCGTCCCGCCCGGGTCAATGTTTGGATTGACGATCTAAGAGTTGACGGAAACGTCCCGGTCGGGTCAGTATTCCCGGACCATTTGGAACGTCTGGAACCTGAATTTTCCGCTTTTCGGTCTGAAATACGCCGATTGGAAATGCTGGAATCGCAGAAACCGGATTCGCAAGAGTCGGGTTCGTCCAAATCGCGGGGAGATGCTCAACGAATTGAAATCGTTGGTTCTTTGGAACATTCGTCAGAAACGCTGAGTCCGTTGGAAAAACGTCGGGCAACAGGTTTCCGACCTATGTTTGACCCGATTAACATGAGCGGTTTTTTGCAATGTGCGGTTTCGGAACCGGTTTTTAGGGAGTATTCAACCCCAACCGAAATGGGGCGAACAGTTTGGGCGAATTCGGTTTTGGAAGGGCGGAATCTCAAAGAACCGTATTTGCAAATGAATGGAGGGGGGAATTATCCGAATCGGATTGCGAAAACGGCTTTTGACGGTTCCTCGGATTCCCGAACGGGGCGTTCACGAGAAACAGGTGTTGATCAATATCGTCAAATGCGTTTGACGGATTCGGACACATTTCAACAGTATTTGACGGAAAACGGCGGAGAAGCGACATCGAGCATACTTTATGCGGGAACAGAAGGGGCATTGTCCGATCAGCGAACGAAATTGCGGAACATCCGAATTGGGGGACAAGCGGTTCGGGTCCGCGACCCTGATCGGGGATTGGAAACGGCAATTGGTGTTCGGGCGATTGAATATCGGGGAGAACCGCTTGCGTTGCTCCATTCGCTGAAATTTAACGCCGTTTGGCTCTCAACTCCACCTAGTCCCGAATTGCTTGAAGAGGCGAAACAGGCGAATATTTGGTTGATCTGTCCCCCTCCTCCTTCCAACGGGGTTGGATTAAGTAATACGTCCTTCCAAAATCTCCCCCCAACAAGTACCAATTACGATTCGGTCCTCGCTTGGAATCTCGGGGATCGTCTGGTCCAGAAAGATTTCCAACCGACTGAACAATTGGCCCGGGATTTGAAGTCGGCTGATAATAGGGCTCGTCGGAATCGTCCGTTCGTCTGCTCGGTTGACAGCGGATTGGTCGATTTCAGCCGAATCCCCGACATGGTGATTATGACACGTCGGGAACCGCTTTTGACGACGCTTGATTTACAGGATTATGGTCGTTGGTTGACCGAATATCCCAAATTGGCACTCCCCAGTACACCTCGTTGGACAGCGGTTCAAACACAACCTGACCCCAAATTGGTCGGACAATGGGATTTATTCGGGGGATACCAAGAACAACCGATTATCGTCTCTTTTGACCAAATTCGTCTTTTAGCCCGATTAGGTTTGGCGAGCGGTTCTCACGGAATTCTCTTTCTTTCCTCGACTCCGTTAACAGAAGATAATGTCGAGACGAAATATCGGGCCAAATCTCTCGCCTTACTCAATATGGAATTGATGCTCATTGAGGAATGGTTTGCAGAAGGTCTCGTCGAAACAGTTGTTCCTTCAACCAATCCACAACTTTCCGGGGTCCTTTTACGTCGGGATCGGGCCAAATTGCTTCTTCCGATTTGGAATGAATCGAACAGTCAGTATGCGTTGGGAACAGCAGCAGCGGGCGCAGCTGCATTTCGACTCCCGGGAGTTCCAGAAACCTATGATGCACGCTTGTTGACACCTGGAGTGTTAGAACCGATCAAGTCCGAACGAATTGCGGGGGGGACTTGGGTTGAATTGTCGGACGCCAGTTTGAATTCGCTCATTGTTCTGACCGAATCCGGGACGATTCGGGGAACAATTGAAGCAAGGGCGTCTGAATTTGGAGAAGCGATGTCACAATTGGCGTTGGACCTTGCCGAAATGCGGTTGGAATCCGACGAAAAAACACTGAAGACCTTGAAACAGGCAAGTGACAGTAAGGCGATTCCGGTTTGGAGCAATGATGCCAATCCGCTCGTCAATGTGTCTGAACAAGAAACCCTTTTGCAGGGAACGCGAAAAGATATTCAATTGGCAAAAGACTTACTTGAGCGTCGGGACTATGCTCATGCTTATTTGCAAGCAGAATGGGCAACCCGGGGGTTGCGCAAAGCACAACGCGAAATGTGGATGTACGCTGTTCGACCCGATGTTAACCGTTCCATGACCCCCGTTTCGACCTGTTTCTCCACAATTCCTGCGTATGTTGCAACATTCAATGATTTCCGTTTTGCCCAATTAGGTCAGAATCAGCTGCTTTGCGGGGATTTTGAATGTAATCTGGAAACTTGGTCGGGAGTTGGTTGGCGACATGAACAACATCGACTGAAAAATGTTTCTGCAAATGCTTCACTTGTTCCGGGAAATGTCCTTAATGGAACCCGGGCCCTTTATCTTTCGGTCCAACCCGTTAAAGAAGGAGAAACCGGAACTGTTGTTGAAACCGCCCCCATTTGGTTGACGACGCCCGGAATTCCTGTTAATGCCGGGGAATTGCTTTGTGTTTCTGGTTGGATCAACATTCCGCAAAAACTGACGGGTTCAAGTGACGGACTAATGATTCGGGACACGATTGGGGGAGATGCCCTTGCTTTACGATTTGACAAAACAGAAGGTTGGCGGGAATTCGCCTTTTACCGTTATGCTCCTGCTGAAGGAATCTTTGAAACGTCCTTCCTGTTGACCGGAGTCGGCAAAGTCTGGATCGACGACGTTTCGATTCGCCCGGTCGTGTTCAGCACAACAGCCCCGCCTGTTCCAACGCAACCAGAAAATCCAACACCTCGTTGGAATCCGTTTGAACGGTTGAACCCCTCACTTGAACGACTGAACCCGCTCCAATATATCCCCGGACGATAATTGTCCAATGTTGTCCGTTTTTCAATACGGTCTATTGTCCGATTGTTATCTGTTGTCCGATTGTTCTCAGTTTTCTATCTGTTGTCCATTTTCCGATTCGGTTGTGTTGTCCCCAACCATTTCGTGTTCTTCCAATGCTTGTTCCATAACCAATCGTTCGGACGCAACCCGATCTGCTTCACGCTTTTGTAAGACGGAAATGGGGAGTAAAACGCGAACCCCTTTTCGATGTTCGCCGAAATCGGGCAGAATACGAACAGGAACGTCCATTCGTTGAAAAATACGACAAATATGTTCATGACAAGTGAAGAGGATGATTTGTCGTCCCCCGGTTGCAAATTCGGCAAGAACATTTGCGGCTGCTTGCGCTCTTCTTGTGTCAAAGTTGACCATAACATCATCGAGAATTAAGGGCAAATCAGAACCATGTCGCGCAAAAGAAGCAGCAAGAGCCAATCTGAGCGAGATGAACAACTGTTCCCTAGTCCCGCGAGAGAGGAGACTGACATCAAAAGTGTTCAGGTCCGAATCATCAATTTTGAGCGTGTCTTCTCCAAGTGGAGTCCAGACCCGTTGATATTTTCCGGCTGTTAAACGGCGAAAATAATCGGACGTTTCTGCAAGAGCTTGAGGTTGTCGTTCCCGTTCATATCCTTTACGGATGTCTTCGAGAATCCGACAAGAAACCGCCTGAACCTGCCAAGTGTGAACCGAACGCCGCAATTTTTCGGTTAGAACGGCCAATTCCCGACGTTTTTTGGGGACACTCTGATCTTGTGCGAGTTGCTGCAATTCGAGAGTGAGACGACCATGTTTTTCGGTTTCTTCACGAAGATGTGTTTTGGTCGTCTCCAAACGGCGATTGATCGACTCTTTTTGATTGTCGAGATTTGCTCGATTCTCGGGTCCAACCTGTTGAGCAACCGTTTCTTCAGGAACATAACCGCTCATCAGCGCGTTGATTTCCCGTTGAACCGCTTCTTCTTGTGCAAGAATTTGTTCGTAATCACTATATTTTTCGGCAAGTTGCAACAGGTGTTCGGACGACGTTGCCCCATATCGTCGCAACAAGTCTGTCCGACGAGAACGGATTTGCTGAATTGCGGCTGAAAGACGTTTTCGAGCAGGGCGTAATTTCCGCAATTCGGCAGTCAACGATTTCCGACGTCGGACCCCTTCTTCACTGAGCGTGAGTGCTTTGCGAATTTCGCCTAACATTTCGACATAACTAAGACCGTCAGGAAACTTCAAATTGGTTTCAGCAACAACCCGGTCAATCCGGTCTGTGATGATTCGCAAATCGCGGACCCGACGATTGATTCCTTCATAAAGGCGGTCCAGATTCTGACGGATTTCTCCCGCATGATCATAACGACCAATCAGGTCCTTGATCTGTCGGGGCGTCCAATCAGCAGGAAGGGACATGGAAGTCAACCATTCTCCCCAACGTTGTGTTGCCGATTGAGCCGATTCCCGGGCCCGAATGAGTTGACTCTCCAATGATTTCAGTTGATGTGAGGTTTCTTTCCGTTGAGCGTCAAGAGGAATCAACTTTTCAAGAGCAGAAAGTTCCTTTTGCGCATTTTGTATACGGCCTTCGAGTGTTTGTCCATTTGCAGGAAAACGGACATCAATTGCAGCTGCATCATTTTTGACCTGATCCAATTGGGCGAGGAGCGAACTGAGTTGACGCTGATTCTCATCCAGTTTTTGCCCGTTATTCCGTTCCATAACGATTTTTCCAATGAAACCGAGAACAAGGGCGATTCCTCCTGCTCCTGCAAATGCGGGATGCAGACGACTTGTGAAAATCATGACGAGACAGATTGCCGTAAAAATAGCGGCAACTCCGAGCAGAACCAAGACCCAAGATGGAGCAGCCTGATTCTGGATCAAATAGGCATTTTGCTGGTCAATCCGTTTACGCATTTGGCCCAACTCTTCCAACCGTTGTGCAATACTGCCCCGACGTCGCAGTTGGGCAACCATTTCACTCGTTTGTTCTAACGCGTCAACCAGATTGGGAATGTCACGTCTTGACATTTCCGTCTTCATTGTCTCAGCAAACGATTTAGACCGTTCCTGTAATTCGTCGTACATCTGCTTCATTCGGGCATATCGCACTTTTGTCCGCTTAATATGTCGGGAATAGACCCGATATTCGCCGAGTTGACGATTCTGCTCAAGTGCGGGACGGTTGGAACCCTCTTTTGAGGGAACAGCGCGAGAGCCGGATTGCGAGGAACCGGATTGTGTGAAACCGGATTCTGTCAACCCGGTTGAACCGGCCAAACCGACTGAAGAATAGGAACCGGGCAGATCGCCGGAATCTCCCTCTTGAATTTCCCGGGTTATATTTCGCGTTTTTTTACGACCATATCGTAAATGGGACTCGTACTCAACCAACTCCCGTTCAAGGGAGTCGGCTTCTTTCTCCATTTTCGTAATCTGTTGGTCAAGCTCAATAATTCGCGTTTCCTCTTCAAGAATGATCTCAATTCGAGGAGACAACTGCCAAAGTTCGTCGTTGACCGGGACTTCCTCAATCCGCTTTTGAGCATCCTCATACTGTTTTTTCAGTTCTTTCAGTTGTCCTTGCTTTTTTTCACGCGAAATCCGAATTTCTTCCAGTTCTTGAATAACATCAGCTGGAACCGGGATAACGGTTCCCATTTCTCGAAGTTGTGTCCGAATCGACTCCCGTTTGTCCCAAATCGGCAGAATATTCAGAGCAATCTCGTTGATCCGCCCCTCATGTTGCAGTCCGAGAACCTCTTCGTTTAACTGTTCAATCACCCGATTCAGTTTACGTTGCTCGGTCAACAAGCGGGAATACTCCCAAACTTGAGCACGACTTTGCCCCAACTCCTCAATCAGTTTCTGTTCCTGCATAAACATTCGCTCAAGTGTTCCGTTGTGAACGGAATCAATCGGCAACATTTTCAGTCGGGATTGCGTCAATGATTTGAGAACATCGACAAGTGAAACACGATCCAACCCGATACTCAACCGAAAGAGCATCTCGGCTGCTTCTGTATCTTCAAGTGTCCCCAGTTTACGCAATTCGTCCAAACCAAACGTAAAAACATTGTTAAACGTCAGTTCGTCCATTCCAGAAACAATCATTCGCAAAACGGAACTTTCCCGTTGTAAGGAATCGGTCGAAGTGATCGTCAAGGTTCGATCCGAACCGACATGTTTGTCATTTGGATCAAAGGACCGTTGTATTCGGAAAAGACCGTCTGCACAGTCAACTGAAAGAGAACCGCCGTATATGATTTTCTGCTTTTTCCGCTTTTCCTGTTCCGATTCCGGCTTCTTATCCTGATTAAGCGGTTGAATATACCGTAATCGATGTTGTTCCATTCCATAAAGAATCGAACGCACAAAATCCATAAGGGTCGTCTTGCCCGCTTCATTCGGACCATAAAAAACATTCAACCCCTCATCCAATTTCGTCAGATGCAGGTCATTCCACAACCCAAACCGATCTATGTCAAGAGAGTTGATTCTCAAGATACCGTCTCCTCTCTGTTCTTACTTCCAGACTGTTTCCCCGGGGAACTTCCAACCGAATCGTCGGGAAAACGACTTTTCCGAGTTCGCGGGGTTTCGTCATTTCCAAGCAGGTCCCAACCAAGAATTGCCGCTTCACGCAAAATACCTTGCAACAAACTTTCTCGCGTCTTCAGTTGCTTCAAAACCTGTTGCGAACGACGACGACTTCGCCGTTTTATCCGTTCAAGAGACGGTTCTCTTTTTTCGGTCGATTCCCCTTTCTCCTGCAACCGTTTCCTAAGTCGTCGACGAATCCGATCTGTCTCAATCTTCTCCAAATACTCGCTCGCTTTCTCCAGTTTCGTCGTCAACAACTGCTTCAATGTTATGTCCGACTGAACTTCATGCGGCAATGCAAGAGGAAGTTGTTTTCCAAACGGCAATTCTCCAACATCTTTCGGCAAAAAAGACCCCAAATTGATTGGATCATAGGGATGTGACTGGAGATGTTGGACCGCTCGCAAATAATCCCCCAAAATCGTTTTTTGATCGTAAACACTGTTCGGGAGTAATTCGGGAATCGTCGGGGTAATCGAAATGGACCAACAAACAGGCGGTTCAACGCCAAAATCATTCCGAAACTCTTCCAACAACTGGTCCCCAACCGCGCTGTTCCGCAAATCAACCGGCAAGGGTCCCCCCGGACAATCAACAATCCAAGAAATCATCAGATCGTCCCGACTCTTAACAGCCCGAAATTCGGTCAAACGTTTCTGCATCTCTGATCGCAACTGTTTCAAACCGGCTCCCGATTCCAATTCAATCGTCTCTTCAATAAACCGTAAAGGGGAAACAGGAAAAAAGGTCAATCGGGCAAGCCCCTCAACACTGACATCAACAAGGGTTGCCCCAAATTGTCCCGTTTCCCGGGGTGATCGGGCAAGTGTTGGTCCCGGATAATGGACGATACTTGAAAGGGCTGAAAAATCGTCACTTCGCAATTCTTCGGAACTGACCGAATGAAGTGATTTTTGTGCAAAGGATTTCCATTCTTCTTTACGGTCAACCGTTTGACGATCAATCGCAGTCGTTTTGCGGTCTTTCTCCGTTCCTGTTGACGCAAGAGCGGATTTCGACCCCAACATTCGGGTTATCTCTTTCGGTGTCGGTTCCGACTTACTTGTCCGGCGTTGACGACTACCTCCAAGTGCCCAAAACGGTATTCCAATTCGGCGAACCGATTCGGGTCGTATTCGTCCATTTGTCAGGACAATCGTATACAAACCGCTTGGATCGGGCGCAAACTGACTTGCGCGAATACTCGGGCGACGTTTTCCGCGTGTCAGACCCAGAATCCGGGCAACCGGGACTTTTTCTTTCAAGACGATGAATTCTTCGACATTTCCGGTCGAAAAAAAATGGACATTAGGAGGAAGTTCGAGAGCAGCGGGCCAAAATTCCGGCTGATCGAGGTCACTTCCTGCCCAATAAAGCGGAATCCCCGCTTCATGCAGCATCTGAAACTGTTCGAGGAGGAACAGGAGGGGACCACAACCTGAGGTGTTAGGATCGACAACATTTCCGCTCAGGAGCACGAAATCGACCACTTCAGCGCGCGCAAGGTGAAACACACGCCGCGCTGCTTCAAGCGGGGCATTTAAGAGACGTGTTTCAATTGCGGGCGTACAATCCCCGACATCCTCAACGGGACGTTCGAGAAACAAATCAGATGCGTGCAGAAACCGAAATGCCGTTCTATTCATAAACCAAGCGAAAAAGGGCTGAGAGCGAAATTCAAATGCCCGAAAAATTTACCCAATCACTCCATTCTACTTTGCGGACTCTATTCTACACAAAACAGGAAGGTTGGGCAAGATTTTCCAATAAGTTTTTTTGTAAGAACAAGAGAAATGTTTTTTTGCAAAGTAAGAGGGGTCTTTTCATCAATGAAGGAAGACAAAATGAATCGAGGTCGGTTAAAGAAAAAGGCCAAAAAACAGCAAGAAAATCGCAATCAAGCAATAAGTAGGTCCCCAAAGTGAACGGGGGACAGACCGGTTACGCAGAAATTGCCGTAATACCTTTTCCCAAGCAAACCAATCCTCGATACTGGATTGGTTGGAAGTAGGGCGCAAGATCACTGTCTCGAAAAAGGGTTCTGTTTCGACCTGAAACTGAACATCATTGTGAAGAACCTTGTAAGTGTTTCCAACCAATTCCAATTGTTTTTCCTGAACCAAATCGTTGCAGATGTTGGAAAATTCAACACAGGGAATATGGTACAACACGGTTTTGCATCCTCGTTTTCCGGCAATGAGAATACTGAGCAGAATGTAGATCATGAGCAACAGACCGAACGCATTGAGTCCCCAAAAGGCAAAAATGTTGAGTGGACAGAGAAGTTTAAGGGGCCCGACAAAAAACAGTCCGCTCATTCCGAAACAGAGGAACAGAACATCCTGAACGCCGTTCCAAAGAGTTGGATAAGGGCGAAAGTGCAACATTCCCATTTTGCCAAAATAGAGGGCAAGCGGAAAACAGGCGATTAGTATTTCAAGTGAGGACATGAGGGGGAAGATGGTTGGAGTAGGGAATGGGGTGAGATTTTGTCGTTTAGCCCAAGAACAATGTTCTGCGTCTTATTTTGCGGTTCTGGAACACACGATAAGGAGTATCGCGGATCATCAGGAACTTCTATTCCATAATCCCCCCATTCCCTATCCCCTGCTCACTGTTTTTTCAATTGCGTTGTCCCTTTTAGTGTAAACTGCTGTATCTCCGCCATAATTTCCGACTCTGATCGGGTTCGTTGTTCCAACAACCAGGGAAGTTGCACAGTAAATGTACTCCCGGTTCCCAAATCACTTTCAAGAGAAATCTCACCTTCGAGCATTTTACAGAGTTCTTTGACAATGGACAGACCCAAACCGGTTCCTGAAAATTCCCGCGTCATTGTCGAACTCTTTGCTTGTCGGAACTTCTCAAAAACAATTGCCTGATCCTCTTTGGAAATACCAACGCCTGTATCTCGGACTTTCAGGATAATGTAGGGTATCTCTTTTTGCGCCAGTTTCAATCGGGTCGCCGTATTCAAACCTGTATCAACCAAAAAAGCAGGTAAAGGAGGGCGTTCTTCCCGACGAAGCATGATTTTGATTTTACCCCCTTCTGGTGTAAACTTGATTGCATTGGAAAGTAAATTGTTCAGTATCTGGTGTATCCGTTGTTCATCCTGACGAACCGGTTCCAGATTGGACGGAATATCAAGTTCCAAATCAATGTTCTTCTTGTCTAAAAGCGGTTTTGCAAGGTCCGATTGAACCGAAACGACCTGCCCTATTTGAAAACTGCTCAGTTGGACTTCCATACGTCCCGCTTCAAGTTTCGCCATATCAAGGATCGAGTTAATCATCGTCAAAAGCGATTGACCGGATTGCAATATGTTGTTGACATAACGCTTTTGTTTATCATCCAAGGTTGCAATTGAGGCGAGAACCTCGCTAAAACCAATGATACTGTTGAGCGGGGTTCGCAATTCATGACTCATCGTCGCCATAAAATCGCTTTTAAGACGGTTCGACTCATTCAACATCGTCGTCATGTGCGCAAGAGCATTGACCCTATACTCCAGTTCATTGTTCGTCCCCCGCAATTTTTCCTGCGCTGTCACCAAATGTCGCAACATCCGGTTAAAAGCAGCACCAAGTAACTCAAATTCATCTCCTGTATGCAAATCAGCCCGCTTGGAAATGTCTCCCCGACTGATTCCTTCTGCAACATCACGAAGATTACGAAGAGGACGAATAATAATCAGCCGAATCACCATATAAAAAGCAATGAGCGCAAGAAACGCCGTTACAATTGAAAGTCCGAGAAGTAACGCCCAGTATTTGGCGATTGCATCCCGGGCAGGAGGTTTTGGGATTGCAACATGAATCACAGCAATCAGATCGCCCAAAACCGGATCATCATCATAAGAAGGAGGATGACAGGTGTCCGTACAACTCTTATCGTTGACCCGAACAGGTCGGTAATAGTGGTATTCCCCCGCTTTGTCAATGTAATCCGCCGAATCCGAATCCGTGTTGTTCGGCCAATTCGTCGGAATCCGTTGAAACCGTTCCAAAAGATCACGTTCAAAATCATTCTGAGGAAGTGAGTCTTCCGACGCTTGAGGTTTGAAACTGTTTTGATAGTATTTGGACCTTAGGGCACGACTTTTGAATTTTTCCTTGCGT
This sequence comes from Thermoguttaceae bacterium, assembly GCA_051660685.1. Classification (GTDB taxonomy): domain Bacteria; phylum Planctomycetota; class Planctomycetia; order Pirellulales; family Thermoguttaceae; genus JAVBSX01. Next base: position 5,127 of record JBOFQB010000113.1, on the reverse strand, counting down.
AACCCCTCTGTAATCAGTTCCATAAACTGACTGAAGTCAGCCCCAATCGTGTTGGGGTCCTCTTTGCCCGATTTTCCCGGCGAACGGTTGGTAAATGATCCTGAACCCGAATCCGTTTGGTTCGACAGTTTCCAATGTTTGAGAATCATATCCTGTTCGACCAATATATTGGCCGTTCTTGGATTCTGCAACTTGATCTGTACTTCGGTCACTTTCCAATACATGTAGAAACTGACGGAAATGACAACGGTCAACGCCAACCCGAAGAAGAACAGACATTTCAGTTCAAGACCCGACTCAAAAAAATTCCGATTTGAAGAATGAGAGGGGTCCATGAACAATTCCGAGGTTAAAAAGTGGGATGCAGAGATTGAAAGTCAGATGATAGGCGTATGAAATATGAAAGCAGCCGCATGTACTGTGTCCTTTTGTAGCTGCATAGCAGCGACCTATATATGTCGTTTAGAGCATTTCAATAATTGGTATACACATTGCATGTATTTTTGACGCACAAATTAAAGGACAGTTTGGTGTTGTGCATGTATAGTAATTTTGGAAACGCTCTAGCCGCAGAACAACGTTCTGCGCGTATTGAAATTTCAGAACGCGCGATACGTTGTATCGCGGCTAAACGACTTTTTTACTCAAAACAGAAAAGTGTACTTTCCGTCCGAATGAAAAGTTGATGATCGGCAATTGCCGGAGATGCAAAACAGGTTTCCTCAAAATCAGTTTCGGAAAGGACTTTTCCTTCATCTCCTGCTTCAAGAACAAGCGCCTTACCGTTTCTGCCGATTGCATAAATCTTTCCATCTGCTGCAACCAAACTCGCATAAAACGTATCTCCAACCTTTTTCTCATAGACGGGTTCTCCACTTCCCGGGTTAAGACAGTCAATCCGACCGCGATCACTTGGAACATAGAGTCGATTTCGGTACAACAGGCCGGACGGAATATAGGGACTCGATTTGGTTCGGTCCCAAAGAAGATGCGTTGAACTGACATCCCCTTTTCCGCCGAGTCGAATTGCTTCAACACGACCATTAAGCCCGCAAAGAACATAAACAGTTTCGAGCGAGCAAACGGGGGTTGGAATTCCCCAACCGACGGGACCGGAACAGGACCATAATTCCGACCCGGTTTGGGGGTCATACGCAACAAAGGTCCCGGGAATGGTGAAACCGGGACAATTTCCGTTGACCAGAAGTTCATCCCGCTTGTTCCCCCCCTGATCGACTCCGGTTGCAACAACCGGGGTTGTCCAACCGCCCCCACTTGGTCGGGATTTTCGCCAAATCTCTTGGCCCGATCTTTTATCAAACGCTGCAATGTACGAATCACTCGCATTATCACACAACTGTATCACCAGATTGTTGTACAAAAGGGGACTCGATGCAAGACCATGTATATGACGCAGATTTCCTAGATTAACTTTCCAGACTTCTTCTCCCTGAAAATCGTGACAGAACAATCCGGTTGCGCCAAAAAACGTATAAACCCGTTCTCCGTCTGTAACCGGGGTTGAAGAAGCAAAACCATTTTCCTTATGTGTCGATCCCTGTCCCTCACCAACCTGTTTTCTCCAACGTTCCGAACCATTTTCCCGATTCAGGCAAATTAAGTAGAGTTTCTGGTCCAACTCGGTCGTCAAAAACAGACGATCTTTCCAGATAATGGGGGAGGAATACCCTTTTCCGGGGATCGAGGTTTTCCAACGGACGGACTTTTCGGGTCCGAAAGAAGTGGGGGGGGAATTTTTGGGGGCGATTCCTTGACCGGTTGGACCTCTCCAACCGGGCCAAATACCCGGTTCAAACCCCGAATCCATTGTCTGCGCAAGTTGTTCAACCCGATCAATTTCCCCGGCAAGAACAGGAACAACGTCCCCATACTGTGTCGTTGTTGAGGGACGACTGAAGTAATAATAGGCAATTCCGATTACGGCGAGAATCAGAATTCCCCAGAATCGCAGACGTGAGAGAATAGATGGTTGACCAGCCTTATTCGGTTCAATGTTCATTGACTTCTGATTCGTCTTTTCTGACCATTTGGCATTTGCGGATTTGTCATTTTGGGACAACGTGTTTTCAGACATAGGAAATCGGGAGAAAAAGTCAATGTCGTTTGTTTAGCCGAGATACAACGTATCGCGCGTCCCATATTGCCCGATTTCAACCGTTCTGTCAAGAGCTTACCTAACGAACCAGACTGCTAACAAGTTTGGTTTTGCACTTTGAACCGAGCCGGGTCAGACGGGTTTGTTTTTACCACTAAAGACACTAAAGACACGAAAAACGGTATTTTGTGAGGTTTTCGTGTCTTTTGTGATTTTCGTGGTTCAAAAATGAAAATTGCTCCTTTTCGCAAAACTTGTTAACGAACGGGAGCAGGAACAGGCGGGGCGGGAGATGGGGTCAATCGGGCTGATCCTGATTGTCCTGCCTGATCGGCATACCTTTGCGAAAACGTGGAAACCGACTGAGACGGGATTGCCGATTCATTGTTGTTGAAACCCGTTCCCCCCCCCCCCCCCTCGATTCCAGAACCGGTTCTCGAAACTGTTCCTGAACCTGTTGAGGAAGGGTTCTTTGCACATTAAACGGCAAAACAGGATTGTTGGACGATTCGTTGAACTCTGAAATCGGCGCAAAATTGCGCGAATCAACCATTTGCAGTCCTTGAACCGTCTCTGAACGTCCTGTAGTGTCGGCTGCAAAATCTTTTCCTGTCTCTTCGGAATAACCCAAATCTCCTGCATTCACTGTCGTCTGCCCCAATTCAGTCCCGTCATTTCCCGTACTTGTCTCTCCATATCCCCAATAGTCTCCTCCAAGAGCGCGAAACCAAGCCAATTGTTGGTTGACTTTGTTCTTCATCACCTCATCTCCATAAACTTCTTCTGAATATCGCAATAAAGCGTCTGAACCAATTGAAGCGATTCGTCCCGTGTTGGAAAAGAAGTGTGCGATCAAATAAGGCTCATTCCAGACAAAAAGTGTACTTGCAATTAAAATTCCATAAATGAGCAGATTTTTGTGAGAAGACTTGTCCAAAAACTTAAAAGCCGTTCCAAAGGATTTCTTCAGTTTGAATTCCCGACCATTTGCGTCAATGCTGTACACTTCATCGAGAACGAGATGCGAGAGAAAACCGAGAGTGATACCTCCTGCTTTGATGCAGCGCAAGAGGGGGGTTCCTGAAGAGAGGAGAAAGCCGATTTCCCCGACGAGCAGGGCAACGGGGACACTGTGCATCATTCCCCGATGAACGGTAAAGTTGCGAACGAACGCCCCGACAATGAAGCGGACGAAGAGAAAAGCGAGTGCTCCGAAAAAAATAACAATATCGCCGTTAATTGCGAATTCCCGCAGTCGGCTGACCGTGAGCATTGCGACAATTCCGGCTGCAAGATACAGACATTCCTGCAACGCCCGACTCGATTTACTGTCAATATCCGGGAGCATCCCCGAAATCGCACATGCTCCTCCTGCCAAAGCGCAACTGGGGAGAGGAAACCCGAACAGCGAAAGAACTCCGCCGTACAAGACACCTGTTCCTGTGCTGTAAGTGAGATGTGTTCGAAAATCGGCCATTTTTTCGGCAAAACCGGCAAAAACAATGTCAAAAGCGACAACACAAGTCTGTTGTCTGCTGCGAGACCGGAAAAACCGAATCATAAGATAAAACGGCGATTCGTCCAAGAGCAAAAAAATTCCTCCAATCCCCAAGCCCCCCAATCCCCTATTCCCTATTCCCTACCATTATCATTCATCTTCATAGTCCACTTTTGCAATCATTGTCAAAAACCGTTCCATAGACGGGCAACGGTCTTTTGGTTCAGCAACCAGACAGGAATGAATTGCTTGCGCCAAAACACGGTTGATGTCCGGTCGATATTGCTGAATCGGCGCAGGTGCCTGATCGTGCGTCATTGCTGCAAGACCTGTTTCTCCGCGGGGCCAAGGTAATTCCCGACAACAAAGCTCATAAATGGTCACGCCAAACGCAAAAATGTCTAAACGTCGATCTGTTGGACGACGACGAACCAATTCAGGAGCCATATAATTCGGTGTCCCCGTTCGATTTCCCGGGTCTGTAAAGGGCGGTTTCTCAGGAACGGAAAGTCCAAAGTCCGTCAGTTTCAACACATTGGCATCTCCTGTAAAGAGAAGATTACGCGGGCAAATGTCACGATGTATGAAACCTTTATCATGAACGGCGAGCAATGCTTCTGCGACCTGACGAATGTATAACATGCGTGCTCCCGCCATTAAATCCTGTTTGACCAACAAAACATTGTTCAAACCGGTTCCTTCGAGGTATTCCATGACCAGATACTGTTCACCTTTGTTGGTCAAACCATGTTCAAGCGTATTGACGATGTAGGGATGTTTGAGTTGAACGGCGATTTCCCCTTCACTCGGCTTATGGACTCCTTTCATTGCCTTATATCGGGCTTCAACATCATTCAGTTTCTTTTTGTCCAAAATCTTCAGTGCAACAATTTCCCCGGTTTTACGATCTTTGGCCTTATAAACCCGGGACATGGTGCCTGAAATAGCGGATTGGAGCAATTCGAAGCGGCGTTGATAATCGAGACCGCCTAGACCGAGAAGATTGAGCAGGGGATTGAGAAAACTCATCTGACTATTACCTTATTGTAGTTTAGCCGAGGAACATCGTTCCGCGCGTATTCTTGGAGAAGGGAGAAGTTAGGAGGTAGAAGGTAGAATGGAAAATGGAGAATGAGAACGGAAAACGGATTCCTCAACAAAGGGAAGGAACCAGTGAACGCGCGAGACGCCGTTGTCTCCCCGTATCCCCCTTCTTTCCTCCTCCCTCCTATCTTCTGCATTCTCGTCGCGCGAAACATTGTATCCCGGCTCAACGGATTTAATTAAATACAAAACCCCTATTCACTTTCTTCTTCGTGAATTGCCGAAATTGCCCGTTTGACCAATTTTCGCATAAGACCAGCCGGTCCTTTCGTTCCCGTAAACAGTTTGAACTGCATACAGGCTTGCCCAATAAACATCTCGACGCCGCTCACGACCGTACACCCTTTTGCTCTCGCCTGTTTAATGAGCAATGTATTCTCAGGATTGTAAACAGAATCGAAAACAAGGG
>JBOFQB010000112.1:0-81991 GCA_051660685.1 Thermoguttaceae bacterium | reverse complement strand
GATGCGTTCGAGCAATTTTTTGACGAGAGCTTCGAGTTCGGCGATACGTTTATCTTTGGCATCCATAATGACCGCAGTATACGTTTGATACCTCAATCATGTCAAGACCAATTCAAATTGCCGTGAACGGATACCTTTTAAGGGCCTTTTTTTGACGTATAATGTTGAAATGAAGTGTTTCTACGCTGAAGTTGACGCTCTGAGATGATCTTTCAGAACAAGGTCGCTTAGCGCGTTGAAATCAGCAAACGCCCAATCAGCAAAACGTCAGGAAAAGGTCCCGTCATGTCCAAAGACCCTACAGTTGCAACCCAAATCACCGAACAGGTCAAGGAACAGTTAGCAACGTTGAACCTCAACAAACCGCGTCCGTCCGCGTTTCGTCGCGTTCTCTTACGCGGTTTGGGGGTTTTCTTTCCTCCCCTTTTAACGGTTGTGATTTTTTTCTGGATTGGGGGAACTGTTATGACCTATGTCATTAACCCGGTTCACACCTCAACCCGGGCCTTGTTGATTTGGGGAACAGCAGATATTGTTCTCGAACGCCAACTCTCCGAATCTGAACGGGGAAGAACGGACATTTTGTACAAGAAGGGGATGTATCATCGTGTTGACGATTCTACCTACATCCCGACGTATGTCTGGGAAATTGTGCGCAAGTCGAGTAATGCCAAGAATCCTATGCCGAAAACAGGTCTGGAGATTTATCAACGGTATATCGATCAGACGTATTTACACCCCGCCCTCTTTATCCCGGCTCTGATTCTCCTGTTTCTCCTGCTGTTGTACCTCGTTGGACGTTTTATGGCAGCTGAAATCGGTCGGTTCTTCTGGTCCCGTTTTGAGCATCTCGTCAAACAACTCCCAATCATCAGCAACGTTTACGGAGCCGTGAAACAGGTTAGCGATTTCATTTTCGGGGAACGGGAAATTCAGTATTCGCGGATTGTAGCAATAGAATGGCCCCGACGTGGAATCTGGGTTCTCGCTCTTGTAACGAGCGAGGGATTGCCGCAAATGGAGAAACTGATTGGGGAACCGACGTATGGAATTCTGGTTCCGACGTCTCCAATGCCCTTGACCGGTTTTACGTTGACGATTCCGAAAAGTCAGACGCATGATATTGGCATTTCACTCGATCAGGCGATTCAATTCATTGTCAGTTGCGGAGTCGTAACGGTTCCTGAACAGACGGACCCGGCAATCAATGTGGAGATGGGGGGAGGTAGGGAATAGGGGTTGGGGGATAGGGAATAGGGGGGAGTGAAGCGATCTGCCGTTTAGCCGCAGAACGCCGTTCTGCGCTTCATTACGCGCGATACGTTGTATCGCGGCTAAACCTAGACCAAACCGAGTTGGTTCAGAATGTCACGAAAGCCCGACTCCGAAAGTGTGCAGTCAATAAAATCAAGAAACTGTGACTTGGTAAGGTGCAATTGCCGGGACATCAGGGCAAGTGTCTTAACGTCAATCGTACTTCCAAGCATACCATGACTCATTTTCGTGTTGATTGGCAATTCCAACCCCGTTGAGTCCGTGAAGAAATAATACAGATGATCCCCGGAAGAATCACGCCGAAACCCTTTTTTACGAAGAGCCGCATCAATCTCTCGTCCCGAACGAACTCTACCCATTTGAGACTTCCTCAGCGACTGCGAGATAGTTGCGTTTCAAGATTAGAGCGGAATTCGAGAGTTTGGCATCATCCTGCCGGACAAAATGTTCCCACATCTTTCGGATGTCACTTTTTACCCAATCAACCAATTCGGAGTGCGAAGCGGCAAAAACATCAATATTCAGTTTTGGCAGACGAACGGAAAGATACTCGGTTTCGCTTGGTTCATCTTCCTCATCGTCGTGTTCCCTAACCGGCTGAAGGACGAGCGGTTCGAAGAATTTGATCGTTGCGTCATCCAGCATGACTTCCCAGATTTCGACAGGCGCGAGCGTTTCAGTGACGGTACTCATAACCATTTTGGGGTTTACGGTTTATGATCGAAGGATGGAGACGTTAAGCCAGTTCTTCCCGATCCTTCAAAACGCGCGATACGTTGTATCGCGGCTAAACGACCGGTTCTGCGAGTTTTTGTCTTACATCCTTTTTTTGCGCCAGATGAACTGGGCAACAATGGAGCCGATTGCGCCGAGGAGCGGAACACCAAGAGCAGCGACAAGGGGACCTTCCAGTCGGAGCCAAGCACAGAAGAACATGAAACCGAACATCATCACCATCAATTGCATCGAAGCTGACAGTCCTTTGCGGAAATTGGCCGTTTCGTTCTCCTCTTGGAGCTTCAACAATTGCTGTTCCTGTTCTTCGGCTTTGATACGTCGGTCCTGTTCCCTCTCTGCAATACGCAAAAAACGCTCAGCAGCACCAGGTGCGTATTGTTCATACGCTTGGACGATCTCAGGTGGAGGGACGACACCGACATACATGGTTGACACGGAGAGCATGGATGCAGGTACTCCCTTACTCCGTTCACTGTTCGCAGGAGGATTCTCGTTCATCGTTGGTCGTGATTTTGAAGTAGGAACCAATCGTCTTCCAGTCATTTTGGAGATTTTCGGCGTCTCGTTCCGGGGCGTATTTGCTCGGGTCAGGGCGGTATGGTCCTCGGGATGGAGGTAAGACAGACCAAGGGGCAAAGCCGAACGGGGCGAGCATCCCCATGAAAAATGGTTTCAGCTTGGACATAGACAACCTTTCGTGAGGAATGATGGAGCAAGTTTCAAACTCTGCGCAATTCTACGAAAAAAGCCGCAAAAAGTCAAGCGACGGTTTTGCCTGTTCTTCTCTATCTTGTGTCTTTGCTGTATTACGTCCAAACTGCTCGGCTAAACATCACGCGCGATACGTTGTATCGCGGCTAAACGGCAGATTTTCCTCCCTATCCCCCATTCCCTATCCCCTAATCCCTATCTTCCTCACACTCTTAATTCGGCGGAAAGATCGAGGGAATCGCTGTATCGACGCCGAATCGGTTCGATTTCCTGTTCAATAAACTCATCAACCTGTTCAGGAGCCCGGCCAATAAAATGACCAATGTTCATTTCAGCGTCAATGTCTACCTTTGCAAACGCCGGATCATGACGTAATCGGTCCAAAAGGTCGTTTGTCCCCCCTTCTCCCTTGATGACATGAGCGGCTGCATGAGAATGTGTCCTGATCCGTTCATGCAGTTCCTGACGATCTCCTCCCTGTTCAACAGCCGACATGAGAATGTTCTCGGTTCCCATAAACGGCAATTCCTCGTTCAGATTCTTCTGAATGACCTTTTCGTAAACAACCAATCCTTCTGCAATGTTTTGATAAAGAATCAGCAAAGCGTCGATTGCAAGAAACGCTTGAGGAAGGACTAAACGCCGGTTTGCACTGTCATCTAATGAACGTTCCATCCATTGTACGGCGAGCGTTGCAGCCGGACTCGATTGGAGCGAAATGACGAATCGGGCGAGAGAGCAGATTCGTTCACTTCGCATTGGATTCCGTTTATACGGCATTGCTGAAGAACCGATCTGACTTCGTTCAAACGGTTCTTCCATTTCCTTACGATGTGCAAGAATTCGCAAGTCCGTCGCAAATTTGTGCGCACTTTGGGCAATTCCTGAAAGACAATCGAGGACTTGGGAGTCCATTTTGCGAGGATAGGTCTGACCGGTTACGGTAAAAGATCGGGTGAACCCGATTTTCTCACAAAAGCGTCGTTCCAATTGCCGGACTTTTTCGTGATCCCCTTCAAATAACTTCAAAAAACTCGCCTGTGTTCCCGTTGTCCCCTTATTTCCAAGCGGTAAAACCGTTGCAATTCGATGTTCGATTTCAGCAAGGTCGAGAACAAGATCATAGGCCCAAAGACAGGCTCGTTTTCCGACCGTTGTTGGTTGAGCGGGTTGTAAGTGAGTGAATGCAAGAGTCGGAACATTGCGGTATTTTTGGGCAAACCGGGCGAGACGGTCAAGGACAGTAACCAAACGGTTGCGGACGAGAATCAACGCTTCTCGGAGCAGGATTGCGTCGGTATTATCGGTCACAAAACAACTGGTTGCGCCAAGATGGATGATCCCTTTTGCAGTTGGGCAAGCATCACCGTAAGTGTGGACATGGGACATGACATCATGCCGCAATTTTTTTTCATATTCGGCTGCTTTTTCAAAATCAATGTCTTGGACATGAGCTTTTAATTCCTTGATTTGGTCGGAAGTAATCGGGAGACCGAGTTCGGCTTCAGATTCGGCTAATGCGACCCAAAGTTGACGCCAAGTGCTAAACTTGCGTTGAGGTCCCCAAAGATGTGACATTTCGGACGAGCTGTATCGCTCAATCAAAGGATTGTTGTAATCGAGCATTGACGAATGAGGGATAGAAGATGAAGAAATGGAATCAAAAGGAAGAGGTGGAATCAAAGAGACAAGGTTGAACAGGGTCGGCTGAAAACTGAACACCTGACGGTCAGATTGTACCTGAAATGGTTTGGCTCGCAAGGAGTTTGAAGAAGAGGACTTGTGTCGTTTAGCCGCGATACAACGTATCGCGCGTAATGTTTAGCCGAGGAACATCGTTCCGCGCGTAAAAAGGAGGTTGGAGGAAAGAAGAGGGATACAGGAAGATAACGGTGTCTCGCAAATCAACCGGTTTCACTTTTGTCTTTGTGCAACTCCTCTTTTGTTGGGTTCAATTCTCTCTTCTCCATGCTCTTCCTTCTCAATTCCTAATTCTACCTCCTACCTTCTCTCTTCTCCCTTCTCCAAAAACACACAGAACTTATTCGACCTCCCCAGTGAAATCGCCCGCCAATTGTGATATAATCCCTCTCTGTTGGTGTAGGGGTATTTCACTAGACTCTCAATCACGTTATCAACAAGAGTATGGGCGAAGAATTAACTTTTTGGGCGATTATTGTTTGGGCTGCATCAACGGCGGTTTTTCATACCCTTGCCGGACCGGACCACTATTTGCCGTTTATTGTCCTGACCAAAAAATGTAAATGGAGCCTGTTCCGTTCCATGCTTTGGACCTTCATCTGCGGAGTCGGGCATGTCGCAACCGCTCTGTTGTTGGTCGTTGCTCTTTACCTCTTTAGCAGTTGGTTCACGGAAACCCGATTTGAGTTTATTAACGAATACCGGAATAGTATTGCGGCTTGGTTGCTCGTTGCTCTCGGTTCAGCCTATTTGATCTGGGGAATTCGGCATATTATCCGTTATCACCCCCATACACATCTTCATCTTCATGCTGAAAATGAGGTTGAGCATGAACATGAACATACACATGTGCATGAACATTCACATTTTCATGTTCAGACAACCCGGGACAGTCTGACTCCCTGGATTTTGTTCATCGTTCTCGCACTTGGTCCTTGTGAAATCATGTTCCCGATCCTTAGCGCAGCATCACTCGTTGGAACTCATTGTGTGGTTTTAACGGCAATTGTGTTTTGCTCGTTGACGATTCTGACCATGATGAGTTCCGTCTATCTCGGATTATGCGGCATTAAGGCTCTTAATCTTCAGTTTCTCGAACGGTATTCTCACGCAATTGGCGGTCTGACAATCATGTCATGTGGACTGGTTGTCATCGTTTTCGGTTGGTAAAGACGTTTTGTCCCCTTTTTACAATTCAAACTTTTTTACGCTATTTTTGTCGATACAATGGACTCGGAGTCGAAACTTCAGGAAATTTTGGATTCAATACCACACCGTTTTCCTTTTCTCTTTGTTGATGAAATTCTTGAACATGACGAACAACGGATTTATTGTCGTAAAACCTTTACGAACGAAGAACCATTTTTTCAGGGGCATTATCCGCAGTTCCCGATTGTTCCGGGGGTGATTCTTTGCGAATCCGTCATGCAATGTGGAGCATTGCTGCTTTCCAAAACGCTTCCTAAAGAAGAAGGACAATTGCTCAGAGTCCCCGTCGTCGCCAAAATGGGAGAAGTCCGATTCAAACAAATGGTCCGGCCCGGCGATTCCGTGATGATGGAAGTCCAATTACGCGAGTGTATTGCCGGAATCTACTTTTTGCGAGGAAAATCAACCTTAGACGGCAAAACGATCCTGCAATTTGACTTCGCCTGTTCCTTAGCCGACCCGCCTAAACAGTGAACGATAACGTCCTTCCTGTCTTCTCTCTCCAATATTCTCTCTCAAAATATGCGTGATACGTTGTATCGCGGCTCAACGGGGACTTCTCGAACGCGCGTTATGTGTGTCGCGCCCAAACCGGGATATTCTTCCTCCCTATTCCCTGTCCCCCATTCCCTATCCCCTACCCTCATCACAGACTATTGAGCATTTGCTGCAACGTCGCCGCAATGTTGCCAAGTGGAACCAATCGTTCAGCTCCTCCTCTTGCATAGGCCTCTTTCGGCATCCCAAAGACGATACACGTCTCCTGATCCTGCGCAATGCACTTCGCTCCTGCATCCCTCATCGCTTTCATTCCGTCAGCACCATCTGCCCCCATTCCTGTCAACATTGCCCCAACCGCCCTATTGCCCACATTCTTTGCAACCGAACGCATCATCACTTCAACTGACGGTCGGTGTCCGCAACATTCAGGTCCGTCAAAGACCCGAACTTTCCAACTATTTCCAAATCGGACGACTTCCATCTGGAATCCCCCAGGTGCAATCAGGACCCGACCATCTACAATCGGATCACCATCTTCGGCTTCTTTTACGGCAACACTCGCAAGAGAATTCAAACGGTCCGCAAACATTTTCGTAAAACTTTTCGGCATATGTTGGACAACAACGGTTCCCGGGAATTGTCGTGGAAATCCGCAAATCACCTCACGCAACGCTTCAGGTCCCCCGGTCGATGCTCCGATTGCACAGATTTTCGTCGATAGTTTACCGTCAACCGCTTTAACTCCTCCAACCGCAGTCGGAATCGGTTTCAGTTTCCAATGAGAAACATTCGCCGTTGACGCAATTTTCACCTTCGTCCGCAATTCCCCCATCATTTGTTCCAATCCGCGAGGTCCTGATTGCGGTTTCGCAATAAAATCAACAGCACCTGCTGTCATTGCATCAAGCGTCGTCTTTTGTCCCCGTTCGGTCAAACTACTGACCATAACAACGGGCAAAGGAAATTGCGGCATGAGTTTCTGAAGAAATTCAACCCCATTCATTTTCGGCATTTCGACATCTAGGGTCATAACATCAGGCCGCATCTGGACGATCATATCCCGAGCTGCATACGGATCAGCAGCCAAACCGCAAACCTCAATGTTCGGGTCCTGTTCCAACCCCTCTTTTAGAATCTGGCGGACCAACGCCGAATCGTCCACAACCAACACGCGGATTTTTTTCATTGTCATGTTTTTGTCCTTTATACAAGTCGTCGTTCACCAGTCCGACTGATCAGTTTATTTCAGGTTGACAATTTCGTTTTCAGAAAGCCCGGTAATTCTCGATATGGTGTTTGAATCGAACCCCTCCATCTGAAGTTTGCGGGCAATTTCCGCTTTACCTTTTGCCTCACCTTCTGCCTCACCTTCCCGCCGTTCACACTGCATTGCCCAATCATAGTCCCGACGATGTTTCTCCTCGTCCTCAACCAACTGTCGCATTTTTCTGTCCGCCGTAAATTCCGTCAAAACCCGACCTGTACTCGCAACCATTGGATTCGCAAAAAGTACCTTTTTCATCGTCACCTCGTCAATCCGTCTAAAATTCAAAAACCTGATCCAATCCGCCAACTCCGGCACTAAACCTACCAACGATTCTGCGGTCAACTCGCCCCCAAACTGAATGAAAATATATTGAACATCGTCCGTCAAAACATATTCAGGATTCGTTTCCGACGTGATCCGAAACGGCTGAAACGGACCCGGCAAGTCGTCAAACAGCACAAAATCCGTCAAAACAATACTAATCGTCGGACGAAGTTTGTCATAACCGTCCCCTTTGTCGAGTTGGGAACCGTGCATTTTTGAATTGTAATACACAACTCGCCGAACAAAATGCCCTCGCTCAATCAGCTGCACCTCGACATTGTACCAACAACCCTCACCATCCTGCGCCTTAATGTCCAGAAATGTTATTTTTTCACCCAAATTGGCGGGATAATTCGTCGCACTTCCAATCGTCACCTTCGTAATGAGCGGTTGTTGCATCTGTTTACGAACCGCATTGAGAAAACTCATTAAACGCCGTTCCGCCTTGCCCGGCTTACCGAAAAGGTGCTTGAAAATCACGTCGTTGAGGACGCTGAATGTGCCAAGATTCTGCTTGATCTTGGCATACAATTCGTCAGCTTGCTCTTCAGTAAGCGGCGGAAGTTGCAACTCGGTTGCTTGAGATTTGTCCTGTCTCATTAGGCTGTATTTTACCTTGCAAAATCAGGATTTGCAAGAAGGGAAAAAAGGGGCAAGTCTAATCCAGAAAATGACCGTCCTTCAGACGTTCGGGGACATATTTTTCGGTCACATAACTAATATCTTTAGAAACCAGTGCTTCGACTTCGAGCTTGAAACCGTTATCCAGCATCATCTGTATCTCTTTCTGCCAACCTTTTTTATTGGCAAACCAGGGATACTCCGCAATCTGCTTTGCCCGTTTCCGATCATTGTCATTCAGATTGATTCTGACACTATCGGACAATCCGCAACGGGCGAAATCTTCACTTCGCAAACCGAGAAACCTTGCGTTTGGAACTGCCATTCTTTGCGATTCAAACGCCAAATTGATTGAACCCTGCTTGATAACGCTATAAATGTAATACCCCCAAGGATCATTATCAAGCAGACAATAAATGGGAAGTTTCAATTCGTTGTGCAATCGGTACAGCAAACGCCGGACCCCGCGAGGAGGTTGTCCCGCTCCATGTGTCAAAATACAATTGTGTGTTTTCCAGAATTTGTCCTCATTAAACCGTTGCCAAACCGTTCCCTTTTCAACATGCAGAATGAATTTAGCACTACATTTCTTGAACCGAATAATGTCCGGCTCGACAATCGAGGGGATACCGTATCCCCCGCTCCCCATTCTCGAACAGTCAATCTCATCTCCGTTATCCACAACCGCTATATTACCAACCATGTTCCCCTTGTTCTCCGCCGCTAAATGCAGTTCTTCTCGCAAACTGCCAAGCAGCACCTCGACATCCTCAATGATCGTGTCACACTCCGACTGTTCGTCAAACGTCTCTTCTCTTGCGTCAGGAATCGTCCCCTTCAACATGTAGTAGAGTCCTCGAATACTGTTCGTCTTCCCCTCATCAAGCAACTGCTTTGCCCCGCTCAAAACTAGCATCGTCTGCATAAAGTTTTTCGCTTGCGAAAGATTAAACAACTGTCGTTGTGTCGTCTTGCCCCCCATTTCGATAATTTTTTTCCGTTCGTTGAAACTGACATTCGAGAGGGCCCTCATTGGAATGTTCAACTGAGGTTCACGCTTGCGATCTGCCAATTTGGACACTTCATCCGCCATATTGACAATACGGTCGAGCGTTTGAACATCTTTGGGGGATAAGCGGGTTGACTTTTTGGGCATTTGGGAGGGGGACACTGATAAAACGGCATAGAGGGAACGACGGAAGATAGTATAACGGAACGGGACCAATTTTCAACCCGGTTCGAGAATCGAAGGAAGTTGAAGAAGTTTGCGACAGATCAAGGTCAAAGAGTGTCCTGTTCACCTTCAAAAGCGGAATACAGATGCTGAAACTCAGAAGACAGTCCTCTGTCTCACTACTCCGCAGTCAATATGTGATTGTCGTCAAGATCAATAGGATTGAACCGGTCTAATACGTTGCAGCAATCAGGTTGGAACCGTCAACCTGAACGATTTCACAACGGTAAAAATGACCGGGTTTCAGTTTTTTTCCGTTGACAATCACAAGGGGATCGACATCCGGCGATTCGGCATAAGATCGGCCCAGATAAACGTCCTTGACCCGATCTCCGTCCGGGGTCGAATACGGAACGTCAATCATCACCTCAATCGGTTTTCCTGCCCGGCTCTGATCCCAATTCGACTGATTCTGCTCCATGATGTCTTCAAGCACAACGGCTCGCTCCTCAATCAAGTCAAGCGGAATCTGTCCGTCCAGTTTTTCAGCCCCGGTTCCCGGTTCCGCCGAAAAACGAAACACCCCGCCCCGTTCAAATTTCCAAACTTGGGCGAATTGCAGCAATTCTTCAAACATGGAATCACTTTCCCCGGGAAAACCGACAATAAACGAGGTTCGCAACACCAGATTCGGAATTCGGTCACGCAACCGACCAAGCAGTTCCTCCATCTGCTGTTTGCTGACCTGACGATTCATCCGTTTGAGAATGACATCGTTTGCATGTTGAAGTGGAATGTCAATGTAAGGAAGCAGAATTCCCCCTCCTTCTGTGTTTGTGAAATCCCCGATTGCACGATCTGTAACATTCGGGTTTCCCCCCCCTCTCCCAATCTGTTTCATTCGTGCTTCAAACCGACTTGCTTCTTCGGAAAACAAGGCGATCAAATCGTCCTCAAAAAACATGGGATAAGTGTACATAAGCCGAATGTATTCCAACCCCTTGATTTTTCGCAACGAATCAAGCAAAGAAGCCAATTGCGGTTTTCCGTATAAGTCAATCCCCCAAAATGTCGTTTCCTGCGCAATGAGAACCAGTTCACGAACGCCGCGATTGACGAGTTGTTCGGCTTCTTTCAACACGGCTTCTTTCGGTTTGCTGATATAACGACCGCGAATTTGTGGAATTGCACAATAAGAACATCCCCGGGAACAACCTTCTGCAATTTTAAGATAGGCAAGATGTTTCGGCGTCAAAAGACTGCGCCCGGAATCATCAATCGGAAGAGGATTCTGCGCCTCAAAATAAAAGCGAGGATGTTTTTTTGCAAGACAAGATTGCCGATGATCCTCCCTTTCACCCAACGTCACCAAATGTGCCGGACCAACAGGATCGGTTGAAACCGTTGAAATCAGGGTTGTTGCAACAATCGGTTGTTCGGGGAAAAAGGACTGAATGATCGGGACAATCTGTTGTTCATCTGCAACCCCAATCCAAGCGTCGACTTCGGGAAACTCAAACGCAAGGTCCTCCCCTTCAAAATTGACCATGCAACCGGTCACAAAAATCCGACGAAAAAAACCTTGTGATTTCAGGTCCGTCAAATCCTCTATCTGTTCCCTTGCTTCTTCCCGGGCTGATTCCAGAAAACCGCAAGTGTTCAAAAGCACAAAATCGCTCGATTCCGCGCGCGGAACGAATCGGAACCCCGCCGTTTGAAGTCGTCCAACCATATTTTCCGAATCAACAAGATTTTTTGGACAACCGAGTGAAATGATTGTAAATTCAATACCATGATCGCTCAATGATCTCATCTCCTTCTTTTCATTTACTGTCACTAAGTACAACATTCCTCTTCGGGTCCTATTGTACAGCAAAAAAAATTTTTTGGGAGGGACTTTTGGGCGGGACTGAAAAATTCCCCTCTTCAAAATCCAACCTCTCTTCAAAATCAAAAAGCAACACGGTACAATCAGTCGAACCCGTTTCGTTTCGGCGAATTCCGTACAATAGATTCAACGAAAAATTCAACAAACCTTTTGCAAGAATCGTCCATGAAAAAATCATTCCCGTTCTTCGGCTCCTTTCTCCTTGCTATTTTTCTCTTAACAACCCTTTTTGCAACCAACCTTTACGCTGAAAATGGTTGGAAAGCGGGAGTTGCACGAACTGTTATCACCCCCAAAGAACCTGTTTGGCAAATTGGTTTTATGGACCGGACGGAACCGGCGAAAGAGACGCTTGCTGATTTATGGGCAAAAGCTCTTGCGGTTGAAGATGCCGACGGAAACAAAGGCCTCATCATAACAATGGATATTCTGGCGATCAAACGGGATGTTTCCGACGAAATCAAAAAACGGATTGCGGAAAAACATGGTTTGGACAAAAGCCGAATTGTTCTGAGTTCCTCGCATACACATTCAGGTCCGGGCATTTCGTTGACGCCGTTTGAAATCATGCCGGAAAATGACAAGCGATTGGGGCCGATCATCAAGTATTCCAACCAGTTTGTCGATCAGCTCGTTGAATTGGCCGATCAGGCAATTGCCGGAATGAAACCGGCCCGGATTTTTTCCGGAAATGGAATTTCCCGAATGCAGGTGAATCGTCGGGATGATGCCGGAAATGGGCCGCTTGACAATCCGGTTGGAACCCATGATTATTCCGTCCCGGTTCTGAAAGTTCAGGCAAAAGATGAAAAAGGGGAAATTATGGCGGTCCTTTTCGGTTATGCCTGTCATCCCACAACATTGAACATGAACAAATTTTCAGGTGATTGGTGTGGATTTGCTCAGGAAGAGGTTGAAAAGCGACTTCCGGGAACAACGGCGATGTTTTTTCAGGGCGCATGTGGGGACATGACCATTTTTCCTCGCGGAGCAGAAAACTATTCCCGGCATATTGGCGAGGGAATTGCCGTTGTCGTCGATTGCATGGTCCGGGAACCTTTAACCGAGCAGGAACCGAATCTGGCGATTGCTTACACGGAAGTCGAACTCCCTTATGGTTGGCAACCGGAAAAGAAGGAGATGGAAGCGATTGCCCGATTTGCCCCGAATGAGTATCTTCAAGGTTATGCCCGACATTTGGTGAAAATGTTCAATGAGAAAGGGGAACTGGACAAGACATATCCGCAATATCCGATCCAGATTTGGAAAATTGGCAATCAACCGTTTGTCATTTTCGGCGGAGAAACATTGGTTCAGTATGCCGTACATGCTAAGAAGCTGTTTGGCGATCAAACTTTTGTAATGGGATATGCAAACGACGTTATGGGATACATTCCAAGTGCAAAAGCAATACGAGAAGGGGGATACGAGGTTGTCGAGTCGCAAATCGGTTATGCTCGACCGGGACGTTGGGCCCCGGAAATTGAAAAGATTATCGTCGATGCAACAGCCCAATTAGGAGAACAGGTTGGTCTGACCCCGGATAAAAGCAAGGTGCAGTTGACGGAATAGAGCATAGGGGATAGGGGACAGGGTGTAGGGAATAGGAGATGCGGGGGGACAGCAGATAGACCGAAGATAGACCGTCAAACGGCATGTCGATCTGCGTTGCATGAAAAAGTATGCGGGGCTAAGGTCTTGTTGCTCCTTTCATTCCCGTGTTGCAATCGGGACGCATTATGCAGATACCACACACCTCCCTTCATCTCTTCTATTTCTATTCAACCTTCTATCTGTTCACTACTCCTTCTTACCTCCTTGCTTCACCTCCATTTTTTCACACAAAACGATGAAACGCCTATTGATTGGTTTGATACTGTTTGCCGTTTGGGGAACACTGGTTCTTTCCCCTTCTGTTTTTGCACAACGACAGCGGGTGAAACGGCAAACACCTTCTCTGGACGCCGTAATGCCAATTCGCGGTCTTTGCATTGCAATTCCCGCCCCACAAAATGTTGACCGTTTTGTCCAATTTATTGAACAGGAACTTGTTCCCGGTCATCTTAACACGTTGATTCTGCGTGTTGATTACAATTTTGAATTTGAAGAGCATCCTGAATTGAGGTCCGCCAATCCTCATAGTAAAGAGAGCATCAGAAAATTGGTTGAGGTTTGTCGTCGACACAAAATCAAACTGATTCCGCATATTCCGCTCTTGGGACATCAATCTTGGGCAGATACGACAGGTCTTTTGCTCGCCAAGTACCCCGAATTTGACGAAACACCTCTTGTGAAAACGGAAAATTACACACCTTGGCCGAATCGGGACCGATTGTATTGTAAGAGTTATTGCCCCTTACACCCTGATGTACACGCCGTTGTTTTCTCCCTTGTTGATGAAATGATGACTGCTTTTGAAGCGACTGATTTTCATGGAGGAATGGACGAAACGTTTTACATTGGCGAGGAACAATGTCCTCGCTGTTCGGGCAAGGATAAAGCGGAACTGTTTGCGGGAGAAGTGAATAAGATTCGTGATTTTTTGGCTGAAAAAGGACATCGACTTTGGATTTGGGGGGACCGGCTGATTAACGGGAAGGAAAGTGGGGTTGGAGAATGGGAAGGGGCGTACAATGAGACAGATCGGGCGATTGATTTGATTGCGAAAGACGTTTTTATCTGTGATTGGCATTATGAACGGCCCGAGTTAACATCCGTCCTCTTTGCAATCAAAGGTTTTGATGTCGTCAGTTGTCCCTGGAAGAAACCGGAACCGGCTGCATCTCAAATCCGGGATATGATTGCATTTCGGGAGCAGGTCAACCGCAGAATGGGGCGACATTTTCAAGGGGTGATACAAACGGTTTGGGGGTCAGCAGAAGGTTTTATGGACCAGTTTGAACAGGAAAAAGCATCCCCCAGTCCGAACAACGCCCCAATCGAGTCTGAAGCAGCCTGTTTTCTGCGAGTCTTACAAGAAATCGACCTCCTCGCCAAACAGTTCGGCCAATCCGAATCCACATAATTGTTGCTCAACAGAAAATTTGTTCCATTCCGTTGTTGAACGCGATACAACGTATCGCGCGTTCAGAGTTCAGAGATTTCAATAAGCGCGGAACATTGTTCTGCGGTTAAACGGTCCGACGACTTTTCACATCTCATCTTAATGTTCGAACATCAGGAATGTTGCCAAGTCGAAACGACATTTCCTCAACAATTTGTCGTTGATTGGTCAAAAAGGCTCGAACACGAACACACCATTGAATTTTGATGAGTACGCCGGGATAAGAATGAGGGCTGTTCGGCAAAGTCGTGCTGAACCGACCATCTTTTCTCGGATCAATCCAGTCCCCCTGCTCGGTCGCATAACGCCAAAAAGCATGGACCCCCATATCCTCATTACCTTTTCCCTCAGTATACCAAAGGACAGAAATTTCGACCGCTTCAATTTCGTCACTTCCGACGGAATCAAAACGATAGGAACCGGCTAATGTTTCTCCGGCATTATACTGCCGCAAACCGCGACCATCTAAAATAATCGAAAGATTGGGAATCACGCAGAAATCAGGGAATAGGATACAGGGTAAGAAGGAGCGGTCAATGTCCTTCTTGGTCCAGACAACCTAACAGTCGTTGAACTTCATAAAGAAGCTGCTCAAACCGAAACGGCTTGTTCAAAAAAGCGTCCGCCTTGATCCAAGATCGTTCCGATTCCGTTTCCATAGAAAACGACAACCCCATTTCGCTGTTGACGCCCGTTTCAAGAATAATCGGCATCTCGGCAAACTGCTTTTTAATATGATAACAGAGCGTAAAACCGCTGTCTGCGTGCTCCATGACCAAATTGACGATTGCCAAATCAAAGTTTTCCTTCTTCAATAACTCTTCTGCAGCCGTTTCACTCTCTGCTTCAACAACCGTGAAACCCTGTTCGCGCAATTGGGTCGAATAATCCAACCGAAAATCCAGATCGTCATCTACAAAAAGCAGCTTAAAATGTTTCATCGAAATAGGTGTGTAAAAAGGCTTGTGTCGAAAGGTCCCCTCGCTTAGGTCAACGGATCACGCTGATGATAGGTGGTGTGAAGCAATTCATGCGATTTATGCCCGTTCGGTTCGCCAAGAAAATCTTTGTACAACTGCTGTACATCCGGGTTTTTATGCGAAACACGAAGTGATTCACCTGCGTCAATGTCATACAACGATTTGATCCGCGAGACAACCCGGTCCCGATT
Source organism: Thermoguttaceae bacterium (assembly GCA_051660685.1). Lineage (GTDB taxonomy): Bacteria > Planctomycetota > Planctomycetia > Pirellulales > Thermoguttaceae > JAVBSX01. The sequence goes on along the minus strand of JBOFQB010000112.1, from coordinate 66,347 downwards.
CGTCGAATACGGTTGTCCGCCCCCCCCAACACAACCGCCCGGACAGGTCATAACTTCCATGAAAATAAGGTCCTTGCGTTCTCCCCGCTTGATTTGTTCCAAAATCTTCTTCGCATTTCCCAGTCCGTTGACAACCGCAACCGTCACATCCAGACCCGCTATATTCAGCTTGGCTTCTTTGACTCCTGTAATACCTCGAACCGGTTCGACATTGAGATTGTCCATCTCTTTGCCGGTCAACAGAAAATAGGCCGAACGAATCGCCGCTTCCATGACCCCCCCGCTTGCCCCAAACATTTTCCCCGCCGTTGTTCTCACACCAAAAGGTGTATCAGCCGGTTCTGGAGAAAGACTCTTCAGGTCCATTCCGTACATGCGAATCAGTTGTGCCAATTCTCTCGTCGTCAGAACAGCATCAACATCTTTATAACCGTCTCGACCCATTTCAGCACGAGATGCCTCAAATTTCTTCGCCGTACACGGCATGACAGAAACGCTGAAGATTTGGCGAGGATCAATGTCCTCGCGTTCAGCATAATAGGTCTTAATCACCGCTCCCAACATCTGTTGCGGGCTTTTACAGGTCGAAAGATTCGGCAGAAATTCGGGATAAAAGGTTTCAACGAACTTAATCCAACCGGGGGAACAACTGGTGAACATCGGCAACACCCCGCCGTTTTTAATACGGTGTACCAATTCGCTCCCTTCTTCCATAATGGTCAAATCCGCGCTAAAACTGGTATCAAAAACCCGCTTGAAACCAAGTCGTCTCATTGCGGCGTGCATGACCCCCATACAATCGACTCCGACCGGAATTCCAAATTCATCACCTATCGAGATGGAAACAGCAGGAGCATGTTGGACGACAACTTGCAGGTCGGGGTTCTCAAGGGCTGCTAAAACCCGATCAAGATGCGACTTGCCGATCAACGCCCCGGTCGGGCAAGCGGTCACACATTGTCCGCAGTTCACACAACTCGAAATGTTCAAGCCTTCATTAAATGCCGTTCCAACCGTTGATTTGGAACCGCGTCCAATAAAGTCAATACAGGCAACGCCCTGAATTTCCTCACAAACGCGAACACATTTTCCGCACTTAATACATTTGGAGGGATCACGAACAATGGATTCCCCGGACGTGTCCAACGTGTACATGTCCCGAACGCCGACAAAACGTTTGCTCCGAACACCCAATTCTTCGGAAAGTGTCTGAAGTTGGCAATTACCATTTCGTTCGCAATAGAAACAATCTTCAGGGTGATCGGCCAAAAGAAGCTCAACAATTGTTTTTCTTGCTTCAACAGCACGGTTGGAATGAGTTTTGACTTTCATACCGTCAAAAACCGGAAACGCACAACTCGGAACGAGACTGCGCTGTCCTTCGACTTCGACGACGCACAATCGACAAGCCCCACTTGGGGGGAGTCCGTCCATGTTACACAGTGTCGGAACATTGATTCCGACCCGACGAAGTGCTGTCAAAAGCATTTCCCCGGCATACGCTTCTGCCCGGATTCCGTTGACCTCGATTGAAACCGTTGTTTTTACTGTTGACATGGTTGGGCGAAAAAAAGGAAAAAAAGGGAAAAGGGAGCAGGTTTTGATTCAAAAAAAGGCACATCACCTACGAAAACCTCTACGTTGGATCGACGACAAAAGGTGAATGGTGCTGACTTCAGGAACGGTTTGACAACAACGCACAACCTTGAACCAACTCTGAAATCGTTTTGTTATACTATTTCAACGGCATCGAACCGACAAGCATCTTTACACGCTCCACAACTGATACACTTTTCGGGAATGATCTGGTGTTGGGATTTCAGGGTTCCGACAATTGCTGAAACCGGGCATTTTTTCGTACAAAGTGTGCAACCTGTACACTTCTCAGTAATTCGGTAAGTGATTAACTCGCAACACACTTTTGCCGGGCATTTTCGTTCATAAACATGCGCCTCATATTCATGTCGGAACCAACGTAAAGTCCCCAACACGGGATTCGGGGCCGTTTGACCCAAACCGCACAAACTTGTATCACGAATCACCTGAGCAAGGGCTTCAAGGTGAATCACGCTCTGAAATCGCTGCAACGCTTGTGTCTGCGTTTCACCCCGACGACCCCGCGTAATCCGGTTGAGCGTCTCAAGCATACGTCGCGTCCCTTCCCGACACGGAATGCACTTTCCACAACTTTCCCGTTGAATAAAGTCCATAAAGAACTTCGCAACATCAACCATACAGTTGTCTTCGTCCATAACGACCAGACCGCCCGACCCCATCATCGCCCCAACGGTCTTCAGCGACTCGTAATCGATCTGAATATCAAGATGAGACTCAGGAATACATCCCCCCGACGGACCGCCAATCTGAACGGCTTTGTATTTTTTACCATTTGCAATTCCCCCCCCGATTGAGAAGACGACCTCGCGCAAAGAGGTCCCCATTGCAACCTCGACGAGACCCGTATTCGCAACTTTCCCGGACAGGGCAAACACTTTTGTGCCCTTACTTCCTTCTGTTCCAACGACATTGAACCAATTGGCTCCATTAACGAGCAACGCCGGAATATTCGCCAATGTTTCAACATTGTTAATAATCGTTGGACAACCAAAGAGACCGCTGATTGCCGGGAACGGCGGTCGCGGTCGGGGCATTCCCCGTTTCCCCTCAATACTGTGAATCAACGCCGTTTCTTCCCCGCAAACAAAAGCTCCTGCCCCCATCTTAATGTACATTTTCAGCGAGAAGTCTGACCCCAGAATCTTTTCGCCAAGCAGGTTATTCGTTTCTGCTTGTGCAATCGCTTCTTTCAACCGGGCAATTGCAAGAGGATATTCGGCACGAATGTAAATGTACGCCTTACTTGCTCCAATTGCATACGCCGCAATTGACATCCCTTCCAACAATCGATGTGGATCACCTTCAATGACCGCCCGGTCCATAAAAGCACCCGGATCACCTTCGTCAGCGTTACAAACAAGGTACTTCTGTTTCGCGTCCTTCTGACCAAGCGCAAACTTCCATTTCATGCCGGTCGGAAATCCTCCTCCTCCCCGACCTCGAAGACCGCTCGCCTCAACTTCTTTGCAGACATCAACCGGCTGCATTGTTTGAAGCGTTTTTGCGAGACCCCGATATCCTCCTCTTGCAAGATACTCTTCAAGTGAAGCAGGGTTAATAACGCCGCAGTTCTTCAAAACCCAACGAGTTTGCGGACCAAAGAAGGGGTGTTCATCTTGGAAGACGACACCATTCCAGGGTTCCAGACCTTCCTGACGAAATTGGCCAAGAACCAAATCTTTGGAAACATTTCCCGCAAAAAGGGCATCCAAAAGACCATCCACTTTATCGGCGGTTACGGTTTTGAACATGATCCGGCATTTGCCGGGCAATTGAATATCAAGTAGCGGTTCGACCACACAAAGCCCGATACAGCCGACCTCGACAATTTCGCAGTCGATTGTCTTTTCAGCAACATATCTTTTGACAGCATTAAGCGTAAATTCCGCTCCTGCGCCCAACCCGCATGTTCCGCAACCGATATAAATAACGGGTTTCGTGACCTTTTCACGTCGAAACAAGGCCAATTGCGCTTCCCATTCTTTTTTCGCAGTGTTCGGATCGGCTCCGTTGACGAGCCAATTAAGGAAGTCTTTGTCAAGCTGTCTCTGATTGGACATGATAGGTACCTGGGCTTGGAAAACGGTTGTGAAAGGGGGCAAATAGAACAAAAGAGGAAAGGAAATCGTTCCCTTCCAACCTTAATGTTCTATTTCACTTGTTTGCGATAAGTGTTGATAATACCCGGAATTTTCTGCGATGTCAGATCAGCATGAAAATTTCCATTGATGTTAATAACCGGGGCAAGACCACATGCTCCGATACAAGCAACAACTTCGATACTAAAAAGACCATCCCGGGTTGTTTCGCCCGCCTGAACTTTCAATTCACGTTGCAAGGCGTCCAAAACAGCAGCGGAACCTTTGACATGACAAGCTGTTCCGCGACAGACCTGAACATGGAACTTTCCTTGCGGGGTGAAACGAAACTGGTTGTAGAAGGTTGCAACGCCAAAAATCTTACTCGCCGGGAGATTCAATTTTTTGCCGAGCAAGACAACGGCTTCACGCGAGAGAAAGCCGAGTTTTTCCTGAACTTCCTGCAAAATGGGGATCAAGGAATCCCGACCGGCGTTCGGATATTTTTCTAGGATTTGCAATACGGCCGTTTCGGTTGCGGAAGGAGCTGTTGTACTCATTTCGATTGGATGTTCAGATAATGCACGACGGTAATGACCGGAATGTTCAACCGTCGAAGGAAGGGGCCACATCGATAAAGTAAAAAAATATCGATTCGCCTTATTCTCCCACACCAAGTTCTTTTGACAAGAGGGGGGACAGAAAATTGCTATTTAGCAGCAACACACAAATCACCAACAACACGAAAAGTCGATGTCCCTTGTCCGACAACCTTCCAGACTTTCGGCGAGACGACCCAGTGCTTCGGTTTCAATCTGACGAACTCGTTCTCGTGTCAGACCAAGTGCTTCACCAATTTCCTTGAGCGTTTGCGGTTCATATTGGCCCAAACCAAACCTCATTCTCAAAACAGCCGACTCTCTCGGGTCCATGATCTCCAACTGTTTCATCACAAAGCTCAAATTGTCATTTTCCAGCAATTCCTCGTCAGGACTGCGGGACCGGTCGTCCATAATCATTTCTCCTAGGGACCAACCAACATCCGTCTGATCCGTCTGCGGGGTCAGATTGTAAATCAAAATCGCCTTCTTAATGATCGGCAATTTTTTGCGAGGAAGTCCCAAAACCCGGGCAACTTCTTCGGGCGTCGGATTGCGTCCCAATTCGTCCGAAAGTCGCGTGCTTGCCCTTCTCCATTTTGAAAGCAATTCAACCATGTAAGCCGGAATCCGAATTGCTTTTGCCGAGTTAATCAATGCTCTTTTTATGGACTGTTTGATCCAATAACTGGCATACGTTGAAAACCGGGTCCCCATTGCCGGGTCAAATCCTTCAACAGCGCGCAAAAGCCCGAGATTCCCCTCTTCAATCAGGTCTTGCAATCCAAGACCTTTTCCCGTATATCCCCGCGCAATGTTCACGACCAATCGTAAATTGGCCCGAACCATTTGGTCGCGTGCTTCTAAATCACCCTGACCAATCGCTAATGCCAATTCTCGCTCCTCCCGGGCCGACAGTAAGGCCGTTCCGTTGATTTCCCGCAAATAGGTTTCAAGCGGTGATTGAACGGAAGACTGCGCCGGATCATCATACGTTAAAGATTCGTACATTTGCTTTTCTCTTCTCTGCTGCTTTCAGTTATTAGGAACAAGGCGATTGGAGAGCGATTCGAAAGTCCGGGATGTTCTGCCCCTGTTGATTTGTCAGCTGGTTGAAAAAACACCAGAAAACACCACAAAAAAAGTTGTGGGCCGAAAAATCAATCGCAACATCCAGAGAATTTCAGTATTGTTAAGATCGGAAGAAAGGGCAATGGACGTGTAATAAAAAAAATAGGCAATTTGGAAAAAAAGAGTAAACTTAACTGGTTAATCCGACACAATCGGCACAACCTCATCTAACCAATCCAAATAATCCGCTGTTCCTGCAAGAATTGGGACAGCGATAATTTGCGGGCAATCGTAGGAATGATTTTCCCGAATTGTTTGAGCAACCAAATCAAACAGGGAGATGCGGGTTTTAACGGTACACAACCATTCTTTGGACGTTTCGAGTCGTCCTTTCCAAGTATAGGTGCTCCGAATCGGACCTGAAATCTGAACACAGGCTGCAAGTTTTTTTTCGATCAGAATCTCGGCAAGTCGTTTCCCTTCCTGTTCGGAAGAGGTTGTTATGACAATCTCGACAAAAGGCGTCATTGAAAGTGATAGAGGTAAAGGGATAAGGAAAATTTTTCGATAGGGCAATACGGCATGTTCCGCCCGGTCGTTTCACCAACATCACCATTTTACACCCTGTCCCTCACTTTGTCCGAAAAACCGTTGTCTTTTTCGTCAAAATCGTTAAAATGTCGGCTGAAATGCGGAAAGACGGGATACACAAAACCGATCACAGCATTCTGGATTGCGAGCAAACAACGGCAAGATTGCCTTTTATCCGACAACAGAGGGAATAAAATGACAAAAGAGGAACAAATGAGACTGGAGCAGGACACAATGGGAACGGTTAAAATTCCCCAAACGGCGTATTTTGGTCCGCAAACAATGAGGGCGGTCCACAACTTCCCTATTTCGGGTCGTCCGATCCCCAACGAACTGATTCATGCAATCGGTCTGGTCAAATGGGGGGCCGCAAAAACTCATCTCGAATTGGCTCTGTTGACGACCGGTCGGGCTCCTCTTTCGGAAGAAACGGCAAACGCCCTTATTGCAGCTGCTTGGGAAGTTTATGAGGGAAAATGGGACACTGAATTCCCGATTGACGTTTTCCAGACCGGTTCGGGGACCTCCTCGAACATGAACGCCAATGAGGTGATTGCGAACAGAGCGTCTGAAATGCTCGGTTTTCCGCTTGACTCCTCCAAGAAGCCGATTCATCCCAACGATCATGTCAACATGGGGCAAAGTACAAATGACACCTTTCCAACGGCGATTCATATTGCACTTGCCCGGTCCATTTCTCAGGGATTGATTCCGACACTCCAAAAGGCGACTGATGTTTTGCAGGAAAAAGCCGAATCATGGTCCAACATTCTGAAAATTGGTCGGACTCATCTGGTTGACGCAACCCCGCTCACTTTGGGACAGGAAATGAGCGGTTTGGCGCGACAATTGCAATTGGCCCAAGAGAGAGCCAAAATGAGTCTGGAACCGATCATGGAACTCCCAATTGGCGGGACCGCCGTTGGAACCGGGATTAACACTCATCCCGAATTCGCGTCAAAAGTCGTCGAAAAAATTGCAGCCCAAACCCAATTGCCCTTTTGTGAAGCCGAAAACCATTTTGAAGCAAACGCTCAACGAGATGGAATTGTCACAACACATTCCCTCCTGAAAAGTGTCGCCGTTACTTTACTGAATATCGCCAATAATATTCGCTTTCTTTCATCCGGTCCCCGTTGTGGAATCCAAGAAATCATCCTGCCCGATCTGCAACCGGGCAGTTCCATTATGCCGGGAAAAGTCAATCCGGTTCTCTGCGAAAGTCTTATGCAGGTTGCTGCAAAAGTAATCGGTAATGACACAACCGTTTCATTGGCCGGTTCGGTTGGGGGACAATTCCAGCTGAACATTATGATGCCGCTTCTTGCCGATGTTGCCCTTGAAAGTGTCCGACTCCTGATTCACGCCGTTTCACTGTTCACCCAAAAATGTCTGCAAGAAATGCAGCCCAATGAAGAACAATGTCGCTTGTCCGTTGAAAAGAGTTTGGCAATTGCAACGGGTTTGAACCCGATCCTCGGTTATGAAAAAGCAGCCGCAATTGCCAAAGAAGCGTATGACGCCGGAAAAACGGTCCGAGAACTTTGTCTGGAAAAGAACATTCTTCCCGTTGAGGAACTCGAAACCGCTCTCGATCCCTGGAAAATGGTGTAAAGAAAAAGTGAGGAAGTCGTTCAGCGCTCACGACTTCCTCATTTCCCTTGTGTCAATCCGTTCCGATTCCGTTAGTTCTTGATCGGTTGTCCCATATCCAAATAGACAGTTCCCCAACCGCTTGCAAAGACCCCAATGATGAGTTTTCCGTTTTCAAACTTCATACCAATCGTATCTCGGGAATCGTTCATCAACAACAACATTCCCTTATACAATCGTTCATCACCAATATCCTTGGAAAAACGCGGGGGTTTCGTTAACGTGCCGATAATGGGATACTCCGAACCTTTTCCGTCAAAGGGAATCAGAGAAATGGTAAACTGCCGTTTAATTTCCGGGACATCCGGGTTAAAATACTCTCCGTCAATGATCGTGTCCCCAACCTGATAATTACCAAAAACAACGGATACCTTTCCCGTTTCAGGATAAGATTGCGGGTTCGCTGATCGGAATGACCCTTCATAACGATACCCCGGTTGAATGAATTCAGAAATCAATTTTTTCTGAACATCTAACGCTTCTTGTCGGGCCTTTTCCATTTCCAGTATTGTTGAATCAACTTTCTCGACGTAATCTTTTCGTTTCTGAAGAATCGCCTGAATCGCCGTTGCGGTTGCCGGATCATCAAGACGATTTGCACGAGACCCCAGACTTTCTATATCCGTAAAATGTTCAGGTCGGGATCGCAAAGAGGTCTGAACCTCCCAAGTATTACCGAAAGACTTGAGTTCGGCAGTCCCGAGAATTTTTTCTTCCGTCCCTATTTTTTTCGCAACGTCATAAAAGGAAAAGGTGTAAAAATTGTCTTCTGGGAATCCACTTTGCAAATGGGTTTTATAAGGATCGTTCAGTTTATACGTTTTCTCTCTCGCAACATTCAATTCACCTTCATAGAGGTTGTCAATTCCGAGTTTTTCAAACGCTTTGCGCTGATCGACCGATTGATAAAGGTTCTCCGTCGTTTTCAATGTTGCAGAAAAAGTGCCCGAACAAGCAGTTGGGGTTTTTTCAACCCAATTGACAGTACAATCAGTCACTTCATACGGAAGGTTGGCGAAATTGTCTTTCCAAATCGCAACTTTCACCAATTGCGTCAATTCCTTTTCGTCAGGAAGAGGGAGCTTAGGTTCGTTGTCGTCACGGTTTCCCTTTTTTTGTGATTCAACAGCCGCATTCTTCTCCGTTGTCACTTCTGTATTGGTCTTTCCACAACCACTCCAACAGAAAATGCAACCAATCAGGGTTAGAAACACGAGAGTTTGGACTGTTACTTCCTTGATCCGCATTTGCATGTGTCATTCCTTTCTTCAAGACGCAAAATTGTCGACAAGCATCCGATTTGCCCGATTCCAACAGGGCAATCATTCATTAGTGTCACATGGTACTCAAAACGGACAGAAAGGGCAAGACCGAAATTATTCGGCTTGAAAATTCCTCTCGGTGAGTCATAATTAAACACTTGTACATTTAATTTCCCGTGTTGGGGTCTAACATGTTGGCAGAAAAATTTATTGACTTCAAAATACTGAAGGAATTAGTAAAGGATCAGCCCGCCAAATTACCTTTTGAAAAACCGAAACAAAATCGATGTTTGCCCTCTTGACCTAAAAATGTCATTGAGCCGAGGAACAACATTCCGCGCGTATTGAAATCTCAGAACGCGCGATACGTTGTATTGCGGCTAAACAATAAGGTCCCTATCCCCTACCTTCTAACAGTTTCTCATACAATTGGCAATACTGTTTTGCGCTCTTCTCCCAACCCCAATCACCCCGCATACCGTTTTGTACGATCTGTTTCCAATCATCAGGTCGTTCCAGATAACATTCAAGAGCACGCCAAACTGTTTCGTTAAAATCATGCAACCAAGTCCCCGCAAAACGGAATCCGTTCGCCGTTCCGTTTGCAATCGTTTCGGGATTGGCGTCCACAACCGTATCTGCTAAACCGCCTGTTTCACGGACAATGGGAACAGTTCCATAACGTAGACTGTACATCTGGTTCAATCCGCAAGGTTCATAACGACTTGGCATAAGAAACATGTCCGAACCCGCTTCAATTTGATGTGCTAAGGAATCGGAAAATTCAAGACGAATCGCAACATTGTTGGGAAACCGTTCCTGCATTTTCCCAAGTCGCTGTTCCATACTTTGATCTCCCGTTCCGAGAATGCAATACTGAACATTATGATTTTCAACCCAATCTGGGATCGACTCCAGAACATAATCAATCCCCTTTTGGTAAGCAAATCGTCCGACTAAGCCGAAAATCGGAATGTCAGCCCGCTGTTCCAATCCCATGATTCGTTGCAATTCCGCTTTACAAGCCGGTTTTTTTTCAAAAACGTCTTCAACCGAATAAGGGGCAATAAGATTCGGGTCATTTGCCGGATTCCAACGATTCGTGTCAATTCCGTTCAAAATTCCTTGCAGATGATTCGTTCGTAAACGGAGAACGGAATCGAGATTGCAACCATATTCCGGGGTCTGGATTTCGGCTGCATAACGGGGACTGACCGTACTGATTTGGTCGGCAAAGACAATTCCTGCTTTAAGAAAGTTAATGTTTCCATAAAACTCCAACTGTTCGTAATTGAAATACTCCCAACCCAAACCGGTCAAGGGCATGTCAATATGCCAAAAAACCCCTTGATACGCCAGATTGTGAATTGTCAAAACCGTTTTGATTCGGCTGTAATGCGGTCGTTTTCCGTAATTTAACTTGTGATACGCCGGGACCAAACCGGTTTGCCAATCATTCGCGTGAATGATGTCCACATCCAACTCAAGTGCCTCAATGATTTCAAACACTCCCCGGGACAAAAAAACAAATCGTTCACAATTGTCCGCAAAATCATGACCATAAAAATTGTAAATTCCACTTCGGTCATAGTAATGATCCTGCTGCAACAGAATCACCCGAACGGTTGAACCGGGAAAAGCGGATTCAAGTAAGTTTCCTTTCACAATACGGTGTCCAAAGGGAATCTCGATTTCCTTTCCCAGTGTTTGAATTGGTAAACCGGCATGAAAAACACTTCGATAAGCGGGCAAAACGACCGTTACATCGTGACCGAGCTGATTCAGAGCAATCGGAAGAGCCGAGCAAACATCCGCCAATCCGCCTGTTTGGGCAAACGGTGCTGCTTCACTGGTTGTAAAGAGGATGTGCATGATTAGGGAATGAGGGATAGGGACTAGGGAACAGGGGGTAGGATAGAGAGAGAAAGGGAATCAAACCGAACAACAAAAGGATACTGTACAGGAAAAGGGCAAAATCGGTTGACTTGCGGGATTCCGTTGTCTTTCATTTCCCTATACCCCAGCCCCTATTCCCTAACTCTTCTCACTCCAACAGTCATTATCTCGATTATACCCGTCTAAAACAGGCAACCGTTCTCCTTTTTGGTCGGGAAACCCGGAAAAAAATTTTTTCGGTCTATGCAATCGCTATATTTTATTTAGTCGTTAATCTCAACAGACGCAAATCACCTCAATTCCGAGAATGCGGCCCAGCATTTCGATTTTTTCGGCGAGATGACCGACTCCAACTGCGCAATGATGTGCGGGACCATAAGAACACCAAGTGTCCATAAAACCGCGTGTCCCCAATGAAAATCGGTATCGACTGTTGGTATTGCCAATTTCAAGGATTGGTCCGGGAACCGTCTCACCTTCTGCAACCAACAATTTCAACGTTCCGTCCAGACTGTCAATAACGGACAGGAGAGTGACAGGTCCGGTTTTGACCCGCATCTCGACACTGAGACCTGAACCAACTTTTCCGTGAAACACGTTAAGCGGTTTTAACTTCGTTTTTCCTTCTGCAATTGCTGTATGACCTGGACCGTCATGTCCCAACAGAATGACATCATCGTTAAAGTCCATTGCGTAGAATTCGGTAAAAGAACCGCCCGCGCCGAATGAATCCAAAATCTTCATTGCTTGAACATTTTTGACCTCATATTCTCCTGCAACTGGAATTCCTCTTGCCGTTAAGAGGGAATTCCCGACAATCACGGACGCAATCAGATCGACATAAGTCTCATCTCCGGTTCCGTTGACGAAATAGGCGAGTGAACCGAGCTTGTGATTGGCGACGATTTGATCGAGCGCGACGGACGTTTTTGCAGCCCGGAGTAATTCTTCGCCCGAACAGTCCGGCTCAACATCAAAATGATGACGAATCTCAGTCATTTTCCGTTCAAGCGACTCGGAATCAACCTGTTCCCTGATCGACTTCAGTTCACTCATTTCAATGAACTCGAAATGATTCCCCAACATTGCCGAATGTTGCGTCAAATCCGAGTAAATGTCAAGCATCCCGCAATAATAATGACCAAGCAATCCAACCCGATTGTTGCGGATGATTTCGGCAACATTTGCAGCATGAATCCAATCTTCGATTTTCTTCCATGCAACCGGATCATCCCGCAAAACACCTGTTACCTGTTGAAAGGGAATGTTAGACCTTAGAAAAACATTGGCGATTTCGGGGACACTACATGCTTGACAATGCACCAACCATTCCCCGGTCATTTTCGTCCGATCCCCCAATTGGTTAAAACTGGCATAATCAATTGCGTTGGACGGTTGCAGATTGAGGACAATGACGGGAACTTGGGCTTTTTGGACAACCGGCAAGACGGTTGAGGAGAGAGCATACGTCGAGACGTAAAGAAAGATGAGCGAAACGTCTTCTTTCCTGAACCGTTCAGCTGCTTCTCTTGCTTTGACCGGATTGTCAACCAAACCCAGGTTGACGACATCGGCTCCAAAACCGGCAAGTTGTCCGGCAATTTCATTCTGATACCCGACCAAACGGTCATGCAAGCCCGCAAATTGTGCCCAATAAGTGTCCAAACCGATCCCAAACAGACCAACTTTCATGAATAGCTCCTTTGTCGCTGAAAGAAAAAAGCGGAAAGAGAAAAAACGAATCAACAGTCTTGGTTGTTTTCCCCCGACCTGCTATACTCGACTTTCTCAACGTGTTACCTCAACATGTTATACCTTTTATTTCGCGTTGGGGGTACAGTGCCGGGAGAAGTAAGAAGGTCGTTTTTTGGGGGTACTGTTTCTCGCAGAGTCGCAAAGGACGCAGAGAGATTGTGACAGATTTCACGCAGAACAACCGAAAAACCTTGCCTATGTGTGTCGTTTGAACTTTGTATCTTCTCGGCGAACTCCGCGAACACTGCGAGAGCGTCCAATTTTTTCCTGTTGTCTTGCGTAATGCTGTTCTCTTTCCCGCTTCCCTCTTTTTTTTATCCCCCCTATTCCCAATCCCCTAATCCCTATCCCCTACTCCTCATGTTCTTTCATCCAGAAACCTTAAAACGTCTTTCCCGCTTGGAATTGCGGGCCCGACATGTCGTCGAAGGGGTTCTGAGCGGAATGCACGCAAGTCGGCATTTCGGCAATTCGGTTGAATTCCGGCAACATCGACAATATGTGCCGGGGGATGATCCGCGCAATGTCGATTGGAAAGTTTGGGCGAGACAGGATCGTATGTATGTCAAACAGTATGAGGTTGACACGAATTTACGTTGTATGATTTTGCTCGATGTTTCGCCAAGTATGCAATTGGGATCGGGCGTTTTTACCAAATACGAATATGCTTGTACAATTGCCGCATCACTTGCCTTACTTGCGCTCAAACAGCAGGATGCAGTCGGTTGCATGACGTTTGATGATCGACTTCGTAATGTCTTGCCCGCTCGCAATAAAGGTTCGCAACTGGGTTCCATGATTACGTTGTTGCAACAATCCGAACCGTCAAGAGAAAGAGGGCAATTACAACAATTGGGACAATCGAGAAAGCAATCAGGACAATCAAGAAGAGAAACCAAGCGGGAATCAACGGTTTCATTTGAAGAAATGTTCAACCAAGTTACATCCGCAATTCCTGATTGTCGGGAACCGCTTTTGGAAATGACCGAGACGATTCCCCAACATGGTCTGGTCGTTCTGATTTCTGATCTGCTTGTCAAACGAGAGGGGCTTTTTGACGGATTAAGACATTTGCGGAGTCGCAATCAGGATGTTATGGTGTTGCACATTATGGACGATCAGGAACTTGATTTTCCGTTCAACCGGCCTGTTCAATTTGAAGGTCTTGACATCCCCTCGATTCTTCGTTGTGACCCCAAAACATTGCGAAAAGATTATCTTGACGCTGTTCAAATGTACTTGGACGAAATCAAAAGGGGCGCGTTACAACATCAGGCCGATTACATGCTGTTTCGGACCAGTGATCCGCTCGATGCTGCTCTTTCAGCTTTTCTGAATCGAAGAAGAAAATGAGCAGGAGCTATGTTCTGGGATTGCAAACCGTTTTGACCTGAAAAACGGAACCGAGTTGGCGTGTTCGCAACGCCCGAGTCACCCTTTCAGCCTGTTGCTCCGAAGAACAAAGCCCAAACAAAGCCGTTCCACTTCCGCTCATTCGGACTGCAAGCGTCCCCAGATCGTCAAATGCCCTGAAATACCGATCCATTTCCGGCCAAATCGACACCGCCGCTTCTTCAAGCCGATTGAACAGCAATTGGCCAAATCGAGCAAGATCGTTCTTGCGAAGTGCGTCGAGAACCGGCTCGACCAACCGGAATTGTTGGTCATGTCGTTTCATCATTTCGGCAAAAACCCGACCCGTTGAAAGACCTTCTCGCGGTTTGAGCAGGACAAAATGTAATTGCGGCAGATCGGGAACCTGTTCGACTTTTTCCCCGCGTCCACGAAAAATAACCGTTTCTTCGGCAAGAAAAAGAGGAACATCACTCCCAAGTTCTGCCCCTATTCCCGCCAATTCAGCGCGGGAAAGACCGAGTTCCCAGATTTCATTGGCAAGTAACAAGGCGGTTGCCGCATCACTGGACCCTCCTCCCAAACCGGCTTGTGAAGGAATCCGTTTCAGCAAACGGACGACCCCGCCCATTTCGGGGCAGTATCGGTCCCGCAAACAGTTCAACGCCCGAATCACCAGATTGGTTGCGTCTTGCGGTATATCGCTCGGAAAGGGACATTGCGCTTGACCTAACCCAAGTTCGCTCATTTGAGCTTCATCAGCTTGACTTTGACATTCATTGGTTTGACATTGACATTCACCCGCTTGACTGTTGTCAAATTGGCAGTGAAATTCCCAGTCTGAATCGGGTCGGGGTTCGCACGACAATTCGTCAAAAAGGGAGATGGGAGCAACAAGGGAGACCAATTCGTGATACTGGTCGGGTCGTTTTCCCAACACTTCTAGGAACAAATTCAGTTTGGCGGGCGCAGGTCGTTTTTTTGGCGACATCAAATTCATTACGAGAGCTTATAATTCGGCGATTCGTTTGAAATCTTCTTTGAGTGAACGATAGAGTTGTTGGTAAACCGACATTCCCTGGTCGTAAAGTTTCGCCGATTTGGAATGAGGGGCCGTTTTCTGTCGGACCTCAATCGTTGCTTTACACGCTTCTTGAATTCCCTTGTATTCTCCCGCTCCAACAGCAGCGAGCAGGGCAACCCCAAACGCCGGTCCTTCTTCGGAGTTAATCGTCACAACCTTTTGGTTGAAAACGTCCGCCTGTATCTGTCGCCAAAGTGGACTGCGCGAACCTCCTCCTGACGCCCGAATTTCACGGACGGGAATGTCAAGACTGCGAATAATTTCAAGCGAATCCCTCATTGAATACGTCACACCTTCCATGATCGAACGAATCAAATGTCCCCGAGTATGGGCAAGAGTCAATCCAACATAACAACCGCGAGCATTCGGGTCGGCATGAGGTGTCCGTTCCCCGCTCAAATACGGCAAAAAGAAAAGACCTTCTGAACCGGCCGGGACTTCTCCCGCTTCCTGCGTCAACAGTTCGTAAACGTCGATTTTCTTCTTTTTGGCTTCTTCACACATGGATTGGCAAAGTGTATTGCGAAACCATTGTAGAGAACCCCCTGCTGAAAGATTGACCCCCATTAAATGCCAACTGTTGCGAACAGCATGACAGAAAGTGTGAACGCGACCAAGAGCGTCGATTTTCACGTCGTCACTGTGAACAAACATGACCCCGGATGTCCCAATTGAGGTTGAAAGAACGCCGGATGTGACGATTCCATTTCCAACCGCTCCTGCCGCACAATCTCCGGCTCCCCCAACAACCCGACATTCGGTCGTCAGACCAAGAGTCTTCGCCGCTTCTGCGGTCAACGTCCCGGTTACATCTTCCGATTCATAGACTTTACCAAGCAACGAAACGTCAAGCCCTAACGCTGAAAGAAGCGCGGTCGACCAATTCCGTTTGCGAACATCCAACAAAAGCATTCCGCTTGCATCACTCACTTCGGTCGCATATTCCCCGGTTAGACGACGACGAATTTCATCTTTGGGGAGCAAAACTTTCTTCGTCTTCTCAAAATGTTTCGGTTCCTTATTCCGCAACCAGAGAATTTTTGGAGCCGTAAAACCGGTCATTGCCGGATTGGCGACCATTTGAATCAGCTGTCTGCGACCTCCAACCGCATCTTCAATTTCCTGACATTCCGCCGTTGTTCGTTGGTCATTCCAAAGAATTGCTCGACGAATCACTTTATCGTTTTTATCGAGGAAAACAGAACCGTGCATTTGGCCGGAAAGACCGATTCCGCGAACATCAGCCGGTTTCAATTTGGCCGTTTTCATCACCTTTTTAACCGTCTTGACTGTTGCGTTCCACCAATCATCCGGGTCCTGCTCACTCCAAAGCGGTTTAGGGGAATAACAGGGATATTCTTCAACGGCGGACGCCAGAATTTTACCATCTGCCGTAATCGCCAATGTTTTTGTCCCGGATGTACCAATGTCAATTCCCAGATAGACGCTCATAATGTGCTAATGTAAAAGTGAGAGTGAAAATCGAACGGTCAAAGACAGCAAGTGACCCGTTGATGTTGGGGGACCAATCTAACGATTTCGGGGTTGCACGTCAAGAGAGATGGTCCTGTTTATCTGTTATAACCGCGACCAAAAGAGGAATTGTAACCGGGATAACCCCAACCAGAATAACCAAAACCCGGATTGGCCAATTGGTACTTTTGCAAAGCTGAATTCTGAATCGCCCGAATTGCCTGTTGAATCGTCGCCGAATTCGTATTCGTCGGGCGTATCACATGAACTCGTTGTGATTGACGAAGTGGAACCGCTTCATCCAGTTCCTTGATGTACGCCTCAATTTCCCCGGCAAGTGGTTGTGGGGCAAAAATGTCAAGCGAATTGCTCGTCCGGTTCAACGAAATCCGGGGACGACCTCCTCCTGGAAGGGTCGTTGACTGAATCTGTCCTTGAAACACTTCAAGAACCTGTTGCAGAATGACCGTGTTCTGTTCATTTTCAAGTGGAACATTGATCGGCTTGACAACAACCGCTTTATCACGCAGTTGCGAAACATCGAGAATCTCAATCATACGCCCCGCTTCTTCACGGTCTTTTTTAGAACCGCGAACCATAATCGCATTTTCCGCTGTATCCGGCGTAATTTCAAGTGTCCGACGTGAACTGGTTGGAGTGCTGTATCCCCAATATCCCCGACGATACGGGTTCTGCGGTTGTGTGCGGGGTGTAATGCGATCCCGCAAATAAATCTGCAACTTTTGGGCAACAACAGTTGCATTGATGTTACGAACCGAAAAAATGGTGTAATCCCGACCTTCATAAATAACCCGATTTGTCAACGCCTTAAGTTGGACCTCAAGAGCATCAAGAGCTTCACGATCCGAAGAAGTGATCGTAACCGTTCCGTCCGAATTGTAAATCAGATAAATCGACGGTGTTGCACTGTCAACCTGACCATTTGCTTCAATCGGTTCAATAATCGCAACATCTTCACTAGGTGTCCCGGTTGTCTCTTCCTTAACAACCGAATCACGGACGTTAAAAAAAACCGAACCCGTTACGACCTCCTTCCCGATTACAGAACTTTTCTCGGTTATAGAACCTTTCTCGGTTGCAGGTCCCTTTTCCTTACCCTCTTTGCTGTTATTCGGCTCCTGTTTTTCCTTCTTTTCCCCCTTGTCCTGCATCAAAGGGTCCCCTTCCTTGCGAATGATAAGCGTGTTGTCCCGGACTTTCGGCCAGTTTTTCTCCAGTTCCTGCAACGTTTGCGTCATGTTCCCTTGCAAACGGAATGTCCGTATGTTCTTCGTCTCGCCCGAAAGAACCCCGGCGTCCACATCCCCTCCCTGCTGCATGAGCGAATCATAACCGGTCGATCCCAACTTGTTCTCGCTTGTATTAGCTCCTGTCAAATCATTCCCCGTCAAATTGTATCCCGATTGACCCCGACCTGACCAATCGGTCGAACCGGGTGTTTCAACCGAACCTGCTCCAACCGTTCCTCTGTCAACGGAATCTGTTCCACTTGATCGAGTTTCAACCAAACCTGTTGAACCGGTCCAACGAGTTGAATCGGGCAACCCGGTTGAACTTGTTGAACTGACCGCTTGATTGAGCGGAATCGGTCGGTCCTGCATTCGAATCAATTGGGTTTCGCCCATTTGAATCAACAGATTCCGAACCCGTTCAAGTTGCTCGATTGTTCCCCGCATAAAGAGCGTGTTGGAATTGAAATCGACATTGTAAGACGGTCGGTTATACCAACCATCTTCGGCAAATAATTCAGTGAGTGCTGTTTGCACACTTTCCACATCAAGCGACTGAATCTGAAAAATCTGCATGTATTTTGCAGTCGGTTTTGTCATGTCAAAAATCTCTGCAATCAATTCATGTTCTTGGGGTCGGGCATAAACGAACAGATCATTCGAGGACTGATCGAAAATGTAGTTAAACGTCATATTCCTGAATTCCATGATTTGCCAGATAAGTCCAAAATAACTGTAACTTGTCCGACCTTTCAGCGAATATCGACGAATCTCCATTCCGTTTTTATTCAAGGCCTCATCCTGAATGTACTCCAACATCCCCTTTATCAACCGTTGATCGTCCGGCGTTCCCAAAACAGAAATCGTCCCTGTCGGATATTGGCTTCCATAATAATCTGACGTGTAGTAATTGCGTGTTACAACCAAACCGGGACGTAAAGTGCTGAGTCGATTCAACGTTGTGGTCAGACTGTCCATGTCAACTCTGCCGACATTGTAAACCTGAATTGACACTTGTGTTTTGGGGTCCGTTGCGTCCAGTTCGTTCATTGCTTGTGCAATTTTAACATGTTGCTCGACCGTTGCTTTGACCATAAGAAGTTCCCCGGCCGTGTCGGGAAAAACTTCAGCATCCGGGAACATCCCCAGAATCATCTGCGTTGCAACAGGCAGTGTAACCCGTTGAAAACGATACGTTCGCGGAATCAACAGACTGAAACCGTGTTCGTTCATTGCGTCAACCGTTTCTTTTAAGAGGCTGTGATCCCGTTGATTGGCGTAAACAATCACCAAATGAGGGTCTGTTCCAACCGTAAATGTTGCATTAGGGGTCAGTGAACGGAGCAACGGAACAACCTGAGTCGGGGTTGCGGTTTTCAAAACGTAATTCTGAACGGAAAAAGCGTGTAAGGGGTTCTCCGTTTTCATCTGCTCAACAATCTGTTTGATTTTTTCATGGTCGATTTTACGTCCGACGACAACAACCTGAGTCGGGAGATAATTCGGCAGAACGAGAACCCCGGGAACTTCAATCGGCAATTGCGACGAAAAATACGGCAACGCCGTTGTCACATTAAAATCGCTGAAATCATAAGCAACCGCATATCGTCTTGACTCTTCTGGGGTTGGAACGTCAATCTTGCTGATACTTTTCTCGACCAACTCATGATACCGTTCGGTTGCGCGAACCGTTAATTCGCGTGTAATCGGCGAAATGGAAAAGACAGCATCACTTGGCGCAAAAATCTGCGTCAACTGCGAGAACGCTTCACTTGGCGCAATGTACTTGAAAAAATGGGTCTTGACATAAGGTTCAGGATAAGCATCTGCAATCACACCAACTGCAAGAGCAACCTGCTCTTGCACAGGAGGAGATGCCCAGACAACCAAATCTTCTGCGGTTGTTGCGAAAAAGATCGCGCCCGGAAATTCAGGATGTAATAAAATGGCAAGAGTTGGGGCATTTTTGGAGTAAATACGATACACCTTGTAAACCGGGAGAAGTCCCTCTTTGCTCAACTGTTCACGATTCAAATCGGCCGTTTCCAGTTTCTCAATTGATTCGGCAATTGCGTCTTGCAGTTGCGGAATTGCCCAGACAAACAGGACATCTGGGGTTGCCCCTTGCAAAATTTGCGCTGTTGGAGCAACCTGACTGAGAAGGGGAGCGACTTGTAAATAATTGAGTCGTTTTAAGTTGTACGTCTCCAAATACGGTTGTCGGGCTTGACGTTCGTCTTCGAGATTTTTCAAAAACTCCGCAATTCGCTCTTGCGTTTCTGGAATCGCCGTAATCGCAATCGTTCCCTGATCAATGCTGGGAATGATTGAAACGATTTGAGGAGTCGGGAAATTGTAATAAACGGCATAATACGTGTTCGAAAAATTAGATTGCGTCGTGTCAATGTCGTAAAGACGGACAATCGGTCGCATGTCTTCAGGAACCGGGACATCCAATTCGGCAATCGTTTTCTCAATTTGCAAATGCTCAAGCGGAGAAGCGTCAACGATAATCCCTTGTCCATTTCGTTCGTCGGAACGGGAATCAAGGACGATTTTGACATTGGGATAAATCGTACTCAACCATTGTACCAATTCCGGGGCCCTCATGTTCTTCACAGAATACCATTTCGGCTTGATTTGTTCCTCTTCAGGAAGTTGGGTACAGACTTTATCGACCAGTTCCTGCGCTCGTTCGTTCTGAAATTTCTTCCCAAAAACCATAATTTGATTCGGCTCCATTCCAAGAGCAGGGTACAGTTCAGGAAAAAAACCGGTCAAAATCTGAACCAAAACTGTTCGGTTGTATCGTGTCCCGGGCGGAACTGTCAGTATCCCAAATTGTCGCTTGTTCTCCGACGGTCCTTTTTTATTCAGCTCGTCAACCAATTCCTGAATCCTTTCCTGATCCTGCTTGTTTGCATAAGCAATCAGCTCGTTGGTGTCCGCGGTCGACGAAAACCGGGCGTTTGGGACCACATTGCGAAAAAAATAGAGATAATAATAGGCTGGAGTAATATCGGTCAAGGTGTGTATGCGGACATAAGCCCGTTCGGATTCGGGAATCCCTTGATCGATTTCCGCAAGTGCTTTTTCGATTTCCGCCTGTTCAATCGGGGTTGCAAGAACAAGCAAAGCCCGTTGAGGGAGCGGAATTCCCGTATAAGGATCGACTTCCGCCGTATTAGGTGCAAATTCGGCATTTGGAAAAATCTCATACAACCAAGTAATGACGACATTCAAATTAGCATTGTAAACGGGATAAACCTTGTAAATCGTCTGCTGATCGTCAGGAAGTGTCTGACAAACCTCGTCAATCAATTGTTGAAGCGGTTCTTTCTGAAAAGCACGTCCCCAAACAACGATTTGGCCCGGTTCGGGTCCCTCAACTGGGGGTCGGTCTGAAGAAAACATTTGCGGATACAGATAACGGAGCATCTGAACAATCCGTTCGCGCGACTGTTTGGCATTTGGGGGCATTTGCAGGAGAATCATTTCCCGACGTTGATCGGGTCCTCCTGAGTTGTTCAGTTCCTCAACAAAATTCTCAATTTTCTTCAATTCGGCTTCTATACCAAATGCAACGAAATCATGCGATGTTGCACCTTGAATAATACGACAGGAAGGGGCGATTTTTTGCAAGGTCGGCAGGAGAGTGTACACATACACCTCCGAAATGGTAAAAAAACCGGCTCTTGGTTCTCCTGCTTCTTGGGCAAGGGCGACAAATTCCGTAATCGCCGGTTCGACTCGCTTTTGATCCTCTTCCATTGCAACGACAATTGCCGTTTGGGTTCCTGCATCAATCCGAAAATAGGGACGACCTGACCGGTTGTAGACCGACGCCGGGTCAAAAGTGTAGTCGTAAGTGGACATATCAGGAACATCACCCGTATAACCGGTTCGAAACAGGACATCATATTGAACATCGTAAGGGGTCAACGACATTGCCCCTTTGAGTAAGGTTCTCAACAGAGCTTCCATTGTTGAGGGATCAGCGTTTCCAATCGGATAAAACCGAATTTGAACCCTATACTGATCGTCCTTCGTCTGTATCTTTTCTAACAGTTCCTTAATTGCTTTGTGATCGCGGACTCTCGCTTTAATGATTAACTTGTCTGTAAGGGGATTGGAAAATACCTGCGCCGACGGAAACAGTTCCGTAATGATTTGAATCGCTGTCCCGTAATACAATCGGGTAATTGGATAAGCGTAAACCCGTTCAGCCGATTCATCTTCGTCTTCTGAATTGATTTGACGGACCAGATCGCCGATTCGAACCTGCTCTTCTGGGGTTGCCCAAACAATCAACCGACCTGCTTTAGCATCTTCGGACACTTTCAAACCGGGATAGACCTCCTTGATTGATTGCAAAACCGTTTCCGATTTCATCCCCAGAATCGTGTAAGTGATCGGAATTTTCGTATTCAGATTGGATTTGTCCAAATCGTTGATTGTTTTCGCAATTTCCTGCATTTCCCGGGGTCGGGCATACACAACGATGTTGCCGTTTTTGGGATCGGGACTGATTGAAACATTCGGAATCGTCGTCGAGAGCAATTTGCTAATGAGTTCAACGTCCATGTTGTTAATAACGAACACTTGCGCAGTTGGTTGATCGTCCGGCGAATTCGTATAACCAATACTCTTCAATGCGGTCTCGACAATTTTCAATTCTTTGAGGGTTCCAAAAACAATGATCCGAAAATAATCAGCACTTGGTGTAATCCGGGCGTTCGGGACAAGGAGTTGCAAATCCGCAACGATTCGGGTTATGACATTATTTCGCAAACTGGCCGAATCAAACCGCAATCCGTCCACATTAAACGCTTGAAATCGCGGTTGCGATTCGTCCGTGTTCGCAACATCAATCTCTTTCAACGTCGCTGCAACGTCCTCGAGATTTGATTCCGTTGCCCAAACAAGGAGTCGGTTCTTTTGGGAATCCGTTGCTGAACCGGCGAGCAACTTCACTTCAGGATGCATCGTTGAAATAACATCACGCGCGGTTGTTGGATCAACAACATCAAGCGGGAAAACCCGCAATTTCAACCCAAGTGTCTTACCTTGACTGGTCTGAATTTGCAGCAAAATCGCCGCAATCAATTCCTGCTCGCTCGGTCTTGCCCAGATTGAAATTTGGCCGGGTACTGTATCGGCTAGAATCTTGACGTCTTTCAATTCCGAACTCGCTGCTGTTAGAAAAGATTCTAACAATTTCCGTTGATCTCCACTAACCGGATAAATGAACAACATCGGCTCTTCCGGTTGAATGAACGTCTCTAAAATCGACTTCATATTCCGTTCAACAATGACCTGATCGTCCGGTTTGGCGAGAACCATAAGCTGCTTGTTGTCCCGATCCGGGACAATTTGCGCGGTCGGAACAAGTGATTTCAAGGTTGTAATCAGCGTATCATCCGGTTTCGTCTTCAATTGATAAAACTGGATGATTGGGTCCGTCGGTCCCGGTTCTGCCGGATCAAGCCGATCAATCAAATCGTCAATCTGTTGCAACTGATTCGGACTTCCTTCAACCAGAATCGCTTGTGTCCCTGAATCATAAATCGGTTGCAAGGTTGGGAACAACCGGTTAATCATCGAAATAATGTAGGACGGTTGAATACGTCGCAAAAGAAAACGGTCGAACCGTTTTGTCTTGTCCGTATCTTTTTGTAATTGCCCGACTGCATCGGAGATGATTTTTTGCTCTTCTGCCGTTCCCCAGACAATCATTTGCTGAGAATAACGGTCAAAGGTGATTTTGGCGTTAGGAGCCAGTTTTTCCATGTCCGCAATAAAATAGAACGGACTGTAATAATTTCCTTGAGAATCATACGTCGAAAAACCGTTCAAATCATACGACTTGTAATACCGTCTCGCCTGTTCAGGGTCCCGGGAATCCAACTGTTCAATCAGTTCTTTTGTTCCTTCATAAAATTCAGGTCGAACACGAACAATAATCCGGTTCCCCGCTTTGTCCTCGGTTATTTTTGTGCCCGGGTATACATCTTCAAGTAACGACTTTACCGTTTCAAAGGAGACATATTGCAACTGATGTATAATCCGTTTTTCCCGGACATCCGGCATAACCTCTTTGCCAAGTTGTTCAATCAATTGCCCAATCAAATTCAACTGTTCCTCATTCGCCCAAATCGTCAAAATATCTTTCCGATCCTCTTCCAGAACCCTAACATCTCCATGTTCCTTCTTAAATTGATCCAAAACGGTGTCGAAACGACGACGAAGATCAGGTGTAACCGAAAAACTGCGTAAGGTATTAGGACCGATTAACGGAAGGACTTCGTCCACATTTTTCAGAATTTCCTGAATCCGACTTTGAACATTGGGTCGGGCCCGGACAATCAACATTTTCGGATTGTCCCAATCCCGACGTATTTCGCCAATCTGTCCTGCATCCCGCGTCGTTTCCCGAATCAGCGTCAACAGATTTTCAGTAACCGGTCGGTCCAACATGTAAAATCGGGTCTCTTCTTCAGGAGGAAGCAACGACTCCGCCTCAATAATCTGCTTCGCAATCAGCACCTGCTCATTTTCAGGCGCAGAAACAACAACTTGACGAAGTTCCTTGTTAAACCGAATCTCAGCTCGGGGATAAGTGCGACGAACAAAATCCAATAATTCCTCGGTCAGTTCTCGTTTGACATAAAACGCTTGCATTGTGTCTTGCGTTTTAGCATCCGATGCTGCATTTTCCCGGACAATTTTTTCCACTTCAAGAACACTTGATTTCGGTCCAAACACTAGAACCCGCATGTTCTTCTTGTCCATAAGAACTGTTGCTTTTGGAGCAGCTGTACTAATCATGCTCTGAACATCGGACGAAATTTCTCGGACAACGGGAATGAACAACACGGTTTTATCGAGTTCGGAATCAACCTGTTGAACAACCTCTTGGACCTTTCCAATCATTGCAGCACTTCCATACACATAAATGGAATTACTCGCTGTATCAATCGAAACCTCAACACCCGGGACCATGTTAGTGATGATTTCCCGAACAGCATAAGGTAAAGCGTTTCTAAGCGGAATCACCGCAAACGTCGTCGAACTCGATTCTTGCGAACCCTTTGAACCATCTAAACCGGTCAAACCGTTTGAATCGGTTCCTGACACCCCGGTTGATTCCCGGACCTCTTTCAACAAAGTCTTAATCCGTTCATGTTGACGCGGGGTCGCCCAAACCGTCAACTGATTGCTCTTGGGATCACTCAGGTCAATCACGCCTAG
The DNA here is from genome assembly GCA_051660685.1 of Thermoguttaceae bacterium. Lineage (GTDB taxonomy): Bacteria > Planctomycetota > Planctomycetia > Pirellulales > Thermoguttaceae > JAVBSX01. Next base: position 41,414 of record JBOFQB010000112.1, on the reverse strand, counting down.
AAACTCCGGCGTACTTTTGATTTGGTTGAACAATTGTGTAAACCGGGTCGATTCCCGTTTGGTAATCGGATAAGCAACCAACACCTTGTCTTCATCCGGCAATGTTTCCGTCTCAATCACTTTGAGCGTTTCAGCAATAATTTCATGTTCTCGCGGAATCGCAACAACAAGCATTTGTCCCTTGCCCGGATCATAAGTGTATTGAGCGGTTGGAAGAAGGAGTTTAAGCGACGTTTCCAATTCTGAAGTCAAACCTAAAACACGTTCAGGATCGCTAAAAGTGTAGATTTTCACAGAAGGGGTTTCTTCAGGAGCAGGTCCGGTTCGCAATTTGTCGAACAACTCCTTAATTTTTGTTTGATCGGCCGGAATTGCAAACACCAGCAATTTGTTGGACACTTGCGTTGGAGCAACAACAGCATCTGGTACAACCTGTTTGATTAACTGGACAATTCCTTCTCCAAAATTGGAGGAAGGGTCTGTACGATAACCGTATGCTTGCATTTTCGCTTGATACCACAATCGGGCAGGAGAGGTGTCAATCAATCCCTCAAGAGAATATGACTCCAAAACCGGTTTCTCGCGTTGACCAACTGTCTTTTCAATCATCGCAATTGTCAACTTAATCGCTGCATGTTGTGCAGCCGGGACAAAATACCAAAGAGTGTCACCTGAACGGTATCCCTGAAGAGAGAGGAACTTAGACAAGGCTCCTTCCACTTCAACAGGATCGGCATTTGTTATTTTGTATCCTTCCCATTCTGAAGGAGGGACAGGAGCAGGAGGAGCGGGCGGTTCCGGTTTTTTCGGAAGAGGAACCGCCTTGATAATTGGCAGAATGGACTTCAAATTGGCAATCGTGTCAACAATCAGTAATGCTCCAGGAAGTGCAATCACCGAGGAATACGTCCCGAGAAAAGGGGCGATTTCCTTTTCAACGACTGCAACATCCCGACCTTCAAGCGGGACGGACAAAGCGACGAACTCGAATTTTCCGCGATCCTCCATCATAGATTCGTCAATTTTTGGGAGCATCTGCGGACTCAATTTGTCTCTTTTCAGATTGACCAACATCAACATTCGGTCTTTGTGAAGGAGAGTGTACCCTTTAAGAAGCAATCGGGCATTCAACAAATCAAGGGCTTCTGTTGGAGAAAACTCTTCCTGACTTGAATAATCGAAAGTTCCGGGGGGAGGAGCATCCATGACGAGCATTTTACCAACCATGTCGGCAAACCATTGTAAAACCTGTTCCCAGTTCTGGAACTTAAAGTTGAACCGAATATGTTTTTGCTCGAAGACTTTCGGCCAAATCCGCTTCTGTTCCGGCGTCAAAACCTGTTCCAGCTTTTGTTCACTCCCGGCAATAATTTTCTCTTGCTCGGCAACGTCCTCTTTTGCGGCATTAGCAAGGGCTTGCGCCCGTTCTGTCATAATACGCTGCACTTCCAAACGTTGAGCGTCCGTCAATCCAAGTCGGTCCGCCAAATCATCGTAAAGTAGTTGTCCATATCCCTGAACCGGATTCAGTCGTTTTGGCGCAACCGTTTCATTCGCGGTCCCCGCTTCAACCGGTTTTGCGGTCGTTGCAGGAACAGAGGGAGCCGATTCTGAGGGTTGAGGTTCTCCAGAAACGGCTGCTTTTAACAGACAAGGGCTTAACCCTATAAAACCTATAAATACAACAAGCATCATCAGGACTCTCGTCTGTTTCAAACAACCGAATGTCCCTAATTGCGTTAAGAGTGTGTCCATAATTATTTTCAGGAGTTAGGAGATAGGAGTGTAAACGGAGAAAAAAGCATGTTTTCGCTTTTTCTCTTCACCTCCTTGAAACCTCTTTCCAATTTTGTGTAATAGGCGTGAAATAAGTGAGAAAGACGATCCAGAACCGAATTTCCCTAAAACGGGCTTTTAGCCCAATCTTCCTATTTTCCAGAGTATCGGCTAAAATGGGCTGTGTAAAGTATAGAAGATAAAATTTGTCGTAATATCCGGTTTTTACTATTCTTTCCATATTGCCCCTCTTCTAATTCATTGCCTAACCGTTTTTTTTGACATAATCAAAAAAATATGCCGAGACTTTTGCGATTATAATAATTTTGAGGATTGTTCTGTTTTTCACATTGCATTCCGTTCCTCACTTGATAGAATGTTGAAAGGAGGAAGGGACAACTTGGGCAAAGGGGCCCTCTTGACCAGTCCTCCTTTCATCACTCACTAAGGAGGTAAGGTTATGAAAAAAGTTGCTGTGCTTGCTGTTTTGTTTGTTGCTTTGATCGCTTGGAATCAGTCCGTTGTTAAGGCGGAAGACGCGGTTGCTGCTCCTGCATCTGCCGAATGTGGATGTAGTTGTGCGCCGTCCTGTGTTTGCGGTCCCGCTTGTGATTGTGGACCCGGTTGCGGTTGTTGTGGACCGGTTATCATTAAACGGGGTTGTTTCGGTCGGACTTGGGTTTACGCCCGACCTGCTTACTATTGTGCGCCAGTTCCGGTTTGTCGTACATGGTGTGGTCCCCGTTACTATACACGCGGTTATTATTGGCGAGCCGGTTGCGGTTGGTAAGTTCGCAAAACAGGTGAACCTTAGGAACCAACCTTAACGGTCAAAATCCTTCCAAAATCCTTTTCGGACGCGATTTTGGTCTGGACAGGTTCCTGCTCATTTCGTAGAATCCGACGCCCGCATTTTCCCGGTTGCTTGGTTGAACCGGAAAATGCGGCGTTTGGTTGATTCCGTCCTCATTTCGACTCTACGAAGGAGCGTTTTTATGTGTCGAGAGATTGCTTGCCGATTCATCACCCTCTTGGTCCGACCTGTTCTGCTTTCTGCGGTTTGCCTGCTCTTACTCCGTTCAGGTTTTACCCTTGCTTATGAATCTCATCTTGCACAACCCGATCTTTCTCTGACGGAACAAGCGAATCCGATTGTTCAGGTTTCTGCAAGGTCCCCCGAACCGGATCAGCAATTGAACCGTTCCCCCAGAAAATTACGCTCCAATCCGCTCTTTGCCCAACCGATTCCGTCCAATCAAGGACCTATTGTGAGTGTTTCAGAACAAACGGTTGATTTTTATGGTCAACCTGTTGTGAGATTTATGGAAGCGGAATCGACATCTCAAACGGGTCCCGTCACACCAATCGGTTCAATCCGTCAGGTTGCCGGAACTGCCTCAACACAAGATAGCAGCCGACCTCGACCTGTTTTTGATGAAGGAGAAACGTCTGCGCTCACCCCGACGACTCTTCCGCAACTCGGACATCAACCAATTCGACAACCGTCCATTGTTCAGCAACCGATTGCACAACAGCAAACGGCTTCACCCCGGATTGCCCAACCTCCAACGGTTCAACAACCGACTCCTCTTCCCTTATCGAATGAAGGTGTTGGTGTTGGAACAGCACAATCAACATCAACGTCTCCTACATCGACGTCCGTTCTATCGTCTTCATCATCAACATCAAGGTCAACAATATCGAGAGAGACCTCAAAAACGGACTCAACAACGAATTCAACGTCGGAGTTGCAGAACCCGCAAGAGGACGAGGTTGTTCAACCGCTTAAACCGACTGCTGATCCACACAATGTGTCGGACGCGGATTTGGAACCGGTTCATTTGCAAAGTGCGGCGTTTTTGGGAATTCGGCCGGGAAAAAGTACGGTCGAAGATGTTGCCCAAAAATTAGGAGCACCCCAAAAAGTCACTCAATTGGGTCAAAAAACAGCACAGTTGTATTCCATTGACGAAATGAGTCATGTTGAAGTGTTGATGAACGATGATGTTGTCGAGTCAATCGAGGTCGTTTTTGGTGACGCTTATCCTGTTGAACAGGTCCGGGAAACATTTGCATCTGAATTGAAAAAAATCCGACCTGTCTCTTTCGCAGACGAAAAAGGGGACGTGATCGGTTTGATGTTCCCGGAAAAAGGGGTTACACTGGTTTATGCACCTTCTCAGGAACCGGGTGTTCCCTCTCAAATGGTCCAAAAATTGGTGATTCTGCCGATTCTTGCTGAACCGTTTATTATTCGGGCAAGAGGATATCAGGATGAATCTCCTTCAGAAACAATAACGGATTTGAAATGGGCGTTGAGTTTTAGCCCCAACAATCCTGAAGTATTCTGGTTATTAGCGCAGATTGAATTACAGGTTGGAGATGTTTATGACGCGTTGAAACATTGTGAGCGGGCAATTGAATTAAACCAGTCACAATTGCAATATCACATTACCTTAGCAAAGGTACTGATTGCATTGAATCAATACGAGGAAGCCCAACAATATTTGGAGGAGTTGCTCCCTCTTTGCGACCGATTTTTGCATCATAAGGCGGTTGTGTACTGTTTATTGGGCGAGGTGATTCGGGATCGAACCAAAAATTGTGAAAAGGCGTATGAACATCATAAGGCCTCATTAGACCTTGCCGTTCAATTGAGGGAACACCCGAATCAGACGATTCAGGCGATTGCCCGGGAATTACTTATCAATACTCAATTGGGTATTATCGAAGACATTGCGCAAGGAAATTGGGAAAACAAGGATGTTGCGATTGACAAATGGTTGCTCAGCGTGAAAGAAATGTTAAAAGACCCGCAAATTGCGAGTAAAAAACGACTCATTCGGGAATATGCGTTCCGAATTGCAATTGCCCAATTAACGGTTCAAGCACCGAATTTGGAATCATTGACGTTGGAGCAGACGATTCAGGAATCCATTCTGACCGCGCAGGAATTAATCAATGTTGCCGATGATCCGCTTTGTGTTCGGAAAACACAATGGGATTTGGGTCTTGCCTTATTTGAAACGGTTCAGGTTTTTCAGCGAAAGAAGCAGTATCTCCTTGCCCTGAAATATGGAGAAGCAACTGTTGATCTTATGGAACAGGGGATTGAAGGTCGAACAGGAGAATGGGATTATTACGCGCTTGCCCGATTGTATTTACGAATAGGGGCCGTTCACGCAACCGGGATGAAGAATTACAAAGCGGCTGTTGTTTGGTTTGACCGGGCCCGACCTCTCTTTGAGGACATTGCCAATCAATTGGGAACCGAGGAGTCGGGCAAAATTGGCGAGATGTTGGTTTTAATGGGGGTCTCATATTGGGAGACCGATCAACAAAAGGAAGCGGTTCGACTGTCAGAAGAAGGGCTAGTCAAGATACAGCAAGCGGTCGATCAAGGTCTCTTGGATTCACGCAAACTTCTTGCGCCCTGTATGAATTTGGAAACGATGTATGGAAAATTGGATCAGAAGGACAAAGCGGCGATTTATACCCAAAAAGCCGCTTTACTTCGGGAATCACTTTCTGCTGCATCCCCAAATCAACTGAGATAATTCTGTATCGTTCAACAGTACAGGTTCTTGACCGTTTGACAGGACAGGTTGGGTTGTACCCTAACGTCGATTGGTTTCCTGAACCGGCCCGGCGATTGTCCCCTGTTGGAATAAGGAATCCGATGTTCCGTTGATTTGGGAGACATTCTGCGCAACTTCGAGCAGATTATTCAAGGTAAGGGGCCAACTTGAGATGTCGGTTTTCCCGGATTTGGCGAGACCGAGCAACAACCATTCTCGATGATCGGTCAGTTGAAAAGCAATCACGGTTCCTTTCAACGACAACGATTGACAAGGAGAGGAATCATTCTGTAAATTCCAGATTCGCAGCGTTCCTTCATTTCCGCGAGTAATCAAGGTAGAACGGTTCGCAGAAAAAACCATTTCGCTGAGAATTCCCTGTTCTGACATCAGAACACGAGGAAGACTCTGTTCCTTTTTAGCGAGAATGGACTCGCAATCCCAAAGACGGATCGTCCGGTCATAACTGGTTGTTGCAAGTGTTTTTCCGTCCTCACTCCATGCTAATGCAGTGATCCAACCGTTGTGTCCCTGCAAAACAACCGGCTCGTCAATGAAACCTTGTTCGTTCGGGAGATTCCAGATTCGGACCGTGTTGTCCCGACTGCCGGACACGAAATGCTTATTGTCGGGACAAAATTCCAGTGTTGTGACATCCAATTGGTGTCCGCGAAAAACGTAATGATTCAAGGTTGGTTGATTGGAATTCAGGTCGTAAAGACGGACACTTCGATCTTCTCCGCCAAGTACCAACCAACGAGAATTTGGGCTAAAGGACGAGCAGAAAACAGGTCGTTCGCCGTTTAACACAAGAGAGCGGGGCAATTCGTGAGACAGATTCTGTAAATCCCAGAGAAATACGCCCCCTTGCTTTGATTGGGGCTGATTCGATTCAAGTCGTTCCAAAGGGGCTGGAATCATGTTCATTTCGGACTTGGTGTTGATTTTGGGAGTACCATACGCCGTTAACCAACGACCATTTGGGCTGATCTGAAGATTGGACAAACCGGGAATTCGTTCGTTGAAGACCCGGGCCGATTCAGCCGGGGATTCCAGTGTCACATTCCAACATTGAATCATCCCGTCTGCGCGAGCTGCAATCACCCAACTTTCATCCGGGGTAAAGAGAAGTTTGACAATGGAAACGGGCGAGGAATCGAGTTGGTATCCTCCTTCCAGACCAACACTTTTTTTGCTGACATCCCAAATCCAGATTCCCCGGTCAGCATTGGAAGTCAATAACCATTTTCCGCTCGGACTGAGTGTCATTGTTTCCATTTCCGGCATAGAAGAGATGAGGACATCTCCTGAAGAAATCGACGCTAATGCTTGCGCAAGAACCTGTCCACATAAATCAGGTGTTTCAAGATTCAACTCTTGAAATTTCTGACTTGCTTGAATTGCATTCTTTAGGCTGCTTTGTTCATTGCGTCCCAATTGAAAAAGGGATTCTCGCAACAAGGATTCGGCAATCAAGCGGGCTGAGTATTCATCTTCCTTCTTTTGCAGTGTTTGTTGAAATTGACGCTCACGATCCTGCAATTGTTGCTGAGTGTCTTGTAAAGTGGATTGTAATGTTAACAATTCCTCTTTGTAGGAGGATTCAACGGGAGATGAGGCGGGGACAGTCTGGTTCAAACCGGGATGTCCCGACATATTTTCCGTCCGACCAATGTAGGGGACCGTTTCATTACCCAATACTGTCCTCTGTACTGGACCAACACTTGACAGTTCTGATGCTCCAACCAACTCGTGCAACTCCAGGTCCTTCTGAGACGTAATCCGCACTTCTCCTGTCATTTCTCCCACATTTTCGGCAAATGGTTCTATCTTGGAACCTGTTCCGTTTTTGGAAAGGTAAGCATAAAGATTCGGAATCATCTGCTTGAGATCATGTTTTTGCGACATCACAATCACCCCGCCAAAAACAGCGAGAATGAGAACGGCTGTTACAACGGACTGAATGACCGAGAACAAGGGAGTCGCATTGCCTGATTGCGACTGTCGAGAACGTGTCCGGTCCCGTATTACCGCTTCTTCACTCTCTTTTGTTCGCTTGTCCGTTTGTCTTGTTCGTCGGTTAGCGACTTCGGCAACAGTGTCACTTTCAGCGTTGTTTCTCTTGTTCTTCCAGTCGGTTCTTTCACGACCAACTTGATCTATTTTTCTTGCTGTCTTTTTTGTTTTTCCTGTTTTATCTGCTTTGCTCAAATCCTCTGTTTTGTGCAAACTGTTGTCAGAACAGTGAGCATGATGACCCGGAGATACTTGGTCGTGTCTTGCCAATTCAAATGTCGGTTCATTGACTGATTCTGTGATCGCCTGCATTCTCGTCAAGTTTTGCCGATATTGCTCCTGACGTTGTTGAAAATGCGAAGAATGACCCGGCGTTGTACTCCAAAATTCGGGCGAAGTCGCCGTTTGGGACCGAGATGTAAATAATGATGACTGCGATCTGGGGGATTGGGATGATTGAGGGAAATGGGGCGATTGTGTCGATTGTGGTTTGGCAAGACGATCTTCCAATTCTGCCAACTCCCGTTCCAATTCGGAATATCGCCCAAATTGCATGATCGTTGCAACCGTGTCTCCACTATGAAGCGAGGTAGAACCGGGATAAGCGGGACCAAAATCATCTGACTCGCGCCTATCTCCAAAACCGGTTAGACCAAAGTCGGTATGGACGGTCACTTTGTTCCTTCGTAAACGTCTTGCGCTTTCCAACTCGACGTGTTCAGCGTCGGGAACTTCAAACCGTCCTGAGTATAAAGGGATTGGTGAATACTGACGGTCAACATTCCTCTTTTGAGAGTGCCGTTCTTTGTCCATAATTAAGTCTCTCCTCTTGCCAATCAGTGATTGATTATTTTTCTTCACTGTCTATCAAATGGTTCAGGAACAGCGACTTGCACAAAATAGCGGAAAAAGATGGAATATAAACCCCATTTCCCGGTTGACCTAAAAACCAGATTTTCCTGTCAATCCGTTTTTTAACAATCATTCCAACTATTTGGTGTTGCTCTACTGTTCCCTACTTTCGGATCGGCAAGAACAGGTGTTTTTTTTGCAGAATTCCATTTTGCTGTTGCAATTGCAACATTGCATATAACAGGATTATTAGCAAAACATCCCCCTTTCCATACAATTGTCGAAAATTGCCTATTTTTACATTCATAGAAAAACCGGTCTTGCGAAAAAAGGATACTTTTCGTATGATTCCGGGCCGTTTTTGTCCCGATTGCGCCCAACAAAAGTTGGTCGGAGTTCGTTTGTTCTTTTTTCTGATGTTTTTTCCCTTTTCCAAGAATGCTCACAGCGATTGAACTGTATGGTTTTAAGAGCTTTGCTGACCGGACCCGGTTGAGCTTTGGAGAAGGAATTTCCGCAATCGTCGGTCCTAACGGTTCTGGAAAATCAAACATTGTGGACGCTATAAAATGGGTTTTGGGAGAACAAAGCGTCAAAAAATTACGCGGTTCAGAAATGACGGACGTGATTTTTAGTGGAAGTGCAACCCGGGAATCACTTGGATCAGCCGAAGTGACCCTTTCTTTTGCCAATGAACCGAAAATATTTGACCTTGATGTTCCTGAAGTCCATATCACAAGGCGTATTTATCGAAGTGGTGAGGGGGAATACCTGATTAACAGGCAGGTTGCGCGATTGAAAGACATTAAAGACCTGTTAGGCGGAACAGGTCTTGGGACACAAGCATACAGTATCATCGAACAGGGGCGAGTTGAGTCGTTGCTCCAAAGTTCTTCCGTTCAGCGTCGCGCCATTTTTGAAGAAGCAGCTGGAATCAGCCGGTTTAACGCGAAAAAACAGGAAGTCCAACGTCGTTTGGAACGAGTCGATCAGAACTTAATCCGTTTGTCCGACATTGTAGGAGAAGTCGAAAACCAGCTTAAAAATGTCAAATCACAAGCAGGTAAAGCGCAACAATACCGATTGTATACAGCCCGACTGCAAGAATTACGAATTCAGGCGAGTTTGGTTGATTGGCGAAAAAATAGAGAACAACTGCGGATTGTTCGGGAAGAGATGCAGTCGTTGACTCTTGCCGAACAAGAATCGGGCGAACAACTGGATCATTTGGAAAAGGCCGTTCTTGCGCAGAATTCGCAATTGGAAGAGATGAATCGGCAAATTGGCCGAGTTGAAGGAGAAATTGTCGCTGTTCGAGAACGAATCAACAGTGAAGAATCGACAATTGAGCTTCATTTGGCGCAAGTACAGCAGTTGGAGACAGAAATCGTTCAACAGTCAAGGGAATTGGCCGAGTTGAACAACCGCAGTGTTGACACGGAAGAAATGTTGCGTAAGACACAACAGGAAATTCGTTCAGCCCGGAATTTTCACAAAGACGTTGAGCGTTCATATCAGGAATGTTTGAAGCAGACAGATGAATTGACGAAAGAATGTGAGGAAGTACAAGCGGTTTTTCGTCAATTACGAACCGAGTTAAGCGAGCAACAGCATCAGTTGAGTCGTCTGATCGGCGAACTAACAGGAGTTGAAGCTCGGTCACAAACATTGTTACAAAGCAAGGGACAAAGTGCGGCCCGGGTCAAACAGGGAGAGAAAAAAGCAGCCGAACTGACCGCAAAATGTGAAGATTTACGCGGTCATTACATTGAACTGGAAGATTCTCTTGCGTATAAGTTGGAGCAGGTTGAGACACAAAAACGGCAGAAGAATCAACGGGTCGAGCAGTTGAATCAGCAGGTTCAGGAATTATCGACGTTAAAAGAACGGTTAAGTGCTATTTCCGAACGGATGTCGGTTCTGGAAGAACTGTTGCGACGACATGAGGGTTTAAGTCCGGGTGTAAAAGATGTGATGAAGCAATCACGGATTCCGGGCAGTCCGTTTCGCTTTGTGTATGGTCTCGTTGCTGATTTATTTCGCGTTGACGTTGAAACGGCTCCATTGATCGAGTTAGCTCTTGGTCCGTCTTCCCAACACATTGTCGTTTCTCCTGAACCTGAGTTGTTTCGTCACATTGAACGGACTGCAAGTCAGTTTACAGGTCGGGTTGGTTTCATTTGGTTGGATTCAAATGCGTCAGAAATTCCTTGGACAAAGGGGGAGGGGTTTGACGGACGACCTGGAATTTTGGGTCGGGCTGACCGTTTTGTCCAGACAGATGCTATTTTCACTCATCTTGCACAACGGTTGTTGGGCCGGACTTGGATTGTTGATAATCTGCATATTGCAAAACAGCTTTATCGTGAAAGTGATGATCGAACAAATTTTTTGACGGTCAACGGGGAATATCTTGCAGCAGATGGAACAATCATTCTGGGTCCTTTGGTCGGTTTTTCCGGGGTTATCACTCGACGAAGTGAATTGCGGACATTAGCGGAACAGGTTCAGATTGTTGAATCGCAGATTCGAGATAAGGAAATAACGATTGCGGTTCAGAAAAGTCGGATTTTGGAAGATGAGAAACAGCTTGAAGAAGCAGCGAAAGAGTATCAGCGAACGATTTCTGAGAAAGATTCACATCAAACAGCCCTTGTTGGTCTTCAGGAGCAACTCACCCAACTTTCCAGTCAATTGGAACAATTGCGGGAAGAAACGGCGATGTTGGAAGAACAGGCAAACGAAGCAGCTCGGGAATACGAATCGGTTCGACAGGAAAAAGTTGAGCTGGAATCACACATTCAATTATTGGAAGGAGAGTTGGCCGAAAAACAGCAAATTGCTGAATCGAAAGAACAATTACGGTTGGAGCATCTGCGCAAGACGACAAATGTTAAAATTGAATTGGCAAAGAGTGAAGAACGGCTTGACTTTTTGACAGATCGGGTTCGTCAATTTGAGGATCACCAAGAAGAACGACAACATCTTTTGGACGATCATCATAAACGGGGAAAAACACTTAAAGAGCGTCAGGATCAGACCCTTTTGACGATTTTGCGTCTGGAATCGAGTCTTGCCCTTCTTTATGTTCGCAAAGAAACATTGACCCAAAATGTTAAGACACTTCACGTTGATCGGGCAGAAATTTTTGAAAAACGAAATTTTGCACAAAATGACTTGAAAAAGTGTCAACAGGAGTTGGGACGGGTTCGCAACAAACTTCATACCCGACAACTTGAACAAGAGCGACTTGTCCAAGAGCAAAAAGTTCTTGCGGATCGAATGCAAGAGGATTATGGTATTGACCTTGAGGAATTCAATGAGGCAGAACGAACAGGATTGGGGAAGAATTCTGACAAGGGCATGTCAAAGAGCGCATCATTTGGCAAAGAAAGGGCGGACGATCCTCAAACCAATCGAGGTTCAACAGCACAAAACCCGCTTGACCTGAATCAGTCGGAACAATTTCAAATCGTTTCTGAGGAGTCCAACGAGCAGGGAGCGGGTCATAGAGAGAGTGATAGAGAGAATAAGAATGACATGGATGATTGCGGGGAATCGGTTCCCGTTCAACAGGTTGAAATGATCGATCCGCAGATAGAAATTGAGGAATTGCGTTTGAAAATCCAAAAACTGGGCGGTGTTAATTTGGACGCAATTGAGACTCTTGAAGAGTTAGAAACAAGGTACACGACGCTTTCCAATCAGTATCAGGACCTGCTGAACGCCAAAAAATCAATTGAGAAAATCATTGAAAAAATCAACATCGACAGTCAGCGTCTTTTTGAGGAGACGTTTGAGGGGGTCAAACTTCATTTCCGGGATTTGTTCCAACACCTTTTTGGCGGGGGACATGCGGATTTGATTCTCGAAGATGAAAATAATGTCCTTGAATGTGGAATTGACATCGTTGCACGACCTCCTGGAAAAGAGCTAAAAAGCGTCTCACTTTTAAGTGGAGGTGAAAAGACAATGACCTGTGTCGCTCTTTTGCTCGCGTTTTTCCGATTCCGCCCCAATCCTGTCTGTATTCTCGACGAAGTGGATGCAGCCCTTGATGAAGGGAATATTGATCGATTCGCCCGGGTTATTCAGGATTTCCAAACTGCAACCCAATTTCTGCTCATTACACATTCCAAGAAAACAATGAGTGCAGCAACAACTATGTACGGTATTACAATGCAGGATTCAGGTGTCTCAACCCCCATTTCCGTCCGTTTCGTTGATGTAGGAGATAATGGTGAAATTCTCAAAGGAGCCGACCAAGAAACGGGCGAACCGGACATGAATTCGGGAAACATCATTCCCCTCTTTTCTGACAGTTCCGAGCAAGAAGAGACCTCAACGGATCGTGTTGCGGCATGAAAAAAGGAAATTTTGGAAGAATTGACCCATTTCACTTGCAAAATCGTGAAAAATTACCTAGACTAACGTTAGGGTCCTCTCAATGCGGCGTTTCGTTTCCTGTTGCTCGAATGTTTGCCCAATCCTTATGTAGAAACGATGATGTTTCCCAATCAAAAAAAGTCCTTTCCAACTGTTTTGTTCCTTCTCTCGTTCCTCTTGACTTTCTCGTTGAGCAGTTCGGTCTTTGCGCAGCTCTATCCCGGTTGGAGAATGCGTGACGGAGCCGAAAAAGAAGCAGAAAGCAGTAAAGAGATTTCAGCTGCTTTACAAAATGGAAATTTGGATAAACCCAAATTCGACTCCTATTTCAACAATTACTACTTTCATCGTTGGACTTGGCCCAAACAGTTTGACAACCTGAATACTTTTGTCCGACGTGATCTGTTGGATACGGACCTTGCAAAAGCAACCGGTCCGGCCCGAACTTATCTCCTTGAACGGACATTGGCTGCACTTGGCAAGATGAAAGGGGACCCCCTCGTACATCCCGCTGCACGATTCAACGCGGTCCTTGTACTCGGTTTGCTGTATGAGGACGTTGGAAAAACCAAACTCTACTCCAAAGCATTGCCCCTTTTGATCGAAGAATACCAAAACCCTAATGCTCCTGACCCCAACCGTTTGGGCGCGATCATTGGGATTTCTCGATTTGCCCAACTCGGAATTGAAGACCCCAAATTGCGCGACGAAGATGTTCCACAACTGTTAATTCAGCTTGTCCAACAAAAGAATGCCCCAACCGGACGTAATCCCGATCAGCATGATTATTTTTTTCGGGTTCGTGCAATCGAGGGATTGGGCGGTCTGATTCGGTCGGTCGGTCCCAAACCTGAATTTGTAGAAACATTACTCGAACGGATTCAGGACAACAAGGAACTGGACCAAATCCGTTATCTGTCCGCAAAAGCATTAGCGGAAATCAACTACAGTAAAGCAGCATCAGACGGATTGAACCTTGACATCAATCGGATTGCGGTTGTTTTGCGTAATTTGGCTCGTTATGCTTGCGACGAAGAAAAACGCTATATTGAACGATTGGAAACGGGAGGAGGGAGAGGTCCAACGTCTTCTTCGACTCCCTCTGCTTCTTCGGGTCCCCCGGGACGATCTGGTTCAGGGTCGACATCTTCAGGAAGTTCGGGCGGAACAGGAAGTTCAGGTCCCGCTCCTGCTGTTTCTTCTTCCAGTTCCAGTTCCAACAGTAAAGAAGTAACGGACAAAAAGATTGAACACTGTATTACAAGGAGCAAATTCGCTTTAGGTTCTTTTCAGGAAGCGATTAAAGGTTATGCCGGACCAGATGCCGGTTTGATGAACGCCTTGAAAACGGCCGGAACACCCGAAAGTCTGGGGAATCAAAAAGTGTTGGGGCAAATTGACAAGTTGATTAAAGAGGAGTATTTCAAATTTTTGAATACAGGACCTGAACAATCAAAAACTCCGCGTCCAACGACACCACCTCCTTCGTCGGGATCGTCAAGCATGAGCAGCAGTTCGAGTTCCTCTCCTCCTCCTCCCCCCTCCTCACCAAAAGCATCTGGGAAGGGACCTAAAGTCACCTTCAAAGACATGAAGGAAGAATTAGGAAAACTGGGGGAAAAAATGGATGAGGTGGTCGAGCAGGGACCTGCCAATTTGCCGACTCCGACAGAAACGGATAATGAAGAAGGAGCGGATTACTCCGTTGAAGGAGCTGACGTTGATTTTTAATCGGGTTAAAAATCAGGAGCAGAAAATGGAATACGACGTTCGTTCATAGAACGGACGGTTCTTGTCAAGGATGATAAGATGTTGCAACAACCGTTTGTTTTGATTAATCAACATTGGAATTGGAGAGGAAAGGGCGTGTTCCTTCTCCTTTGCGCTTGTTCGTTTTTATTCTTAAGTGGTTGTTCGTTTCCTTTGCACAATGTTTCTTGGTCGCAACTTGCTGAAATCCCCCCTTCTTCTGACATTTTGACCGATTCTTCCGATTCATGCAAATTCACGGAATCGCCCGAATCGCCCGAATCACCCGGATTATCCGGGCTGTCTGAATCATCCAAATTCTCCAAGACAGCTGAATTTTCAAGGAGAACCGAATCTTTCAAATCGACAAAACCGACACCTTTTGTTGCAAACGACGCTTCAAATTTGCAACCGACCGTTGAAAACAAAAGTGGACGGTCAATCGCTGATTTAAGCGAGAAGACACTCGACTCTGAATCGGAAGGACAGGTTGGAAATCCGTCCGATTCAAGTCTTTCTTCGCAACAAAAGCAATCGGGATCGATTGAGGAGGTCGAGTTAAAGCGATTGCAGAACATTTTTGCACAAGATTCTTGGAATCAGAACATTGAACTGAAAAGTTGGTTGGAGCGACAACAGGCAGAAGGTAATATTCCTTCAAAAAAGGGGCTTATTGCGAGTCCTAACAGTTCTTCTCAGAACAAAAAAGGGAATGCTTACGCTGAGTTCAACAGGTCGGGAAAAGCAAAGCCTCTTTCCAATCAGTACACGAATCGGGATACAGAAGCAGCGCAACGAGGTCCCATTTCGCTTTATCGTTGGTATCATGGAGCAATCGAAACAGAACAGTCACGTCCCAATCAGGACCAGTTGAAACAAGTAACGGCCCGGATTTTGTTGGAAAGTCCCCCGCAATCCCTGCTTGCAACGAATGCTGCAATTTTTTTGGCCCGACTCGGCGTCATTAAGGTCAAACCCTTTCTGCTTGAATCCATTCTTTCGGAAAATGTCCCGCAATCCGCCCGTTGTGCCGCAATCGAAGCACTTGGTCATCTTGCATCCTGCACAAATGAGGAATTGTTGGAATTGGTTGACTATTATCAGGAACGCGAAATTCCTCCTCAATCCGATTCGGCAACACCACAATTTCAAACGGGCAATCCTGACTTGTTGATCGAACTGCTTGAATCTCTTTCCGAACGTCTTGAGCCGACCGATTCCGCCTGTTTCACAACCGCTTTGAAAAGTCGTTCCTCCTCAATCCGATTGACTGCCGTTATGATTTGGCGCAATCATCTGCCCCAACCGAACACCATCTCAACATGTCCTGAAGAGATAACCCGATTGGTTGTTGATCCGACGAATGAAGAGATTCGGATTGCAGCCCTTTTTGCCCTTGCACGTTGGAAATATCCAACTGCCGAACGTTTTTTGCTCGACGGACTGTGTGACCCCCTCGTCAAGGTCCGATTAGCAGCAATCGACGCTTTAGGAATTCAAGGGGGTGAAACGGCGTTTAAGCATTTGAGCAACCATCTACGAGACCCGGCTCCCCAAATCAGAGCCCATGTTGCATCTGCATTTCGTAAAATGCGCAAAAAAGAGGACTTATTTCGTTTTTCTGAGGATGATGCTTATGAAGTTCGGATCGAAGTTGCAAAGGGACTTGATGATCCGAATTTTCCGGGAACCAGAAAGTTGGTCCAAAAAATGTTGACCGATTCCAGTTCCCGGGTTCAAAAAACAGTTCTGGAATCGCTCACAACCTGGTCCCTTGCCGAATCGGCCCCGATTCTGTTTGAAGAACTCGCAAGTCCTTCTCTACAAAAACGGGGGACCGCTCAACAGGTTCTCGCGGGATTCTGGTTCCCCGCCGAATCCTTTGATTACAGTGATCGGCGAACGGACTTAAGACAGACTGCTTTACAAGAACTCCGAGCTGCTTTTGACGCAGAGTTTGGAGAAGAAGTGAGGTTGGAACGGTCCAAAGACAATCCAATCATCCCGGTTTCTTCGACGACGTCGGAAAGGGTTTTGCAATCATTGGTTGATTGGGAAACATCAACGCTTTCCGAACGACGTGTGATTGCCGGAACTGTTTTGAATCAGGTGAAACAGACTGTTTTAGGTCCCCCAACATTGCAACGACTGTTCACTTTAGGTATTCAGGAAAAAGATACGTTGATTCTGTTGACTTTTTTCCAGATTTTTGAACACTTTCCCGGGGAACAGGCCGAACAGTTTGCCGTTTTTCATATCGAGAACGAATCGCCGGAAATCCGACGTCGTTCTTGTATTCTGCTCGGAAACGCAGAAGACCTGAACTGTCTTGAAGAATTGTGTGTCCGATTGGATGATACGGCTCCTGAAGTCGTTGTAACAGCGATTCAGGCGATTGGAAATCTTGGCAAGACCAATCGTGACCATTTTGAATCACAACAACAAGTTGCGCAATCCTCACAATCGCTACTTCCAAAAAAATATGTCGATTTACTTAGCTCACAACTTTTACGTCCTGAACTCCAGATACAGATTGCAGCTGCAACCGCTTTGTGTCAATGGAATTGCGAAGAAGGAATTGCGGCTCTTGAACGACTTGGTTATTCGGATGATCCCCAAACCCGACTTGCAGTCGCGCAAACAGCCGGTTTGCTCGCCGAACCGCGTCTGATTCCACTTCTCCTTTCTTATCTTGATGAAAACGGCAGTATCCGACAAACCGCTCTTTACTCGTTAACCAAAACAACGGGCAAGGATCAAGGAAATCCGGACGGTGTTGTCGCGGTTCCTATCTCCGAACAGGTCCGCAATTGGAAAAACTGGAGCAAAACGGGAGCAAAACTGGAAAAAAACCGAAAAACCCCAAACAAAAGGGTTCCTGAAGAGTGACTCATTGGAAAAAGACCAGAAATGAGGTAAAATAGAACAACCGGGGTTGCTCTGTCCCCGATTTATACCTGTTCGCTTTTTTCAAACCTGTTCCCCTTTCTCCTCTCTCGAAAATGCGTAAAGCATACACGTTGGTCGAAGTCCTCTTCGCCCTGATTCTGCTCAGTGTTTTGTTGCTGATCGTCGAAATGACACTCAGTGCTCATCTTCGTCTTTTGGATTATTCCCGAACCGAAGTTGAAGAAGGACGACTTGCGCGCGCAATCCTTGAAAAAATCGCCCGGGATATTCGAAGTGTCGTTCTCGCTAAACCAACCGAATCCGTCTCAGCCGACACCAGTTTTCTTTCGGCTCCAATCAGCACGGATCCAACGGCCGAATTGGTTGAGGGGGAAGAATCAACAACGTCCGAAGAATTGCCGGTTATGCCGGAAAGTGGTGAAGTTTACGGAAAAAAACCGGGAATTTATGGAACGACGGATTGGATACAAATTGATACAGGTCGTCTTCCTCGCGGAGAAACATATCGAACGGAATGGATTTTGGGGGAAGGAAATGCTCTTGGTGATCGCGTCAGCCCGGTCAAAACGAGTCTTTATTTTATGGGAAAAGATACAGGAACGCTCAATGTCGAAGATTCGGCGTCGAGTCGGACCGTCGATTCGTTAGGACAAACATTGGGGGGAGAATATGGGGTTCAATACGGACTTTTTCGGCGATTGCTTGATCGGGGAATTGCCGAATACATGGAAGATGAGGGATTGGAGTACCAATATGAACCGTATGATGAACCGCTTGCTCCAGAAGTCGAGGGAATTGAGTTTTCCTATTTTGACTATGAATACGGGGAATGGATTGATTATTGGGACATGGATGAAATGGGTTATCTCCCGGCTGCTGTTCGTGTCATTGTCCATATTCGGAGCAACAAAAGAACACAACGGGCCATTTTCTTGGGGGCGTTTCAACAGTCTATGCCGGAAATCCAGATCGTCACCTATTCAACGGTCATTCCAATGCCGCTTGCCTACGTTGCTCCCCCAATTGCCGAAGAGGAAGAACAGACAACGGCGGAATGATCCATTCTGTTGATCCTGTCTGTCCTATCTCAACCAAAAGGTGTTCCCACAATATATTCCGAATCATTCCAACGTCGGTTGAACAATCTCGCCCCGACGTTGTTGTTCGGTGTTTTCGTAAGAACCGTAAAAATCACCATTATTGTCGATCCAAACCGAAATTCGGTGTTGTTCTTCGGGGGTCAATTCAACCCCATAATGTCCCTCTTCGAGAAGTTTCCACAATTTTGAGGCATACGTCCCAAATTGACCCGGAATCGATTTCGATTCCGTCCAAGAGGCGTCATTGAAATAGAAGACATAAGGTCGCAAATTGTTGAACGAATCGTAAAAATGATTTTTTCTGTTTCCCCGACCTAAAGAAAATGTTTTGCCGTTTTGCGATTCTTTTTCATGACAATCGACACAATGTCGGTCCCAAATCGGTTGGACCAATCGGGGATAACTGAACGGTTTGGTTCCGTCAACATCCGGTTCGATCACGGACGGTTCCCGCAAAAACGCAGTCGGAAAAGAACTCGGCGCAACACTCGTTCGATGTCGTCCTTCATGACAACCAATACAGAACAGTTCTTCTCCCGGTTTCACATACGTTGCACTTCTCATTGTTTGAATCGCAAGACCCTTCTGGTCAATCGCCTGAAAATAAACCGGAATGTCAACCGGCAATTGGAAGTACGCACTTCCATCTTCTTCAACCGGGACGGTTCCCAAAATCGCTCTTGCACTTTTTTGATCCCCATATCCAATCGCCGGATTGTGAGCATAAGGGGTCGTTTTAGGAAGAAGCTGGACAATCCGTAATTCCTTAATGATCGTCTCTTCAGGAAGTTTGTTCAGACTATGATAAACATTGCTCAATCCGACAATCCCGAATTTTGGCAATTCGTCTTCGTTAATCGGGACAAACTCCTCGCCCGGTTCCAACGGACGACCAATCAACGTTTTGTTCGGAATAACAGGGGGAACTGGTCGGGATTTGACCGGAATTGGACATTGCGAGGAAATGTTGACATCACGATACAACAAGGTCCGGTTTCCGAAACTGTCCAACAAATAAATACCATAATTGTTCAACGGTCCATCTCCCATTCCGCTAAACGGATCATAAACGCAAAGACAAAAATCCTCACTCAAAGGAAACGGTTGACCATAATTGGCCGGATCACGATGTGCCCGATTCTCAACTTCAGGAAACAATTGTTCGGGCGTAAAACGTCGAACAGGCCCCATTGCATCATCATCAATGACATTCGGATCAACAATCACAATGGAACCGAAGTATTGTCCGTGATGCATTGCCGCAATTGCAATCAGTTTCTGCGAATTCGGTATTGCCCGAATCGTCGCTTCAAACTGAGGTCGGGACTGTTGAATCGGGGAAAAATTACCATGTATGGACCGCGAATCACGACCGTCCGGCGTTGTAATCCAAGGATGATGAGCCTGATTGAATCCGCGATCCACATAATCCCAACGAGTGTAGAGAATCATTCCGTTGTGATCGACACTCGGTTTCCATTCATTTGTTTCATGCGGGCTTAACATTACAATATCCGTTCCGTCGCCGTTCATCGAATGTAAGGTGTAAGAGGGAACCGGGCGACCATGACATCTTCCATACCCCCCTCGCCGTTCTGAAATGAATGCCGTTCGACCATTTGGCAGAAAACAAGGGTCAATTTCATTCCAGGGTCCATCTGTTATCTGTTTGATGTAGGACCCTTGCAAATCCGTCTCAAAAACATGATAACAGTTTTCAGGTGTCCAAGTGTAGGAATGTCGCGGATGCTTTGTGTCGGCTGCTGAAAAGAGAATCTTTTGAGCGTCAAACGACAATTCGGGCGCAAGAAACCCCCAACTCGAATCCAATCGTTGTCCGGCAAAACGACCCGATTCAATCTCCGTCCTTTCCAACAAATTTTGGACAGTTGGTTGCTCGGAAAAAGCGTTCTTTAGCAGAAAAAGACCCCCGCCCGGTCGGGCGTGAAACCCAAAAAACTGATCGCACATGTGATTTCCTTGCGTTTCCGGTTCAGGGTTAAAATGTCTTTTAATGAACAGAATGTCCGAAAAGTCAAGAAGCGGATTTTGCAAAGCAATACGGCGTCGCAAGTCAACAGCAACTTTGAACAATTCTTTGCGAGCAACCCGATTGTTGACCGGCGTTTCACGGTTTTTCTGGTCGAGTAAACCAAGCAACCTTTCCTCTTCCGTCCATTGTTGTGTGTCCAATTGCGGTTGTATCAATTGTGCAGAATCTGATTGTGCTGAACCCGATTGTGTTGAATCGGATTGCACCTGTGTTTCTTGTTTTGGAACCGCTTGTGTTTGGGTCGCTTGAGTCTGAATAGATTGCGGTTGTACGGACTGTGTTTTAAGGTATTCGAGCAAGGAACGGGTTCGTCGCAAAACAACATCGACCGGATCACGGTCGGTCGACAAAAACGTCGCTTCTTTCCGAAATGCCTGTTGAGCAACCGGACGTCGGATTTTCGTCGCCAATTCACGTTGCAACGCGAGAAACTCACAACCCGCTTCATCCCCCCGATCAATCAACCGTCCTGTTTCGTCCAACAAACGGGCATTAACCTGACATGTTCGGACCCCGCTTAACAGTTCACGTTCCCCAAAAACCGTTATTTTGGCATCTCCCCAATCCGTATGATCGTTGCCGAATCCTTCAGGTCCTTCATCGACAACCAAACGTAATTGCGAAATTCGGTTGAGCGGAATTTCACACCATTTCGGGTCCTCGTTCCCGACCATAAAACCGCTTCTCCAAAGTAATTCTCCGTCTCCATAGACCAAAAATTCGGCATGTCCTTCTCCCTTTGTTTCATCATCAATTCCAACATAAGCAGAAAATTGGGCCAAAACCGGGGGAACAGTGATTGTGATGGAACCGGGCGGATGATGTCCGACCCCTCGTTCAAAAGTTTTTCCGCCCATTTGAAGAGGGTTTCCCCCAACTGATTTGCGGGATTGGGTTGAGTTCCAACCACATTCCGTTAAGGAAAGATCAAGCTCGTCAATGTACCTGAAGTGTTGTTGTGTCTCTTGCGATTGTTGCTCGGTTTCAGCCGAAATACGGGTTGTCGCGCAAAAGTAACCAACAAAACCTGAAATAAGGGGGAACAACAGGGAAAAGGCAAACGAGGAATATTTCATGCGAGTCAGAATGGGCAAACGATTGGGAAATGTTGAGAACGTGAAAGGATTGGGAACGGAAAAGAAATGAGAGCGGAAATTTTTTGGTGAGCGTGAAAGGGTTGGAAACTCACTTAGTGTCTGCGTGTAAGTAACCTAACTAAATTGCGGATTCACAATTGATTAGAGTTTTGGATTGATTTCGTGTTTTTGGTGTATTTCGTGGTCTAAAAGAACCACTAAAAACACGAACCTCACGAAAGGAACAAAGCAAAATATATCCATTATTTATGCGCAGATACTTACATCATCGTTAATACAGCAAGAATACGATTCTACAACATTCGATTGCGAGATTCAATCGTTGCTAAAAACCAAAAACATGTTAATCAATCTGTTTTTTTGGGACCGAATTCAAAACCGCAAAAAACAGGGGAAGAGTCAAGAGGAGAAAGAGAGAACTTCCCAAGAAACAGGAATGAGCGTAATCCAGTTGGACATTCCAAAGAGGGAGTTGCAGAATCCAGTTCCGACCTCGATCTGCCCAATATCCCCCCAAAAGAGTTGAAACAGCAAATCCCAATGTTGTCATTGAATAATAAAGGGCAATTCCGCTTGCTTTTTGATTGGGGGGTGAAAGATTCAGAACCAAAGCACTCAATCCAATGTTGATTCCGGCCCAAAAAATCCAGACAATTGCAGCTCCAATTGTCAAATACCAGCTCGATTGATCGGCAAAAAAGTAAAACAAAGGACCTGATGCAACAGCGAGAAGGGAACAGGTAAAAACTGGTTTATACCCCCAAGAATCAAGCAAACGCCCGATTGACGGACTCAACCCAAACTGTCCCAATCGGGTCAATGTTTGTATCCCCAAAAAGGTGAACAGGGAGATTCCTAAAACGAACAGGCGGAATTGGTATTGAACAGATTGGGTGAACCCTTGCGGTATTTGCAGCAAGACGCCGAAAATCAGCAAGAGGAGAAAGGGCCGGGAACGAAGTGGGGTATAGAGTTCCCGAATTCGTTGAATCAGGCGAAATGATTCAGGAATTTTGGGGATATGTGGGCAGAAAAAGAGCGGGATGATCGAGAGGAGAAGAAAGGAGATTCCAAGACAATGGGGCAATCCATATCCTTTCCATTTTGGTATTTCACTTGGTAAGCGGTCAATCACGAATTGAGAATACAAACCCAAACCGAGAAAACCGATCAGTTGACCGCAAATCAACGCTGCTTCACGTTTGCCCAAAAAACGGGTCCTGATTTTTTGTGGAATCAAATCGCCGATCCAAGACCATAAAGCGGTCGTTGCAATGTATTCAATGAGATGATACAAGCACCAAATCAGAACAAGGAGAAGAAGACTGCTGTTTGTCCGTCCCGATTGGAGCAACCGGGGAATAAGGGTTGGAATTCCAAGCAAAATGATTGGGGCAAGAAAATAGCCCCAAATGGTCAAGTATTTGCGATTGCCGGTCCAATCAATCAAGGTTGGGGTTATAAGACGTAAAAGACCCGCGATCCTCGGCGCAGCCAGAATCCAAGCAATGAGCGTCTGTATCTGGACATTATTCAGATCGACGCAAATATCCCGAATCAAATAAATCAGAACGGCAGAACCAATTGCCCCATTTCCGATTCCCCAGAAAAAAGCATTCCAACAAATTGCTCTTCGAGCGTGATGTTTTTGCAAAAGGGTGACGGAATGATTGGGAAACATCGGATTCAGGTTCAGGGATACATGATAAAAGGGCGTTTTCCTTTTTTTCGACGTTCGCATAATTCCGAACCGTCAAAAGCGTTCATAACGTGATTGATTTCCGGTTCCTCGTTTTCCGGCCAAACAATGGAAATGATGTCCAATCGTTTGACTTTACCTTGCCAATCTCGTTGCCTTAAATACTCTTCGCTCATCAAACAAAGACCGCGACGTTTACGCTGATTGACTGCTTCATACGGTTCGCCCCATAATCGGGTTCGTCGGGTTTTGACTTCGACAAAAACAATTACTCCCGCCCGATCTTGAGCGATAATATCGACTTCACCATCTCCGATTTGCAAGTTCGTCGCAAGAATTCGATACCCGTTTTTGCGTAAAAACTTAACCGCAACCTGTTCCCCTTGACGTCCTAAAATGTCTTTGGACAACATGGACTCGGGATCAACGTCGAAACCCCGTCCTCCTATTCTTTGACGCCGATTCCATTTTGGATCGGACCATTCCTCAAAAATTTCAACAATCATCTCCTGTAATCGCCGAATGATTTTCACAAAAGGTCGAATCACCGTCTCAAAAAGTTGCACGGTCTTCCAACCCCATAATAAAAGCAACTTGAGAACAAACATGCAAGAGAGTAGGGAATAGTGGAGAATTCTTAGTAGTTAGTTGTTAGTTGAGAGTTGCGAGAGGAGTTGGGGAATCAGGGTTAAAAGTTAATCATCCGTTTTGTTGGGGGAATGGTCGTCGCTCAAACAACGACAACTCTTCGCTCGTCACTCACAACTCGCTACTCTCCACTCTCCTACCTCCTACCTTCTTAAAGAAAGCGAGCCCGGCTTGGAAATCGAGACTGAGACAGAACATAAGCGGGACGATGATGAGGGTAAAGAGGGTTGAGCAGGTCAAACCGCCTACAACAACAGCTCCGAGACCGCGATACAGTTCACTCCCTGCTCCAGGAGCAATCACCAAAGGTAACATGCCAATGACGCTTGTCGCGGTTGTCATAAAAATCGGTCGCAATCGGGTCCGAACCGACTCCTGAATCGCTTCACGGTATCCTAACGCCTCAATTTTGTCCTCTTCGGATTCCCCAACTCCCCGCATGAAATTTAAGGCCTGATGTACAACCAGAATTGCGTTGTTGACGACAACACCGATTAGAATGACACAACCGAGCATTGTCAAGGTGTCCATTTTTTGGGTTGGATCGAGAAAACTGACGAACGACAAGCCCATAATTCCGCCGAACAGGGCAAAGGGAACACTGAACATAATGACGAGGGGATAGAGGAAACTTTCGAAGAGGGCGGACATGAGCAAGTAGGTGATGATGAGGGACAGGAAGAATCGTGAGAGACCGACACTTTGGAGAGAATCCCAGTTCAACCCTTTCCATTGCCCCATCATTGCAGCCCGGGTCTGCGATAATTTGTCCGCATTACCTGCTAAATTGATCCGAATGTCCGGCGTAATTCCTCCTTCTTTGCGACATTCCTCAACCGCTTGCAAAATTTGGGCTTGTGCTTCTTCAAGAGCAACGGTTTGGGGCGGATTGACGGTCAACTGGATTGCCCGTTCCTGCTCGACTCGACGAATTTGTTGGGAAGACTCTGAATGAACAAAGCGAATTAACTGCGAAATCGGAATAATCGCCTGTTTTCCGTCCGAATCCACAACAACAATCGGCAGATTCTCAAAATCGCCCGGACTCATTGGAATGTCAGGATCACGAATAATTGTCAAATCAATGTTGTCCCCCTCAAAATCAAAGTCCCCCGCTGTTGTTCCGTCAATCATCGAACGTGCAATCGTTGCAAGTTGATTGACCCCGATTCCCAGTTCTTTTGCGCGAACTTGATCGATATGCAATTCCAATTCCGGCCCGTTCAGAATGTAATTCGAGGGGTCCGACTGAACAGCAGGTCGTGAGAATATGGACGCTAAACGGTTTTCCAGATAGCTGCTTGAATCTCGCAACCGGGTTTGGTCGTTCCCGGTTACTTCAATTTGAACCGAGTTGGAACCTCCTGCACGTCGACCGAAAATAGACCGTTGTGAACCGTTGCCAATACTCCCAGGAACCGAGTTCATCGTCTTGTTCAGCAATGCTTCAAGAGGTCGTGCCCTAAGAGGGTCTTTACTTGTACAAAGCATGAAAATACGTCCTGGACGCAGAACAAGGAAGAAATCCTTAATCGGGGGAATCGGCTCAGAAGGTTGTTGCGTTCGCGGATCAATAATCGTCTGAATCCCCGACGATTCTTCCGTCGTTTCCGCTTCCCAATAGGGTCGTAATTGTTCCTGAACACGTCGACCAATACTGACGAACTGGTTGTACGAATATCCGGGCGGAACAATCATGGTCCCGGTCACCTGATTCTTATTTCCAATCGGCAAATAACTGGCGGGGGGCATCATTGCAAAACTCAAAATCAATGCCCCGATTGAAATGGTTCCGACAAGCAGAATGCGGACCAAAATGCCGGAAATGCTCCGTTCGGTCAAAAGGTAAATCAGTCGCGCAAAACTCCCCGACATCCAACTGAAAACCGGGAGAAGTCCGAAACACGATTTGAGGATTCGGGTCCCAAGTGAATGTTGCGGTTTCACTTCGCGCAAAATAGCGGCACACGACATGGGAATGACTGTAACGGCGACGATGAGGGAAAGAAGAACGGACGCACAAATTGCAAGGGCAATATCATAGAACAATTGACCGGATTCTTCTTGAATTGTCAAAACCGGGGCAAAAACGGCAACCGTTGTCAATGTTGAGGACAGAACCGCCCCCCAAACTTCTCGGGTTCCATCATAAGCGGCTTGACCGGGCGATTTTCCCATATGTAAATGTCGGTCAATATTTTCGAGGACGACGATTGCATTATCGACGACCATACCGATTGCAAAACTGAGTCCGGCAAGTGAAATAACATTGATGTTTCGTCCGGCAACGTACATGACGATGAACGTCCCGATCACTGAAATGGGAATTGCAAGTGCAATAATGAGGGTCGGTCGCGTACTTCGTAAAAAGGCGAGCAACACCAGAACGGCGAGACTTCCTCCTAGAATCATGTTACTCCAGACAATCCCGATTGCGCTGTCGATATAGGTTGAATCGTCAGAAACCAAACGCAATCGAATCTTATACCGGTCGTTTTTGTATTGTCGGATCAGACCGCCTTCTCCCTGAATTTCTTTGAGTGCTTCACGAACCGATTGCATGGCTTCGCGGACATTAGCGCCCACTTCTCGTCTTATGAACAGGGACATTGCAGGTTTTCCCCGACTTTGAACATAACCTGTATTCTTCTTGAGGACTAAAGAGACCTGAGCAACGTCTTTGACGTAAATCGGGATTCCGTCAACGTATTTCAAAATGGTGTTCCTGATCGGTTCAAGCGAGTTATAACGTCCAATAACCCGGAATCTCATGTCCAAACGTCCATCTGCCAAATCCCCCGCCGAATCATTAAGATTGTCCCCGCGAATTGCGGTTCGCAATTGATCGACCGAAATACCTGATTGCGCTAAAACAACCGGGTCATAACGGACCTGGACTTCGTGTTCCAAACCGCCAAAAATGTCAACTTGCGCGACATTTTTGATTCGTTCAAGAGCCGGTTTCAAATAACGATCCGCATAATCGTAAAATTCCGCAATGTTATAATCAGGGTCCCCCGATTCAATCATCAAATAACCGATTGCTTCATCCGATTGCGAACTTGCAGCCCTTATGACCGGTCGTTCGACATCTTCAGGGTAATTTGGGACCTCATTCAATCGGTTGGACGATTCCTGAACAGCTCGCGCCATGTTGTAACCCACATTGAATTCCAACTGGATTTCAGCCGAACCGAGTGTTGCAATCGAGGTCATTTTGTAAAGACCTTGCAATGTTTTGAGTTTTTTTTCCTGCTCAATGATAATCGAAGTTTCAACCTCTTCGGGACTTCGACCGGGCCAAACTGTCCGAATCGAAATCAACGGTCGGTCAACATCCGGGGTCAACTGAATCGGAACCGCCGTTAAGGCGATCAATCCAAAGAGGAGAACAATCAGGACTCCAACGATCACTTTAACGGGATTGTTGATTGAAAACTGGATAAAGTTCATATTAGATTCAGGTTCTGTTTCACCTTACTTGGCGGTTTTTTCTAAAGCGCAATCCCTCATATCGCGGTTCAACGCGATTGCAGGTTCAGGAATCCAAGTCTAGCATACAGAAAGGGTTAATACCAGTTTTTGCGAGAATCAAGATTTTGCAGCATGTGCAAACGTCTTCCCTTTTTCCCAATCTCTTCCAAATCCGACACAAAGAGAATCAACGCAAAGGAAAGTACGCGCAAAAGAAAAGACGGTCACAAAATCGAATGTAACCGTCTTACAAACGGACCGGCCGGAAAAACCAGACACTCAAAAAACGATGTTTGGAACAACCGACTTCGGAAAAATACGGCAAAAAAATGACCCCGACGGGAATCGAACCCGTGTCGCGGCCTTGAAAGGGCCGTGTCCTAACCGCTAGACGACGGGGCCAAGTTCTTTTCAAAGGGAACAGCGTCTGAGAAGTCTCACGAAGTTCCTCGAAAAGTGAACGCACATTTTCTCTTATGGAACGAATTCGTCAAGGGGGTCGTCCGAATAAGTCAATATCAGTCAATCAACAATGATGGTGTCGGACGGAGTGTTCGACTCTTTTGTTCCAAAAGGGTCTTCAACGATTTGTCGGGCAATTGTTCGGACTCTTTGCTTGGGAAATTTTTTAATGTCTTTTTTTCGTCAACCGTTTGAAATGGGGCTTGTCAATCGGTACAATGCCGAGAACGTTGATTCGTTGATTGAAAACAGATCAATGTTTTTACCGTTTTGAAGCAACAGGTCGGCTTTGTATGAGTTAAATGGAAATTTGTACAAGTCGAATGAAATTTTATCTTTTTTTCACACCCCTTATTATTTACGAGGAGAAGAGACATGGGACGACCAGTTACATTGACGACAGGACAATGGGCCGATTTGAAATTGACGGACCTTTCGGCAAAAGCGAAGAAGTTTGGTTATGACGGTTTGGAATTGGCTTGTTGGGGGGAACTTTTTGACGTGCAAAAAGCATTGTCCGAAAGTGACTATTGCGCCAAACGTCGGGAAATCATGAAGCAGAATGGACTTGATTGTTGGGCTCTTTCGGCTCATTTGGTCGGTCAATGTGTTTTGGACAAGATTGATGAACGACATAAAGCGATTCTTCCGCCTTATGTTTGGGGAGCTGGAAACCCGGATGAAGTGAACAAAAGGGCTGCAAAAGAACTTATGGACACGGCTCGTGCTGCTCAAAAAATGGGGGTCAAGGTTGTGACCTGCTTTACAGGTTCAAGCATTTGGCCGTATTTGTACTCCTTCCCCCCAGTTCCGCAAAATTGGATTGACGACGGTTTCAAACTTTTGGCTGAACGGTTTAACCCGATTCTGGACGTTTTTGGCGAATGTGGGGTCAAATTTGCTCTTGAAGTACATCCGACGGAAATTGCGTTTGACATCTATACGGCTGAAATGGCACTTGATGCATTGAAACGGCGACCGGAATTTGGGTTCAACTTCGATCCGTCTCACCTGATTTGGCAAGGGGTCGATCCGGTCGAATTCATTCGCATGTTCCCTGACCGGATTTATCACGTTCACATGAAAGATGCAATTGTGACACTCAATGGTCGAACCGGGATTCTCTCCTCGCATTTGAATTTTGGCGA
Organism: Thermoguttaceae bacterium; assembly: GCA_051660685.1. Taxonomy (GTDB): domain Bacteria; phylum Planctomycetota; class Planctomycetia; order Pirellulales; family Thermoguttaceae; genus JAVBSX01. The sequence goes on along the minus strand of JBOFQB010000112.1, from coordinate 12,466 downwards.
TCCGCGAAGAGGTTGGGATTTCCGCTCGCTTGGACATGGTGGTGTCAACTTTGAGGAAATCATTCGCGCCCTGAACCATATCAATTATCAAGGTCCTCTCTCGGTTGAATGGGAAGATATGGGTATGGAACGTGAACACGGCGCGACAGAAGCATGTGAGTTTGTCCGCAAGTGTAACTTTGCTCCGTCAAACATCGCTTTTGATGGTGCTTTTGACAAAGAAAACCAGTAAGAAACAGGGGATAGGGTGCAGGGAATAGGGGATAGGGAATCGGAATGGTTCCCTGTCCCTGATTCTGACCCTCTATGTATGTGCGCATAAATAACGGATACCTTTTACTTTGTTCCTTTCGTGAGATTCGTGTTTTTAGTGGTTCTTTTATACCACGAAAAACACCAAAAACACGAAATCAATCCAAAACTCTAGTTAATTGTGAATCCGCAATTTAGATAGGTTATTTACGCGCAGACGCTATGATGAATCCCGGTTTCCCCGTCCTCTTTTGTTCCCGATCACCCGTTCGCAATCACCAACCCCGATGTCTTATGAAACGCTACATCCTGATCCCGTTTATCATTCTGTTGCTGATTTCTCTTACTCTTCCCAGTTTGGCAGCAACGGTCAATCTCTCGTCCCTTTTGGAGGAAATGGTCAATCGGAACTCGATTTACCAGTTTCCTGACCCCGCCTACACCTGCAAACAGGCAAGTAGTTATGATCGGGGGTCCAAAGGACCGGACCAACCCGGTTGGTTTGCAAATGGTGACGCTTCTCAGTTTGTTCGGACGGAACGAAATGGTCGACGTCAAGAATGGGTTCTTATGGACGAAGACGGTCCGGGCGCAATTGTCAGATGGTGGATCACAGCCCCGCATTATCTGGTTACTTTTCGTATTTACATCGACGGAAATGAAAAACCGGCAATGGAAGCCAAAATTGGCGATTTGATCGGCGGTGATTATCTCGTCGGTCCCCCGCTCAGTTCCCCTCGAGCAAATGGTCGCAACCTTTATTTGCCGATTCCTTACGCCAAACATATTAAAGTGACGGTTGACCAGATGCCGGTTCAGAATAATCTGTATTATCAGATCAATTATCGGACCTATCCTAAGGGGACTGCGGTTGAATCGTTTTCTCTGCAAAACCTGAAATCGATCCAACCGCAAATTGAAAAGGTGCAGAAAACTCTTTTACGAACCCCTTATGTTGAGGATACGGACACAGATACGGCGTATTTACACGCTTGGACGGCGGACGGAACGAAATGTTCGGAGGAGATGTACGAAGAAGAGGTCGAGACGCCGCATGTTCTGAACTCGTTTTCGATCCGTGTTGAAGCCGAAAATGTTCCTCAAGCCTTACGAAGCACTTTGTTGGAAATCGGTTGTGACGGACAAACAACGGTTCTTTGCCCGCTTGGTGATTTCTTTGCAGGAGGAGTTGGTGTCAACCCGTTTCAAACTTGGTACACGAAAGTGGAGGAAGACGGCATGATGCACAGTTTCTGGAAAATGCCGTTCAAAAAGAAGTGGACGTTTAAGGTGACGAATCTGGACCCGACCCAAAATGTTCGGGTTACGCTCGAAAATCCGTCCTTTTCGTCCATTGAATGGAATGACCGGACGATGTATTTTTACGCAACTTGGCGACAGGATCGTGCAATAGAAGCGATTGGCGGGGACGGTCAGAAACAGGACTGGAACTACGTTGCACTCAAAGGTAAGGGCGTTTATGTCGGAGATGCACTCAGTGTTGTCAATCCCGTTCCTGATTGGTGGGGCGAGGGAGATGAGAAAATTTATGTTGACTCCGAGAAATTCCCCTCGCACTTTGGAACGGGGACCGAAGATTATTACGGTTATGCTTGGTGTACGCCGGAATTCTTTGAATCGCCTTTTCACGCCCAACCGCGCGCGGAAGGACCGAGCAATTACGGCAATACGACGAACGTCCGGTTTCGGTTGTTGGACGACATCCCTTTTACGAAAGATTTTCGATTCGACATGGAAGTCTGGCATTGGGCAACGACAACGGTTGATTACGCCGTTATGACATACTGGTATGGATTTTCCGGGGTCGAAATCATTGACGTTCCAACTGGAAAAGTCCCGTCCCGCGAACGGTTGATCGAGGAAATGCGTTCCAAAGTCCAGTACAACATGCCCTTTGTTCTTGTGATTCCGGGTTTTGACATTTCTTCGAAACCGACAGGGGGAATGGTGTCTCGACAAATGATGGGGAATTGGCAAGATGGAAAATGGCACAATGACGATCAATTGTGGTGGACGCAAACGAAAGCGGGGGACCGGTTGGACCTGAATGTGGAATTGAAGGGATCAGGACCGCAGAAATTGGTTTGTGAGATGACCAAAGCGCGGGATTACGGACAGTTCCAGTTTTATCTGGACGGTCAGAAGGTTGGGGGGGTGATTGACCTTTACAATCCCGAGAAGGTCATTAACACAGGTCCCGTTGAGATTGGCGTTGTCGATGTCCCGGCCGGTTCGCACGTTCTGACGATTGAAGTGGTCGGCAAACATGCCGATTCAATCGGGACGATGTTTGGTCTTGACCTTTACCGGTTTGTAGAGTAGGGGATAGGGACTGGGGAATAGGGGATAGGGGGAGCGGAAGAAGAAATTCGTTGTTGAACCGCGATAATGTTCTGCGCGTAATAAAGATTTCCGTCCGGTTTGCGCCGGGCGAAGTACGCGCAGAACGTTGTTTTGCGTCTAAACGAGGAAACTTGTCTTCTGGAATCGGTTTCGGCCAATTATTCATCGTTTTTGCTTACCTCATAAGGAGCATCCTGCTTTTTCTTTGGCAAGGGTTCCAATGTTTTATCGAGAAACCAACGTAACTCCTTAAAACACATTCCGGCGGTTTTCCGCTGAAACTTTTCTTGGAGTTCCCGTTTCATCCGAACCGTGCTAAAACCTTCAATGATATGTTCATTATTCATCGTTTTCATAATCCATTGACTCGGGGGGTGTCCTGATTTCGATCATTGGGTATCCCTGTCGCAGATTGACAGAGTTGTACCCCCTGATTCTGTTGAGATTGACGATATGTTTGAAGTTCCAACTCACCAAGACATCGGCTCTGCAAACAGTTGCAATTGCGATGTGTCTTGCGTCATCAAGGCTTGATCCGCCAACGACTTTTTCAAAAATGTATCTTTCCGCCAAATCTTCGGCTTCCTGCGACAAGAGGACATGCTCGACATCGTGTTCTAGGAGACTATCGAAAAATGTTCTGACATGTTGTGGAGCATTTTGCATTTCACCGCGAAGAATATCTGAAATAATAAGGCGGACATTACCGTTTTGGACCGCACTCCAGAACGGTTCCGTTTGACGAGCGAATTCTTTGTCAAATGTTCCTCCAACAACGGAAGTATCAATGTAAACACGTCTGATAATGTTTGTCATTACTGATTCTTTTTGAGCCGGTTTTTGTATTCAGATTCTGCTCTCAAACATCATATCTTCTTAGGGTTTCAAAACCCGTTCGTAAAAACGGACATCCTTGATTCGACCCTTGACTTGGTAATCCTCGCTGATTCCGCCGCTATATTGGCCGATCAATAAAGGACCTGTCCAAACCGTTCGCTGATTCGGAACGACAAATCGTTCGGCAACCAGTTGACCATTTTGATAGAGCCGCAATCGTGTTCCGTCAAAGGTCCCAACCAACCGAATCCATTTTCCAAGTGTCGCATTTCCCCCGTCACAATCGACACCGAAACAGTGCAATCGGAATCCGGCCCCGATTCGTTGCAAGAACCAGCCGGATTGGTTCCAGACACCACAACCAAGAATAATCGGCATATTGCCTGATTCGTCGAACTTGACGGAACACTCGAATGAAAAACGGTCGCCAACTGCAAATTCGGGGCGATTGGGAATTTCCATGTAACCCCCGTTGCGAACATCTAGTTCTCCCTTTGAAAAACTCGCCCCGTTTTTCAGCAGGTTGACTGCGGAATCGTCCGAAACGGCATCTGCGAGGACAAAAACGGGTTCTTTCTTTTCGGGCAAAGCACGAGCTTGGATTGTCGGGGACGCCGTTTCCAAACCGGTTCGACTAATTGCAACGACCTGAAATTCCCGTTCGTTTTCATCATCCGGGACAATCGTCCAACTGTTCCCGTTCATCGGCTCTTGCGTTAATTCTTTCCGAATCGGTTCGCGCGTTCGTGTTGTCGTTATAACCGATTCAGAACCGATCAGCGTCATTTGTTGTCTTTCCAGTTCCCGTTGTCCCTCAATCAGATAAACACGGTACTGAAAACGGCCCGGTCGTTCCTGCTCCCAATGTAAGGTGATTGAACCGGGCGAGGAAACGGCCCGGACATTTTGGGGCGGAGTCGGGGGTTGCGGTTCGGGAACCGTAATGCTTGCCCAAACCGGCTCGCTTTTCAAGGGTTCAACCAACGAAAGAGGGCAACGACCTTCAATGCTTTTGATAATCGGTTGTTGGACCCGGGAATCATGGACCAGATTGTTGACCGAAAGGGGCAACGAATCTGTGTAATCGAGGACAGCCCCGCTTTTCGCGGTTCCACATGTTTCTGCCGGGTCTGAAACAAGAACCAACGCATAATGGACGGTCCCAATTGGGGCGTTTTTGTCGCTGAATTGGAACAATTCCGTTCGACCAATCAACGTTTCTGGTCTCGGTTGGAAATTCGGTTCCGTTGAACGATGAAGCTCGGCGACCAAACCGATTGTCCGGTCAGAACATTCCCAATTCAACCGGACAATTCCGTCAGCGTCAACCGTGATGTTCAATTCGGGCGTTTTTTCAGGGAGCGGTTGCGGGATAATCTGTCGAAACCGCCCCGCTTTGATTCCGGTTCCCATTTCATTCGCAAACGGCATGTCAACACGCGGATTCGTCAATTGGCGGACCCGGGCATCTTCAATGATCTGTCGCATCTTCTGATAATTCGCGTCCGACGTCGATTGAAACGTCAGAACCGGTTCACCTTTTAAGGATTCTTCCCAAGATTGCCAAACTTGTGTCGGGAATTGGTCCAGATTTTTAACGGCATGTTCATAACCGCTTTTGAACATGAGTCCCAATCGGCTGAAATTTTGGTTCACTTTGCGATTTCGGCAAAGTGCGAGACCGAAACCGGATTCGGCGGTTTGACTTTCTGCGAGAGGAGCACGCAGAATACGGCTCATTTGCGGATTTTCAAGGTTGATCCAATCGTCAAACCGTTTGACATTCCCTTGATCGTCGGCATGACAGGAAACGCAACCGGCTTCGTTCATCACCCCAATCAATTCCCCTTTTGCCGCATTGTATTCCCGGGCAAATGCCCCTGTTTGCGTGTAATTCCAAGTTCCAAAGTACAACCCGTTACTGTCAATCCAAGTAAAGAGCAATTCCCGCTCACTCGGGGTTAAACCGGTTGCAGAAAGATGCGGCTCTTTCAGCAAAATCGCGGCAAGAGGAGCATTGCCCGATCCATGTTCGTAAGCGTTGAACAGTTTACACGACCAATACGCGGTCCCGTTCATGCAACAAATCCCCTGAATCAAATCAGCCGTATACTGTTTTTCCCGACGAGCGGTCAAATTTTCATAACTGATGTTGAACAATTCGGTCCAACCCCCGGACAGATCGAGACCCCCTGCAACCCCTTGTTCACCTCCATGACACGAAACACAACGTCGGTCGAGAATCGGCTGTATCATGCTCGGATAATCCATATAACCGGTTCCCCAGCTTTCATCTTGCAACGATTTCGGTTGACGACCAAGCAATCGGGATGCTGCAACAGAAGGGGTTGTGCCGTATTTGTATTCATGACAGCCCATACAACTGCGGGTCGTCCCGGGCGCAGCCTGAATAAAGGTCCGCATACTCCGAACCAAACGATAATCTTTATCTAACAGTTGGAAATTGAGTGAACGACCAGAAGGGGCTTCAAAAAAGACGGAACCATCTTCTTCGATTGGGACGACACCGTGATAAATTTTGGGACTCCAAGCGAGCGCAGCCGAAATCGAAAACGTCTGATTCATCCAAGTTCCGCCCGGACTTTCACTAACCCGGGATGTTTCTTCGACGACACGCAACCATTTCAGAGAACCTCGCGGGACTTCGGGCATTCCTTCATAGACGTCGTGAACGAAAAAATTGCCCGTTATCTTGTTCCGATCCGTCATGTCCGTAATAATTCGCGGTTTTTCCCGGGGAACAAGCGGAATCGGATTATGCAGGTCAAACAGCGGGTCACTCAGAATGAGAACTTTTTTGCCGGTTCGGTCGATCAACTGAATTGCGTTGAGTTTCGGATTGCCCCGATTTCCAGCTGGAGTGTCATTGCCGATTTTCGGTGCTCGACGACTTTCGGGAACCCCGCTGTAGAGCACCACATTCTCATTCAAAGCCCAAGGATCACACGAATCGCCCCGATCATACGTCGGTCGATCCGGCGTCTCAAAATTGCAAATCGCCTGCTCCTCATTCTTCCCCAATCGCGTGTCTATCATCGCAATTGTTCCCCGAGGAGGTGCATTGTGAGGAGCAAACGTTGAAACAATCAGGTGTTCGGCTCCCGGAACCGGTTTCGCTTGCAAAACCGCTTCTGGAAACACCATATTGTTCGCAAACAAGGCGGTTTCGTTCGTTCCGTCAGGATAAACCGTCCACAAACTCTGAATCGTCAGCGCATTTTTGTCAATGTATTCCCAACGACCGAACAGAATACGACCGTCCGGCATGACAACCGGGTCAAATTCGGTTACATTGTTGACCGAAATGGTGTGAATGTTCGAACCGTCCCGATTCATCACATGCAGAATGGTCACACCATTATTAGCGCAAGGAACCAAACCGCTATATCGGGTTGAGCAGAAGAGGATTCGATCATCCGGGAGATAACACGGTTTGACATCGTGATGTCCTCCCCCCGATCCCTTATACGGATTGCCGTTGTTATCCAAATTGGTAATCTGTCGTAAACCTTTTCCGTCAACGCCAATTTCGTAAATGACGGAATTCCCCGAACTGCTCCCTTTGAAGCAGAAGAGGATTGTTTGCGCGTCATACGAAAGAGACGGGTCAAAATAAATGCCCGGTCCAAGCGTTTCCGGCGTTCCTTCATCAATAATCGCCCGAATTCGATGTTGTTCAGGAGGATCAGCCGGATTCTCCAAAACATAAATCCCCCCCCCAGGTCTCCATTGATAAAAGGTGTCATAAATATGCAAACCTTGATAATTATACCGTTTGGCAAACAGAATCGGGTTTTGCAGCAAAGCCCGATCAGCAACCGTTGTTTCAGGTGTTTCTGACGGAACCGATTCGGCTGCAAAGCAGGTTGAAACGGCGGAGATATTTGGGGCGAGCGATCCGAACCCGCTTGATATTCCGAGAAGCAGCAACAGCAGGAAGCGGGGAAAAGCAAACGAGAGTAAACCAGAGCGGGACATACGCATAAGGGGATAATGTTGGAAAGTGGGGGGGAGAGAGTCCGCTCAGTAGAGTATACCGTCGCGCCTACCCAAGTTACAATAGGGTCGTTTCAATGTACCGTTTCCCCCTCGAATGCCAAAAATCGTTTGCGTCCGTTTCGTTTTTCGCGTTCCTTGTTTGTGCGTATTCAAATCCCGTAGTGGTATTCGCACCAAAGGTGCGGCCCAAAATAGCTGGCTGGAGCCAGAAAGTCAAAATGTATCTGCCCCAACGGGGCACAACAAAATAGCCAGCGGTTTCAACCGCTGGTAGGAGGACCTCCCATCAAACCTCGCCCTGTAAGGGCGAAACAATGGATTGTGCTGCCCCTACAGGGCAGTTTTTTGTGACTTTCTGACACCAGCGGTTGAAACCGCCGGCTATTATGTTGCGCCCCGTTGGGACTGATATTATGTGTTTCGCCCAATTCGGGTCATATCAATTCCAAACGTGATTTTCGTCAAAAACAACATTGTGTTTATTGAGAAATTTCCTATATTCGTCCTGAAACGACATTTCTTTATGATGCAATTTTTGATTTTTTATGTATTCAACGGCATGATCGACTTGCGACGGACTGACCGAAAAAACTCCGTATCCTTGTTGCCAGCAAAAATCTCTCCAGCTTGGCTGTTTTTCCTTGATCCAAATGGTCGAATTCGCCTTTATTGCTTTGACCAGTTCTGCAACAGTTTTTGTTCGTGATAAGGAACATAAAATATGAACATGATCAACATATCCGCCAATGATTTTTGCGTGGCAGTCTTGTTTTTTACAGATTCCCGCCAAATACCCGAAATGGTCATTTTCAAATGAATTGTCTTGAAAAAAACATTGGCGCGATTTGGTCGAAAAAATGATGTGTAAAAAAATCTGTGAAAGGGATTGAGGCATTTCGACTTGTGTCGCCCTTACAGGGCGAGTATTTTTTGACATTTTGACACCAGCGGTTAAAACCGCTGGCTATTTTGTTGTGCCCCTTTGGGGCAGATACCGGTTTTTAATGCTGACAATGCCCTAACGCGGTATTTTGGCAAAGTCATTGCATCGAGACAGAATTGTCGCCAAAGATGGATCGACCAACGGGGAACTGTTGGTTGGCGATAAAAGCAAACAATCGCTTTGTGTCGATTATTCCGGTTCCTCGGCTAAACAAACTTTTCGCTGAACCACTTTCTTTTTTCGGCTTTTCAAGGTAAAATACGGGACGCTCTGAGTGTTCGTCCCTGCTTTCGTAGAATCGGGGACATCGACGGACACTTGCCAAAACCCCCCTTCCCTAGTGAGGTGCATGATGAGTCAGGAAAAAGCAATTCTCAAAGTGGGCGATACAACACTCGAATTTCCCGTTTATTCGGGGTCTGAAGGTCCCAAAGCAATCGATATTTCCGGCCTGTTTGAAAAAGGTTACGTCACCTTTGACCCGTCTTTAGCCAATACCGCCGTTTGTCGCAGCGAAATAACCTACATCGACGGAGATCAAGGCATTTTGCGGTATCGCGGTATTCCTATTGAACAGTTTGACCGGCCTAACCCGAATTTTATCGAAGTTGCTTGGTTACTCATTTTCGGGCACTTGCCCAATGCTTCTGAACGTGCCGAATTTCGAGAAAGATTGACCGAAAATGAGCTGATTGACGAAGGAATTAAGCGTCAATTTCACGATATTCCGCCAAAATCACCGCCTATGGCGATTCTCTCGGCAATGCTCAACCAATTGGCCTGTTATGACAAGAAATTTCTCCCCCTTGGTGATGATGAACTGTTCGTCGAAGCAGCAGCGCGACTCATTAGCAAAGTGCGGACAATTGCGGCGTTCTCCTATCGTCGCTCCAAAGGATTGCCCTTTATGGACCCCGATCCGGCCCGGAGATACTGCTCGAATTTTCTCCACATGATGTTCTCGATCCCTTACAGTCAGTACGAAGTGTCCCCGGAAATCGAAGATGCTCTCAACCTGATCCTGATTTTACATGCCGATCATGAGCAGAATTGCAGCACGGCGACGGTTCGGGTTGTTGGTTCGGCCCGGGCCAACCTTTTTGCGGCATGTGCAGCCGGAGTCAGTGCTCTTTGGGGACCTTTACATGGAGGGGCCAATGTCGAGGTGATGAAGATGTTGAGCGGTATTCAGGCAGGAGGAATGAGTGCGGCGGACTGCTTGAAAGCGGCGAAAGACAAGACCAATCCGTTCAAGCTGTATGGTTTTGGACATCGAGTTTACAAGAATTACGATCCGCGAGCGAAAATACTGCGTTCGTGTGCCGACCGGGTTTTTCAACAGCTCAAGACGCATGATCCGTTGTTGGACATTGCGCGGGAACTGGAGGAGCTTGCTCTTGCTGATCCGTATTTTGTTGAGCGGAAGTTGTATCCCAATGTTGACTTTTATAGTGGTATATTGCTCCGCGCAATGGGGATACCGACGGACATGTTTACGGTCTTATTTGCGATTGGACGACTTCCGGGTTGGATTGCGCAATGGAAAGAGTTGCATGACACGGAAAATGCAAAGATAATTCGTCCGCGACAATTGTACATGGGCAACACGCTCAAGGATTATGTTCCAATGGACGAGAGGTAGGTCGATGAAAATAAACCGAAATTTTCTGATCTTGGCTAGTTTTGCCCTGTTTGCACTCTGGTATGGAGGGACTTGGGCTTATCAAACGCAGTACAAAGCCCCTCGTGAGAAGTTGCAAGGTGAATTGGAGGTGTTGGAAAAGAATACGGAACAGGCTCGCAAGAATGTGGAGATGATGGAAGGGGTGATTCAGGCGAATCAAGGTTATTATACCCGATCTTTTCCGCAGACCCCGAATGCAGCCCGAATGTTGTATCAAAACTGGTTGCTTGATTTGGCCAAGTACGCCAACATTCAGGATGTCCGTATTGATTCGCTGAACCCGAGTAAAACCGCTTACGGTTTTGTTTACCAGTTCCAACTGAATGGTCGTCTGAATTCCGAGGGTTTGACCCGATTGCTGTATGAGTTTTATTGGGCCCCGTTTTTACATCGCGTTGTTTCCTTTCAACTCAATCCGATAGAAAAATCGGAAGAGATGCGAATCGACGCCGTCATCGAAGGGGTTGCACTGTATCCTGCCAATCGGGACGCTTATTATCCTCTTGTCGATAAATTACCTCAAGGAACCTATCATCGTCTTGCGTCGGGTCCTTTCTCGACGTATGCCCCTGTTGCGGAACGTTCGTTGTTACAGTATGCGAAACCTGGTCTGGATCGGTCGGATTACACCTATCTGACAGCGGTCAATTATGTGGACGCCCAACCGGTTATTTGGTTGACGGACCGAACGAGCAGCGGATTGGACCCGATTGAGGTTCGGGTTGGCGAACGTATTCAGATTGGTTCTTTTGCGGGGACGTTGGTTGAGGCGATTGATGAGAATGTGGTCTTTGAGCGGGACGGACAATGTTGGTTGCTCGCAAACGGGGAGTGTCTGAACAAGGCGTTTGCGCTCCCTCCTGAAATTCGCTGAACAAACCGATTGTCTCTCTATTCCTTTGGAGATTTTTTGATGAATCCCGTACAACAAGAGATTGACGTTCTTGCCCCCTTTGAGATTTGGGAGGTTCCACTTGATAGGGCAACGATCAAGTTTCATCGACCACTTGTACTCGAGGTGATGTTACTCCCGGATGATCCTGAAGAACCGGACCCGAATGAGTATTATTCGGTTCAATGTCCTGAACTTAACATTTCGACTTGGGCGGATAATCGAGAGGATTTGTTCGATTTTATTTTGTCGGACATCCGTTTTGCTTGGAAACAGATTGTCCGCGCACCTGAGAGTCCTGACAGGAAAACACGTCAAATTAAGAACAATTATCTTGCAATTGCCGAGGAGGTCGATGATGGGACGTGTCAGGACGGGACGAGAAATTGATGCGGCTTTACGGCGCAAAGGTTTTATCCGCGAATTAGACGGAAAACATATACGGTATTTTTTCTCCGAACGAGTTTTTACGCACATCAGTCATGGAATGTTGGGGTGTACTGTCAGTTCAAAACTTATTTCCGAAATATCCCGTCAACTACGTCTGAGTAAAAACCAATTCCTTGCTTTGATTGACTGCACCTTGAGTGAGGAAGACTATAGATGCTTATTGCAAGAACAAGGGGAATGGGTTTAAGCTCACAATCGCCCGGTTATCATTAACTTTTCGTACACCAATCAATGATGAAACCCTTTGAGATCGTCTCCTTTCCTCATCCTGTTTTGCGACATCCCTGTAAGCCGATTGTCAAAATCGACGCCGAATTGAGGAGTATTGTTGCCCGAATGTTCGAATTGATGTATGAACATGAAGGAATCGGTTTGGCCGCAAACCAGATTGGTCTGCCGCTTCAACTGTTTGTCCTCAATATAACGGGGGATAAAACGCAACCGGAAGAGGAACACGTTTTCATTAACCCGGTGTTGCGTAAGCAAAAAGGGCGGGAAGAAGACAGTGAAGGTTGTCTTAGTTTTCCCGAGATACGCGGAACTGTTATTCGTCCCTCGATGATTGAGATTGAAGGGATTTCGTTGGACGGGACAATCAAGCGACATCAATGGAAGGGGTTACATGCGCGGGCTGCGCAACATGAGATGGATCATTTACTTGGCGTTTCGTTTGTGGACCGTATTTCGATCACCTCTCTTGCCGAAGTCCGTGAACAGTTGTTGGAATTGGATGATGAGTTTGAGAATTCGCAACGAGCTGGTTCAACGCCGGGAGATGAGGCGATTGCCGAGCAGATTCAATTTTGGGAGCAGAAATACTGCGAGGTTGGGGAACGGAAGTAGGACGTGGAAAGTGGGAATAGGGAAATGTGGGAATGAAAGATGACAGCATCATGCTGTACCGTTAAGTCCGTTGCATCATTACCGTAAAGATTGGCAAATTAGACATGAGCTTATTCCAACAACTTCAAAATGCCCAATCCGAAGAAGACGTTAAAGACGCTTACATCAAGGCGTTAGGGTT
>JBOFQB010000111.1:0-72686 GCA_051660685.1 Thermoguttaceae bacterium | reverse complement strand
AATTGACGAATGAATTTCGGAATGACTGTTTAATTTGGATGTTGTTTAACGGGAGCAATTTAACAGCGTCGGCGAATGATTTGGAGTGGAACGGCAGAAAATGGAGCATTGTGAACCATTTTATTCCGTACAGTGAAACCGAGGTTGACGCAACGGGGCGATTTGAGTCCGATTTTATGATTCGGTATATGTCGGACAAAAAGTTTTCACGTCAATCGCAAGCGGTTTTGAATACTGGTCGGGATTTATGGAAAGCGTATTTTTTACAGTGTGATCCTAAATCGTTGCGAGATAAATACATGCTTAACCGGCCGGATGTTGGGTTTTACCAGATTCGGAGTGTGCTGAAGGAGCGAAATGAAAGCGGCGATTATCCAGTTGTGAGTTTTGCGGCGTTTGAAAAGGCATACAATGCTTTGACCGAAAAACTCCGTCTGCAAGTGTACGAATTTGGCTTTTTGAGATAACGAAAACCCGCTTACACCGGGTTTAGTACGGTATTTTTGGAGGAGTCCTTCCGTTCTTCCACAACATCATTATTCCACAACATCGATCTTGAGGTGATAGAAGGTTAGGCCGACATCAAAGACCCCGGGAATTTCCCAACCAATGTTCATTCCGTCAATCACCAAATCTCCGATCAAGGTGTAAGGTATAAAACCCCGCTTATGTGCCGTTTTAACCGCTTGCTCAATTTCAGGAAGAATGTCAAAACGAATCCGTTGTCGTTTGCCAACTTCAACCTTCTCCGTCAAATACCGTTGACTTCCAAGTGTGTAAATGAAACGGCCGTTTGAAACGGCAAAATCTTGCGCGGCATAGAGGGGAACAAAATCATAACGATTGTCGAACAGGCTCAGACCGAACCAGACGAAATCGTGAAATCCTTTTGATTGAGAATTGGTGTTTTTCAAATAGAGGAACCAAGAAACCTGAGCCGCATAGAGCGGATTTTTGGGGTCACAATGCTCCTCAAATCGGGTCAGTTCAAAATCACATTCAACCCAAATCTCTTTTGCCCTTTCCATGTTGATCGGCTCCGAAAAGGGTGATTGCTCCAACAACAAGTGAATCCAGGGATCGCTTGTTTGGGTTCTCGGACACTCATAATCTTTTGACGCGTCAACCGAAAGATGGATTGCCCCACTTTTTCGGTCCAACGTGACCGATTTGAACGAATCGGACAGTCGGACTGTCTCCTCGTCAATCTGGACCTGATCGAGCGAACCCCGCGAATTCCATTGTGGTATTCTCCAAACAGGTTTCTCCTTTTGTCCCAACGTCTCCCTTCTTTCCGGGGATTCATGTCGCGGACCAGTCACAACAAAACCGCGAGAAAACATTGGGTCCGACAAAACCGACCGTTTTTTGCGGGCTGATTCGTCCGCCCGGCTCGTTGAAAATTCTGTCCGTAATTCGCTCGTCGGTTTTGCACTTGATCCAGTTGCCGATTCTGTTGAAAATTCTACACCTGATTTTGTCGTCGTTTTTGCCCCTAATTCCGGCGAAGAATCGCCTGAAAAAGTGTTGCCTGACAAAAAAAGGAAGAATCCAACAGTGAGAAGAAGAGGAGACATTGACAAAATTTTTAACATGGAACCGATTCTGGTTGCTTGACTTTGTGAAAATGTAAGGGGATAATAGGAGACGGTTCATTTTAGCTGAAATCTTTGGTCCGTCAAATCCATTTCCTACCTCATTATTCAATCATGGACAACAACCCTCAAAATCCGAACGACTATTACCAACAGACGGTTCCCCCCTCTTCGGGTCCTTCATTTCAACAACCGGGAACCCATTCGGCTCAACAGGGTTGTTCGACGCCCAATCAAGGAGGATACACGCCTCAATCGGGATACACATCTCAACAAGGATACTCATCTCAACCGGGATACTCATCTCAACCGGGATATGCGTCTCAACAAGGAGCCTATTCGGGAAATTCTGGGGGATTCTCGGCCCAACAAGGACCCTACATGCCCAATCAGGGAGGAGTCTACTATTACGGTGTCCCTGTTCAACAACCGCGATCTTGGTTCGCCAACTGTTTCTTCTTCCTGCTCGGTTTCATCGCCGTTATTTTCTGCTGCTTTCTCGCTATTTGCTTTCTGATCGGAGTCATTGGCGCAGCAGCCGGGACAATCATCTCCTCCTCAGAGACCTCTTTCACCCCTCTGTCGGAAATTCACGTTTCGGGGAATCGTTTTTCCGACGAAAAAGTTGCGATTCTGACGATTTCCGGGACCATTGTTGGGAGTGATGAGGGTTTCATCCAAAAACAGATCAACGCCGTTCTCAAAGATTTGAGTGTCCGTGCTGTTGTTTTGCGGGTTAATTCGCCGGGCGGAACGATTTCAGGAAGTGATTATTATCTTGAGCAGCTGAAACAGATGAAAAAAGAGCGGGACATCCCGGTTGTCGTCAGTATGGGGGGGACAGCAGCGAGCGGGGGATACTATGTTTCAATGGTCGGCGACGAATTGTATGCCGAACCAACGACGATAACGGGTTCAATCGGTGTTATTTTCCCGATGTTCAACCTTTCTGAACTTTGCGAGAAAATTGGTGTCAAGTCGGACCCTATTGTAAGTGGACCTTACAAATCAATGGGGAGCATGACGCGACCGTTGACGGAGGAGGAGAGGGCGATTTTCCAGAGTATCATTGACGACAGTTTTGCCCGATTCAAGCAAATCATCCGGGACTCGCGTAAGGAGTTTGCCGAAGACCCTGAAAAGCTGGATGAAATTGCGACCGGGCAGATTTACACGGCGAATCAGGCGTTAGAAAACGGGCTGATTGACCATATTGGTTTTCTCGATGATGCTTGCAATCGTGCAATTGAATTGGCGGGATTGATCCCAACTCGCTGCAAAGTGTTCAAATACAAGTCAAAACTCGGTTTTGCCGACTTTTTGTCTGTTCAGGATGAAGAAGTGACAACGCAGGTTCGGCTGCTCAAATCGGTCACACAACCGCAACCGTATTACATCATGCCGGGCGTTGTGCCGGATGTTGTAGAAAACAAAGGGTTCTAAAGGAAGCGTTTCATCTCAATCATCCTGTTCTCTTGACTCAACCAAACCCAAAAAATTTGTTCTCTCATGTCCTATCCCTCGGTCGACCAACTTCAAAAACACCTAGAAAAAGAGGTCTTTCATTACGCAAAAGATGGTAAAAAAGCGGCAGGACGTGCATTGGGAACTTTGGTGGAAATCATCACGTTTTATGTATTAAAACATTGGGGACTCGAAAAATTTATTGCAATAGAACGCCGGTTGCCGGAATATGCAAACCCCGAAATTACGCATAACGTAGAATTTTCCTTGCACCCAAGTATACATGTGCAGAAACACTTGTACATGGATACTTCCACATTGCCCCTCACTTCGTCAAAGATTCTTAAACGCCTTTCAACTGAAAAAATCACTCCCCAGGTCGTGTCAAAAAATGGTGTACTTTTGACTAAAGATTTCATCTTGCGGAATGCGTGTGTTCTCGCTGAGGACAAGGACGTTCTTTACATTGCCTATCTGACAAGTTGGACGAACACCAAAATCCTTCTTGATGTCTACCGTTTACGTCAACATCCCTTTGCGGTTGTGGAGTGTAAGCGGGTTGGTGTTGAAGACGGAATGAAAAAAGGGCCGCAAACTATTGAGAAGGCAAAGCAAGGTGCGTATGTTGCAAGAATGGTATCGTCTTTACAAAAAATTCGAACTCCTCAGGGAGCTACATTTGGGGTGATGTACCTGCCGTCTGGTGATATTGTTCACAAACCCTTTTTGCCTTTTCTTGACGAAGTGATTGCATCGGAGAAACCGGATTTGCTGAAAGATTTTACACTGACTGTTGGTGTTGTCAGTAATCACGGCAATTGGTTTACATCAGATGATCACAATAAGGAATTGAAAGTATTGGCTCAGTCTTACGATTGGTTATTATTCCTTTCTGACAAGGGTCTTGTACAGTTCATTTCCGATCTTTTGCTCGAGAACAATTACCCGGCTGTCAAGGCATCATTTATCGCAAGTTATTCAACAGGTAAGAATAAAAACAGATTCACGAAAGTTCAAATGGATATGGATGCTGACCGGGAAATTCGGGGTTACATATCCCGGCAATCACAGACCGTAGAAGGATGGTTTAACATCATTTCGCCCCGCGAAAAGAAATTGCCCGAATTGAAACGTGAGTTGACACAACTTGCCGGTAAAAATTGGGAGGAAATACTCCAATGACTGCCGGAAGAACAGTAAACTCGCAAAGTGTCGATTGGTGTACCCCTCAAAAGTATGTGAGGGCAGTCAAGACCGTGTTTGGTGGAGAAATTTCGCTTGATCCGTGTTCCAATCGGTATTCGATTGTATGTGCAGCAACAGAATACCGATTACCGAAAGATGATGGTCTGAAACAATCGTGGGATTTTCCCACCATTTATGTCAATCCTCCTTACGGAGCGGACAGGATTCGGGGAACTTCAATCAAGAACTGGCTTTCCAGATGTGCTTACGCGCACGCCGAACAGGGATCAGAGGTCCTTGCCTTGATTCCTGTTGCGACAAATACCCGACATTGGAAAGAGTATATCTGGAGCAAAGCGACTTCGATTTGTTTTCTCTACGACACCCGGCTTCGTTTTCTCGTTAACGGCAAAGACGAAGGAAAAGGAGCACCGATGTCGTGTGCAATGATTTACTGGGGTTGCAACCCTGCGTTGTTTTTCGACGTTTTTATTGAGCATGGTGCAGTAGTGTCGTTAAAGGGGTTACAAGTCTATCACCAACGGGAGGGGGCGAAGAAACAAAAGAAACAACTTGTTTTATTTTGATTCAATCTCGGGTTAGCCTTATTGTGTTTTCCGCCTAGTGTGTTCTGCATCGAGAATCGTTAACCGTTCTAAGTAGGAAAAATATGTTGTTAAATGAAACAGTACAACTGGCTTAACTTGGTTCAGTTCTTACCCAAAATCCAAATTATTGACGTTGCCCTGTAAAGATGCGGCTTTTTCCTTTGTGCGGATTACTTTTTTTTGTTCTTTTGGGCTGTTCCCGCCAAATAGAAGCCGGATCGCCCGATTCGCTCAATGTTGCGCTCAAGCAAGGTGAACAATTACGAAGGAATTGGCCCAATGATCGTCCTAAGACGAACTCGGAAATTCGGGTGATTCCGGGAAAGTATTTGACGCTGTACACCGATTTGCCCGCTTCGCCAGAAATTGACCGATTGCCCGAAATCTTCGACGCCGCTGTTCCCCTTTGGTGTGATTATTTTCACGTCAATTTGCAAAATTGCCAGAATTGGCAGATGATTGGGGTTCTACTCGGCGATTGGAACGTCTTTTCCAACACCAATCTGTTGCAAAAGGTTCCACAACTTCGACATGGTTATTCACAAGGATATTGGCTTTGGATTCGTCAACAGTCCAGTGATTATTATCAACGTCATCTACTCCTCCATGAAGGTGTACATGGACTCATGAGTTATCTGTTTGGCGCAATCGGACCTCGTTGGTATTCAGAAGGTCTTGCCGAACTCCTTGCAACACATCATTGGGATGAAAAGTCGAAACAGTTGACGATTCGGTACATGCCCGGAAATAAAGAGGAAGTGCCCAACTGGGGTCGGATTCGCTTGGTCCGCGAAATGGTTGACCTATCGGAATTGGGAACCTTAGCAAATCTGCTCTCGCTCCCCTTTGATGAGGACGGGGACAAGAAGCCTTATGCCCGAAATTGGGCAATTGCGGCGTTTTTGGACGGACATCCTCAGTATGGTGATTGGTTGCGTGATCTTGCGCCCCAAGTTTCACATTCTGATTTTAATCAACATTTTCTTGAACGGATTGCCCAACAACCTGAAAAGCGTTTGGAATGGGATTGGGCGGATTTTCTGCGGAATCTCGATTACGGTTATGATTTCAAACGAAGTGCAATTGCTGATTTTCAACCGGGTCAACCGCTTAAAAAAGGGGGAGAGAGTCGGACGATTCCGCTTGGTTGGGGTTGGACAAACACGGGCATTCAAGTTGAAAAGGGGCAGAGGTACACCTTTCGGGCAAGAGGTCAATTCCAAATTCGGCGAAACGGGGAGACCTGGAAGTCGGAACCAAATGGGGTTACGCTCGATTATCACGCCAAATTCCCAATCGGCCTGTTAATCGGCTCTGTCATTCCAACCGACCCATCTCGAACTTCCGATGTATCCCCAACCCCTGCAAAAAGCAGTCGTGTTTCCGCCGATTTTCGCAATCCGTTTGCAATTGGAACGGAAACGGTTTGGAAATGTGAACAAACGGGCTTACTTTTTTTGCGAATCAACGAACCGACTGCTGATTTGTCCAACTCGCGCGGAACGGTCCAGGTTCAAATCGAATAACCGCACTTCCCGGAGCTTATTTGGTTGAAGAGACCGACTGTTTCGCCGCGATACAACGTATCGCGTGTAGAGAGATTTCAATACGCGCGGAACGTTGTTCCTCGGCTAAACGACAAAACGACAAGACGTTAATCTTGCTTAACCGAGGTTGATCCAAGAGTCAACATACGCAAATGTCCAGGGTTCCCTCTGTTCGCGTCGCAAGAACATGCTCTGATTCGCCTCTTCAGCACCCGCGCCCGAAAAACACTCCTGTTCAGGATTCCAGAATAAACTCGCCCCGTTCAGCTTCATCGAAACATTCGCAATATGAGCAATCGTGTGATTGCGATGTCCACATTCCGCCGTGTAATAACATGGTTTCCGTGATTTGACACATTCCGCAAAATCAACATGCTCTCCCCCCATTGAACGTCCCGTAATCGGGGAAGGACCCGATTTTCCAACAACACTGCTTTTTCGGGTCAAGGAAATATCCCCCTCTCCCGGTTGCCAACTCAACAACGCCTCATCACTCGCCGTTGTCGTTCCTCTCCAACCACGATTGAGGACCCAACCTTTCGTCCCCTCAAATTTGATCCCGGGAACTTCTGACCAGACCCGCATCTTTACGCCGTTCTTATACCGATACTGAACGTCAAATGTAGGCGTTGCGTTCCAGACTTCGCCAAAATCAGGGTAATCCCCTTGTCCACAAACCTCAACCGGACCCGTTTCGTCCGTCCCGTTCGCCCATTGCGCTAAATTGATGAGATGCGCCCCCCAATCTGTAATCGATCCCCCACTATAATCCAGATTCCAACGCCAATTGTAATGAAGTCGGGCCGGAATATGCGGCTTCATTGGGGCCGGACCAATCCATTTTTCATAATCAAGCGTCTTGGGAACCTCGCAAATCTCAAATGACCCGCCTATTTTCCCCTTGTCAACCAATCCGGGCGGAAGAAGAACCTTCATGTTCCGCAGTTCCCCTAATTGCCCGTTTCGGACCAGTTCCACAATCCGTTGGTATTCGTCAATCGAACGATTCTCCGATGCTGTCTGAAAGACTGCACCTGTCTCTTTCTGCGTCTGTGAAAGAATTCGCCCCTCTTCAACCGTTAAGGTCGGTTTTTCGCAAATCACGTCTTTGCCCGCTTTCATTGCGGCAACGGACATGAGAACATGCCAATGATCGGGCGTCACAATGCAAACGGCGTCAATGTCCTTGCGATTCAGGACATCTCGAAAATCGGGATGAACCGAACAATCATAGTCATTTCGTCCATTTTTCTCGTTATAAAACGAATTGACCAGATTTCGGGCCTGTTCCATTCTCAGTTGATCGACGTCGCAAACGGCAATGACCTGTTGGAGCGGGTTGTCAAACATGAGCGGGAGATTCCAACCGCGACCATGATCGCCGCAACCGATCAATCCCATAACGACCCGTTCACTTGGCGGAATGTTGTTTTCACGTCCTAAAGAACGGGCTGGAATCAAAACCGGGGTTGCAATTGTCGACGAAACGGCAAGTGCAGTGTTCGCAACTGTTGTTTTCAAAAAAGTCCGACGATTGGTTCTCATTGTGACAGTTTGTTTGAGCATAATTGGAGTCTCCTTCGTCAACAGTATGATGTGTAAACCCCTGTCCGTCAACACAGGAGTTTTACCTTTTACACTTTTACACGGAAAGAAGCAACCAGATTCTCAACCGATCAAACTGTTGGGCAATATGTTCAACAGGAAGGATACCGATTTGTCCAACAACCGTCCAGATGCAGAGAAGCAGGATCGGGGGGATGTCCTTCTTGCACAAACGGGCAATCCCCAATCCAATCAGTGTCATTACAACGACAAAGAAAAACAACAGCAAAGGGGTAAACAGTCCAAGCAGAATCATTCCCCAAAACCAATCGCAGCGATACTCTCTTTTTAGGCAAAAGAATGTTCCCAATACCATGTCTACACTTACGAACATCGACAGTGACAGATTGATAAGGGAAGATGTGACAAAGAAGAGAGGGAAACCGATCAGCAAAGCGGGGAGAAACAAAACCGTTGGAACGGTTTTTCGGTCAAATTCGATCATTCCGGCTGCAAAAAGGGTGCAAAACAAAATCAGGTTCTGCGCGGTCAGTATCATTGCCTGTTCAAGAGGTTCGGCTGCACAAAAGAGAGCATGAAAGCCGAACAGAAAGAACACGAATCCGCAAATCGCCTCAATAATCGGGTATCGTCGGCTGATTGGTTCCTGACAGTCCCGACATTTTCCGCGTAAAATGAACCAAGATAGAACCGGCATATTGTCAAACCAACGAATCGGATGTTGACAGTTGGGACAATGTGAGGGGGGGAATGAAAGACTTTGACGTTGGGGCAATCGATAAATGACGACGTTGAGAAAACTGCCGATTGCAAGTCCGCAAAGAGTTATCCAAAACAGCAGAAACAGATTCATGGAGAAAGGGGGGAGGTAGGGAATAGGGGTTGGGGAATAGGGTGTAGGGGATTGGGGATAGAGAATGGATGTGTCGTTTAGCCGAGGAACAACGTTCCGCGCGTATTTTAACGGTTCAGAACACGCGATACGTTGTATCGCGGCTAAACGGGGAACTCCTTCCTCACTATCCCCCAACCCCTGTCCCCTATTCCTCTCATTTCCAACGTTTGCCGATTTCTTCTTTCATAAAGGCAAGAGCGTCAACAGCGAGTTGTCGTTCGGTCGAGTACATTTTCCGCCAGATTTTCGTTGCAGCTGCTAATTTAGGTAAAGCAGTTCCAAATGCTTCAACGACGAAGAAACCGTTGTATCCGATTTCATGCAACGTGTCGAAGTTTTCTTTCCAACGCACATTTCCCTGACCCGGGGTACTTCGGTCACATTCCGAGATGTGGACATGTTTGAGAACGTCTTTGAGAGATCGGATTGCGCTTGGAATGTTCTTTTCCTCGATATGGGAATGAAACGTGTCATACATCATTCCGCAGAAAGGATGATTAACGGCTTTAACAAATTTGACACCATCTTCAGCACAGTTGACGAAATAGGCTTCAAACCGGTTGAGTGCTTCCATTGCAATCATGACATTGACTTTTTGGGCATGTTCGGCGACTTCCTGCATACCTTCAACCGCCCATTTGAATTCGTCTTCTGTTGGACCTTTTCCCGTAAAAACGCCGAGAGATGAGGCGGAGTTGCCCGCCATAACTTTGCAGCCCGCTGCTGCACAACAGTCCAGTATCGCTTTGTTGGTGTCGATTCCCTGACGACGGATTTTCGGATCAGCACTAATCATGTTATCATCCGGTCCATAAGCACATGTCCCGCTCCTTAACAATCCCAGTTCGTCAAGCCGTTTTCCCCATTTTGCCGCATTTGCGACATTTTTGTCAAACATGGGGAGTTCGACGACATCATAACCGATTTCCTTGACCATTTCCAAGAGAGGAAGCCGGTCATCTGTCAACGTGTCCATCCAAAGTAAAAGGTTCATGCCGAGTTTCATAAGGATTCTCCTGAAAAAGTGAAGTAGGTGACGAAAGGGAAATGAAATAGATGTGTGATGTCGAGATGAATCAAGACAAAACGGTCAACGAACTCCGGGCAGTATAGTTGATGAAGGGGTGTTGCGTCAACTAGGTTGCTTCCTTGTCGTCTTTTTCGCCGTCTTGTCGAAGAGAAAATCATACGGTACAATCCTGTGTCTCTGTTTTCCCTGTTTTTTCCCACATATCAAGGTGTTGATAGGGGAAATCGGGTCAGGTCCTTGTTTTATCCCCTTTTCTCAAATGTTCAACGAATTGCCCAAACAATATGACCCCAAATCCGCCCAACTTCGTTGGTCGGCGTTTTGGGACGAAAAAAAATACTTTCACAGTACCCCCCATACTGTTGATCCCAAAACCGGGGAGGTCAAAAAACCGTACACCATTGTTATTCCCCCGCCGAATGTGACAGGGGCTTTACATTTGGGACATGCGCTGAACGATTCGTTGCAGGACATCATGATCCGAATGAAACGGATGCAAGGGTTTGAAGCTCTTTGGATTCCCGGAGTCGATCATGCTGGAATCGCAACCCAAGCTGTTGTCGAACGTCAACTCTTTGAAAGGGAAAAGAAGACCCGACATGACATTGGGCGAGACGCTCTCATTCAACGGATTTGGGATTGGAAAAATGAATATCAGGCCCGAATCATCAATCAACTCAAAGAAATGGGCTGTTCTTGCGATTGGGAACGAACCCGGTTTACACTCGATCCCCTTTGCGCAAAAGCAGTCCGGCATTTTTTCTTCAAATTGTTTCAGGAGCAACTGATTTATCGAGGAAAACGCTTGGTCAATTGGGACACGTTCCTGCAAACCGCTGTTAGTGATGATGAAGTGTTTCACGAAACAGTTGACGGACATTTTTGGCACATTCGGTATCCTGTTGTTGATCCTCAACCGGGAGAACCCGAATTTCTGGTTGTTGCAACGACCCGACCTGAAACAATGCTCGGTGATACGGCGATTGCGGTTCATCCCAATCCTCTTGCGTATTTGGAGCAAAAGATTGAGGAATTGCAAACGGAACTGAAAACGGTGTCGGAAAAAGATCGATTGGGGGTTCAAGCGGAATTGGACGGAATTCTCGCCCTTAAAGCGTCAGAACAACTCATCCAGATGCAGCAATATGTCCAAATGTCGCAAGAAGGTCGCAAAGTTCTTCTGCCGCTTTTGAATCGGGAAATCCCGATTGTGCTTGATATTTGGGCGAAACCGGATAAAGGAACAGGTTGTGTGAAGATTACACCTGCTCACGATCCGAACGATTACGAAGTCGGTCTGCGATTGAAATTAGAGATGATTAACATTTTGAATCGGGACGGGACGCTCAACGAACAGGCGGGGGTGTATTGCGGGAAATGTATCAAAGATGCACGCAAAATGGTCGTTGCTGATCTTGAGGAGCAAGGTCTGTTGGTCAAAGTCGAGGACCGTAAGATCGAATTGGCTCACAGTGACCGTTCTAAGACGCCGATTGAACCGTTTTTGAACGATCAATGGTTCGTCAAGATGGAACAACTCTCACAATCGGCAATCAATGCTGTTGAAAACAACGAGGTCTCCATTATCCCCGGTCGTTATGCAAAAGGTTATATCGATTGGTTGGGCGAAAAACGGGATTGGCCGATTGGTCGGCAATTATGGTGGGGACACCGAATTCCGATTTGGTATTGTCAAGGGGCAAGTGAAACGGATTTGAAACGGGCCTTTTCAGGTCGGAATGACATTTTGTGGACTTGGGATGAGGCGAAATCAGAATGGTGGATCTGTTCACAAGAAGAAGACCTTGACGCAAATGCGGTTCCCGGTTTCACATTCATTCAGGAAGAAGACGTGTTGGATACTTGGTTCAGCAGCGCACTTTGGCCTCATTCAACGTTAGGTTGGCCTGATAATACCCCCGAATTGGCGTATTATTACCCGACTAATGTGTTGATTACGAGTCGGGACATTATCACTCTTTGGGTTGCGAGAATGGTTCTTGCCGGTTTATTCGATGTCGGCGAAATACCGTTTTATGAGGTGTACATTCATCCAAAGATTCTGGACAAATATGGTGAAGGAATGTCCAAGTCGAAAGGAAATGGGATTGACCCGATTTCGGTTATGGACAAATTTGGGGCGGATGCTTTACGCTTTGCACTTGCCTATTTGACGACGGAATCGCAAGATGTCTGTCTCCCGCTCGATTTTGAGTGTCCTCATTGTCTTGCGGTTGTGGAACAGACCAAAAAAAACCGGATTCTGCCGATTATCACCTGTCCAAAATGCAGGAAGGATTTTGCAACACAATGGGCTCGAACAGAAGAAGAACGGGCACTTCCGCAAGGAGCGGTTGTCGGCGAACGATTTGAGGTTGCCCGAAATTTCTGTAATAAAATCTGGAACGCAAGTCGTTTCGTTATGATGTCGTTTGAATCGGGATTGAATACAGAGATCAACAGGTCTGATTCTTTTGTTCCTGAAATGTTGGAAGACAAATGGATTTTGAGCCGATTAGCAACGGTGATTGACGCAACGACTTCAGCTCTTGATTCATACCGTTTTGCAGATGCAGCCCGAATGTTGTATGAGTTCGCTTGGGACGAATTTTGCAGTTTTTACGTTGAAATGGTCAAATACCGTCTTGCCGACCAAACTTTGCGCCCGGTTGCACAACAGGTTCTCGTTCATGTTCTGGACAATTTGCTCCGATT
The DNA here is from genome assembly GCA_051660685.1 of Thermoguttaceae bacterium. Taxonomy (GTDB): domain Bacteria; phylum Planctomycetota; class Planctomycetia; order Pirellulales; family Thermoguttaceae; genus JAVBSX01. Next base: position 60,081 of record JBOFQB010000111.1, on the reverse strand, counting down.
GCTTCATCCGATTATTCCCTTTGTAACGGAAGAGGTTTGGCAACGATTGGGGGAATTTGCACCGATTCGCGGTTTGCCGGGAATGAGAGCGCGTCCTGAAAAAGCAGCCGAAAGTATTGCGATTGCGAATTGGCCGATTGCCGATTTGGGAGCCGTTGATTCTGAGATTGAATCTCAGTTTGCGAGGTTTCAGGATGTTTTGCGAGCGATTCGTGATATTCGGGCGAGACAGAATGTTCCGCCGAAAACGGAAATCCGTTTTTCTGTTCGTTGTGAACCCCAAATTGCAGAACAGTTGCGAATGATGCAGCCTTATTTTCTGTCAATGTCGGGCGCAAAAGGAACTGGATTTGGACCGGAAATCGTTGCCCCTTCTCTTGCCGGAACTGTTTCACTTCCTGGAATTGACGTTTTTGTTGATTTGGCAGACCTGATTGACGTTCAAGCCGAATTGGCGAAAAAGGAAAAGGAAATTGTCAAACTAGAAGGTTTCATCAAGTCAAAAGAAGCAAAACTCTCCAACGACTCTTTTGTTTCCAAAGCACCTCCTGAAGTGATTGCTAAGGAAAACGAGTCGCTTGCCGATTTGAAATCGCAACTTTCTGCAACACAAGAAGCAGTCCGAATGTTGCAATCCTGTTCCAAATGACATAAGGACACCTCGAATCATTCATTTTTTCAAAAAACACGGACAGTAAAAAAGGGTATTTGCGAATTGATTTTTCGTCAAAATACGAATCAATAGAGGTGTCAATAAGGTGACAGGATGCAAGAAGTTGATTCCCGCAATCAGGGTTCCCGAAAGACATTTTTCTCACGTTTTGTACATCATTTGTCCAAACGGGAATCAATCGGTACAACCATAAGTCTTCTCGTTCATCTGATCGTTCTCCTGTTGCTCGCCCTGCTCGTCTTCCAAATACCACAACTTCCTCAAGGAATACTGAGCGGGGGGAGTATTTTCAGTTCGGGCGAACTGGAAAATATGGAAGGAGATCGGGGAAAAACAATCGGCTTGGTCAATGAGACCCCTGAGATGGAGGAACAGGTTTCAAATGAGTTGGACCTTAACCTGAAAGAGTCGGAAACGACCGAATCAACGGAGTCGAAAGAGTCACAAGAGACGACGGAATCAGCCGAATTGCGTCAATCAACCGAAAGAGATCAAACGTCGGAATTAACCGAATCAAGTACGGAATCGTCGGTACATCAATCGGAAGAGGGAGCAATTGTTGATGCAACCAACCGATCTCAAGAGATGTTGGGAAATGACCGTTCACCAATGAAAGACGAACAGGAAGAAGAGGAAAGAAGGAAACAGTCCCGGGGAGAGAGTGCAGCAACATTTTTAGAGCGAGGAGGGGGTTTTGAAGGTCGGACGCAGGAAAACCGGGGACGACGAGGAGGACCCGGGGACCCGACCAACGAAAGTGAAGAAGCGGTTGAAAAGGGACTTCGTTGGATCGTCCTGCATCAAAATCGTGAAGATGGAGGTTGGTCGTTTCGACACCAATATCGAAATGAGATAACGCAAAAAGAATTCGCTTGTCCTTGCGAGAATTCCGGGACACATTCATCTCGAACAGCAGCAACCGCTCTTGCCCTCCTCCCTTTTTTGGGAGCGGGTTACACACAACTTGAGGGACCTTATCAACAGGTTGTACAGCGCGGTTTACAATTTCTTATTGACCCGAAAAATGCGATTCCTCTTTCAACGGGGTTCAATTTTCAACAAGGTAAGCAGGGAATGTACTCTCAAGCACTGACAACGCTTGCTCTTTGTGAAGTTTATGGAATGACTCGGGAGAAAGCAAAAACAGCCAATCAACGTGAGTTGATCGAACGAGTTGGTCAAGCTGCACAAGAAGGAGTCCGTTACATTGAATTCGCCCAAAGTCAGTTAGGTGATTTTCCCGGGGGTTGGAGATACAAACAAGGAGAGACACCTGGAGATATTTCCTCAACAGGTTGGCAGATGCTTGCCTTGAAAAGTGCCGTTCTTGCCGGATTGACTGTTAAATCGACAACCTTGACCCGGGTTGCTGACTTTTTGGATTCAACACAGTACACTTCAACGGAACACAATCAGGAATTTCCTCGTTTTAATTATCTGCCAATTCGCTTTCCTTACGAAACAACACTCGATTCCCGAGAATCGGTTGGTCGGTATCCCGACTCGGAATTCACTTGTACCTCGATTGGTTTGCTTTTGCGAATGTATCTGGGTTGGAAACCGGGGTTTATTTCGCTCGATCAGGGCATCTCACTCCTTGATCGTTGGGGACCATTCAAGACATGGACCCGGCAATCGGCTCAGGAGCATTGCAATCTGTATTACGCTTATTATGCGACATTGGCGTTGCATCATTATAACGGTTCAACCTGGAATCGTTGGTTTCCCCGTTTACGCGACTTTTTGATCCAAACGCAATCCACACAAATGGGACATGAAGGAGGAAGTTGGTTTTTCAACGATCCCTATTGTAATGTAGGAGGACGCTTGCTCAATACAGCTCTTGCAATTATGATTCTTGAGATTCGATACAGGTATTTGCCGCTTTACAACGGAACTGCCGAATCGGAATGAATGATAAAATATAGGGAATAGGGACTGGGGGATAGGGAATAGGGGAAAGAATTGTTGTTCTGCGTCTAAACGACAGTTCGGACACTGCGCCGCAATTACAATACTCAAACCGACGCAAGAAGCCTAATTCCATACTACACTCGCCCTTTTTTCAAAAAATCAGTAAGTGTTTACTCTCTCTGAAAAGATGAAGCCGTATTTCCGAATTTTATTTTTTTCTCTGTTCCTGACTTGTTGTGTGTCCCCACTTTGGACTCAGGAACTCCCGCCGATTTTCAAAACGCTTCCTTTTAACAAAATTACGGTTAAAGCGGCACATGGAGGAGGGACGTTTGACATTTTTCCGGTTTCGTTTCCAGATCGTAAACGTCCTAACCCGCTCCCTAAAAGTGGAGAACTGATCGTCCGGTTTACTGTTTACCCGGCTGATGAATACGCTATTTTCTGGTCGGCAGTCGAACGAATCACCCTTTTCGAAGAAATTGTACTTCAGGAATTGCAGGACCGCCAAAAAAAAGTGATTGAACAACTTCGTTCCTCTTCTGCCGAAAAAGAGGAACTGGTTGAGGAAATGAAACGGTCGTTTGAGGATTTGTACGAGTATTATGTTTTTCTTTTCGACGCCGAATTCCGTCCAGAAGGGATGCTCGACCTTTTCAAACAATTTCTTTCAGGTGAAGCTCTTTTTTATATTCAGTGCAAAGATTGGATCACTGCCCAAAGTCGTTTGGAAACCTTATATGCGGAACAGAAGGATTATCCCGGTCTTTCGGAAAATATGGGTCGGGTTCTTGACGAACGGATTCGGACGTTTACGACATCGAAAGATTATTATACGGCTCGCAAATTCATTCAATTGCTCGATCAACATTTTCCGCAACATCCTGTTGCTGTTAAATGGGCTGATCGCTACATCGAACAGGTTCGCAAAATCATTACGGAGTCAGAACAGGCCCTTTCAAAGAACGATTTCGCTCTTGCAGCTCAAAAATGTCTTTTGGGTCAGGAAATTTATCCCGATTTGCCCGAGTTGAAAGAGCAAATCGCCAAAATCTACAAACTCTGTCCCTATGTCAGTATTGGCGTGACCAACCCCATTGTCCCCCAATTACTCCAACCAAATGCACAACTTGAAGCAGCCCGGCGCAACGAAATGCAGCTGCTCTTTGTCGCTCGTAATGTTCTTCCCGGACTTTTACGAGGTGAACGCTTGTTGAGCCGACCCTTGTTCGAGGAAATTGGATTTGCAGCAGAAGGAGGAATGTATGCGTCCTCTTATGGTACTCTCCAGAAAGACATGTCCTCGCAAAAGGAAGGAATGACCTTGCGATTTCAATTTGGCGAAAATCTTTTTGGACCGGCTCAAAAACCGTTGGAGTTGGTCCGTATTGCCCAAACAATTTTGAACGACCGATTGCCGTTTTTGACATCACTTGAAATGGACGGTTTCGATCAGTTGCTCTTCCACTTCAAAGCCGATCAACTTTTGCCCGAAAGTCATTTGAGAATTCCCGTTCTTGCACCTGAAGTAAAAGACGGTGTATCCCGATTATCACCTTTTATTGCGAGTACAACGACTTCTTTTGCGGAACAAATCTGTTTTCGACGGAATGAGCAATCGTTATTTTCTCAAAAGGAACAGGGAGGACCTCAACTGATTATTGAGCAGACCATTTCTTCGACCCGGGAAGGTTTAACGCTTTTAGAACAGGGCAAAATCGTGATTCTGGACCGAATTGCTCCTTGGGAAATACCGTCAGATTACGTCAATGTGAATCGCTATTTTGTCGCTTCGTATGCCGTTCCAAGTGTTCAGATGTTAATTCCCAACCGGAATAAACCGTTGACTGCAAACCGGACGTTTCGTCGGGCCTTACTTTACGGATTGGACCGACAACGCATGATGAACCAGTTTGGGGGGAAACCGGGGGATGTCCAACTGAGCAGCGGACCTGCTCCTCGGGGTTTTTCAGAGACCGACCCGCTTGGTTATGGTTATGATACAGCGATTGTTCCTCGCGCTTATGATCCGAAATTGGCAGTCGCCCTTGTTTTGCTCACCTTAGCCCAATTGCGCGATCAAGGTCTTTTGCTTGAACGGGATACACCTGCTCGAATTGGTTTCAAAACGATTTCGCAGGATATGCCGGAATTGGTGATTGCTTATCCTGATAATTCGGCTGCATTGACTGCTTGTCTTGCGATTCAACGGAATTGGGAGCGACTTGGAATTCCTGTTCGGTTGCAAAGCATGACGGAAAAAGAAGAGATTGGTCGGGGAAACGAGGTTGATTTTTGGTATGTCTCTTGCAGTCTGGGGGAACCGCTTATTGATGTTCCGCAGATTCTTTCGGGGGACGGTTTTTCGGGCAAAGCGACATCGTACATGAGTTTTGCGATTGAGAAACTGAATCGGGCAACGACTTGGCCCGAAGTTGCGCAACGCATGTATGCGATACACCGACTCTGTTATGAAGAAACAGCTGTTTTGCCCCTTTGGGAATGGAGGGATTGCACGATCATTCGTAAAGTGATTCGCAATGTCCTTGATCGCGGCGAACCGTCTCCCGACCCGAACCCTTTACCTCGCAATGAACTCCTCAACCTGTATCAAAACGTTAATCGTTGGGAGTTTGAAAATCTGTACCTTGAAAATTAAGACGACGGACAAAATTCGTTTTTTTCCCTTTCCCTCTTTTTAGTGAACTTTGAATCACTCACCTTTATGGAAGAAATTATTGATGTTGCTTATGAAATCATTCAGGATCGAGGAGAACCTGTTTTGCCGATTATTTTCAAAGGTGAACATCTTCGCTTTATCGGTTGGTCTCGAGAATACACCATAAAGGTTGAACCCGATTGGATCCGTATTGAGGGACCTTTTCAAGACGATCAGCCAAATGCAAATGAGTATTACCAACTTTCTCCTTCTGTCGCCCGAAATTGGCTCGAAGTCCGTTCCCATTCTCTCCGTCTGAAAATCCCAGGTCGCGGTCGTTGGGGAATTGACATCTCGAAAACCCCGAATTGCGAACTGCAAACGGCTCGATTGAAAACTTGGTTGGTCGGCTTACATGGTGAAAATGCCCAAAAATATGTTCAGCGTGAACTGAAAGAGGCGATGTACCGTTTGCCGAAAATCTATGCAATCCTGCAAACACTCGCAATTGGAGCAGGAGGTTTTTTCGGATTCTGGTTGTACCAAAACAACATCCCAATCGCAATGTTGAATCTGACAATCGTCCTGCTTTTTTTCGCGGTTTTTGTCCTGATTCAAATGTTCCAACATCCCGGGGGTCTGGTTCTGGGAATTTTTCTCAATCTCGGATTGCTCGCTTTTCCGCTCATTGAAACATTTCTAACAGGAGGACTTGCAAGTTCAACCTCCTATCCCCTTCCTCTGTTCGTCCCCTTCTGCTTCGTCCCCTCTGCAATCCTCATTCCCCTTGCAATGAGTTCTTACGGTCATACACTTTTGGATTATCCCCGACAACGGCAGATGATGGTGCATTAAGGCACAACCAAAGAGCCGACATTCGGACTGCGACACCATTTGAAACCTGATTGAGAATCGCCGATTGTGGTCCGTCCGCAACATCCGGCGTCACTTCCAACCCCCGATTGATCGGTCCCGGCGCAAGAATCAAGACATCCTGCTTCGTTTTGGCAAGTCGATCCCCGTTCATTCCATACAAGTGTGCATATTCACGAAAAGAGGGAAAGGGACGAATCACTTGACGTTCAAACTGAATTCTCAGCAGGTTAAAAACGTCAACCCGATCCAGAATACTGTCCAGACTCGATGCTGTTTCGACTCCAAATTTCTCCCAATCCTGAGAAACCAACGTCGAGGGACCACACAGAATGACATGTGCGCCCAATGTTTGCAAACCCCAGATGTTGGATCGGGCAGTCCGACTGTGAGCAATATCCCCAACAAGAGCAACGGTCAATCCTTTCAGCGAACCAAACCGCTTACGAATTGTCAGCATGTCGAGCAATGCTTGGGTTGGATGTTCATGAGGACCATCTCCGGCGTTAAGAACCGAGCAACGCAGATTTTCGGCGATCAGTTTGGGAGTTCCCGGACAGGAGTGACGGACAACGACGCAATCGACCCCCATTGCTTCGATATTCTTGGCCGTATCGATGATTGTTTCACCTTTCGAGAGACTGCTTGTTGACGCTGTAAAGTCAATGACATCTGCGCCCAAACGTCGAGCTGCAAGACCGAAACTGGTTCGTGTTCGTGTCGAATTCTCGAAGAACAGGTTGACGCAAGTTTTTCCCGCAAGAAGCGGGATTTTTCGATCCCCTTGGACCAGAACCTCACTGAAACGGTCAGCCTGATCGAGTAAAAGAGTGATTTCGTCCGACGAAAGACCTTCAATTCCAAGAAGGTGTTGATGTTTCCAACCGGGAGGAACATCCCCCCATTTTTCTTTGAGCGACACGAAACTTGTTCCTTTATTGAGAGGGGATGAGGGGTTGCGGAATAGGGAGAGGAGAATAGGGGTTGCGGAATAATGATTACTTTCGACCGGCATTTTCAGCCCGTTGAAGATCACGAAGAGGTTTGTAACTGATTGTGATAATCCCCTGATCCTTGATCCATTGAATTGTTTTGGGGTCGCTGAAAAATTCCGTTTCCGCATATCGCGTTCCTTGCGAACCCGTAAAAACTTTCATTTCCGGGCTGTCATCTGCCGCATGAATATAAATTTCCGAGACCCAACCTGCTCGCAGATTGGACAAACGTTTTTTCCAAAATGCTTCTGTTTCTGCCGTACTTGGAGCCGAATCACGATACAGTTCGTCACAACAAACAACCCCCAATTCGTCAAAGATGTCTCGCATTGCGCCCGCGCCGAAATCTTTGTCCAATGTTTCACGAGACGGCATACGACAGGGAAGATCATATTCTTTTGCCAATTTGGCGTAAACTTTGAGAAATTCAGGGTGCATCTGGGCCCCTCCCATATGAGCGTCAATGTGTGTGACATCGATTTTGGCTTGATAAGCCCGACGAATCTGGGTCCGCAATTCTTTCTCGACATCTGCTGCTTTACCTTGTGCATACAATTCGGGCAAATCTGCGGGGAAATAGCCCATTTTGGTTCGCAGACTTGGCACACCTTCTCCGAGAATGGGTCCCCATTTGTACAATTTCCATTCACTGGTCAAGACTGTGTGAACGCCAACTCCGTATTGAGGATTTTTTTCGATCCAAAGTGCCGCTTCTGGAAACCAGGGACAGACTGTCATAAGGGTTGCAGAAGTCAGACCGCCGCTTTCAAAACCTTTGAAAGTTCCCATATTGGCGGAATGACACATACCGAAATCGTCGGCGTTGATAATGAGCAGTCGGGCATCTTTGGGATAACCGAGACGTTCAACGAGACTTTTCTTTTCTTGAGCATGAAGGAGTGAACAGGAGAGGAGGAGGAGCAACAGAGTCCCGAGAAGTGGGACGGATTGGTGATTGGGGCGGGATTGCATGAAAAACTCCGGGAGAAAAGGGGGTGATGAGGAAACCGACCTGCGTATCATACTCAATTTTTTATCAGAGAGCAACCGACCGTCCTGATTTCCTTTTTCATTTTTGCATTTTGTAATGCCCCGTATCATTTCGGGAATCATTCAATTTATACATCACCACTTCAATTACTTGCAATTGTATAATACAATAGAAACTTCAGTAATGATTGTTCTTTCAACCCTTTTCTCGTTCTCAAGCGCAATGAAGAACCAAGTATCTGTGTTAAAACAGTGTCTCGCCGAGTTGGTCGGGACGTTTATTCTGGTTTTCTTTGGAATCGGAGTTGTTCATGCAGCCGTATTGACCGGGACGGTTTCGGGACTTTGGCAGGTTGCGATTGTTTGGGCGATTTGCATATCATTGGCGATATACACAACTGGGGCAATTTCCGGGGCACACCTGAACCCCGCTGTCACATGTGCATTTGCTGTTTGCAGCGGTTTTCCTAAAAGTAAGGTGATTCCGTATATTTTTTCGCAACTGATTGGAGCTTTTTGTGCAGCTGCTTTGTTGTTTGTCATTTATTCCGGGCCAATCGGTCATTTTGAGAAGACGAACAACATTATCCGGGGAGAAGCGGGGAGTGAACTTTCGGGAATGATATATGTCGAGTATTTTCCGAATCCGGGGATTGCAGAGTCGTTAAATTGGGAACCGGATGTTTTTCCGCTCACAACAGCAATGTTAGCAGAAGGTGTTGGAACGGCTTTTTTGGTCTTTTTCATTTTTGCATTGACCGATTCGCGGAACAAAAGTGCGCCTGGTTCGATGTTCATCCCCCTCATGATTGGTCTGACCGTTGCTGTTTGTATCATGGTGATTGCCCCGTTAACACAAGCCGGGTTCAATCCGGCCCGCGATTTTGGTCCCCGACTTTTTGCCTTTTTTGCCGGTTGGGGAAAAATCGCAATCCCCGGTCCAAGAGGAGGTTTTTTGGCCGTTTACATTCTCTCCCCAATCATCGGCGGTATTCTTGGGGGAGGACTTTACAATTTTCTGTTGCGTCGTTTGGAAGAAAGAGAAGAAATGAGGGACATGAAGGGAAAATAGGGGGTAAAGGTTCGTTTTTGAAAAACAGGTATTGTATACTTTCTCCCTGATTTTTCGGTTGTATTCAGGGTATACTTGGGACTTAAACCATTTTAATAAGAGACAAGATTTGATGATGAAGACAAAATTGATTTTGGTTGGCGGATTTTTGGGTTCGGGAAAGACAACGCTTTTGTGGACGGTTGCTCGCATTTTGGCGGAACAGGGGGAATCGGTCGGTTTGATTACAAACGATCAGGCCCCAGATTTGGTCGATTCGGCGTTGTTGACCCGAACAGGAGCGGGAATTCAGGAAGTCGCAGGAAGTTGTTTCTGCTGTCATTTTAACGGATTCAAATCGGCGATTGACCATTTGATTCTTCAAGGAGCAACAACGATTATTGCCGAACCGGTTGGAAGTTGTACTGATCTTGCTGCAACGATCATGCAGCCGCTTAAAAAGTTTTGCCCAGAAATCAATCTTGCCCCTCTTTCCGTTTTGGTTGACCCCAATCGGCTTGACGAAGTGTTCGGGCAAAAAACAAGTCAGATCGATCAGGACGCTTTGTATATCATGCAGTTGCAGATGAAGGAGTCCGACCTGCTTGTTGTGAATAAAATCGACACTCTTTCTGAGGAACGTAAACAGCAGGTTCTTGAACTTTTACAACGTGAGATTCCGGGAAAACCGATTGTGGTCATTTCGGCGACGCAAGGAATCGGGGTTGAATCTTGGATTGACGGGATTCAGACGCAGATGAAGACGGGGGTAAACGTTGGTTCACACATTGTCCCGGTCGATTACGACCGTTATGCAAAAGGAGAAGCCGTTTTGGGTTGGTTAAATGCGGCAATTTTTCTGACAGACAAAACAGGGGGAATGGTTGACCCGGGTCATTATCTGCAACATCTTCTTGCGACATTGCACAAGGAATTGATTGCCCGAAATGCCGAAATTGGACATCTCAAAGCGATTATTTCCCTGAATGGTCGATCCTATATCGGCAATCTGACACAACTATCCGGTTCTGTTTCTGTCCGTGAATTAGTCGAGACAGGTAATGATTCGACCTTGACGATCAACGCCCGGGTTCAGATGTCCCCGGACGACCTTGAGTTACTTGTTCGCAAAACGCTTGAAACGGTCGATTCCGCTCAAATGGGGATTGACATTCAGACACTTCATTCGCTCATGCCGGGTCGTCCCAATCCAACATTCCGATTTCAGGAACCATAACTCTTCTTCTGAAACTCCTTTCCCCCAACTTCCCCTCAAAAAAATTTTTTGTCGCTTTGCTTCTCCATAATGCAATCAGAGGACTGTTCTGCTATACTGAGCGTGCTTGGGAACTCCCAAAATGACTCCTCGTCTTGCCGAATAACATCGTTTACGGTGTTTGCGGTCAAGTGGGATGTGGTTTTAAGATGTCCGAAGTGCCTGTTGTTTTCAGTATCCCTCTCTTTTCTGTATTCACAAAGGAAATCGATATGAAGTTGACGAACACGTTCTGTTGGTGTTGCGCGGTCGTTCTCGCCCTTTTTTGCAGCCCGATTGTTTATGGTGCTGACCTTTGGATGATTGGGAAAGACGATCAGAATTTTAAGGAATTTGCAATTGCGGGCAAATATGCCAACTTCAGCAAAGTGTTTCCAACGGATCCAGTTGCCCAAATCGGTTGCGTCAGTTGCAAAACCGATTGGTCGTACATTCATCCCGGTCCCGCTGATATTTGGAGCGGACGTGATGTTCATACGTTCACCATTGATTTCGATTTGACCGAATTGCCTAAACATACAAGCGGTTATGAATTGTTGGTAAAAGGTTGGGGACATGCGGGCGCAGCACCTGTTTTTGAGGTGAATCTGAACGGTAAAACGGAATTATTGCCGACTTCGCAAACAGCAAGGTCGGACGAAAACCTGACGAATCCTCAAGTGAGCGAACCGGGGTCCTACAAGGTGTCTTTTCCCGAAAATGCGGTCAAAATCGGTCGCAATGTGTTGACGTTGACAAGCATTAGCGGTTCTTGGTTTCTTTACGACTGCATCAAATTCCGGGTGATGTCGGACCAAATTGAGGAAATCGGCGTTGCACCTGTTCGGGGAATTTTTCGGGACCCAAATGGTGCAGCCCGAAAAATCAAGGTCGACTATCAAGGTAATCTGCTCAGTAAACCGGCTTGGTTAAATGTTGAATACACTCCAGAAGGTTCGGAAACGCAAAAACAACGGTTCATGTTGAACCCCGAAGAACATGGACGGTTCGCAACCGTTGCCCTTCCTGTCAGTGAAGCCGATTCGGTCAAGTCCATGCAAATCAACGTGGTTCTTGATGTTCAGGGACGAAAGATTGACGCGAAAACGGAATTGCAACCTGAACGAAAATGGGAGGTGCATCTCATACACCAAACGCATTTGGACGTTGGATACACGCATACTCAGGTCGCCGTGTTGGAACGACAGGTTCAATCAATTCGGGACGCGCTGAAGTACATTGAGGAGACGAAAGATTATCCTGAAGAAGCGAAATTCCGCTTTCATCCTGAAGGAATGTGGGCTGTTGAGGAGTTCTTTAAGCGGGCAAGTGATTCGGAAAAAGAAGCATTTGTCAAAGCAGCCCGAAATAAGGATTTGCATCTGGACGGAATGTATGCACAAGCAATGACCGGGATGTACAACGATGAAGAACTGTTCGAACTTTTCAGTGAAGCACTTCGTTTTGCCAAAAAATATGACATCGAAATCGACAGTGCAATGCAAACCGATGTCCCGGGTTACACTTGGGGATTGGCGTCTGTTTTGGGGAAATGCGGGATTAAATACATGACAATGGGGCCGAACGGGGGACATCGGGTTGGTCGTCTGTATTATTGGGGGGACAAGCCGTTTTATTGGGTTTCTCCGTCCGGGAAAGAAAAAATCCTCTGTTATCTTCTCGATACAGGTTATCATCAGTTTCATCGTGAACAATTAGGACATCGGATTACGTCGGAACAGATGTTTGGTATTCTCGACGGTCAAGATTGGTTGGCGCGAACGGATACACCCCGACAATATCCTTATGATATGCTCCCGATTCGATATGGAATCGAGGGGGATAATGGTCGTCCCAACCGAGTTCTTTCCGACGTGATTAAGGAATGGAACGAGGAGTATCTGTATCCCAAGTTGGTGATGTCGAGAAACAGCACCTTTATGAAGGATTTTGAAAAACGATATGGTTCGGAATTGCCGGTTGTACAAGGGGACATTACGCCGTATTGGGAAGATGGAGCAGCGAGCACTTCGGACGCAACCGCGCTCAATCGTCGGGCAAAAGACCTGTTACTTTGGGCGGAAACACTTTGGGCGATCAACAACCCAAAATTGTATCCCGAACATTTGGGGCTGTTTGATTCCAACTGGACGGACATTATCATGTATGACGAACATACTTGGGGGGCGCATAATAGTATTTCCGAGCCGGACAGTGATTTTGTGAAGCAGCAGGATGATTACAAACAGGCGTATGCAAACCGGGCGGTCAAAGATGCGGGCAAACTGACGTATTATGTGGATGAACTGCAAGGTTTTCTTGAAGAACCGATTCTTTCTCTTTCAGGTGCAACAACGGACCAAACGGTTGCAAACGCAGAAGAAGGGATCATCTCCAACGGTTTATTGACCTTAAAAGTTGATCCGAAAACCGGGGCAATTGTTTCGTTGAAACGGCAAGGGATTGAGACCGATCTGGTTAATCCGGGCGATGATGGAAATGCGGGTTTGAACGATTACCTCTACATTATTGGACGTCGAGCGAATCGGAATCGGGCAAGACATGAGGGGGGAGTCATGATCTCAGCCGAACAGATTCCGGGCGGGGCGGTTCTTAGGGTCCAATCTCCTGTTCCAAATGGTGATTCTTTAACCCGGGTCATTTATTTGCGGGACAATTGCGATTACGTTTACATCACCAATGTTCTGGACAAACAAATGGAACGAAAACCAGAAGGGACATTTTTCGGTTTTCCCTTTAATGTTCCGGGCGGAAAATGGAGAGTTGACACACCTTGGGCAATCGTCGAAGTTGAAAAGGACCAACTCCCGGGCGCAAACCGGAATTTTTATTGTGTTCAACGATTCTGTAATCTCGCTAATGACGATTTCGGTGTCGATTGGGTTACGATTGATGTTCCGATGATGCAGTTTGCGCCCGTTTTATTTACGGACGCTTGGAACAAGGATTTGTCACAATGGAGAGAACATATTGACCCCAACGGAACGCTTTACAGTTGGGTTTGCAACAATCATTGGGAAACGAATTACAAAGCAGGACAAGATGGTCGTTTGGTCTGTTCTTACGCAATTCGTCCTTATCTTGGAAAATACGATGCTGCAAAATCGCAGCATTTTGCGCGAAGTGTGAGACGATCTGACATCACCTCACAATTGGTGAAACCCGACAATGCCAATGTGGTGATAACGCGGGTCAAACCGTGTCGGGAATGGGGCAAAAAGGCGGATTCCCCTTACGGTCCCGGCCTTTTTGTCCGTCTGTACAATCCGACCGATGTTGCACAAACCGTTTCGCTCGACTTTTTCAGTAAAGGTGAATCGTATCAACCGAATTTGTATCTCTCGAATCCTCTTGAAGAGAGGTTGGAAACGATTTCCGGGTCCATTACGATTGACCCCTTGGACATGATTGTCATTCGAGCCGAATAAGTACGAGGAAGGTAAGGAATGAGGGGTTTGGGGAGAAGGACTGGGGAATAGGGAGGAAGGGCAAATGATTGAAAAAAACGGCGTCTTGCCGTTGTCCTTCATTTCTCATTTCCCTATTGTCTACCTCCTATCCTCTACACTTTGTTTTTTGCTGGTGAACGGGGTATCATCCGATCAACCCGGGATTGTGAGCCGGTTCTTGTGCAATTTTTGGTTTTTTTCAGTTGAATTTTCAGTTGACAGGTCTATAATTTGGCAACTGCGTAAGTCCCCTTGTCAATCGGGTTTTGATTTCCATTTTCAAAATTTGTGCGAAAATACAGATTTTCAGCCGAGAACATGGGACTTCGGATCGTTCTATTCTCCAAAACGCCGACTCGACGAAATAAGGTATTTGCGAGTTGGTCTTTCCTGAAAAGACGACGACATCGAGGTCTTAAAGGGGGATTGGCGAATGAACGGGTGTTTTTTCAAATGATTGAGCCGACCAGCAAAGACCAAAGGAGCAGTGATGAATCTTTACGATAAGTTTTGTGTCAAATCGTCCGGTGTTAAAATCAATCTGAAAAAATTCTCGCCCGACGAAAAAGATTATGGTTGTCCCGATCACGAAATCTTAAAGGAAAAAATGGCGAAATATGCCAAAAAACTTTTCGATTTTCAATACAAACTTTACGCCGAAAATAAACAGTCGCTCCTCATTGTCTTACAAGCCCTTGATGCAGGAGGAAAAGATGGGACAATCAACAATGTTCTTTCGGCAATGAACCCTCAAGGTTGTCGCTCGCAATCCTTCAAAGTCCCAACCCCTCTTGAAGCATCCCATGATTTTCTTTGGCGGGAACATCGGGTTGCCCCTCATCATGGAGAAGTCGTTATCTTCAACCGCTCTCATTATGAAGACGTCCTCGCCGGTCGCGTTCACGGTCATGTTCGCGGAAAAACCTTGAAAAAACATCTCGAATCTATCAACGATTTTGAGAAATTGTTGCACAACAATAATACAACCATTGTCAAGTTTTTCCTTCATATCAGCAAGGAGGAACAATTAAAACGATTTGGTTCCCGTCTTGATGATCCGGCGAAACACTGGAAAATTTCGGATAGTGATTATAGGGAACGGGAATACTGGGATGATTACATGGAAGCATTTGGTGAAGCAATTGGCGTTTGTTCGACCGAACATGCACCCTGGTTTGTGATCCCTTCCAACAACAAAAAATTCCGCAATTACGCCATATCAAAAATTCTTGTTGAAACGTTTGAAAAAATGAATCCGGCCCTTCCTCCTGCAACCGTCAACATTGAGGAAATTCGTCGGCTCTATCATCAGGATGTGCAACAACAAGACTCCTCCCAATCCAATCATTCCGCTCATTCACTTCATTCTGCAACAAAGTCCCTCACAAAAGAAGATGAAAATAGGGCAGATGAAGAAGCCGGAAACGCCCCAACGTGTTGCGATCCTTCCCGGAATGATTGTTCCTGTCCCCCCAATCAATGTGATTGTTCAACAAAATCAGAAAAATGTTGCAAGGATAAAAAAAAGAAGAATCCCGGACGGAAAAAGACGTGATTTTTTGCAGGAAGGACCACAAGAAAGTCAACAAGGTCGAAGATGACTCCTTTATCCCCGACGGAATTGAGCAACACGGAAATTATCACCCTGATTGTCTTCCTTATAACCTATTTCGGATTGGCAGTCGGTCATTGGTTTTTTCTGAAACTGGATCGAACCGGGATTGCCCTTTTAGGGGCAATCGGAATGCTCGCTCTTGGATGTATCACCTTGCCCCAAGCGGTCGAATCCGTCGATATGGCGTCCATCCTTCTCCTGTTCGCCCTTATGGTGATCGCCGCACAATTGCATTTCGCCGGTTTCTATCGTTGGATCGCTAACACGATTCTGGACCCCCTCCTCAACCGTCCCGCCCTCTTTCTCGCGGTCCTGATCGCGTTGGGAGGTCTGCTCTCAGCTTTTCTCAATAATGATGTCGTCGTAATCGCCGTTGCGCCGGTTATTACCTCCTCTCTTCTTCAGAAAAACCTTAACCCAATCCCCTTCCTGATTGCGCTCGCCCTTGCATCTAACATTGGTTGTGCGCTGACCATTATCGGAAACGCGCAAAATGTTCTGGTCGGTCAACTCGGTCACATCTCATTCGGTCCCTACATGCTTTTCGCTTCTCTCCCCGTCCTACTTTCCCTCCTCCTTTGCTACATCATTGTTTATTGGATCGGACATAAGAAATTCCGGCAAGTTCAATGCGTTGCTGAACAGGAAAACAGTACAGACGCAACCCCGGTCGGTTCGACCCCCGTGATCGAACTCCCCTTTAATTATTGGCGGACAATCAAGGGAACCGGCATCCTTTTCATCCTAGTCATTCTCTTCGTTTCCAGTTCCGTCCCCCATTATCTCGTTGCCTTAACAGGAGCCGGTCTGCTCCTTTGTAGTCATAGACTCTCCAGTCGTCGCGTTCTCCAATTGGTCAATTGGCAATTGCTCGTCCTTTTCATCTCCCTTTTCGTCGTCGTCGGGACCTTTGTCCAATCCGGTTTGGCCCAACGTCTGTTGGAATTTCTCGGACGACACCATATTGACGTGAACGATCCGATTCAACTGACCCTCCTTTCAGGAGTTTTAAGCAATTGCATTAACAATTCAGCAGCCGTGATGCTTCTTGTCAAGGTTATGGACATGTCGGAACCGTTGAATTGTTACGCTTTAGCTCTTTCCAACGCTTTTGCCGGAAATCTGCTCATTATCGGCAGTTTGGCCAATATCATAACGGTTCAATGTGCCGAAAGTTTCAACTTGCGAATCACTTTTTGGGAATTCCTTAAATACGGAGCTCCTGTAACGGTTCTCTCCATGCTGATTCTGCTCGGTTGGATCCGTCTGTTTGCAGGATAGAAGGTAGAAGGTCGTTTAGCCGAGGAACAACGTTCCGCGCGTATTGAAAGTCCAGAACGCGCGATACGTTGTATCGCGGCTAAACATTAGGTCGCTCCTAGCGGAGCTTGTTTTGTTGGGGGGCCCGCATAACCCGGGGTTGCGGTCGCTTATGCTCCCTTCACCCCGGGCTACAATTAGGTCGTCCCTACAGGACTACAAAAGTTGTATAACCGCGTACTTTTATTCAAATGGTGAAAGGACGATTTATGTCAGGTAACATCAATAAAACGCAAAACGTTCCCTACATGCTCGATTCAGAAGCGGTTGGAAAAATACCGCTCAATGAGGTTTATGCGCAATTATCGACGACCGATCAGGGGTTGAGTACGACCGAAGCAGCCCAACGTCTGACACAATGCGGCAAAAACGCCCTTGAAGAGAAAAAACAAAGTGCGCTCATGCAGTTTCTCGAAATGTTCTGGGGACCCATTCCTTGGATGATCGAAGCAGCTGCAATCCTCTCCATTATCGCCGGAGATGTCCGCGACTTCATCGTCATAACCGCTCTTTTGCTTTTTAACGCCCTGATTGGTTTTTGGGAAGAACACAAAGCCGGAAATGCGCTCGCTGCTCTTAAAAAAGGTCTCGCCCTTAAAGCAAAAGCGTTGCGAGATGGAAAGTGGATACAGATCAACGCCGACACCCTAGTCCCGGGCGATGTCATTCTCCTGAAACTTGGTGATGTCATTCCCGCTGATGTCAAATTGATTTCTGGGGAATACCTGAGTGCCGATCAGTCCGCCTTAACCGGGGAATCTCTCCCCGTCAGTAAAAAAATCGGCGATGTCGCCTATTCCGGCTCCATTGTCAAACAAGGGGAAATGAATGCAATCGTAACCGCAACAGGTGTTTATTCGTTTTTCGGCAAAACCGCCAAACTGGTTGGATCGGCAGGAAATGTTTCTCATTTTCAACAAACCGTTTTGCGAGTTGGGAACTTTCTCATTATTATGGCGGCGATTCTCTGCGTGATCATGAGTCTCGTTGTTCTTTTCCGCGATGATGCTTCAACAGGAGGTATTACCGTTCATAAAGTGCTTGAACTGGTTAAATTCGTCCTCATTCTCGCCGTTGCATCCATTCCCGTTGCAATGCCGGCTGTTCTTTCCATTGCATTAGCACTCGGCGCTCTTACCATGTCGCGTTACAAAGCAATTGTCGCTCGATTGCAATCGATTGAGGAAATTGCCGGTGTTGACATTTTATGTTCAGATAAAACGGGAACCTTGACGAAGAATCAGTTGACATTGGGTGAACCGCAACTTTTTGGGACGCAGGATGCTCAGGAGTGTATTTTGGCAGGTGCTCTTGCGAGCAAGCAGAACAGTGATGATGCAATTGATTTGACGGTTTTGAAAGGGCTGAACGACAAATCGGTTCTCAATCAATATCAAATGACGAAGTATGTACCTTTTGATCCGGTTACGAAACGGACAGAAAGTACGGTGAGGGGACCGGACGGAAAGAGTTGGTGTTTCACGAAAGGGGCTCCTCAGGTGATTGTGGAAATGAGTACCCTTGATGAGGAAACGAAAAAGAAAGTCGCAGAAATTGTCAATGAATTTGCGGGCAAGGGATACCGAACATTGGGGGTTGCGCGAAGTTCAGATGAAGGGAAGAGTTGGGAATTGCTCGGATTATTGCCGATGTTTGATCCCCCGCGAGATGATTCGGCGGAAACGATTGCTCAAGCGAAGGAACAGGGGCTGAGTGTTAAAATGGTGACGGGGGATGATATTGCGATTGCGTCGGAAATCTCCGGGCGATTGGGAATGGGGACGCATATTTTGAAAGCGACGGATGTTTTTACCAGTAAAGATGTCGATCATATTTCGGATGCAACGGCGGAGTTAATTGAGAGGGCGGACGGATTTGGCCGTGTTTTCCCCGAACACAAGTATGGTATTGTCAAAGCGTTGCAAAAACGAGGTCATATTGTTGCAATGACGGGAGATGGAGTGAATGATGCGCCCGCGCTGAAACAGGCGGATGCTGGGATTGCGGTTTCAGGAGCAACAGATGCAGCTCGCGCAGCAGCCGCATTGATTTTGACGGAACCGGGATTGAGCGTTATTATTCGGGCGATTACAACGGCCCGACAGATTTTTGAGCGAATGAAAAGTTACGTTCTGTATCGAATCGCAATGAGTCTGGACATCATGGTCTTCGTCGTCCTCTGTGTCATTCTCTTTCCCAAAGTCATTCCTCTAACCGCAATCATGATTATTGCTCTTGCCCTGTTGGATGATATTCCGATTATGAGTATTGCGTATGATAATACGCCGATTTCGCAGAAACCCCTTCGTTGGAAAATGGGCCGGGTTCTTTGCGTCTCCTCCGTCCTCGGTTTGTTCTCGCTCCTCCAAACCTTATTGCTGTTCTGTATCGGTTTATACGTCATTCAATCCAAAGGAACCTTCTTTGGTGTTGAAATGACCGTTGATATGTTGCAGACAATGACGTTTTTGCAACTTGTTGTTGGGGGACATCTTTTGCTGTTTGTCACACGCAATCCGTCCTGTTTCTTTTTCCGACCTTATCCCAGTTGGATACTACTTTCGGCAATTGTTGGAACCCAGATTTTTGCTGCTCTCATGTCGGGATTCGGTTGGTTGGTCCCCCCCTTACCCTGGACCCTCGTCGGTGTTGTCTGGGGATACAACCTCATTGCGATGTTTTTCTGCGATTGGGTGAAAATAATCACTTATCGATTGTTGGATTATCGAGCAAAACATCAACAGAAGTTTC
Organism: Thermoguttaceae bacterium; assembly: GCA_051660685.1. Taxonomy (GTDB): domain Bacteria; phylum Planctomycetota; class Planctomycetia; order Pirellulales; family Thermoguttaceae; genus JAVBSX01. Next base: position 40,515 of record JBOFQB010000111.1, on the reverse strand, counting down.
TCTCCCGGTTGCAGAGATAGGAATCGGGATTAGGGGATAGGGGTTGGGGGAAGAATGAAGTAGTAATACTGTAGTTCGTGACAAATTGTCCTTGTGTGTCAGATGCCAAAAAAACGTGAACGGTGTATACCAATTATTGAAATGTTCATCTCGGTCCTTTTTGAAGAGTTAAGGTGTTCTTTTGTAGCCGCATAGCGGCGACCCTATTGTAGCCCGGGGTGAAGGGAGCAACGCGACCGCAACCCCGGGTTAAACGTCCCCCCAACAAAACAAGCTCCGTCGGAGCGACCTAAAAAAATACCTTATGTTGACGCATGTCTTTTTTAGGTCGCAGCTACGCAGCTCATTTTTTGTGCTGCATCTCACCCGGGGTTTCGCTGCGCTACACCCCGGGCTACAAAAAGGTCGCTGCGATGCAGCTAAGAGATGCAATCCTTGAATTTTTGGTTTCAAAAATGTGTGAACGGTGTATGCCAATTATTGAAATGCGCTAAAAATCGACAGATCATTTGCAGGAATTATTTATTTACTGTTTCTAACCTTTCCAAATTGCGGATGCACAATCGATGAAAGTTTTGTATTGATTTCGTGTTTTTGGTGTATTTCGTGGTGTAAAAGAACCACTAAAAACACAAACGTCACGAAAGGAACAAATGAAAATGAATCCTTTATTTATGCGCAGATACTTAGAAAATGGAGAGGAGGTTTTTGTGGTGAACCGTCAACGACATTTTTCTAATGCCGTTTGACAACGATTGGTAATAGACGACCATTTTCCTTGTGCAATATCGTCTTTGGTCGCAATCCAAGTCCCTCCACATGCAATCACCCCTTTTGTTTGGAGATAATCGCCAACATTTTCAGGAGTGATCCCCCCCGTCGGCATAAATTGTACCCCTGTATGAGCATAAGGGGCAAGGAGCGATTGGAGCATCGAGAGTCCGCCAATTGAACCGGCCGGGAAAAATTTCAGGACTTTTGCGTTTTTTTCGAGTGCGGCTTCAACTTCAGTTGGCGTACAAACCCCGGGAATGAACGGAAACCCTTTTTTCTGCGCTGCATCAACAATGACGGGGTTAAAACCGGGTGCAACACCGAATTGTGCGCCCGCGTCGATTGCCGACTGTAAATTTTCAAGCGTCAGAATTGTCCCCGCCCCAAGAAGCAATTCAGGACGTTCCTGACTCATTTTGTGCAGGACGGATGCTGCGGATTGGGTTCGGAATGTGATTTCGGCAATTGGCAATCCTCCTGCAATCAAGGAATCCGCAAGAGGAATTGCCGCTTCAACAGCGTCAATTGCAATAACCGGGACGATTTTGTATTGGGCGATTCGATCAAAAATAGTTGACATCAATCTGGAATTGGGGAATTGGGGTTGTGAATTGTGACAGACAACATTCTACGTCCGTTTTCAGTGAGTTGCGAGCATCCGTTCGAGACAGAGGAGGGCGTCCGGGGCGATTAGGGGGTCAACTTGGACAATGTTCTTCGGGTTGCCCGACTCGACGGATTCGAGCGTCGCAAGAAGGTTCTCCAAATTCGTCCGGTCCATTGTCTCACACAGACTTGCCGATCCCCCTAAATGGACAATTTTCTGCTCGGGGAACATTTGCCCCAATCGGTCGACCATTCGACCTTCTGTTCCAACCCCCCAAATGGAACCGGGCTTCGCTTGACGAATCTGTTCGAGAATGAAATTCGTCGAACCGGCCAAATCGGCTGCTTGCACAACTTCGCGGGAACATTCGGGATGAACAATGACGCGAATCCCGGGATACTGTGCCCGGACTGTTGCAACATGTTCGGGGGTGAAAAATTGGTGTACACAACAGTAACCGTTCCAGAGAATGACCCGACTGTCCTTGATCGTTGCAAGGTCATTCCCCCCCAACGGAACATCAGGGTTCCAGACCGGCATTTGCGACTCGGGAATGTCCATTGAAAACGCCGTATTCCGACCCAAATGTTGATCCGGGAGAAAAAGAACGCGGGATTTTTGGGAAAAGGCCCAACGAAGAACGGCACTTGCATTACTTGAGGTACATGCGATTCCTCCATTTCGACCACAAAAGGCTTTGATTGCGGCTGAGGAATTAACGTAGGTGATTGGCACAATGTCGGCAACATCAATCTGCTTGGCCAACTCTGACCAACATTGTTCGACCTGATTGATATGCGCCAAATCGGCCATACTACAACCGGCGGAGAGGTCGGGCAGAAGGACGTTGACTCTTTTGCCGTTTCGGGCGTCCAACCGTTCAGGTCGATTCGCAAGGACATCCGCTGTTTCCGCCATAAAATGGACGCCGCAGAAGACAATGGACTCGCAATCCTCATTTTCAGCAGCCGTTGCGCTCAACTGGAAACTGTCCCCTCGCAAATCTGTATGATCGAGGACTTCGGTTTTTTGGTAATGATGTCCAAGAATCAACAATTTCCGACCTAAGGACTGACGAATATGTTCAATTTTTTCAGATATATTAGATAGCGTCATTGTTCAATTTTTTCAAAGATTTCCAAAAGAAAAGGGCAACGGCGTGATTGTTTTGCAAGCAGACAGCTAACAAGTTTGGTTTTGTGATTTGAACCGAGCTGGGTCGGACGGATTTGTTGACCACGAAACACACGAAAGACACGAAAAACGGTATTTTGTGCGGTTTTCGTGATTTTTGTGATTTTCGTGGTTCAAAAATGAAAATGACTCCTTTTCGCAAAACTTGTTAGCGGACTGGTTTTACAAGTGCCGTTTTTATTTGAAGGTGTACCGAGACATGCAATGAAGCGGGCGTGATCGAATCACCTCTTCTCGGGCAATGTCCCATTTTACTCCCGCCCCGGTTTCCGTAAACTGTCCCCCCAGGGCTAACGCATCAAAATATGGATTCATCGTTAATTTGGTCAAAGTACACGTTTCAGGCAAACACAACAGCCGGAAGGGAGCGCAGCGTACTGACGGTTTGTGACATTTTTTTGTCAACAAACCTCCTATTTGTCTCAGTTGTCCCAAAATACTACCGTCAATACGGTGCTGCGCACCTCCTTTCCGGCTTTTGTTTTTCCTATTTTGCCAACATGTCTTCCTAAATTAACAAGATTTTGATGCGTTAGCCCTAAAACTGTCCCCCCAGAATAGGGAATAGAATGTCGTTATCTTCCCGTCCCCCTCTTCTTTACTCCTACCTCCTATCTTCTACCTTCTCTCCATGTACGCTGCTCAACATTTAGGTCGCTCCTCTGTTTGCTCGCTCTTGCAATCGTTTTTTGCCCCGAACAATCAGCATCACCCGAACGCTCTCTTCATCCGTTCGTTGTGCTGACCGTTTCAGGTCGAGACGAACACCATAAGGGGTTAGTTTGGCAAGAATGATTTCAACCTCTTCCCCGTCTAATTGATAGGTTTCGACGCTTGGATTGACACAAAAACCGGGACAGAACGGGATATGGACGTATTGAAGTCGTTCATTTTGTTGGAAAGCGACCCGAAGTGAAACCTCTAACGTCTCATCACCCTCCTCGGTCCCGCTCCGTCGTAACACCATACTGACACCTGCATCCTCCTCCCTTTCCTCTTCTCCTTCATCACATTCTTCCCCCTCTTCACATTCTTCTTCACAATCTTTTTGAGAATCTTTTTGAGAATCTTTTTGAGAATCTTTTTGAGAATCTTTTTGAGAATCTTTTTGAGAATCTTTTTGAGAATCTTTTTGAGAATCTTTTTGACCTTTTTCTCGAAATTCTTTTTGACAATCTTCTTTCTCCTTCTCTTCGCCTGTTTCCTCTTCCGTTCTCTCTTTTGTTGGGTGTTGCTTAACGGTCAAGGGACAACAGGAGAGCAGGAAGATGGTCAGAAACAGGAGAATGTAGAGGAGGTTCCCGGTTGGAAGGAGAAGCATGAAGCCGAGCAGGATTCCGGGTCCGGCAAGAAGTGTACCTGAATGTAGGGTGTTGTTTTTTGTGAACAAACAACCGATTTTGCGATATAACTGTCGTAAGAGGAGATGAACAAGAGCGAGAGAAACGGCAAGGAGCAGGACAGGTCCGAGAGTTGGCCGATTGCAAGTCAAATACGGAAAACGCAACGCGACAATCAGCGTGAGTAACCCGTTCAGAGCAAGGAGGAGCGGGAAAAGAAGTTGGGAAAAAGACCTGACCGTAAAAACACGATGTGTGTCCATAAACTCAACCTGATTGGGAGGAGGAGGACCGAGATGGTCGGGAAAATCGTGTAAACAAAAACGTAAAAAAGGGGCAAAAACCCAAAGGTGCAAAAAAAAAGTTCCCAGAACAAAATCTCTAGGAACCGACATAGACACAAGGAAGCCGCGTTCTCTATTGAGGCGGCGTAGAAGCGAACGAGGACGACGGGACTCGAACCCGCAACCACTGGATCGACAGTCCAGTACTCTAACCAATTGAGCTACGTCCCCTTTTTGCCCATTTTTCGGGGTAAACCGACCGCGAACGCTCAGTTTCGGAGCAGTTTACCCTAAAAGCGTACACCAACAAGGGGGAGGAGCAAAATTTTCTCCTCAAATAGTTGGGAAACGATTAGGCAAGGTCCCATTCAGCACGGAGAAATTCGAGCGATTTGGGCACTTCGACTTCTCGATCACCGTCAACCCCACATTCAAAGCTGACAAATTTGTCATAACCGATATATTTCAGACCGCGAAAACCGTTGACGAAACGATGTGAGGGGACCTGACCGGGAAGAGTCCGTTTAGGTCCGTTTGCGAGGTGAACATGCTGCAAAAGGGGACCGGCAGAGAGGAACGCTCCCATATCGTTTGCTTCCTCGTTATACATGTGATAAAAGTCTCCCATAACGCGAACACCTTCACAACCGGCGATTTTATTACATTCCTGAGCAATTCGGGCTGCATCCGAAACCTGTCGCATGTAAAAGGCTTCCTGACGACTGAGCGGTTCAAGAATGACAAATGTCCCGCAATCGTGCGCGAATTTACCGATCTCGGGGAGATATTCGAGGACCCGATCCCGCAGATCGCGGACAGAAAGTTGTGATTGTTGGTTGAAAGCGGGCACATGAATAACGCCGGTTCCGCCAAGTTTTGCACTTCCTTCGAGATTTTTTTTGAATGCCTCAACAGCGTTTTTCTGCCGACGTTCACGGTCGGACACCAAATCACCATTTTGAGACCCCCAACAAAAAGCACTGACGAGGAGACCGGCATCTTCGACTTTTTTCTTCCAGTCGTCAACGTCATTCCCGACTCCGCCCAGTTCAACCGCTTCAAAACCCCATTCTTTCATCTTTTTCAGCTTTTCCTCGTCGCTGTTGCCCGGAATAATTCCGAGTTGGCTGGAAAAACGGAGTTTGGCTTTTTCCCGTTGATCCCCGGGAAATGTCGTCTCCTGAGCTGCAACGGTTTTCGACGTTGCCGAAATCATTCCCAAACCGGCTCCTGCTGCAAGACCGGACCATAAAAAAGTGCGTCGTTTCATCGTATTGTTGCTCCTGATGTTTGTAGTATGTGTATGGACAAACGGTAAAAATGACTGTCGAAAAGGATTTGAACCGGGAAAATCGGTTCCCGACCCGTCTTCGCATTATACATGATTCCTAACCAAGATGTAAGATGCTTCGACAGTATACTTTTGGTCAGTCCGCTAACAAGTTTTGCGAAAAAGAGTATTTTCATTTTTGAACCACGAAAATCACAAAAAACACGAAAACCTCACAAAATACCGTTTTTCGTGTCTTTTGTGTGTTTCGTGGTAAAAACAAATCCGTCCGACCCGGCTCGGTTCAAATCGCAAAACCAAACTTGTTAGCAGTCTGATACTTTTGGTTCGCCCTTTTCTCTCCGTCTCTGTACTTTTCCCGTTTTTCCGATTATACTGGAGACTTCCGGCTTGCGCGGAGCTAAGTATGAGGAGATGCGGCCTATTGTAAAACCGTTTTGTGTCTATCATTCACCTTATTATTCACTATTACTCACTTAATACGATGAAACAGCAAAAATGGGAATTGACGTGTCTTTTGGTTCTTTTGGTGTGCGCTCTTTCACTCTGTCTTTCGGGATTTCTTCCCGCTCAGATGTCAACATTGAATTCTATTGAAGAACCCGGTTTCGAGACGTTCAAAGAGACGTTCCAAAAGATGCCGGGTTGTGATTACAGTACAGGACCTCTTTGGACTTGGAATGATCGCTTGACGGAGGAGCAGGTTCGGAGTACGTTGCGTGATTTGGCCGGGCAGAATGTCAAACAGGTTTGGGTTCATCCCCGACCAGGACTTATGACACCGTATTTGTCGGAAGAATGGTTTGACCGTTGGAAGGAATCGCTTGATGAAGCCAAAAAATTGGACATGAACGTTTGGATTTATGACGAAAATTCGTATCCAAGCGGTTTTGCAGGCGGTTTTGTCCCGGAAAGTATGCCCGATTCCCGGGGAAAAGGGCTGCATCTCCGCGCAGTCGAATCCATGCGAAAAATCCGAGACAATGTGGAATACATTTTTAAGGTTGGTGAAGACGGACAAATCACGGAAGTGACACAAGAAGCGAAAAAAGCGGGGAAATTGGGCGAAGGAAAATGGATCGTCGGGACAATTGAAGAAGCAACAAGCGGACCCTGGTTCGGCGATCAATACTATGTCGATCTGTTAAAACCGGGTGTAACCGAAAAATTTATTGAGATTACCTTTGACGCTTACAAGCGGGAAGTCGGAGATGATTTTGGCGGTCGTGTTCCGGGAATATTTACGGACGAGCCGCATTTACAGACAGCAGGAGGACTAACTTGGAATGATGAGATTCCTGTCCTGTTTGAGAAGAAATATGGATATTCCCTCGTCGATTCATTGCCCAGTCTGGTCCAACCGATTGGAAATTGGAAAAAGGTCCGACATGACTATCAACGCCTTTTGCTCGATCTGTTCGTTGATCGTTGGGCCAAACCTTGTTTCAAATGGTGCGAGGAGAACAAATTAGAGTTTACGGGGCATTATTGGGAGCATGGTTGGCCGGTTGCCGGACATGGACCGGATAATATGGCGATGTACATTTGGCATCAACGACCGGCGATTGACGTTTTGATGAATCAATATGCCGAAAATGTCAATTCTCAGTTCGGAAATGTCCGAATTGTCAAGGAAATGTCTTCCGTCGTCAACCAAACCGGTCGAGCGCGGACGCTTTGTGAGTTGTACGGAGCAGGGGGTTGGGATTTACGGTTTGAGGACATGAAGAGACAGGCGGATTGGGGATTGGTACTTGGGATTAACACGATTAACGAGCATATTTCGTATGTGACCTTGAGAGGGGCGAGAAAGCGGGATCATCCCCAATCCTTCTCGTATCATACAGGATGGTGGAAGGGGTATCATACGCTTGCAAATCGCAACACGCGATTGCAGTATGCTCTTTCGCAAGGACGTCAGGTCAATCGGATTTTGGTGTTGGAACCGACAACGACTGCTTGGATGTATCAGGGGGATGATTTTTTAGGTGAAATCGGCAATTCGTTCCAGCATCTGGTCAACGAAATGGAAAAGATGAACATTGAGTACGATCTCGGTTCAGAAGACATTATCGAGCGGTTGGGACATGTCAACAACGGAAAACTGGTTGTTGGAGAAGCGATGTACGACATGATCGTTCTCCCGCCAAATACGGAAAATCTTGATTCTAGGACACTTGATTTTATTGCGAATGTTGCAAAAGGGGGCGGAACTGTTTTGTACTTTGATCTGCCGAAATTCGTCAATGGAGCGGAACCGCAAGGGGTTGCAATTCAACAGTTGAAACTGCTTGAAGACTGTCCTAGTTCAAAAAAGGTTGATTTAACGAAATTGTTGATTGCCGGTTGGAACCGGACTGCGGGAGAAGGACTTCGGGTTGCCCCAGATGGTCTTGCCAATGTTTTTGTTCAGGCAAATGGAATTCTCAAGGAAGAACGGGCTCTTGGTCGAGCCGATTATGTTCCGCCCCAAAATACGGGACAGGTGTATCATCATCGACGCCGACTTGGGGATAAAGATGTGGTGTTTTTGACGAACATCAGCATGGAGGAACCGGCATCTGGTTGGGTTTACAGCAACAAGGATCATGTTGACCGTTGGAATGAGGATACAGGCGAGATAACGCCGTATCCTTGTGAAGAGGTTGGACGACCTTATATCAAATATCGGTATGAACTTCCTCCTTGCGGGAGTCTGCTCCTTGTTCTTTCAGGGACGACCCGGGTTTCACAGCGTGATAATCCGGTTGCGCCGGTTGTTCCGAAAGAATGGTATTTCCCGTTTTCTTCAACAACGGAAACGGTGATTGAACCGGGATCGGGACCGAATATAACACGATTGGAACCGAATGTTTTGACGATTGATTATATGGATGTTCAGGTTGGGGACGAAATCCTCAAAAATGTCTATTTTCATAAAGCCAATCATTGGGTGTTCGAGAAAAATGGTAAGTCGGTTGGTTTAACACGCAATCCTTGGGATAACGGTGTTCAGTTTAAGGACACGTTGATTAAGAAGGAATTTCCGGCTGAAAGTGGTTTTTCCGCGACCTATCGTTTTACAATTGCTGAAAAAGTCCCCCAACCACTTTATATTGTGGTTGAACGGAGTGATTTGTACACCATTTCCTGCAACGGAACGGTTGTTTCGGCAAAAACAGATGAATGGTGGTTGGACAAATCATTTTATAAGATAGACTTAAGCGAGACGGCAAAGGTTGGTGAAAACGAGGTTGTGCTTGTTGCGAAACCGATGTCGATTTATCACGAACTGGAACCGGCGTATTTGCTTGGTGATTTTTCGCTCGAATCGGCGGAAGAAGGTTTTGTCGTAAAACCGCCCCAACCGGTTCAACTCCGGGTTGAAGGGACAGAAGAGCAAGGTTGGAATCAACAGGGTATGCCGTTTTACTCAGGAGCCGTTTCCTATTGTGAGACGTTTGATGTGGAAAATCCTGTTTCGGGCGATTATTTCGTCAAACTTCCTGCAAGTCCAAACGGTTGGTACGGCGCAACCGCAAAAGTCGTTGTCAACGGAAAAGAAGCCGGATATGTCCTCAGTTCACCTTGGAAAGTCAACATCACCCCTTATGTTCAACCGGGAAAGAACACGGTTGACGTTCAGGTGATTGGGACGCCGAAAAACCTGCTTGGACCTCACCATATTGGTCGGGCAAGAGGTTCAGCTTGGCCGAACGCATTTTGGCAATCGCCGAAAACACGAGGACCTGGTTCGGCGTATGATACAATCGGTTATGGACTGTTCCAACCGTTCGTTTTGGTGAAAGAGTCGAAGTAGGATATAGGGAATGGGGGATAGGGGATAGGGCGACAAGATACACGCCCGTTTAGCCGAGGAACATCGTTCCGCGCGTATTAAAAACATGAAAACGCGCGATACGTTGTATCGCGGTTCAACGAAAGACTCCTCAAATCCTCACTAATCCCTATTTCCTGTCCCTAATCTTCCAACCCTCATTCACTAACCCCTATTCCCTAATCCCTATCCCCCAACCCCTATAACAGAGATGGACCAGCAATTTGAGATGAAATTGAAGAGGAAACCGGGCGTTTGTATTCCTTGGGAAGAAGCAAAAGAACGTTTTGGCGAAATCAAAGGTGATGAAGAGCAGATTCGTCGGGTTTGGGAGACGAATGATGCAGAAGCCTACGATTTTTATTGGCAATTATTGCTCTCCTTTTAGTTCAACATGTCAGCTAAACGATTAAATTTTCTTGGAATATTGCAGAAAAAAGGTGTTTTGAGTGCCGCTCAAATTGCCGAGACGCAGGAATATGCCAATTCGACGGGTTTGAAGTTGCAGGAGAGCCTGATTCGGTTGGGGTATGCAAGCAGCGAGGAAATAACCCGGGCTGTTGCGGAAGAATATGGTCTGGAATTCGTTGACCTGAGTGACACCTTGATTCCTCCTGCCGTTGTCGAGCTGATCCCCGAGTCCGTTGCCCGCGAAAATGGTGTTCTGCCGTTTCAGGAAGACGGTGAAACACTTAGGGTGATTATCAGTGATCCGAATGATATAGGTACACTCGACAAATTGCGATTTATTTTGAATCGTCCGATTGAGTTGCTTTTAGCACCTAAGGAAATCATTTTTGATGCCGTGAATCGACATTATCGTCAGACGATTGGAGAGTCGGCGGACTCGATGATTCAGGAGATGACAGATACGGCGATTGACTTTACGGAAACAGAAGGTCTGGGCGGACCTGTTCAAGCAACAGTTGGGGGGGGAGAAAGTGACGCCCCGATTGTGAAGTTGTGCGACATGATTATTCAGGAAGCGGTCCAACTCCGGGCGTCGGACATTCATATAGAGCCGTTTGAAGATCGGGTTCGGATTCGATACCGAATTGACGGAATGTTGGTTGAACGGGATGCCGTTCCGAAACGATTGCAAGGGGCTTTATTGTCCCGTTTTAAGATTCTTTCCAAGTTGGATATTGCCGAACGGCGACGAACGCAGGACGGTCGAATCAAGTTGACGTTGGGAGATAAGGAACTGGATTTACGGGTCAGTGTCATTCCAACCAGTCATGGTCAGTCAATCGTTATGCGGATTCTCGATAAAGGGAACATTAAGGTTAGTCTAACGCAACTGGGTTTTGACGAACGTGATTATAAGAAATTCAGTTCGATTATCCGACGACCGAACGGGATTATTTTGGTGACGGGTCCGACAGGATCGGGCAAGACGACCTCACTTTATGCGTCGTTGAATGAGTTGAACACGCCGACCCGAAAAATTATAACGGCGGAAGACCCGGTTGAGTATTATCTTCCCGGAATCAATCAGGTTGAGATCAAACATTCAATCGGCCTTGATTTTGCGAGGGTGATTCGAGCGATGTTGCGACAAGCCCCCAATATTATTCTGGTTGGAGAGATGCGCGACCTTGAAACGGCGTCAATGGGGATTCAAGCGTCGTTGACGGGACACTTGGTGTTTAGCACCTTGCATACGAATGATGCACCTGGAGCAATCACCCGATTGGTTGACATGGGAGTTCCGCCGTATTTGGTTGCAAGCAGCGTGATTGGTATTATGGCGCAACGACTTGTCCGAACGAATTGTCCGAAGTGTAAACGGCCGTATACGCCGACAGAAGCGGAATTGCGGGAGTTGAGAATACCGCTTGAATTGGCTGCAAAGGGGAATTTTATGAAAGGTCGGGGTTGCGGGAACTGCAACAAATCGGGATACAGGGGGAGAATGGCGTTATTTGAACTGATGTTAATGACGCCGAAAGTTCGAGAGATGACGTTCAAACAGGCGAGTACGGTTGACATACGCAAGACCGCCCAAAAAGAGGGAATGAGCATGTTGTACCAAGATGGAATTCGTAAGGCGTTTAAGGGGTTGACGACCTTTGATGAGGTTTTGCGTATATCCCGATTGGCGGAAGAATAGGGGAACGGATTGGAATTAAGCGAGTTTTTACCCGATCAGTTGCGGACCATTTCATTGCAGCAGAATGACATCCCGCGAATTGCAAAAACACCTGTGTTGATGCAACTGTTGGAGAATGCGTCTGGAAGTGTCCCCACATCACATTGTTTGATTTGTGGAGATGCGAGAACAATGGACCCTTTGTGTCCGCAAGGTGTTCATCTGATTGTCACATCCCCTCCCTATTGGACGTTGAAAGAGTATAGAGAACACCCCGATCAACTGGGGCATATTACGAGTTATGAACTGTTTCTAGGAGAGTTGGAAAAAGTCTGGAAAACCTGTTTTGATCTGCTTGTTCCGGGGGGACGATTGATTTGTGTGGTTGGTGATGTTTGTCTTTCGCGGCGTAAAAACGGAGGACGTCATGCTGTTATGCCCTTACATGCCTCGATTCAGGAAATGTGTCGAAATATTGGTTATGACAATCTTGCCCCGATCATCTGGAACAAGATTTCCAATGCGGCTTATGAAGTCAACGGTCAGGGAGGTTTTCTCGGAAAACCTTATGAGCCAAATGCGGTTATAAAAAATGACATTGAATATATTTTGATGCAGCGCAAATCCGGGGGATACCGAACGCCGGAAAAAGCAGCCCGATTGCTCAGTATTATTTCCGAGAAGAATCATCAACAATGGTTCCAGCAGATATGGACTGGTCTAACCGGGGCATCTACGCGTGAACATCCGGCCCCTTATCCTCTTGAACTGGCCGAACGGTTGATTCGGATGTTCAGTTTTGTTGGAGATACGGTTTTGGACCCTTTTGTTGGAACGGGCACGACAACGATTGCATCTGCAAAATGGGGGCGCAACAGCATTGGATATGAGGTGGACCCGCATTATTTTGAGTTGTGTTGTTCCCGAGTAAAAAAGGCGACATTGCAATTGTTTCAACAGGTCCAGATCAATATTCTCAACGAGAGTACCTTTCGAGATGAAAAAATACACCTTAGAGAAAGCAGTCGAACACTTTTGGAAGACCCGGAATCGGCAGTTCGTGGAGCAGGGCAGTCAAGCCGGAATCAAGGATCGGGGGAATCGCGGGTCTGTAACAGGAGGAAAACAGATGGACGGATTCGCAAGGTTGGTTCATCAATCCCTGATTGATTGTGGATGTCCTGAAAACGCTATTTATCACAACTCTCACTTGGAATTGCCCGGTTTCTTCCGACCCGAAAAACGTTGGGACCTTATTGTCCTTTTTCAGGGAAATCTTTTGGCAACCGTTGAATTCAAATCGCAAATCGGACCTTCTTTTGGAAATAATTTTAACAATCGGACCGAAGAAGCAGTTGGAAATGCGACGGATTTGTGGACCGCATACCGTGAAGGAGTTTTTCCGCTCTCTCAAAAACCCTGGATCGGTTACTTGTTTCTGTTGGAAGATTGTCAAAAATCAACCGTTCCTGTAAAAGTCAAGGAACCCCATTTCCCGGTTTTACCTGAATTCAAAAATTCTTCATACACACAACGTTATGAACAGTTTCTCACAAAATTACTCCGCGAACGTCTTTATGATGCAACCTGTTTTTTGACATCGAATTCACAAGAGGGGAAAAAAGGACAATACGCTGAACCGGTTAAGGAACTCGGTTTTTCCCCCTTTATTCAGTCGTTGACTCACCATATTGCCCTGTTTTTTCGCCGTTAAGAAATCGTATCCGTTCACGGATATTTTTACAAAACATCATTGAAATACCTTATTTTCAGAGGGGAAAAATGAAATCTCCGCCCCGAGGGGGCGCAACAAAATAGACCGGGGTGTAGCGCTGCGAAACCCCGGGTTAAGTGTCACTCACCCTATTCTGCCCTGAAGGGGCAGCACAATTCATTGTTTCGCCCTTACAGGGCGAATACTTTTTGACATTTTGACACAGCGGTTAAAACCGCTGTCTATTTTGTTACGAACCTTTGGTGCTGAGAATAGGACTCCTATTGTAATTTCCCGTGAACGGTTACAAGAAATCAAACGATACGATCAAACGTCTTGCGTTCCTATTGTTGCAACTATTGACATTCACTCATTGTCTCGAATACTCGACATTCTCATTCAAGGAGATTTCGCTTGTTGACCCAAATGCTCATTCGTCTGTTGACCCGAAATCAACAACAAACCTCAACCGCACAACCGATTCAAAGAGTAGGATACCTCGATTGTATTTCCGGCATCAGCGGAGATATGATGCTCGGTTCCCTCCTCTCGCTCGGTGTTCCCCTCGAATTACTCCAAAATGTTATCTCCTCCTTGCCCGTCCCCCCTTTGAAACTCGTCCAAACATCCGTCAATCGAGGAGGTTTTCAGGCCGTAAAAGTTGACGTTCAATGTCCCCCCGAACATGAACATCGCGGTCTGTCAATCATCCTCGAAATGGTCGCGCAATGTTCGGAATTGTCCGAATCCCAAAAAACGACGATTGGGCAGATTTTTCGCCGAATTGCTGAAGTTGAAGCAAAGGTTCACGGAAAAACAATCGAAGAAGTCCACTTTCACGAAGTCGGTGCAGCCGACTCGATTGCCGACATCGTTGCAACCGTTGTTGGTCTCGATTATCTGAATCTGGACGTTCTCTGCGCATCTCCGATCCCTTTGGGAACGGGAACACAACGGATTGCACACGGAAAGTGTTCAATTCCGGCTCCTGCAACCGCCGAATTGCTGCTTGGTGTTCCAATTGCCCCTTCTCGGGTTCCATTTGAATTGACGACCCCGACGGGAGCCGCGATTCTCGCCCAATTTGTCTCTCAATACGGGTCCATTCCGTCAATGCGAATCCAACAAATCGGTTACGGCGCAGGAGGTCGGGATTTGCCGCAACAACCAAACATCTTGCGGTTCATCATTGGTGAAACGCACAACCTAGAGATTGCCGTTCCTAATCACGGACATGCTCACGATCAGGGACACGATCAGGGACACGCTCACGATCACGGACACGCTCACGATCACGGACACACTCACGATCAGGGACACACTCACGATCACGGACACGTTCACGATCACGGACACACTCACGATCACGGACACACTCACGATCACGGACACGTTCACGATCACGGACATGTTCACGATCACGGACGATCACAAGCGGAACCGGCATCTGTTGTTGTCGTTCCCGACCCTTTAGGGTTGCAGTCGGAAAGTCTTTGGATGCTGGAGACGAATCTTGACGATGTGAGCGGGGAGATTTTAGGGTATTGCGTTGAAAAATTATGGTTGCTGGACGTGTTGGATGTTTTTGTGACCCCGATTTTGATGAAGAAGAACCGTCCGGCGAACAAACTTTCCGTTCTTGCGAGACAATCGCAGATTCCGGCGATTGAACAGGTTATTTTTTCACAGACGACGACATTGGGAATCCGCCGACATGAGGTCAAGCGGACCTCGCTCGAACGGTCTTCCTGTTCGTTAGAAACAACTTGGGGTGTGATACAGGGGAAACAGTCCGTGTTGCCGGACGGAGAAATTCGTCAAACCCCCGAATTCGAGTCGGCAAAACGTCTTGCGGAACAGAAGGGACTCCCTTTGATTGCCGTTTACAACGATGTATCTTCCCCCAAAAGCGCGGGCTAGTACACCGTTCATGTTAAAAAGTGGGATATAGATGTAGAGCAAGTCAGCAGACCGTCGTATGGAAGTAGCCGCATTAGCGGCGACCTATTTGTAGCCCGGGGTGAAGCGCAGCGCAACCCCGGGTTAAATGACACACAAAAAAGGAGCTGCGTAGCTGCGACCTAAAAAGGCATCTGTAAATGGTACAAAAACAGCATGATGGATTAGGCCGCACCTGACGGAGCTACATTTTGTTGTGGGGGACCGCTTAACCCGGGGTTGCGGTCGCTTAAGATCCCTTCACCCCGGGCTACAAAAAGGTCGTCCCGACGGGACTACAAAAGTTGTATACACCCGAATCACGAATCCCAATTTTTAATGCGAACAAAGCACTGATTGCCGTTTACAAGGAAGCATCGTCCCCCAAAAGCGCGAGCGTTCCCCAACCATAAAAGGTAAACTCAACGTCGGGTTCCTGATCCCAGACTCCCCCCGCAAATCCTTCTTGATTCTGTTGAGGACGTTTGAGCGATTCGACGAATGAACGGATTCCGCACAATTCACTTGGGGAAAGCGGAGCAAGGGAGGGGCAATGAGACGGGTTGGTCAAGGGGATGGTCGACGAATCAAGCAGAATCAACAAGGAGGTGAAGGTACTCAGCAGATCGGGAACAGGAATTCGGACATGGGCGCGAAAACCGGATGCTGGGACTAATTGCTGTTTCAAGAACGCAATCCCCTGTTGAACGGAATGATCCAGTTTCAGCAACAATTCAGCAGGGACCTCTTCGAGTTCCAACCATTTTTCACGCAACATGGTGAGCAAACTGATTGCGGCCGTTGTTGGATTGGTCCCTCCTTGAGGAAGTAAGGCCAATTCCGCAAATCCCCCCTCTTTTCGTTGTCGTTTGAGCAGAAATTGCAACAGATTACGACATTCTTCGGTTGTGGTGAAAACCAGATCAGGCCCGAGTAATTCGAGTCCGGCATACACAAGGAAGGTGTGATAAGTGCTGGAATGAGGTGTTTGTGCGGACGAAACAAAACCTCCATCTTGAGCCTGAAATCGTCCCATTTGTTTCATTGCCCAATCCCGACGATCCTCATTTTGAACGGCAAAGACATTCCGCGATGTTGTCAGTTCCAGCAAAACCGAGCTAAAGAGCAGGGAGAGGACATCAATGGCGCGAAGAGGTTCGGATTGGTTAAGAAAGCGGATCAGAAACTGTTCGACCAATCGTGTTTGTTCAGAATCGGTCAAACAACCGAGTAGAGCGAGGCCGCGTAAGGCGAAACCTGTATAGTAGAGATCGCCGGTTCCTCTCCGTCCGACAAACCCCCCGCTTTCATCCTGAGCGGACCAAAAAAAGTCAGCTGACTTTTGCCGAACGGTCTCATCCCAATGTTCGGCGCCAAGAGCAAGCCGAATTGCCAATTTGTTCAAAAAAGGGAGCATGATGTAGGTGATAGGGACTGGGTGATAGGGAATAGGTAGCAATACTTACCTGAGAGGGTTGAGGGAAACAGTATTGATGGCTCATCATTGCAAAATCCGTCATTACGCTGTGTTCCATTTCGACTGTTATTTTCCATAGATTTTAGTTGATATAAAATACTAGTCACAAAAAAAACTCTTGGTCCACCTCAAGCATAAGACAAATTGATTATCCTGCGACGATTTTGATTTCGTCATCCGTCAGTTCGTACAATTCGGGCAGAATCGCACGTCCATTTAGACCTCAAGAATGCCAACTCCCCCCGATCCCCTCATCCCTACCTCTTTCCGCCCATTTCACGTTCCACAAAGCGTCGGTAATCTTCCGGCGTGTCGATTCCATGTGGAGCCTTCTCGACAACCGTCATCATAATCGAATACCCGTTGTGCAAAACCCGTAATTGTTCCAACATCTCCGTTTTCTCAAGCGGACAGGAAGGCATTTTGGGATAACGAAGCAGAAAATCACGACGATAGGCGTATAAACCGAGATGCAGATAGAATAACGGCGGTTCACTCTTCAACATTTCATCATCCCACGTTCTAGGATGGGGAATAACACTGCGACTGAAATACATTGCTCGATAATTTTGGTCGAAAACAACCTTGACAAACGCCGGGTTCTCAAGGTCTGACTTCGAGCGAATCGGCGTACATGCCGTTGACATGACCGCATTCGGGTGATCCTCCAACAGTTGAATGACCGCATCAATTGCCAAGCAATCCATTTCAGGTTCATCGCCTTGAACATTGACCACAATATCGACATCTTCCAGCTTGGCTGCGACTTCGGCAATCCGATCCGTCCCGCTCGGCGCTTCAGGGTTCGTCATAAAAACCTTCCCCCCAAATCCTTCAACCGCTTCATAAATTCGCTGATGATCGCACGCGATACAGACACCACTTGCCCGTTGACTCTTTTGTGCCGCTTCGTAAGCATATTGGATCAACGGTTTGCCCGTTTCGGCAAGTAACATTTTCTCGGGCAATCGCGTTGACGCCAATCGAGCCGGAATAATAATATAACTCTTCATCATTCTTCTCCTCCTGAAAAAAAAGCCGTTTAGCCGCAGAACAACGTTCTGCGTGTTTCCCCGTTTAGCCGAGGAACAACGTTCCGCGCGTATTGAAGTTTTATTACGCGCGATACGTTGTATCGCGGCTAAACGATCCCCTCATCTACTCCTGTCCCCCCTCCTACTTACTCCCTGATCCACCTCTGTAATGTCCCCCGCAGTTTCTCAGGGTCAATCGGTTTCGTCAAATGATCGTTCATCCCAACCTCCAGACTCTTCTGGTAATCACTGTCCATTGCATGCGCGGTCATTGCTATAATCGGCAATCGGTCATAACCCAATTTCCGTATCTCCCGCGCCGCTTCAAGTCCGTCCATGTTCGGCATCTGTACATCCATCAAAACTAAATCGTATGTCTTCTGTTGAACCCTCTCCAACGCTTCAAAACCATCATTCGCTATATCAAGGTCCACCCCAAACATGTTCAACATGCCTGCTGCAACAATTTGATTGACCCGATTGTCTTCAACCAATAAAACACGCGCTCCTTCAAGAGAGATTGGGGTCTTGAGGATTGCCGGAACAACAACATGTTCCTGTTTGTGTTGTTGATGCTGATGATGTGCCGACGTTGCAAGGTGCAGAGCCTCTTTAAGCGATTGCGTCGTTACAGGTTTCACGAGAAATCCCGCTATATCACAACTCGACGCTTGCCGTATGCACTCCGTCCGGTCATAAGCCGAAACCATAAGTATCTCAGGAGGATTTTCCGTGTTCTCTTCCTCCCGAATTTTCCGAATCGTTTCAATTCCGTCCATACGCGGCATCTTCCAGTCGACAAGAACAATATCATAACCTTTTTCTTCCGGCTTTGCTTGACGAATCAGGTTGATTGCCGCTTCTCCACTCTCCGCCGTTTCGACATTCGCCGTAAAACGACTCGCCATTTTGCTAATCACCTCACGGTCCGTTGCACTATCATCGACAATCAAAAGCCGCAATTGTGACAAATCATTATTCACACCATCCTCATCATCGGCAACCCCTTCCGTCGTTGCCCGCTTCAACCGAACGGTAAAGAAAAAACTCGTCCCTTTTCCGGAAACACTGGACACCGAAATATGACCTCCCATAAGCTGAACCAGATTCCGGGAAATCACCAACCCCAAACCGGTCCCCCCGTATTTCCTCGTCGTCGAACTGTCCGCTTGCGTAAAGGAGTCAAATAACTGTTCCAACTGTTCTTCCGTCATACCAATCCCCGTATCACTCACATGAAAGGACAGAACAATTTCATTTTCAGCATGAACCGGTTCATCAGCCCGACATTCCAGATGAACCTGAACCCTCACTTCACCCTGTTCAGTAAATTTAGCGGCATTGCTCGTCAGGTTCAATAAAACCTGACGCAAACGTAGCGGATCACCAAGCAGTTCATCCGGGATCAACTTGTCAATCTCAACCCGTAATTCCAGCCCCTTTTGTTCGGCTTTGAAAGACAGTATTTCCACAACCTCACGAACGGTTTCCGAAAGATTAAACGGTATCTCTTCAATTCCCAGTTTTCCCGCCTCAATCTTGGAAAAATCAAGAATATCATCAATAATGCGAAGCAACTTCTTCGTCGAATCCTGCGTCTTCTCAAGATAATCCCGCTGTTGCTCGGTCAAATCACTCTGTAAACACAAATACGTCAACCCCAGTATCGCATTCATTGGCGTTCGGATTTCATGCGACATGTTCGCTAAAAACACACTTTTCGCTTGCGCGGACTGTTCCGCGACTTCTTTGGCCCGACGTAATTCTTCCTGCTCGGCTGCAAGTTGGGCTTGGACCTGTTTGATTTCCCGCAAATCAAGAGCATAACTGGCGATCAAACGAACACCGTTGATTTCCGTCGGGACCAACGTCACCTCTGTCGGTATCAACTCACCCTCAGTATTCAGGCGAACCCATTCAAAACGAACTCGTCCTTTTTCATACGCCTTGACGATTTTATCTTGCAACATTGCCCGAGAAGAATGTCCATTCGGCTGATACACCGGCATAAAACGGTCGAAAAAGTGATCGAACAACTCCCGCCGACCTGACACACCATACTCGCGGACGGTTTCCTCATTGCAAAAAATCGGTTCATTCTGTTCATTAAACAACAAGACAGAAAGCGGGGTCAAATCAAGCAGCGTCGTGACGCGAACCCGCAATTCTTCCTGAGCAGCCCGCAACGCCTTTTCTTCTCGCAAATCTCGAAGAAAACCCGCAATCACGGTATTCGGTCCTCCTTCGGATCGAACTAAGGACACGGCACAAGGAATGGGGGTTCCATCTCGACGTTGATGCAACCATTCAAAGTGCATTTCCCCTTCCTTCTCCGCCAATCGAATCTTTATCAACGCCATTTCCGACGATTTCTGACCGTCCGGCTGATATTCCGGCGAAAAATCGGCAAAATGCTCTAAAAAATCCTTCTCCTCTTCCACACCAAACAGCTTGAGTATCCCCTGATTACAGGTCAGCAATTTCAACGTTGCCGGATCCCACAACAGACACGCTGTTGGATTCGCATGAAACATAAAACGAATCCGATCATTCGTCTCCCGACGAAGTGAAATCGTGTAAAGCGTGATTGCTGCTGTTAATACAAGAACCGTTAAACATTGAAGAACAAAACCAATCACTCCCAACCAAGAAAATCGGTACTTCAGGAACTGAATCTCCTCTCCGACCCGCTCATCATATTGTTGTGAAAAACGAAGCAGTTTCTCCTGAACGGCATCCAGTTTGTCCTGATACTCATCACTGTATAAGACCTGAACGGATCGTTGTTTCAGTTTCGTCGAAAAATCATTCGGAGATGCCCCGTCGACAACTTGTCGGCGAGGAACAAACGACTCCATCCCCTCGGTTTCGATCAAGACCAGTTCCTCACTGATTTCCAACGCCTGCTTGAATAATTCAAATTCTTCCTCAGGAACCTTCAGTTTTCTGAGCAGATCGAGTTCAGAAATCGGTAATTTCCCGGCCAATTGTGCAAGACGGGGATTCAAGACGCGCGGTCGGGGTGTTATTCCACTACGCCAGTTGAGAATGTCCGCATAAAGGGTCGCAAATTCTTCACGATGTGTCTCACAATAAGCCCGGGCAAATCGTGTCAAATCTCGGGAAGAAAGCCGGAATTCCTCAACGATCAGGCTGACCTGATTACTCTGTTCTTCGAGAAGAACAAGTTGGTTCGCCATTTTGAACTGTGTCCATGCAAAAACGATTTGCAACAAGAAGAGGATCAACGCAAACGCAAGAAACCCCCAAAATTGTGTTCGCAATCTAACTTTTTTCATCAAAGGAAATCGTAAGAATCAGGGGGATGTAAAGAATCGGAAATACAAAGAAACAGGAAATTGTAGAGAAAAAGAGACCGTAGTGCTTTGTCAACATTAAAAAGTGGGGTGCAGGTCACGCAAAATCAAAAGACCAGCCTTTGAACGTAATCGTGTTTACAGTGTCCTTTTGTAGCTGCATAGCAGCGACCTTTTTGTAGCCCGGGGTGAAGCGAAGCGCAACCCCGGGTTAAGCGTTCCCCCCTACAAAACAAGCTCCTTAGGAGCGACCTCATGTTTAGCCGCGATACAACGTATCGCGCGTACAGAGATTTCAATACGCGCGGAACGTTGTTCCTCGGCTAAACGACGTATTTAGGTCGCAGCTACGCAGCTCTATTTTTTTTTGTGCGCATTTAACCCCGAGCTGCGACGAGTACGTCTTGCACGGGGCTACAATAAGGTCGCTGCTATGCAGCTACGATATGCGATCATCGTCAATACAAATCATTGACAAACGAACTCAACGAAACCCAAAGCTCTACTTTTGCTCACTCAGATGAACAAACGTTCCCTTCTTGTTACTTGCGATCACATCCGGCACACCATCTCCGTTCAAATCGGTTGCAACAACCTGAGTTCCAACCCCGCTGTTGTCGTCCACCTTATGCGGAACAAATTGAGCTGCGCCGTTTCCATCCCGTTTGAGTTCAAACCAGTACACAACTGCATCTGCATTCGGTTCCTTATCCCCTTTCGATCCGTGAGCCCACCATCTTTTCCCCGTCACAAAATCAGTCAATCCGTCCCCATTAAAATCAGCTGTATCAAAGGCGTGCATCTGACTGATTCGGAAGTCCGTCGAATTTTCATCAGGATTGGGGGACAACATTTCATACTTTTCCCAACTAATTTCGCCGTCTGCCTTACGAACCTGCTTGTACCAGACCAAACCGTACAAATGACAGTTCCAAGCGGTCACAACATCATTCAGACCATCTCCGTCAACGTCATAGATCAGCATTTGTGCGGCTGCATCGGCGAATTTGAACGGATGAAACTTCCAACGTTCTTTCCCCGTATACCCCTCAGGATGCTCCCACCATCCTTCAGCATCAATCAGATCAATCCGTCCATTACCGTTAATATCACCATATCCGATTCCATGTGTGTATCGTTGAAAACGACTATCCCGCTTGGAAACGGCATGAAAGGTCCATTCGGGCATTCCGTTCTTGACTTCCCAAGTCCCAAACCCGATATAACCGTTCATGTTGTAAACCGGACCTTTTCGGCCCGTTCCCATAATGTCCGCCCACATCGGCGATTCCCCTCCCAATTCTTTCAACGCCAGATGTTTTTTCCAATGTTCGTCTTTTCCTTGCGGATTTTCAAACCAATACGATTCCGTTCCCGGATGAGGGCAAACAAAGTAATCCGCCCAACCATCTCCGTTGAAATCGTCCACAAAAACGCCAAAACAGTCTGTGTACGATTCAGGATCAACCGCTTCAGGAGTATAAACTTCGTGTTGAACCGTAAAATCGGGTCCTTCATACCAATAACAACCGGCAATGATGTCGAGATGCCCGTCTTTGTTAAAATCACCGACATTAGCTCCTTCGGCATAAAACTTGTCACTCAGAACAATCTTCTTATATTGGGGCAATTCGGCTCCACAAAGTGTCGTACACAAAGCGGCACAAAACAGGCTCAACAGACAAAGGGTGCAAACAAATCGTTTCATCTCGTATCTCGTATGTTGGGGTTATTTGAGTTAAAAAAAAGGGACAATCGGTTGTAGGACAGGTCTAACGGGATTGAGAAGTCGTGCCGTCTTCTGGTGTATCAGACTTCCCCTCTGTCTTTATGTTTTCAACGATTGACTTGACTTGAACAACGGTTTGTTGGGCAAGAGCCAATTGTTCCGGCGAAAATTGAGGGACTGGTCCGCGAACCGTTTTTTGGGTCAGTTGACCAAGAGCATCCCAATTCAAATCACCTGTTACAAACCAAGTTGCGGCTTGAGCAGATTGTGAATCAATCTGACCTGTCCCGACCATTGCGCAAAGTACGGCCAATTCCTTGTCTTGTGAAAATTCACTGATCGGTTTCACCTCATAACGGATTTTGGGATAAGGCTCACGTTTTCCGTATTCCAGACAAACGGTCTTCACGTTTTCGCGGACAACACGTTCAGCAGGGATACTCATCATACCACCTCCCCCCATACCGCCCATTCCACCTCCCATTCCTCCCATACCTCCACTCATACCGCCCATTCCGCCCCCCATACTCTGACTTCCTCCTCCACTTCGTCCGCCCATACTACCTCCGCCCATTCCACCTCCCATACCTCCTCCTCCCATACCTCCTCCAAATTGGGCAACAACCGGAACAGCAGCATAGGCAAAGGGTTTGTGAACCAGAACCGTTTCTTTGGTTTTGTTGACAACGACCATTTGACCGTCGAGCGAATTTTTGGCGATAATTCTTGCGTCGATGATTCCTTGATCAATTGCGTCAAAAAAATCAATTGCATCAACCGAAGAGTCCGCCGCAAAGAGAGGGAAAACGGAAAAAACGAAGAGGGACAAGAGGAAACAGGAAACACGGGTTTTCATCGGACTGGACCTCACCTGAAAATGTATTGTTTACAAAGCGTCAACGCCCTGAAGACAACGGTTAGACCGTTGGAAACAGGGACAGGTTACTTGGGAAAAATCAACGGACGTACATGGAAGAGAGAACTCCCCGGGAAAATACTAGCACTATTTTTTCCCAAGAGCAAGTACAAGCCGAAAAATAATCAATTTTTCCAATGATAAGGGTCGTTTTCTCTTTTCCAAATGGTGAATCGTTGGACGTTTAGAAGGTGAGCTTCAATAGGTGTTTTGAACGGCAAAAGACACGGTAAAGACAAAAAACGGCGAAAAAAGGACACTCCCTAGAAAAATTTTCTAAGGCGTTTAAAATAACGAAGCGGTGTTGCGTGTGCTTTTTCCCGCATTCCGTTTCTGCTTGCCGGGTCACTCTTCACCAAAAAAAAGTTGTCCAACCCGCAAATTTTCTTACCTAATGAATCTCATGGAATACTGCAAAGTCATACCCTGTCTCGATACTAAAGATGGTCGTCTCGTCAAAGGGGTCCAGTTTGTCGATCTCAAAGAACTCGGCGATCCTGCTGAACGAGGTGCTTTTTACTGCTCGGAAGGAGCCGACGAATTGGTTTTTCTCGACATTACCGCGACGTTGGAAGGTCGCAAGACGTTTGTTGAAGCAGTCAAACGAACCGTTGATCGTATTTCCGTTCCCTTGACAGTCGGGGGGGGAATTGGTTCGTTGGAACTGATAAAAGAACTGTTTGATCTGGGTGTTTCCAAAGTCTCAATGAACAGTGCAGCTGTTCGGAATCCGAAATTGGTTGAAGAATCCGTCCGACAGTTTGGTTCAGATCGAATCACGGTCGCAATTGACACACGGAAATCGGCGACACTTCCGTCCGGTTTCGAGGTTGTTTTGAGCGGCGGAACCGAATTATCCGGTTTAGATGCGGTTGATTGGGCGAAACAGGTTGAAAAAATGGGAGCAGGGGCGATTTTGCCGACCAGCATGGACACGGACGGAGAACAAACGGGTTATGACATTCCAATGACCCGGGCGATTGCGGATGCTGTTAAAATCCCAATCATTGCGTCGGGAGGAGCAGGAACGCTTGAACACCTTTATGAGGCGGTTGCAGAAGGACATGCCCGTGATGTTCTGGTTGCGTCGATTGCCCATTTTGGAACCTTTACAATTCGGCAAATGAAAGAATACCTTGCGAGCAAAGGGGTCAAGGTCCGTCTCTAAAGCGGTTGAAGAATTGGTTAACGAGCAGGACGTGTGCAATGAGAGCCGCATAAGCGGCGATCCAATTGTATCCCGGGGTAAAGGGAGCAACATAACCGCAACCCCGGGTTCCATGTTCCCTCTAAAAAATCTCGTTTTCCGTCGTTAAAGGAAGATTATAACGACTCGATGTCAAATGTTGGGTCCCCTTGTTCAAAACCTCTTGATGATAGTCCTGACGAATTTTTTGGCTTAAAACAGCAGCATCATACCAACTGAAACTGAGTTCGGGATTCGACGCATACCGACCGAGCGTTCGGAGTGTTTCCGCCCGATTTGCTTCATCGTAAAGAAAAACATATCGTTCATTACCCTTGACCAACGCCAAAACACTAATATCTCGACTCACTGTTTTCTTGTCCCTGTAAAAAAATGAAAAACTGACCACAAAAATAACGCCAATTACAACCTGACAACAAAAATCCCTAGTCTTTCAATCGAATCTGTTTCGTTGCTTTATCAGGAAAAGTTTCCAGTTTCGTCGAAAATATACGACCAAAAACCCTAACTGTTCCTTTTTTTCGTTCTTTTCCGCAAAAATTGTCCCGATCACCGTTTTTTCTCAGATCGCAAACACGTTTGCTCAAAACACACGACCTGTTGGACTTGTTGCGACGAAGGAACAGATAATTTTTACCGTTTTTTAATACGGACGCCGACCTCCATACCATGTTTTCCATGTCCGGTTCACTTGTTCCGCTTTTCTTGCCCCTCCCCGTTCACTCAACATTTCCCAAATATGCATTCGGCAACAAACCGTGATGAATGATTCACGTTCCGTAAGGAGCATCTGCCAACCCCCGACATATTTGTCGTCGCGGAAGAGAAACTGGTAATCCGCTAATGCTTGCGTAAACTCAGCATCACTCGCATTGTACTGTTTCGTCAACGCACAAATCGGCACATTCGAGGGGATCGTCCCTTGCGGTTTCTCCTCCTGAGGACCATCTGGAATGAATCCGCGAGAATCCGGCCAGTTTTTAGGCAAACCGGGAAAATTTGGGGGTTCCAACGCAACCTGACCATTTGGTAAAATCATGCCCGGCATTGCAATTTTAGGGTCCGTTAAGGGCGGAACTGTCGTTGCCAATTGGAAGGGTTGAAGACCTAATTGGGCAAGTGGAATCGGCGATTGAACCATTCCGGTTGCCGGATCAACCGCAAAAGCTCCGTTGACGCGATTTTCCGGTCCAAAGGTGATAAAAATCCCCGGTAATTGAGCGAGAACACCCTTTGAATCGGGAACCGCAACATGCGAGGGTTGTTGAATTAAAACACCGTAAACGACTCCATTGTTCATTGGAGGAATGGGAGGAAACTGTCCGTTCATTCCGTCAATCGGCGGTTTCTGCGTTCGATGCATCTCGTTCCTGACCCGATCCTGCTCCTGACTTCGATCCGTCCAATCACTTCGTCCTAACTCGGACAGAACCGGTTTGACAACGGGACGTCCGGTCTCATCCATCTCTTCTTCGTTGAGCAGTTCGGCAATCTTCTGCTTCATCTGTTCGGCGTTGCGACTGTCAACGCGCATGTTGTGAAAGGATTGCGGAATCGTCGGCTGTCCCCCAAAAGCATACGCCAATTGATTATCAACCACATTTTGCTGCATCTTCAAATACTGCTGTGTTTGCGGGTCAATCGCTTCCTCATCAAGACCATTTGACGTATTCTGACCAACATTTGTATTCAGCCCTGAATTTGCACCCTGTCCATTATTTGCATTTTCTCCATTTCGCACATTCTGTCCATTTAGGCCATTTTTCGAGTTTTTTCTATCTTGTGATGAGGAAAAGGTATTAGTCCCATTTTTTTCGGCCTGTAATTGGAGAGCTTTTTGCTTTTGTTGCTCAAGAAACCGCAGATAGGCAGCTTCACTTTCAGGATCGTCCGGGGTTTGTGTTTCCAACTGGGCTCGCGCCAATTCCCGTTCAGCAGCGGACAGAACGCGATTGGGAATGTGTTCTTCTTCGGGGGTTCCCCAAGGAAGACCATAACCGGCAGGAACCGGATAAAAATAACGGTTTGCGGCATACCATTCGACGGTCAAACCGAGACGTTGGGGTGTATAGCAGGAATAATTGTTGACTGATCCGACAACAACGACGTCAGCCCCAAGAATTTTTGCCAAAAGTCGAATATCTTCGATACTCGAAAGAGCGGTCATTCCAGATGCGACCATTTTTTCTTGGATCAATTGAACGGAGAGGACCGTAAAGCCGGGAATTTTCTGGACTTCTTCGGCGTACAAGCGTGCAAAATCGGCCCCGTCCACATTGCCGTTATCCGATTTATTTTCAAACGGGAGAACAGCAACGACGGTCAATTGGGGAAACGGGTTCTCCAAGACGGGTTTTAGCCGGGCAACCGGCATAAGTTCGCAACCTGAGAGCAGGAAGAGAAGTGGGATGAGAGAAAAAAGTAAGGGGGGGAAACGCATTGAAACGGCAAAATGTTTGATTGATGCAATCATCACAATCGGTACATTTCACTTTATCGTCAAAAACGACCTGTTTTCTCCAAATTAAATTGACTTTTTTTGAAAAGTAAGCAAAAGTGATCTAGGAAAGAGAGTCTTTTGCCCAACATCAGCTCGATTCTTGAGCCGCAAAACAACATTTCTTGTGTTAAGAAGGTCGAATGAAAGAAAAAAGATCAAGAAAGATATACCCAAAACGGGTCCAAAATGGACATTGTGTCGGAACGCAGGCATCTTGCCTGCTTCACGAAAAAAATGTGCGGGCAGGATGCCCGCGTTCCAATCGGAAAACAGACCATTTCTAACCGTTTGCAGTATAACGGCATCTTCCAACGTCTCAGGATGATTCTCAAGACGGTTTGAAATTTCTCGTGCTGAACATGAACACGCAAAACCGAGAATTGTAAGGCGTTTGCGAAAAGGTGACGATACACACATCTACATGCCAAAAATGTCTTTCAAGACTCGCACAAATTCGTCAGAACCGTTCTCGGCAACTCCTTGGTACAAATTATGGATTCTTATTGCAACCATTCCATTTCGAGTCATTCCGTCGAAACAATCCTGCACAATTTGTTTCGCCGCTTGAATGATTGGCTCTTGAGCATGAGTTGTACCAAATTCAATGGATTCTTTCAATTCAGTTTCGGTCAACAGGCCAATGATCGAAAATAGATCAAAAGCATGATGCGAACCGTGTTTTTTATTTTCGTCTTCTTGACGATCACGAAATGCAAACAGTTTCATCACCAAATAGGTGAAAGGGTGAGGTAGACAAATCGTTGTCTCATACTCGATTCCGTTGCTTCGCTGCCCCTTAAGTGGGATTCTCAGTGCTTTTTCATCAACCCAGATTGCTTCTGGGGTTATGTGGGCGTGAAAACCTTTGACCGCTTTGTTACGGACTCGGGGAGGTTTACTGCTTTTCAAGTATTTCCGGTGTTCATCGATACTTCCAATCATAAAGTCCATTTTTACATCTCCCGGTTTAACCGGTTTTTTCCACTGTAAATACTTCGCATTGTCAATGACTTTATATCCAAGAGAATTTAATGCCGACAGAATCATCCGTGATTGTGTTTCATCGCATAATATTTCGAGGGGGACAAAAATATCAATGTCTTCAGTTGACCTTGATCCCGGTATTTTGAATCATGTCCGTTCCTTTCGTTCGCTCAAAGACTGTTTTTTGAGAAAAAGTCCAAAACCTCCTGCAATCGTTAACGGTGTTTTCAACCCGAGATTGTCCAGTTCAAAAAGAAAATCAAGTAAAGAGGTTGTTAACGGATCGTTCCACATCATGTTAATTATTCTCCTGTTTTTTCAGCGACTGTCGTATTTCCTCCAACAAATTTTGTGCAATCGTTTCCGCCCCCTGTCGGTCGCGCTTGTCTCCTTGCATCAATTCCAAATAGGATTGAATCGGTGAAGCACACAAGCTCTCTCGTTCATCAAAATAGACCGTCTGATCGTTCGTCTCAAATAATTCCACGTCGGCAAAACGATTCGTTTCTTCAAGAATACCCTGATGCTCGGACAATAACCGTTCAACATTCGAGCAATAAAACGCTGTCATCTCTTCACGAACCATGATCGTGTACATT
Source organism: Thermoguttaceae bacterium (assembly GCA_051660685.1). GTDB lineage: Bacteria > Planctomycetota > Planctomycetia > Pirellulales > Thermoguttaceae > JAVBSX01. The sequence goes on along the minus strand of JBOFQB010000111.1, from coordinate 11,701 downwards.
GTACAACTCACAATTCCTGTCTGAACGATTTTTTCCTTCGTTGCGCGAGACCATTGAATAAGTCGTTTTACCAAATCATCTCGTGAAATCCGCAGTTTCGCCCTTGTACGTTGCCTGATTATTGGAGAAACGTAACCTTTTGTGAGATTGGCTAAAAGGGTTTCTGGTTGGATTAAAAATGTTTTTTTGAGATTTCTTATCTCCCGCTTTTCTATAATGAGGTCTTTTTCAAGACTTTGACAAATCTTTGAAACAGTCGCTTGTGTTAAAATTCCGTTGCGATGCTTGAGTTCCCGAACAACGGCCGTAATGGAATCAAAGCGGGGTTGAAGAAGGAACAATCGCGGTACTAATGAAGAATTATTTTGATAAATGTTCTTGATTGGGGCTGAAGACGGAAATCGGTTCGGTTTGCCAATTCGTTCAACATAGACCTCTCCGGGAATCGTTATGAACAAATTTCCACATAGATCGACCCCGCAGACCTGAGTGTCTTTGAGCATATCAACCGCTTTGGAAGAAAGATATGGCACATAGATCATAGGGTAGTATTGCGTGTCATTCACGTTTTGCGCATATCGAGAAGCCTGTTCAATTGCAACCTTGACAACTTTCAATGAATCGGATCGAGTTTTGCTTTGCACACTGAAGTTAAACGCCTTTCCGCTCCATTGTAGACGAATGAGGGCGTCCGGGCTGCACACAAAGTTTTTATCGAACAACACTTGTACGGACACCAATTCAAACGGCGAAAAATCTATTTGCCATTTTTCTAGTTGTCGCAACATGCTAACTTCATCAAGGTTTGTTTTGTCAATTTTCATCATTGTTGCATCGTGATTGCTGTATCTCATATTCCTGAAAAACCGACTATTCCTAAATAGGAATATACTATAAAACAGGAATATGTCAAGATATTCTGCCAAAAAAAGGGGGTCATTTAATAGGCGTCCCGTTTCGCAGAAAACAAAAACGAAGAGAATGTGGGATATTGTGTAGAGCACTCGAAAATGGTATATTTGCCCGTTTACATTTCTTAATTAGCTTTCATTAACTTGTTAACCGCCAATACCGGAGTGACATTGGGACTCGGGTTGCTTATATGGGTATTTACGATAGAGATTACTTTCAGGAACGAAACCAACGACCGCGACCGCCTGTCAGACGCGGTTCCGATTGGAGCGTCATTACCAAAATTATCATCATCAACGTTGCCCTGTTCCTCGCAAATGGGCTAATGACCGATGATAGTGCTTTGACCCGATTGCTCAGTCTGGATTCCGACACCCTGCTGCAACCCTGGTTGTATTGGAAGTTTCTGACTTACGGTTTCGCTCATTCTCCGTCCTCAATCTGGCACCTCGCCGGAAATATGCTCGCCCTCTTCTTCCTCGGTTACGAAGTCGAACGCCGTTTGGGAAGTCAGGAGTTTCTCAGGTTCTACCTCGCAACCATTATCATTGGCGGGATTCTCTGGAGTGCAATGAACCTCTCGACTCACGCCGTCTGTCTCGGAGCATCCGGGGGTGTCGTCGGTGTCGTCGTCCTCTTCGCCTTTTACTTTCCTAACCGAATGTTGCTGCTTTACGGCATTATCCCGATCCCCGCTTGGTTGATCGGCGTCATTGTTGTCGGCTTTGACATTCTGGGTGCAGCCGGAGTTGGAGAACAGGGAATCGCTTTCATCGTCCATCTTGGAGGGGCCGCTTTTGCAGCCCTTTATTATAATTATGGTTGGAATTTTGGCTCCATGCTCTCCTCCTTGAAACGACGCTTTGCCCGAAATCAGTCAAAACGCCCTCAATTTGGCGTTTTTCGGCCCGATGATGAACCGCAACGGTCAACAAATCCCCCTTTTTCGTCGCATGACCAACCGGTTTCTGATTTTGACCGACGTGTTGATGAAGTGTTGAAGAAGTATTCGCGGGTTGGTGAAGCGGGTTTAACCGAGGAAGAACGAAAGGTGTTGAAAGACGCGAGCAAAAAATATCAGGAGAAATGGGGGGGAAAATGAACGTCCTTGTAACCGGCGGAGCAGGTTATATCGGTTCACACGCCGTTAAAATGCTGCACGAAACAGGTCATTGTCCCGTTGTTCTCGACAATCTCACGTTCGGACATCGTAACGCTGTTCCCGATTCCATTCCTTTTTATGAGGTTGATCTGAAGGAAACGGAGAAAATTGCCGAAATTCTTCAGCGTCATCAAATTGATTTGGTGATGCACTTTGCGGCGTTGATTGCAGTTGGCGAATCGGTCGAACAACCGATTTGGTATTACCGAAATAATACGGCAGGTGCTCTTAGCTTGTTGGACGCAATGAAGCAGGTTGGGGTGAAACGGTTCATTTTCAGTTCAACTGCTGCAACGTATGGAGAACCGGAAGAGGTTCCGATTGTTGAGACGACGCGACAATCACCGATCAATCCGTATGGTCGCTCAAAATGGTTTGTCGAACAGATTTTACGCGATCAGGTTCAGGCGGATTCGGAGTTCGGTTTTGCCGCTTTTCGGTATTTCAATGTTGCTGGAGCTGCGCGAGATGGAAGTCTTGGAGAAGCTCATTTGGTTGAAACGCACTTGATACCGCTTGTTTTGTTCGCAATTATGGGGAAACGACCGGAAATCATGGTCTTTGGAACGGATTATCCGACGCCGGACGGGACCTGTATCCGGGATTACATTCATGTCGAGGATTTGGTGAACGCCCATATTTGTGCGATGAAGCAGATTGAATCGGGTGATGCACGGTTTTACAACCTCGGAATTGGTCGCGGTTATTCGGTCCGCGAAATTCTTCTTGCAGCCGAAAAAGTAACCGGTCAAAAAGTTCCCGTTCGATATGGACCGCGACGTAAGGGGGACCCTGCTGTTTTATTTGCCAATTCACAAAAAGCCCAACGAGAATTGGGTTGGGAACCTGTTTGGACGGAATTGGAGGACATCATTGAATCGGCGTGGAACTGGCATTTGAAGCGGGAAACGGGGAAAATAGGGAATAAGGGTTGGTTTCCCCGTTGAGCCGCAGAAGAGCGTTCTGCGCGTATTTGGCGATTTTGTACGCGCGATACTTGTACGCGCGATACGTTGTATCGCGGCATAAGGTCGCTCCGATGCTGCGACAAAAAGCAAATGACTCGTTAATTACGAGGTGAAATAATTATCAAATTTTCCCTATTTCTCAGACAGCAATTACAGCTTTTATTGATTTTTTATTCCTAACCTTCTCCGAAATATGTTACACTCGATCCGTCTTGTTTGTTTCGTCGGCTTGCTTTTTTGTCATTTTTTCCTCCTGACCCCGGAAATTCAGGCTAATACGGCAGAACCCGAAAATCTTGCAAGAACCGCAAGGGTTTCGGCAAGTAGTGAATACAGCAATGATTACCTCGCTAAAAATGCTGTTGACGGTCAGATTCCCTTTGCCCTATCGAAAAATGATTTCCGAAAAGCATGGGCAATTCGCGGCAATGAAGGGATCGAAAGTTGGTTCAAACTACAATGGAGAACGCCGAAAAAAATCGCCGAAGTGGTTTATTACCCGAGAACGGCAATGCTCCTCGAAGAAGGTTTTAAGGATTATGAACTCTATCTTGATAATGACACTCAGCCTGTTCTTTGCGGGACCTTTGAACTGAAACATGGTCCGCAACGTATCACACTTCCTGAGCCGAAAATGGCCAAAATGGTTATGATCAAGTTCCTTAACAGTTTTCCCGGGACGGTCAATCCCGGAGCTTCAGAAATCGCCGTCTATTCGGACATTCCAAGCGAAACACAACTCTGGGGTCTTGCACTCGAACAGCACTCCCCCGAAGAAAAAGCAATGTTGGCCGAGCTGAATAACGGTGATTACGGTTTTGATCAACTACTCGTCATCAAACGTCATCATCTTTCCATTACACACGTTTATACTTATCACGTTGAAGGTTACAAACCCGGAGGAGGTCTGTGTATTTATACACCACCAAAAAAAGATGCCCCTGAAGGAGAACTGAAACAAATCGTCGATTCAAGTGATGGTATGATTCTGGACGCTTCGTTGCATTGGAATGGTCAGGATATTGTCTTCTCTTGGAAACGTGGAAAAAGCCGGATTATGATTGACGCCGTTTCAAATTTGAAGGACATTAGTTGTGGTGCGCCAGAAGATAATTATCAAATCTGGACGGTCAAAGTGGATGGAACCGGTTTGCGACAATTGACCAAGACACCGTACAATAACCTGAATGCCTGTTGGTTGCCAGATGGTGGAATCGCGTTTATTTCGGACCGAAAACCGGCTTACGCCTATTGTTATGTTGTGACATCACCGGTTTTGTACAGGATGGACCGGGATGGTTCCAATCAAAAACGACTCTCGGCGAATTATCTCATGGACTTTACCCCCTCGGTTATGAATGACGGTCGGATCATTTATACCCGTTGGGAATATGTGGATCGAGCAGCCTGTCCGATTCAGAGTTTATGGACGATCAATCCCGACGGAACGGGTCTTTCAGCGTTTTTCGGTAATCGCCTGTTAGCACCAGGAACATTTATGGATGCAAGGGCAATCCCGAATTCGCAGAAAATTATTGCTCTTGCAACGAATCATAATGGTGATTGTACAGGAGGAATCGTTCTCATTGACCGGACACATGGTCCCAATGCAATCGAAGGGGTCGTGAATACAACCGAGGAGGTGGACATTTTCAATCCGGGCGGTCAATGGGGGAATGGACTTTACGGTCCTTATGAAAAACCGTTTCCCCTCAACGAAGAGTTGTATCTTGTTTCCAAATCCGGCGCGATTCAGTTACGAACAGTGGACGGAAAACGTGCAACGGTTTTGCCGCAAGACTATAAAACCGGTCTCGGTTTTTACAGCGTCCAACCGATTTTCAGAGAACCCCAGGTCCTCCCGCCTATTGCCCAAGCAACGATCTATGATGATTCGGTTGTTTTGCCCGAAGACGGAAGTGTTTCAGGAAACTGGGCGATCATCTCCATGCAAGATGTGTATTTGGGGCTTGAACCAACCGTCCAACGTGGTGATGTCAAGCAGATTGCCGTTGTTCAGGAAGTCGAAAAAGGGGTTCATTCTCCGCAGATACGAGTTGTTCCGGGAACAAAACACCAGATTGAAAATATTGCGGCTTTTGGTTTCCAATTTCCCCTTGTCTCATGTGGGGCAACCTATTCGGCCAAAAAACTTTGGGGATACGCCGATGTTATGGAAGACGGTTCGGCCTGTTTTATGGTCCCCTCGGAATTGCCGATTTATTTTCTCGCGCTTGATACCGAAGGTCGTGCTGTGCAGCGAATGCGTTCCTTTACACATCTTATGCCGGGTGAGGTGCAAGGGTGTGTTGGTTGTCATGCCGAACGTAACACGCTCACACCTTCGCGCGATCATCTTTTACCGCAACGGCGACATCCGCAGGAGCTGGTTGAACCGGTTTGGGGGGTGAAAGGGTTCTCTTATCAAGAAGTGGTGCAACCGGTTTGGGACAAATACTGTTTGGATTGTCATAATCCTTACAATAAAGAGGGGGGGATTGATTTGAGTGGTGATTACACTGATTTTTTCAATGTTTCGTATGATTGGCTTGCTCGTAAGGGGACACTCGGAGAGCGTCAATTTCGGGTCAACGGTGTTGCGCGAGATTCTCATGCAGAAGGTGAAAGTCCGTACACGAGTTGGCTTTGGACGATCAACGGGTCGGAGTGGAACATTCTTGAAACAGCGCCTCTTCGTTGGGGATCACCGGCGAGTTTGTTGACGAAACTGATTGCGCAGGGACACCCTGATAAGGAGGGCAAGCAGCGTGTTGCGGTCGCTCTTGAGGATCGTAAACGGGTGAATATATGGATTGATTTGAATGTGCCGTATTACCCGACGAGTGCATCGAATCATCGTGAACAGATTGGTTGTCGTCGGATGTATCCGCTTGACCTTGATACGACGCTTGCCGAAGTGGTTTCCCGTCGATGTGCTGAATGTCACACACAAGAAGTCCCGCGTGAATTTTACACACGATTTATGAACCCTGAAAAGAATGCGTTTCTTTTAGCACCTCTTGCCAAATCAGCGGGGGGAACGGAGAAATGTGGAAAAGCGGTTTTTGCCAATACCGAGGATGCGGATTATCAACGGATTCTCCGCACATTTGACCCGGTGAAGCAGCTGATACAAGAACGTCCTCGTGCCGACATGCCTGATTTCGTGTATCAGGAATGTGCCAAATAGTCAGAACCGAAGTATCCTCATCCGTTTCTGTCAGTCCGCTAACAAGTTTGGTTTTGCGATTTGAACCGAGCCGGGTTGGACGGATTTGTTTTTACCACTAAAGACACTAAACACACGAAAAACGGTATTTTGTGCGGTTTTCGTGTTTTTTGTGATTTTCGTGGTTCAAAAATGAAAAGACTCTTTTTCGCAAAACTTGTTAGCGGACTGCCGTTTCTGTCGAGAATACGGAAGAAAATGTTGTATATCGCGGAAAAACATTGTATAATCGGCAGCATCTGTCCTAGAAGAACAGGCTGCGCATTTTAGATTTCATTTTTGACGGTTATTTCCGTTCGAGACTTTTTTTGCTCTTTTCCCCTTACACCTTACAGATCAGATTATTATGCCAATAAAACCCACAACCAATCGTCGTCAGTTCCTGAAAACAACCGGCGTTCTCGCCGTTTCAGCCGGGCTGTTTTCATGCCCCGCTTTTGCAAGAGATCGCAAGCCTAACTCGAAACTGAATCTGCTCCTGATCGGCACTTCAGGTATGCAAGGTGAGTTTCATCGTAATTCCCTCGCCAATGAAAATATCATCGCCCTCTGTGATGTCGATGATACGTTGCTCCATTCGGTTGGAGAAAAATACCCGGATGCAAAACGGTATAATGATTTCAGAGTTATGTATGACGAATTGGCGGGAAAAGCAGATGCCGTTCTGGTCACAACCCCCGACCATACTCACGCTGTTGCTGCACTTGGCGGAATGAAACAGGGTTTACACTGTTATTGTGAAAAACCGCTTGCCCGGACAATCCATGAAATCAGGACAATGACTCAGGTTGCGAAAGAGAAAAACCTGATAACGCAAATGGGGACACAAATTCATGCGGGGGACAATTACCGTCGAGTCGTCGAACTCATTGAAGCAGGTGCAATTGGGCCGGTTGAAGAAGTTCACGTTTGGTGTGGTGCAAGATGGGGCAATCAGACAATGCCGACGGAATTTCCTGAAGTCCCCGCGAACCTGCATTGGGACCTTTGGTTAGGTCCGGCCAAACACCGACCGTATCATCCGGTTTATTTTGGCGGAAATTGGCGGTCATTCTGGGCATTTGGCAACGGAACTCTTGGCGATATGGGCTGTCATCATATTGATCTGCCGTTTTGGGCCTTAAAACTGAAATACCCCCTTTCTGTTGAATCATCAGCTCCGACCGAACCCGATCTGGAATGTACGCCCGCTGATATGGTCGCAAAATACCAATTCCCCAAACGAGGTGATCTTCCTGCTGTCTCTATGACGTGGTATGACGGAGAGAAACGGCCCGCTTTGCTCGCCGAAAAAAATCTGCCCAATTGGGGTGCTGGAACCCTTTTTGTTGGAAAAGAGGGTATGCTGCTTGCCGATTATGGACGACATCTTCTGTTTCCTGAAGAGAAATTCAGCGACTACGAATATCCGGCCCGTTCGATCCCGAAATCGGTTGGACATCATACAGAATGGATTGAGGCAATCAAAGCGGGGAAGGGACCGACGACCTGTGATTTCTCGTATTCGGGTCCCGTTGCCGAAACGGTTCTTTTGGGAACTCTCGCATACCGACTTGGGAAAAAACTGGATTGGGACGGAGAAGGGATGAAGGTAACGAACGTCCCTGAATCGGCGTCGCTGATTACCGCGCAGTATCCAGATGATTGGAAATTGCTTTAGAAAACAATCCATGTTTGGAGATAGGGAATAGGGGTTGGGGGATAGGGATGAGGGAGGAGCAATCCTGATTTTGACGCAATAGGCCAATCATGCGTTAGATTCCGTTTTTTTCCTTTTTCATTCTCAATTCTCAATTCCTCCCCCTATTCCCTGTCCCCTATCCCCCATTCTCTATCCCCTTTCTTCGATGCAGCAAAGTGACCCGGGTTTTCGTCGGCAAATTTATTTTCTCCTCATTGTCATTTCTTGCGGACTGATGTTGGGCCGAATCATTGCACTTGACAATGTGTTCGATCAGTCGGCATCCCGCATCAAATACAATGCGATTTCAGGACGGTTAAAAGACAAGCAGAAGGAACTGGGGGAAAAAGGTTATTCGGCGGAACAGATGGAAGCGGCTCTTGGGGAGATGTCGCTTAAACTGCAACGAGAAGCCCTTGACATTCGGCGACCCTTTTTGAGTGCGAACGACCGGAGTCGTTGGTGTACGGTTCGCGCTCTCGTCGAACCGGAGATGAGGGTTCACGATGAAAACGGCCGGACAATTTGGTACGCAATCGATCATGTTCAGTCTCAAACCGGTTGGGACACGATTGACATGGTGAAACATCCGGTTCCGCCCGGGAATCCCGACGCCCCTTCGTATCTCTTTTCAAGTAAACCCCCTCTGCTGCCAACCTTGATGTCGGTCCCCTATTTTTTGCTCTACCATTTGAGCGGCGGAACATTGTCGTTCGAGAAGGACCCTTACCTCATCGTTCGCGTATCCCTCATCATCCTGAACCTTCTCCCGCTCGCCTTTTGCTGGTTCCTTATGAGTCGGCTCATTGACCGATTTGCTCAGACCGATTGGAGTCGCTATTTCTGCATGTCAACTCTCTGTTTCGGGACCTTTGCCTCAACCTTCGTCGTCACCCTGAATAATCATTTACCCGGAATCTGTTGCCTCATCATCAGTCTCTACGCCGTCATTCGTATCCTGTTCGATCAACAACGACAATTACGCTACTTTATCATCGCCGGTCTTTTCGGCTCCCTCATCGTCGCTTGCGAATTGCCCGCTCTCGCTTATTGTGCCGGTATTTCTGCCGCACTGTTTTACATAGCACCCCGAAAAACATTGCTCGGTCTGGTTCCCATGCTTCTGTTGGTCGCAACCGGTTTTTTCGCAACAAACTACATTGCTCATCAGACTGTAACACCGGCTTACGCGAATCGGGATTGGTATGATTACACTTATGAACGGGGCGGAAAAGTCCGCGAAAGTTATTGGCGCAACCGAATCGGTATCGATCTTGGCGAGGAATCAACGTATGATTATTTTATCAACACCACCATTGGACATCACGGCATCTTTTCGCTCAGTCCCATTTGGATTCTCAGCGTTCTCGGTCTCGCACTTGCCATTTTTCAACGAAATGACCGCACATTGCTATATGCCGCTTTGTTCATTCTCGGTCTTTCCCTCCTCTGCTATGTCTTTTATCTGACCCGATCTCAGGTTGACCGAAATTACGGCGGAATGTGTGCGGGACTTCGTTGGATGTTCTGGTTCATCCCTCTTTGGATTCTAGCAATGTTGCCAATGACGGACCGTCTCTCGCGGTTCGCAATCGGTCGCGGTCTCTGCCTGACCCTCCTCCTGTTCTCGCTTCTCTCCATTGCCTATCCTCTTTGGAATCCCTGGGACCATCCTTGGATTTACCATTTCATGCACTATCTCGCCTTGTTGTAGTCGTTTAGCCGCGGAACATCGTTCCGCGCGTATTAAAATATCTCATTACGCGCGGAACGTTGTTCCTCGGTTAAACGGGGGAGACGCTTTTTTGTGGGGTCCGTTAGACGATTTTTTTGTACTTGCTCCGACGATGTGCCAAACGGTCAGGCGATTGGGCCAAAAGTTGTTCCTCATACGCCGAAAAGTTTCCCTCAAACCAACGAATTTGCCCGTTCCCCTCGAAAACCAGTGTGTGCGTGCAGATTCGGTCCAGAAAAAATCGGTCGTGAGAAATCACAATTGCACAACCCGAAAATTCAATCAACGCCTGTTCCAAAACCCGCATCGTCGCAACATCTAAATCATTCGTCGGTTCGTCAAGTAACAGCAAGTTTCCCCCCCGACGCAACAGTTTGGCAAGCAGTATCCGGTTCCGCTCCCCCCCAGAACTCTGTCCAACCCGCTTTTGTTGTTGAGGTCCACGAAAATTAAACCGCGCAACATACGCCCGCGAATTCATCTTGATCGGACCTAACTCAATCGTGTCCTTACCGTCCGTTATCTCCTCAAAAATCGTTTTCTCATCATCGAGAATATCACGATGCTGGTCAACATGGGCCAATTGGACTGTTGGACCGATTTCAATGACTCCCTGATCGCTCGTTTCTTCCCCCGTTATCATACGGAACATCGTTGTTTTGCCCGTTCCATTCGGACCAATCACCCCAACAATTGCTCCCCGGGGAACGTCAAAGGAACAGTCGGCAATCAACGTCGTTGGTTCTCCCGCAATGGTGTACCCCTTAGAAACCCCTTTGAACGTCAAAACCTTCTCCCCCAATCGCGGTCCCGGCGCAATCTGTATGATTGCATCACTCTTATCATCAAGCGTCTGTTGAGATGCCAATTGCTCATACGAGTTGATTCGAGCCTGATTCTTCTGCAACCGTCCATGATGTGCCAATTGAATCCACTCCAATTCCCTTTCAAGCGTCTTTTGGCGTTGCGTTTCCTTTTTCTCCACAACTCGGAGCAATTCTGCCTTTTGTGACAACCAAGAGGAATAATTCCCCTCAAACGGAATTCCCCGCGTATTGTCCAATTCCAATATCCATTTCGTGATGTTGTCCAGAAAATAACGGTCGTGAGTCACAATAATGACCGTCCCGGGATAATCTCGCAATGTCCCTTCCAACCAATGAACCGTTTCAGCGTCCAAATGGTTGGTCGGTTCGTCCAAAAGTAACAAATCGGGTTTTTCCAGAAGGGCTTGGGCAAGAGCGACCCGACGCCGTTCTCCCCCGGACAGTTTGCGGACGATTGCATCATCGGGCGGAAGAACAAGAGCATCCGCCGCAATGTCAATCATTCGGTCGATCTCCCAACCATTGACAGCGTCAATCTCTTCCTGCAACCGTCCCATTTGCTCCATCAGCCGATCAAAATTGTCCGCTTCTTCAGGATCACCCATTTTTGCCGCAATTTCGTTAAAACGGTCAATTTTCTCCTGAATCGGCACAACGGCGAGCATTAAATTGTCTCGAACCGTTGCATCCAGTTCAAGTTGAGGTTCCTGAGCAACATATTTGACCCTCATTCCTTTCGTCAACTTTGTCGTTCCGTCAATGTCCGTATCCAACCCGGCCATAATTTTCAAAAGGGTTGATTTTCCCGACCCATTTTCGCCGACGATGCCGATTTTTGCGCCGTAATAAAACTGTAAAGAGATATTTTGCAGGACGATTTTTTCTCCAAATCGTTTGGAGACACGATTCATTTCAAAGATAAAATGTGGGGCCATATTGTTCAAAAAGCTAAAGAAACAAGGTTAGAGTACCGAAGTCGGTATGCAGTATAGCGGGTTGCCCCGAAAGGGCAACGGGGCAGAAACGGGTTGGGGGAAGAGAGGGAGACTGCTAACAAGTTTGGTTTTGCGATTTGAACCGAGCCGGGTTGGACGGATTTGTTTTTACCACGAAACACACAAAAGACACGAAAAACCGTATTTTGTGAGATTTTCGTGACTTTCGTGATTTTCGTGGTTCAAAAATGA
>JBOFQB010000110.1:0-44711 GCA_051660685.1 Thermoguttaceae bacterium | reverse complement strand
GACATGTTGGCCTCCTTGCGTTGAAAAAGACGTAAATCGTTCACGTTATCTTCGTATACGCAAGAAAAACCGAGTTGTGTGCCCCAAAACCAAATTTTTGCCAAAATTGTTCCCCAACCTGAAACTTGTTAGCGGACTGACATCCTTCTCAGCAGATAACCCTCAATCACCGATTTTCTTCCATTTTCAATCGTATTCTAAAACATGAGTCCCTGAAGAGGTTCCCGAATTGACAAAATCGTAGGTTTTCCAACCGTTAAAATTTTCCCGACTTGCTTCATCTTCTGCTAATTGTTGACAACGGACACAGCGTTCAGCAAAAGGTAAGGCTTTAAGACGGGCAATTGGAATCGGACATTGACACATTTCGCAGACTCCGTAAGTTCCTTCGTTAATCCGTTCGATTGCCCGTTCTATCTGCATCCATTCACGAGAACCGACTTCGGCCAATTGGTAATCTAATTCGTCTTCCGTGTAATTTAAGGCCAGTTCGGCAATATCACCAATCATATCCCGATCACACAAGGTTGAGAAGTCCGCCTTTTCCCCCTGAATTTCACGTCGTAAGGATTCCCGACGCACTAACAATTCTTCTTTCAAGAGTTCGAGAGATTTCGCCCTTGCTCGATCCCGGTTTGTCGGTTTCGTCTGTATAACATTTTTTATGACATTCTTATATCGACTTGGCATATCATCCTTCTCCTTTCACAACAGTTGAAAAGCAGACCCTACCTCTTGTCCTTTGCTTCACCATACTATAGGTTGTGTTTACCATATTCTGACCGATTGTTGGATAAGAGGGTAAAATTTACTGATTTTTCCGTCTGTTGACCTGAATTTTTATGGAATTGTCCCTCATTGCATTAGGTGCGAATCTCGGTAATCGCAAAGCACAACTTGAAGGAGCATGGAATGCGATCAACGAGCTGGACGACACTCGCACAATCCGCCTAAGTTCGTTGTACGAAACCGAACCAGAAGGAGGTCCTCCCAATCAGCCGCAATACCTGAACGCGACGGGCGTGATAGAGACGCTTCTTGACCCCTTTATGTTGCTCGAAAAATGTCAGGAAATTGAAAAAAAAATGGGCCGGGTAAGACATGAGTATTGGGGACCCCGGACGATTGATATTGATATTTTGCTTTATGCCGATTATACAATCAATACAGAATTGCTCGTTATTCCACATCCTCGAATGCACATAAGGCGATTTGTCCTCGAACCGGCTGTTGAAGTTGCCCGGGAGATGCGACATCCGGTTTTAGGACAGACGGTTGCGGCTCTCTTTGCAACCTTATTTAAGAAATTTTAGAATTCATTATGTTATCTACCTTAGAACCGTCCTTGTTACCTACATTGGAACAGGGATTTGTCAGAAAAGTGGATGTAGGCCTGACCGACATTGACCCGATTGTTCGCCCGGTTGCGTTGGAAACAATCCCGGCCGGTTTTCCCTCTCCTGCTGAAAACAGTGTCGGGGAACATCTTGATCTGTCGGGATATTTGGTTGCGAGACCGGAATCGACATTTTTTATGCGAGTGAGCGGAGATTCCATGATTGGAGCGGGAATTTTTGACGGTGATTTGCTCATTGTTGACCGCAGTCTTGTTCCTTCATCCGGGGACATCGTGATTGCAATTCTGAACGGGGAACTAACGGTTAAGCGTCTGTTTATTGACCGTCAACGAATTGAATTGCGACCTGAAAACCATCAATTCAGGGTAATCCGTTTGACCGACGAATCGGCGTTGGAAATTTGGGGGGTTGTGACCAGTTCAATCAAGTCATTTCGCTAGAACAACGTCCTCGAGTTGGTCTTCGTGAGAAGACGCCGTTTTGGTAAAATGTCAAGGGCGGAATAAGAGATAGAACACAACCGTTCGTCGGGACTTGCGTCCCTCTCTTCCGGCTGTTATTTTTACTATACTAGACTTGTTCGGCAACCGATGTGGAATACGCAAAAAACCTACCTATTCTTCCAAAAATGTGTTCGGTTGAGAAAATAGGCAGAATAATTTTGAGTTCTCGAACAAGTCTACTGTTATTTTGCCCTTGTCCATTAACCTTTGATTCATTGTTGTAGGAGTTTATTCAATGCCCCGATTACGATTCTTTGCCCGTCCCGCTCTTTTCCCAATCATTTGCCTTATTCTTTTGCTCGTTCTGCAACCACTTTTTGCAGAATCATGGAGTTTTGCGGTCATTCCCGACACGCAATGGGGTTCGGAGGAAGAACCTTTTGACGGAACAGCGGTTCATGTGATTGACGCGATCAATAAGGAACTGATTCGGCAAAATGTTGATTTGGTCATTCAGGTCGGAGATTTGGTCAACAAGTCCTCTGTTCGTTCGTTTGAACGGCGCAATGAACATAATCAGGCGTTGCGAGATGCTGGAATTCCGTATTATCCGGTTCGCGGAAATCACGACAGTCAAGGAGTTCAGGGAGCCCGCGATTTTGCGCAGGTTTTTCCGAATCTCCCCGGTCGGCCCAACCAACTTGGAAGTAGTCCTGATCTCCCCGGAACAGCCGGAATGACCTATTCTTTTGTCCACAAAAATGTCAAATTCATTCTTCTTGACCTTTTTATGCTTGCAATTGAAGGACAGAATCGGGGAAAGGGATATTTCATTGCCGACTATTTACCCTGGATTCAGGAACAGTTAGAACAGAAGGATCATCAGGTTGTGTTTGTTTTTTCACATCAAAACCTGTTGGGACAGAATCACAAGGACAACATTTTTGGGGGGATTGACCAAGATTCACGACCTGATGTCCAGAATGCGTTCTATTCTCTGCTCCAAAAGAATGGTGTCAAATACTGTTTTAGCGGACACGATCACATCTATCATCATTCGAGAATCAAAAGTCCAGACAGTCAGTCCGAATTGCAAGAGGTGATTTGCGGAAGTGCGGCCCATAAATTTTATACACCTAAGGAACCGTTTTTGGATCGTGAAACGCCGATTGCTCAGGAATTAGGGCGAATTGGTTTCATTCTGGTTCGGGTTGATGATTCCCGCGTTCAGGTTGAGTATTACAGCACTCCTTCATTTGGCAAGGAACCGGCTGAACCGGTTTGGGAACAGCGTGATGTCTTTGGATACACGTTGGACGGAAAGGAATTTGGCGAACCAAACGCCCTGATGTTGGAGTCGCTTAAATCAAGGGGACAATGATATGTCAACCCTTCTTTTTCTTCGGAAACGTACATCAATTATTGAACCGCTCTCGATTCAGAGCGGTTTGAAATTTCCGACGCTGAACACGCCGAGTCTGACTTTCTGCCGACTTTTTGCTGTCTTTCTGTTGACCTTACTTTGACTCGCGCAAACGGATTGCTTTGACGGTTGCTGAACAGGGCTGCATGACCTGAATCGTCATGCTCTTCATCGCCCCTTTGTATTGAGGGTGTTGACTCAAATCAATACGGTAAACCTCGTCTTTTCCCCGTTGTGCGAAAGAGACGGGAACTTCAAACGCCGGAATCGTCGGGTATTTCGGCCCCTTTTCTTCTCGTTCTTTAGCTGCATCTTGGGTTCCTTCACTCCAACCTAACCAATCGATACAATCGGACGGACTAAACGGCTGAATCGTCACGAGAAAATCAACTTGACCCTTTGCTGCATCCGTTGTCTCCTCCTTCTGTCCCTCATTGACCTCGTTGGTCCCGTTTGCCCCTTCCTTTATCCCGTTTGCCCCTTCCTGAACGGTGTTTGCCCGCTTCGGAACGATAAAATCGGCTTCAATCTCCAAAAAGGGCGCATCTTCCGCTTGCCAAAAGGTTTCAGGTCCCTGTAATTGGCCGTTTGCAGGAAAGGTGATTGCAAGTGATTCGCGGATCGGCCAACCTGAGTCAAAAGCACCATTTTGGTAAGACCAACTTTGACGATTATTCTGGAAAACCCAGTTCGGCAACGTCCGGTTTCGTTCACGCTCCTTGACGTAATTGCGAATCTCCTCAACCGTTCCTAAAATAAACGTCGTTTCATACGTCAACACAATGTTATGATCCAGTATCTCCCGACCTAAAGGGGCAATGTAACCGGTCTGAGCCGATTTCGCATTTCCAAATCCCTTCTTTGCGTCTCCTCCATGAAATCCGGCTGTTGTACGGACATCATCCGCCTGATAAACGCCAATCCCCAATCCTTTTTCATTCACAAGGGCTGACCAACGTTCAGGTGTATAATAGTTGATCCAGGGCCAACCTTTTCCGTCGTTTTTATCAACCAAAACAGTAATCGGTTCATTCTCAAACGGTTTGGTTCCCAGATAAGTGACCAATTTATACCAAGCTCCGTTGGTGTAGAGAGCCGGCATTTCCTGTCCATGTGCCGCATATTGTGTTTTGTCAGGCCGATTGACAACAATTGTTGCCTGAATGTTGAACACATTTTCATCAAGGGTGTAAAGAACCTGAAATTCGCAATCTCCGCAAACACCTTTGGTATGCGGCCAATTCATAGGGATACAACGAACAAGCATGGAATTGGGGGACGGACGTTCAAACGCAATCGTTTTGGAACGGTTTCCGCCCGCATCTCCCGACTGAATCGGATTCCAACCCAAACCGGCCCAATGCTTGGTCGGTTCCTCTCCGTTAGGACCAATAAAAGGATGTGGACCACTATAATAGGAGAGCTGTATCTGCCGACCCCAATCAGCACTGTTAATCATGTTCTCTCCCCCATTTTCACGATCCGTTAAAAACGTGACCGCACCTCCAATACTCAAATCAATGCCGAGTTTAATCCGGTCATTTTCCAGATACCTCATTGAATCAACCCCCTCATCTCCTTGGGGCGTTTCTGCTGCATCAAGAGGGAGCATAAAAACGGTCAGAAATAGGACAAAAAGTGGAAATCGCATGTTTTTCACAAGAGGTTAGAATAGGGGATAGGGAATAGGGAATGGGGGAAATAATACTTAGCCCGGCGTCAGCCGGATTTTGTGTTTATCGACGTTAGAAGTTGTCGGAAAACGGAAATTCTCGAAAAATTAACGGGAAACATCTTCAATGTTCCAGAGAATTGGCGTTCGTCCTCCAACCGTGATGAGTTCCAATTCTGCCGGATTGAAGAGAACCGTTGTAACCGCTCCTCCCTGAAAGGGGACAATCAATTGCGGCGTCAACGTGTCCATGTTCCACAACACCGTTTGTCCATCTTCTCCTCCTGTTGCAACCAACCGAGCATTGGGGCTGATTGCAACCGAACGGACTCCCTGTTGTTGCGTTGAAATCGATGAAAGCGATTGACCTGTCTCCAAGTCCCAAATCGTCAGCATCCCGTTTCGATTCCCGGATACAACACGATCTCCTTTTGGGAAAAACGCCAAAGAAACGGCTCCTCCTTTTGCATTTTCAAAAGGGGAAAGCGAATCATCAGACGGTTTCCAACGAATGATATTTCCGTCACCCATTCCAAGAACCACAGACTGTTGATCGGGGCTGAAACAGAGCGAGGTGACTTCTTTGGAGAAAGAATGGGATTGAACTGAGGTTTGCGTGTTGGTGTCCCAAAGAATCACCGAACCGTCAACAGCAGCCGAACAGAGTTGTGAACCGTCCGGAGAAACGGCAAGGGCGGACACCGAGCTTGTATGGGCCGGGACAGTCCGGGTTATTTTGTAGTACACCATATCCCAAAACTGGATACTTCCCGTTTTGGAACCGGAAAAGGCAACCAATTCCGTCGGATGCAGGATGATTCTCGAAAGAAGATTTCCCCCCCCAAGTCGTTGGATTTCACGACCATTCACCGTATTCCAGAGAATCGTTTCTCCCGTTTGTGTTGAAAGCGTCAACAGAAGTTTACCGTCCCGATTCAACGAACCTTGTTCACTGTAAGTGTTTGTTTTGCCAATTCGGAACAATTGGCGTGCTCGCGGAATGTGGTTCGGAAATGCGGTTGCGTTTCCCCCCGTATTCACAGTTGCTTTCTGTTCCTCTTCCAATGATTCCACCTTGTTCTGCTGATCCTGTATCCCGACGGAACTCGGTAATTGCGCCAAACTGTTTGTCTCAACCTCTCCAATCGGTTGAACCGGTTTCAGCGAAACTGGTGTCAGAATCTCGATCATCCCATTTTGTTCCGCAAGAGCAACATTGCCCGTTGTCACTTCTATTGCGGCCATTTCAATCGGCGAATTCCGTTTTTCCGATTGCAACAGTTTCTGCCCCGTTTTGACATCCCAGACAATCACCGAACGATCACGACCCGTTGTGTAGATCGTCGATCCGTCGCTGCTGAAAAAGACCCCCGTTATATCACCTGTATGTCCTGAAAATCGAACCTTTTCCAAACCGGTTGCAACATCCCAGAGTATCACGGTTTTATCCGTTCCTCCTGAGACGACATATTTTCCGTCCGGGCTAAATTCGGCACACAAAACGGCAGAACGATGTCCGCGCAAAACACCCCGGCCCGCTCCCGTTGCTGTATCCCAAAGTGAAACGGTTCCATCATTCCCTGTTGAAACAATCATGTCCCCTTTCGGATTAAACGCAAGACTGTTAAGCGGCAAAACATGTGCCCGAATCACTTTATACGGTTGAACGTCCGAAAATTTGTAAAACGTTATCTCTCCATTTGCAAGACCAACGATCAGAATGCCCGCATTGTTCAACGCAAGAGCACTCGGTTCACTCACTAAACGGATAAACTCTTTCGTTGGATTGACAGAGGACATCTCCCAAAGTAACAGTCGGCGATCCCGACCTGCTGTAATATATTTGTTCGGACTTGATCCAAAAGAAACAGCTGCAATCGGGGCACGATGTGATTCAAAGCGGCGAATCGGCTGACCTGAGGTTGTGTCCCAAAGAATCGCAACTCCATCTGCTCCTCCACTTAACAGTTGTTTTTCATGCGGATTGTACCGAACCGCTTCAACAGATGCGGTATGACCGGGAAGGACGAGGATGCCGGAATCGGCAAGAACCCGGTTGGAACGGGAACGACCTTGACCGGAACCGACGACATTACCCCAAAAGTTCCGACCGATAAATCGGGTTTCTGACGGACCTGAAGATTGCACCTCCTGAATGTCCTCTTCAACATTGGGCAGTGTCGGGACGACTTCGGAAAGACTTAGGGTGTCAACATCCGGTTGTTGGGACAGATCAATCAATGTCTCAACCGGATCGTCTTGAAGAGCGAACAGAAAACCGGGCAATAACAGCAGTGAGCAGAATAAAATCGCGTATCTCATGTTATTTCCTCTCCTTGTGTTTCTCGCTCCTACATCTTTAGCACGTCACTTTGGGTCTCTTGCCCCGACATTCACATTCTCTCATGTCTTGTAGTCTACCATAATACGTTCACTTCACCTCTTCGACTGCATTTTCCAAGACATCCACACATCTACGCAAGGTCGCGCTCCTCGAAAAGCAGGAGAGCGAAAACAAGGGCAAGCGAGCAGTAAATGCCGGTATAGACCATTGCCCATAAAACGTAGGACCAGGGAAGGGTCTGATTCATTGCAACAGCCGTTTCCATACTGAAATAATCGAGAACGGGGAGTACAGCGCAAGCGAGGTCGCCGACAAAGGCGACCATAGGAAGTTGACCGACGGAAGATTGAACGATTTGGGTGATGAGGTGACCGAGGAGGTAGACGGAGAGGGAGATGGTCAGGTTGGGGAGGAGGGACAATCGGGTTGAAATAGCGACGGAAATAGCGGCGAGGATCATTGTTTCGAGGTAAGCCAAAACGAGACCTGGGAGAATTTCGAGGGTTTGGTTCAGACATTCGATTGCGTCGGGGACGATTTTTCCCGATTCACGAGCGTCATAAACGACTTTGAAGGAGACGGTATTGACGAGGAAGATGGAGAGGACGAGAAAGATGATCGTGACGGTAATCATAACCCCGGCATACTTGCCGAAAAGAAATGTATGTCGTCCAACCGGTTTGGCGAGCACCATGAGAGCCGTTTTTCCTTCAATTTCTTCTGAGATCGAGGTACTTGCGGTCCAAATAGCGAGAAAAACGGCGATCAATTTTATCAAGGTCAAACCTTGTGTAATGACGAGCCGAACATCTTCACCGAGCGTGTTGTAGGGGAGATAGAGGAAGATGAAGAGGGCAAAAAGGCCGAGAACCATTAAAATCAGGAAGAGCGGTTGTTGGACCGATTCTTTCGTTGTGACCCAAGCGATTGCTCCGGCTTTAGGCATGAAGTAGCGGAAGAGGGCGATCAGGACAATGAAAGCGAGGACGACGCCGAGAGCACCGAGATCGATCCATTTCAGGGCCTTAATCCAAGGGGGCATAGTGTCCCAGTTAAAAACTCCCAAAGTCAACGGATGAAGCAGCAAATTGTTCAGAGACATCTCTCGCAAATAAAAGAAAAAGAATAGAAAACAGGTCGAAAAAATAATTCCCCGGCAATAGGCCCGAGCCGTAGAGTACACGTCCGATCAGGGACACACGCCAATACTCTGACACAATAAGTGTGTGGATTCAAGGGAGGTTGTGTGAGGAATCCCGAGAGGGACCGCGACGACACTCGGCAACCGTAATCCAAGTTGTCAACCATTTTAGAGGATACTGTTCTCTTGGGCAAGAGTGCTGAAAAATTTATGCACACTCTTTTAAGAGAACGGCAAACGACAAAAGTCGGTCAACCCAATAATAACCTGAAATTGTTCTTCTTAACCCAAAAATGTTATTTTGCCGAAAAAGTAGAATTTAACGGTTTTAAGGTTAAGAACGATTCTCCTGTTGACCGATACTCCCTTTGAGCAACCCTCCTTTACGATTCGTGAAGAGGTTACATGATAAATCAGGTAGTTTGGTTAAATCAGGGAGATTGATAATGAAATTCGGTAAAAACATAGCAGGAAGCGGGTTGCTCATTCTGTTGAGCATGTCACTTTTACTCAGCTTACTTTGTGCAACCGGATGTACCATTCACACGAACGGAATGACCATTCCGAGTCCGAACTGGTTGGAACAGCGGGTCCAGTATTATCCGGCCGGACCTCAGTTTCCACACAGCAATGAGCGGGCTCTCATTGAAGCAGCGGAAGAAGAACGGGGATACACGGAAAATCTCGAATCCAACCGTTTTTAGGATCGTGAAAATCGATGTCACATGTCCTGCTCGCTATGTCCGGGGGTGTTGACAGTAGTGTTGCAGCTGCTGTCCTGAAAAATCAGGGACATCGGGTATCCGGGGTGTATTTGCGACATTCCTTTCAGCAGAATCCGCAAGAAGAACAGGATGCAATCGAAGCAGCCGAACATTTAGGGATTGAGCTGCATCGACGGGATGTTGACGCTCCGTTCCAAGACATCATTGACTCTTTTATTGGCGATTATCTGGCCGGAAGAACGCCAAATCCATGTGCTTTGTGTAATCGCAAAATCAAATTCGGCCTGCTCATTGAATTTGCCAATTCGATTGGGGCTGATTTCTATGCAACGGGACATTACGCCCGAATCGTCGAAGAAACCGGGTCAGGACCGGCGATTTTCCGCCCTGTTGACCTGAGTAAGGATCAGACTTACGTTCTTTACGGAATTGCGAGACAACACTTGCCCCGACTCCGATTCCCGCTTGGGGAAATGCTCAAAACCCAAGTCCGCGAAAAAGCACTCGCGCTCGGTCTTCATGTCTTTGAAAAAAAAGATTCCCAAGAAATCTGCTTCGTCCCCCCTCACCAACATGTTGAATTCATACATCAACAACGACCTCAAGTTGACACTTCCGGTCATTTTGTCTCGACGGACGGAACAATTTTAGGCCGACATGAAGGGTTTGAACGTTTTACGATTGGACAACGCAAGGGAATGAAAATCGGGTTTGGCAAACGGACTTTTGTTGTCCGAATCGAACCCGACACAAAAAACGTCATCCTCGGTTCGTATGACGATCTTGAATGTCGTGAACTCAGAGCGACAGAAACCAACTGGCACCATGAAGTACCAATTGGTTCACCCTTTTTTTGCGATGTCAAAATCCGATACCGCAATCACCCAACCCGGGCTGAAGTAACGGTCAATGTTGATCAGAGCATGACAGTCCGCTTTTCCGAACCGAAACACGGGGTTGCGCCCGGACAAATTGCTGTCTGTTATGATGCTGATCGACTGCTCGGAGGTGGAATCATTGAAAAATCACTGCCTTGACAGTGATTTTCGGTGATTCAGATTCACCGTGATTTGATTATTAGTAGCGACGTCCGCCGCCACCACCTCCACCACGATTACCACCACCTCCACCACCACCAAATCTTTTACCACCACCTCCGCCGCCACTTCGCGGTTCTTGCGGTCGTGCTTCGTTAACGGCAATCGCTCTATCGCCAATTGTTGCACCATTCAGTTCATTGATTGCGGCATTCGCTTCATCACGATTGGACATTTCGACAAAAGCAAAGCCTTTTGAGCGTCCTGAATCACGATCCATGATAATGCTGACAGAATCAACCGAGCCGTACTGCTCAAATTTTTCTCGGAGTTCATCTTCGGTTGTGCGATACGAGAGGTTGCCTACATAAAGTTTCATATTAAAATCCTTGACCGTCAGAAATGTTGATAATAGAAATCTTCTTCAAACGGCGCAAAGAAGAAACCCAGATACCAAAGGCAGGAGGTATCACCTGTACAAGTCAGATAATGGTACGGGCCAGGTGAATTAAAAAAACCGGCGTTTGTCTTATACCAACAGCACCCATCGAACAAAACGCAAAACATTTCAGTCAAATAAAGAGCCTTTATCCTACGATTCGCATTAGAACAGATTCCTTTTTTCTGTCAAGAGAGAGCAGCATTTTTTCAGAGCGACAATCTCGTCTTGGGGGAGAAATGTTTTTAAGGGGAACACAACGAAACATTACTCCTCATCTTGTTGCGTCCTTTCAAAATCGTCAAAGGAATAAATCTCCAAAAGAGGGACATCATCCAATCGCCAAATTCCAACACCGCCCCGACGAATCACCTTGCGAAAAACAGGTTCCGCCTGTTCGATAAGGCGAATGTCCCGGGGATATTCCCCGCTCGGTCGTCGCTGCAAAATATACCAACGAATTGTCTTACCCTGTTGATCCGTCGCAAATCGGCGAAAAAAATCACGTTCCAATTCCCCCCATTTTCTTAACAAAAGCATGTTTTTCGTTGACGAAGCACTGAAACAGACCAACTCGTCAACATCGGTATTAGAAGCAATCCAATGCAAAACCTCACCGTCAAGAGCGTCCCAATAATAGGTCGGCTCCATTCCCGCCCGTTTTGCCCCGTCCAGACCGCCAATCACAGCGTTGTAGTACGACAACCATTGTGGAGAGTACCAAAACATGTTGAAAAGGGAAAAACCGAATACAAGGATGACGAAAAGCCGGGTTAAACGCTTCATTGACAACAGGGGACTTCTAAAAAACTCGGCAAACATCGGCATCTTGCCCGCACGATCCCTGTTGTTTTCGGTTGGGAAAAACAGCGAAGTTGCGCCAATTGCGATAATCATAGCGAGAAAGGGAAAAGCGGGCACAAAGAGCCGAACACCGTCATGAGGGGGAGTTCCGGGGATTGCACGCACAATCAGCAGAATCATCGCGTTAATCAAGATAGAAAACCGAATACCGAATGATAGATGAGGAGAACGACGGAAAAGGGCATAAACGCCGTAAAAACCGAGGAGCAGGAAACCGAGCGGAATGGTAATCAACACCCAAATGATTGTGTTGTACCAGGGTAAAGGATGATCGAGATTGTACATTTGCCCCAAAAACAGAATCGAAATGTTGAACCCGGTTCTCGACGTATTCAGTGAAAAAAATTGACGGAAACCTTGAACAGGGTCAACCCAAAGAGGGGGATTGAGGAAGAGGAAGACGATGAGGGCGAGAAAAAGGCCGGGCAAAAAACGGTATAAGAGGTTCTTTTTCCGATTCGGCAGAATCAGGACAGTCAAAAAGCAGGGAATAACGGCGATCCAACCTGTAAATTTCATGGAAAGGGTCAAACCGAGACAGAATCCCCAAAGTACCCCTCTCATAAAAAAAACCGAGAACGCGGATATTCTGCCCGCATCGTCCCTGTTTTTAAGGTTCAAAGTATTGGGAGGAAGTGTAGAAAGTTCATTTTTAGAGAAACCTAAGTTGTCTTTTGGTATAAAAGCCGCATGAAAGGTTGCCCAACAGAGCAACCAAGAGGAGAGGAGCGGGGAATCACAAGCGGCGATATGCAGATGAGCAAAGACTCGGGGGAGCATGAGAACGGTCAGGACCCAAAAAACGGCAACGGATTGAGAGAAGCGATCTTGTAATTGGTAATAAACGACACCAACAGCGATTGTGAAGAGGAGTAGGGGACCGAATCGATATTCGGTTTTGGGGGAGAACAGGTGATTGAGACCGGGGAAAAAAGGGTAAATTGTTTTTCCAAGAGCAATCACAATTCCATAACCGGCCGGATGTCCTTCAATCTGTGTCGTAAAAGTCCAATGCTCTTCAATTGATTGGACGGTCAAAGGGTGATCGGTTCCAAACCAAGTCAGCAAATTTTCGACACGATCAACGGATTCTCCTTCATCCCAGGTAAGAGGGAGTCTATCTGATGTTGCAAGCAGAATCATCAGGACGAAAACCGAGACGATGATTGCGGCAAAATGGGGGGAAACGATAAATTTTTTCACCAATATTTGAGTATTTTTAATTCCGTGTCTTTTCCGCGATCCCCGCGAACACTGCGAGAGACTCACATCTTCCTGCTCCATTTGTTCTGCACGTCTTACGACTCCAGCAAAAATTGTCCCCTTTTACTTTGCGATTGTCTTCACAACGTCTTTTCTATTTGATTCCAAATAACAATCGTGTCAACCGGAATCGTCGGCATAATTCGTAAGAAAACAGGGAAAAGAGCAAACTGCCTGACATGATGAGGAAAAAGGGAAGAAGGACACCTGAAAAATGCGGCAAGGTGTAATAGGCAATCAGGATAATCCAGGATTGATGAAAGATGTAAAGCGGAAAAGATGCCCTCATTAAATAGTCCGTCAACGGGTTTCGGAAATTCAGGCATTTTCGGCCCATTTCCAGCAAACTCAAGATGCTAAAGATGCTTAAACCTTTCATTAGCAGAGAAAAGGACCAAGCGTTCATCCAAGATTGCCCATAAAATTTTACAGCAAACAGAAAGATGGTGACTCCGAGTATGCCCCAAAAGCAACGATCCAAAAGACCGACAAATGTCTTATTGGTCAAAATAAAATAACCGGCAACGAAAAGCAGAAAAAAATCGCCCAAATTTTTTCCGTCGACGCTCATTAACCAGTTAAGAGGAAGAGCAAAGACAAGACTTGAAAACACGAAAATTCGGTAAAAAAGTGGTACATTGTGAATTCGGGTTTTGAGAGAATTCAACCAATGAATGAACGGAAGTGCAAGGATTGAGAGAATGAAAAGGTAAAGAAGAAACCATAATTGACCCGGGGTAAAACCGCCAAAATAACCGGTTAAATTTGTCTCTTTGGTGAAAAACAACCAATACTGTTGAAAATAATTGCCCGAAAATTCGTGATGAAATCTTTCGGCAAAATAGGTCTGAACAGGAATCAGCAACAAAAGGCCGGACAAAAACGGAATCAACAGTTTCCAGAATCGTTCATGTACATATTCGGTTGAATCCCGTTTTTTCAGGGCATAATAGGTACTGATTCCAGAGAGTGTAAAAAGAAGCGGCATAAACCAGGGAATGCAAAACAAAATGAACAAGGACGCGAGTTCAGATTCCTTTCCCTTGACGTAAAACGGTTCAAGCGTGTCAAAAATCCGCGCTGTATGAAAGGGAAACAACAGCAAGACGGCGAGAGAACGCAAATTGTCAACATCATACGCCCTTCTCATCATTCACCTATACTCACGCAAGAATTCCTGGTATTTCACGTCCAATTCTTTTCCTGAAATCCCTAACAGCATTTCCAAACTGTTCGGCTGATCTTGGTTGGAATAAATCTTATACAAATAGACGACCAAAGGATCGCGGAATCGACCTTCTGCAGCGTGCATGAGAAAATAGGTCATTCCCGCTGTCTGAGAATAAAGAGCCGGTAATTCCTTAAACGACTGAAATCCCCGTTTGTTCATCCCCAAAACGGTTTTCCAAGACACATAAAAATCGGACTCGAATTTCCGAAAAACAGCAGCCTGAAATCGCAAATCATCCGGTCCCCCCAAAACATAACAGTTCCCCTCGATTCGCAACGACTCCATATACATCGCAATTCCTTCAAGAATCCAGAAATTGGCGTTGGAACCGGCTTGAAAAACATTCGGTCGCGTCTCCGAAAACAATTGATGTGTTGCTTCATGCAATTGCGTTCGCTCAACATCTTCCTGCAATTCCGGCGAAGAACGGTTCGGGTCCGTCACAAAAAAGTAACAACAGCGGGTCCCCATTTCATAAAGCCCAACCGACTCCGCAATTCGAGGTTCATTCGCCGAAAAATGTCGAATGTATTCATCCCGATTACGAAAGACAACCACTTCATGTCGAGGAAGCGGTTGAGGTGTCTTACGATTGAGGACCATAAACGCTAACTCCTCCTCGCTCACCAAATATCGGTAAAACAGCAATTTCCAAGCTCGGTACAAATCTTCAAGACGGCGTGATATACGAACCCCTTCCTCAAGACTATGATTCGTCCGAATCACATAATGCTCTGATTCAATCACCCAACCCTTTCGAATGTCCTGATGTTCCTGAGAATCTTCCAAAAGACTGACCCAATTCTTGCCGATCAGGCGTTTCCCAGATTCCATCTTTTTCCGATTCTTCTGCAATATCCAACCCAATTCGGGATGATCGATGTAACCCGATTTCAGTTGTTGGGTCTCCCAAGAGGTCCTCCATTGATCCTTGATTTTGGTAAAACCAAGCAGTTGACGAATCTCGGCATGATCGGGGTTCGCATACAATGCGGTCAGACAAAGATGAATTGCAAGGGTCCCCCGATTCTCTTTCGCCGCTGTTTTTGCATAGTCAAACAGTTCCGCCGCATATTCCGTCCGTAATCGGTACAACGCATACGGCCAATACTTTTTCAGTTCTGTCATTGATTCTGACTGAGCCGACAATTCCCCTTTTTTTTCCTGAACATCGAGGGGAAAAACAGGCAATCGAATCACCCGGGTCTCTTGGGGGACAATTTGTGCCCGGGTCCGGGCTGCTTCTTCGGCCAAATCATTGCGATCACAACGTTCGGCAAGTTGTTGCAACTGAAGATGATATTTTTCCGTTCTCTGTTCAACTTGCTCAAGCAGCGAATCCCCCGCAAAAACAGTCAATGTGGAACATAAAGAAACCCCGGCGAACAACAACAACCGTTTAGCCGCAATACAACGTATCGCGCGTACAAAAGGACGTTGATCGCACACAAAAAGCTGTTTAGCCGAGATACAACGTATCGCGCGTACAAAAAGACGCTGATCGCACACAAAAAGCTGTTTAGCCGAGATACAACGTATCGCGCGCAAAAAAAGACGTTGAGCGCACACAAAAAATATCGCGCGCACAAAAAGAACAAAACCGAAAAACGCAGAACGATCTTCTGCGTCTAAACGGGATACAAAACAGTCCAACCGACCAACATTCAGCCAGTTTCTCAATTTCGACTTATTTTCTATTTGTTCTCGGTTACAACCGGGACAATCCAGACCTTCAATTCGCTCTCAATCGAATGTCCAAGATAAACACGGACGGTATACAAACCCAATTCTTTCAGAGGTCCGCTCAAACGAATCTGATCGGCGGTCAAAACCAGATTCTCCAAACGAAGAGCTTTGACAATTTCGTCCGGCCCGACAGAACCGTACAAATGCCCTTCTTCATTAGCATTAGCTTCGATTGAAACGCTGATTTTCTTGAGTTCTTCGGACAACGACTGCAAACCGGCAAGACGTTTCTTCTGAATCTCCATCAATTTCGCCCGGTGTTTCTCAACCATTCTCTTATGATGGTCGGTTGCAATCGTCGCTATTCCTTGAGGAATCAGGTAATTGTTCGCATAACCCGGCTTCACTTCAACAATATCACCCTGCTTGCCAAGTGGATCAACCGTCTGAATCAACAACAACTGCACTCCTCCATTAGGTCCTTTCGGCAATCGTTTATTCAGTCCGCGACGTCGATTTTTCCGCTCTGTCTTCGTTTGTGCTATAATCATCTCTATCTCTAAGGTCTAATACCAAAAGTCTGTTTATTTTTTCTTCTATTGAATACCTTGAACACGACCCCAAAAACCAATCCGCACATTCTCTCGAATCGGTTTGCAAAAGGGCATCCTAAAACGGAATTTCATCATCTCCCGCCAAACCCCCGCTCATTTCATCATAAGATGTCTGCGACGCCGGTTTCTGCACATTCGGTCGGAACGTCCCCGAACCGCTTCCTCCAGCATTATCACCTCCCCCTGTCCGGGAAAGCATCGACATCCGTTCGCCGACCACTTTCAACTTGGACCGTTTCTGACCTTCCACTTCCCAAGTATCCAGTTTCAAACGTCCTTCAATCAATACCTGCGAACCTTTGGTCAAAAACTCCCCCGCAATCTCCGCAGTCCGCCCCCAAAGTGTGATGTCAACAAACGTCGCTTCCTCAACCCATTCTCCGGTTGACGTTTTTTTACGATCATTAACAGCAAGTCCTATATCGGCAACCGCCATACCGCTTGGGATATAGCGACATTCAGGGTCCCGTGTTAAATTTCCAAGCAACACTACGCGATTGTAACTAGCCATGTTATATAAACGTGAAAAAATTGCTTACGAAAAACTTGTCGGGACAACCTGAAAAGGCGGGAATCGAGAAACGCGATTACAAATCGCTCTCTTCCGACACAACATCCTCACCCTCTCCCTCTTCTAATACATCACCGAGTGTCCCGGGGACATCTTCGGTAATTTCACTAACAGGATGAATGGGGCCTGATTTAGCATGTTCAACAAGGGCTTCAACCAGTCGAGGATCAACTTTCAGAAAAAGAAAACGCAGTATTCCCTCGCTGATTTGAAACTGGCGATTCAGCTCCTTCACTTTTGCCGCATCCAGCTTAAAATAGGTCAACCAATAAGTTCCACGTCGATGTCCCTTAACGGGATAAGCCAAACGACGTTCCTCCCAAAGTCGGCTCACAAGGACCTCGCCCTGATATTGCCCAATTTGACGGTCAATCTGACTTGAAACTTCATCTGGATTCCTTGCATACTGCTCTGAATCCAGAATAAACAAACCTTCATAAACATTTTCTGTCAATGTAACACTCCTCTTGGAAACAATAGTCCCTTTACAGGGTAAACAAACAACGACGCCGGGATTAGTTCTCCCGTTTGGCCGACGAACACCGTTCGCCGCGTCGTCTTCAATGTTGTATCTCTCGCTCTATCGCCACATTACCTAAACGACTTATCTTGTCCGGTCCAACATCCTCCTGCCCAATTCGCCAAACAACGGAGTTGACTCAGTAAAACACCCGCATAAGTTTGGTCGCGGTTCATACCCGGAAAACTCACGTCGAAGAACCGTTGTACTGATTCATCGCTTCTGTTATTCCATCTGTTAGAAAACAGTAAGCGGCATCAGCCCCTTTTTTCAAAACATCAGGCAACATTTTCATTTCGGCAGAGTTAAAATTGGAAAGGACATAATCTGCGGGATCAATACGATCTGGGATCGGACCAATCCCAACTCGCAAACGAGGAACCTGTTCCGTCCCCAACACCCGACAAATGTCCTGCAATCCTTTTTGACCCCCGCTGCTCCCCTCACTCCGCAACCTCAACCGCGAAAAAGGAAGATTAAAATCATCACAAACAACCAACACGTTCTCGGGAGAAACATTGTAATAACGTGTCGCTTCCAAAACGCTCTTGCCGCTATTATTCATATAAGTTGTTGGACAAAGAAGCAAAACATTTTCTCCTTTGACGCGAACATCCAAAATGTCGGCATGAAACTTCGCTTTTGGTTTTCCTGTCGCATAACTCGTTGCGAGTTCAGAGAGAACCAAATAACCGACATTGTGTCGTGTTTTTCGATATTTTTCACCCGGGTTACCCAAACCGACAATGATTCGCATTGACTTCGATCCCGGGACAGGTTTGACAAGTTCTCGCCGTTGTTCTCCGTTTTGACCGCAAATGAACAACGGTTCGCTCGAATACAACCACGTCATAACAATGATTATTCAGCTCCGTCCTCATCCGACTTCTTACGTCCAATCACTTCCGGTTCTCCAACACCTGCTTCTTCTGATGTTTCAGCAACCTCGACAGGCGGAGTACAGCTGACAACAATCTGAGTTGCGTCTGCGAGGACCCGAGAATCACCTGAAAGGACCAGATCAGCAACAGTAATGACTTTATCGAGTCCAAGACTGTTAATGTTGACGCTGATACTTTCGGGAACGGCAGATGCGGCACACTCAAGCTCAAGACTGTGGAGCACTTGTTTGACGACACCACCTTCGTGAACTCCAGGTGCTTCACCCCGCAATTCAACGGGAACAGAAACCTTGATTTTTTCATGTTCTCCAACGCGATTGAAGTCTATGTGGAGAACGTCCTTGCCCCATGTATCCCATTGACAATCCTTAATCAGGGCTTTTTCGTTGACCGCCCCTTTCAATTGGACAAATCGTCCTCCATGTCGCAACACGGACTGAACTTGTTCAGCGTCAAGTGTTAAATTCAAGACCGCCTGTTTATGACCATACAAAACGGCAGGAATCTTTCCGTTGTTCCGCATACGACGGTTTCGCCTTTTACCAACTGTTTCACGCAGTTCAACCGCCAAAGTTCCGACTTCCATTGAAAACACCTCGAAATAGACCTAATACGGGGGGATAAAACAATAAGGATGTTCATTTTACCTGTTTTGAGCAAATTTCAACCCCCCAGAGAAATTTTTCCTCTCCTTTTCAGCGTCAACACAACCTGAAAAGGTCCGTTTTCCTTCTTATTTCCTTCTTATCTCTGTTTTCATCTGCGTTGAATCAAACAGAAAACAAGGTTTTTTACAACCGATCTGCAATAAAATCGTCAAGAAGCTGGTTGAACTTCTCATCTGAATGTCCCCCCTCTTCAATCGAAACCCAACCGTTGTAATTGACTTCTTCTAATGCAGCACGAACTCCCTTCCAGTTAATCGTCGCCTTATCAAACGTCGTCCAATCACCCGGTCCTCCTCCCCGTTTCCCCTTCTTTTCTTTGACTGCAAACCCTTTGATATGCAGTTTGACCAACTGATTGCCTAATGAGCGAATCCAATGTTCCGTGTCCGAATACTTAGTATGATTCCCCATATCCAGATACGCCTTAATCCACGGATTATTGAAATACCGTACAAAAGCGGACGCATATTCCGGCGTACACCATAAATTGTTCCAAACATTCTCAACCGCAATCATAACCCCTTCATAAGCAGCGGTTGGAATCAGCGATTCAATCGCTTTAATCGACGATTCTGTCGCATAATTTTGTGCCGCAATGTAATCGGCAAATTCCGAATTATCTCCCTCAACAACAGCACTGACTTTTAAGGTTTGGGGGTCAAACTCAATATTAAAATCCCAGGGTTCGGGAATTTTCATTCCGTCAACCCGACAAGGAACAAGCAGAATTGCTCCTGCACCATAAGCGTTCGCCGTTCTCAACGCCGTTTTCGTCTCTTCAATCGTCCGTTTGGCAATCCGTTCACTTTTATTGTTAAACTCCGCCCAACCTCGCATAACGGAATGAATCTTAAAGTCATATTTTTCCGCGATTCTTCGATTTTCTCGGGCCCTTTCAACCGAAATGTTCCAACCTGTCACTTCCATTCCGTCAAATCCGGCCTTTTTCCAACGTTCGCAGTTTTCATCTGTTGGAGCATCTCCAATCATCGCCTTGTAAAGTTTCGTCTGAAAAACCTTTGCCGCATCCTGCGCTCTTGCCTGTTTGCTCAACGAGGGGACAACCGTTCCTCCCAAAACCAAACCAGCTGAAATCAAACCTGTACTCGCTAAAAATTCTCGACGTGTTGCTTGCATTGTATTGTTTCCCTCTATTCAGTTATTCTGTTATTTATTAAGTTTGTATAATTCCAAGATGAATGACCTGACAAAACGGGAACAGAGGAAGAGACGCGAAGTAGGAACAGATAATAACTCCCTATTCCGCGTCCCCTATCCCCCATTCCCAATCCCCTATTCCCTATTTAACCAATTCCTCAAGAGCATGAACGATAATCGTCGGCGTCTCAGGTCCCGTTCCGTTCGTCTCAGGATAATGTCCCCGACCAAATTTATCATCAGTCGGGACCCAAGGATTTTTCGGCGAAATGTAATAATTGTTCGCCGGAACAATATAACCGATTTCATCATCCGCCAAACCAAAAATCAACTTCGTTTTATCCGGCATAATCTCAAATAACGGTTTCTCTGTCGCAATATGCGGATTAACGCAATTGTCCGGCTCAAGATACTTTCCGTTCGTCAATTCCGGCGCAAGTTCTCCCGGAATAAAACAAACACCAACATCATCACCAAGTCGCATGTACGAAACTTCCGTTATAAATGTCGGCAAATTCCTATTGTTCGGGTCCTTCAACCCCAACTTCAGCATTTCAGGGTCCGATTCATAAGGTTCCCCCGGAATAAACGGCAGTATAATTCCATATTGTCCCGCTCCTTGCAGTTTCAGATTGTAAATCGGGACCGAAACGACTTTGGAACGATGCAACAAATCAGCCGAAACCGGGGTCCATTCCCCAATTTTCAACGCATACTCCCCCAATTTGCGACCGAAGTCGCTCACGACCTTGTATGATTGTGACCGTTTACCATTTTCATCAAACAACCAAGGAACTGTCTGCATTGTCCCAACTGCCCCGTTAATGTAAAGCACATGACAGTCTTTTGTCTTTTCAATAACATCCCGAGCTGCATGAACAAAATCGCTCGAAACATGATAATTCGGTTTGCCCAATCCCTCAGGATGACAGGTGAAGTGCATTAACCAGATCGGCTTCTTGCCCGAATCATTCGGTTCAAACCGTAAAACGCTGATTTGTTCGTTCGCAACTTTGGGAGGACTATCATCAACGACCATTCCAGGAGCCGTCATTTGCCCAAGTGTCAACGTCCCCGGACTCGCATTTGCAGCTGCTTTCTTAACACAATCGGCAATCACCTCTTCTGTCCAAGCAAGGTAAGCATCATCTCGACCGGTCTTTCCAGGTGGTCCCCAAATTCCAATCGTGTCCAAACTCGCATGATTATGGGTTGAAATAACATGAACCGCAACATTGTTTTCCTTACACCAATCTTCAAGCCGTTTACGAATGTTCAGGATATGATTGTACCTGTATCCAACAAAGTCAAGCGCAACAAGAGCAACCTTTTGCCCCTCTCCTGCATCCAGAAAAAAACATCGGGCCCAAAGAGGGTCAAAAACGCCCGCAACCGGTTTGTCCTCGCCCCAACCCCCCAAGTAGTACACCTTGGAATCAAGATCGGACGGAAGAAGATTCTGTTCGGCATATCCGACATTCCACTCTTTCTCTGCCGCACAAAGTATAAAAGGAACGGCAAACACCAACAGGAACGTACTCAATAGTACGCGGTATTTCAGGAACAATGATTTTCTGCTCATCTGGGTCTCCAAAAAAAATAAAAGAGAAGTGATAAGTGACAGGAACAAAAGGGCACTTCAAAACATTCCGGCTTGCGAAAACTCAAAACAGCTCCATTCCGATCCCGAAAACGGTTGATTCTCAGAAACGTGAGTCAATCGAGAGGTTCAAAAAGCAAGAGGAACAAAACCCGGGTCCGATTATAGCGTTTGAGAAAAGACAATTACACCCCGGTCAACAAAATGCGTGAAGTTTTCTTTTTTATCCTGTTCCAACCCTTTTTTTGCCCCCATTTCCCTTCCTCTCCGAACAATCTCCGAATTACGCTCGATCAAACGGAAAGGGGAGCACTTCGTCAATCGTTCGTGTTTCAAGAAGCACCATAAGAAGACGTTCAATTCCAAGAGCGGTTCCACAACAGGGGGGAAAACCGGTTTCCATTGCGCGAATCAATCGGCTTTTTTCAGGAAGTGGAGCGTTTCCGTCTGCAACCCGAGAACGATTGGATTCTCGATTACGTCGCATAAGCTCTTCAGGGTCCGTCAACTCGTGATATCCATTTGCCAATTCCAAACCGTCAACGTACAACTCAAAGCGTTCACTCACTTCGTAAGAGTCTTTGCCCGAGTTGTGCATCCTCGTCCTCGCCAATTGCGATTGCCAAATCGGATAATCATAAAGAATAACCGGTTTTTCCGTCCCAAGACAAGGTTGGACGATTTCGGAAAACAACAAATCGACCCAAGATTCCCGTTGAAAGTGATCGGGCAAATCCTTATTCAACACGGAAATCCCAAATGTTTCAGGATACGGAATCCGGTTACAATCCGCAAAATTCCTCATTTCCTCACATGTTGCAAGATGAGGATTTAATCCCGTAAAACCAAAAAAACAATCACCAAACGTCTGTATTTGCGGATTCCCCCGATTCAGAATGTCCCTCGCAAATTCCGCCAAAAAATCACGCCCTTGTTCATATTCATCTCCAACACGATACCATTCCAACAAGGTGAATTCAACGTTGTGATGTTCGCCGACATCTCCGCTCCGAAAAGCGTGAGCAATCTGGTAAATCGCCCGAGCTCCTGACGCTAGTATTCTTTTCATGCAGAATTCGGGCGATGTTTGCAAATAATACTGTTGATACCGATTGGGAAACACCTCAACAGAAACTGGAATGGGCTGCAAAAAACGGTTGATTGTCGTATCTTGTGACAATTGGGGCGTTATAACCTCGATAAATTGATGTGCGTCAAAAAAAGCCCGAATCCGTCCCAACAAACCGGACATTGCGGACAGATTTTTCAACGACGCTGTTGGAAAATGATCTGATTGCGACAACATAAAATTTTAAGAGTCAAAAAAGGCAATCAAAGGACATCAAACCTAAAGTGAACCCAATCGAAAGGGTGCTGATTCAGAACACTCAACAGCAACCTCATCAACAATCGGACATTCTATCCTAATCCTTTTCCAACAACAAGTCCGTCAGGTCTGTCATGTTGTATAATCGGAGTTCAAGCGGACATACTCACATGTCAAGTCGGTCGTCCAAAACCGCAGATTGGTTACTCCCTCTCCAAAGGTGATGCAAACCGAAACATCACGGTTTTCCCGAATAGAATTCGAGATGAGCACTTTGTCAAATGCAATCGGCGTTCCTTTCCTGTAAAGCTCAAAACCGTTGATGCTCAGCCCAACCTGCATAGGGTCAAACAGAACCCCCGCTCCTCCTGCTGCTGAAATGATTCGGCCCCAATTGGGGTCAGCCCCATAAAACGCCGTTTTAACGAGGGGGTCTTCGGCAATTTTTTTGGCCAATTTTCGAGCACTTTCACGATCTGCACAACCTTGTACATCCAAAGTGATAAAATGTGAGGCCCCTTCTCCATCTGCGGGAATTTTTTTGGCCAATTCCTGCGCAACCTCTTTGAGTGCTTGAACAAACGCCGGACGATCTTCAGGAAGGAGAATCTCTGAACGTGCTGCACCATTTGCCAAGAACAGAACCGTGTCGGAAGGACTGGTATGACCGTCAACGGAAATACAATTGAAGGAATCATCAACAACCTTTTCCAGAAGGGACTGTGCTTCTGTCGGGTCCAACGCCGCATCTGTCATAATCAATGCAAGCATCGTCCGCATATTGGGCGCAATCATTGCAGCCCCTTTACAGAATCCGGCAATCGTTATTTCTTCCCCGCTTGAAAGAAGAATCGACCGCGAAGAGGTTTTCTCAACCGTGTCCGTCGTCATAATACCCCTTGCAGACCGAGAAAATGCAGTCGGTTCACTTTGTAACTGAGATGCGGCATCCTTGATCCCGCATGCAATTTTGTTCATTGGAAGATGCAAACCAATCACCCCGGTTGACATCACCAACGCTTGTTCTGGGGCTGCGCCAACCACTTCGGCTGCAAGTGCTGTCATTTCGTGTGCATCTCTGTATCCCTGTTCGCCTGTACAATCATTGGCGATTCGGGAATTGGCAACAACCGCTCGAAATCCGCGACCGGGTGTTCGTGAACGATCAATCAAAACGGCTGCTCCACAAACCAGATTTTGTGTATAAACTCCCGCTGCTGTTGCAGGACGATCACTTATGACAAGGGAGAGGTCCAGTTCCTCGGGATTGGATTTAAGACCACAATGAACACCTGCAAAACGAAATTTTCGAGGTAATGGGAATGAATTTTCTGACATGTTGTTAATTGAGAGGTGAAATAGGTTCTCCTTGGAATTGTTCGATTGCGTTTCTCATTCCTGGAAGGGGATTGAGCTGAACTTCAGGATCATTTAACGGTCCCTCGATATGGACTTGATTGAAGGATTCCCGGGACCCGTTGATTATATTCCCTAAAACCGGAATTTGATTATGAGTTCCGCCAAATCGTGTTTTCAATATGAGGTTGACGGAACGGGTTCCGTCCAGTTTCATGTCCCCATTTCCTTCCAACGACAAAACACTTCCGTCGAATCGGACAGTGTGGAGCAGTATTTTCTTTCCCTGAATCCGAAACTGAATGTCTCCTGAACTGAATGCACTTCGATCAGGAATCTGAACACTCAAACGCTGCATAATTTTTATCATAACGGGCGTTTCATACAAGTACGCATTTCGCAAAGAAATGGAACCATTTCCCGAAAGAGTGTCGGGATTCCGTCCTTCACCATGTAAATCAACGGTTGCCAAAATGAGACCGTCAAGATTCCGTTTGTTGAACGCCCCCGATTTGCCAATTGGTTTGCCCGAATTATTCGAAAATTCACTCACCATTTGCTGTAAATCCGAATCATGCAAGTCCAAATGCAAATCGTATGATACTTTTTTGGCGAAGAGACGGATTGCTCCTTGACAGAGCAGGGTTCCCCCGAATAATTCCGCAGAAATTTGTGGACCATGTACAAGAGGGACAGTTGTCATTTCCGACGGAATTGCACTTTGAATGGGATTCAAAGGAAGAACGGGTTGTTGGAGAGGAATAAAGGATTGGATCGGTTCCTGAGATGCACGATTGCTGATTGCAGGTGCAGGATTGGTGATTACAGGAGCAGGAGGAACTAAGACGGGAAGAGGAGGAACGAGAGGTTGTGAGGTTGGGGAAAGGGGAACAACTGTTTGTGATGTTGGAGCTTGACCCAAATAGGAATGAGGATTGACCCGTCCCACATTTTGTGTTGGAGGTGTCTGAAAAAGGGTTGCATTCCGTTCTCCCAACGTCAAGACATCCCCGTCGTAGTAAAAGGGACCTGACACATTGGTTAAGGGAAGTCCGTTCAAACGGGCGGAATCGAGTTCCAGATTGCCGGAAATACTGGTTTCACCTCCTCGATTGTGACCGGCCAAATGAACCCGACCAAAAATGTTTTGAACGGGAACTCCAATGTCAATTCCATTTTGATGCAAAGTCAACGCAAAACTCCAATTGGTCTGTAAGGGAGCACCTTGAAAAGGTCGGGACAACCGGAAATTTCCGTCGAAATTGACAGGTCCCTGCACTTTCATATTCTTCACCAAAAATTGCATGTGTTCAGGCATTGCGCGTAAGAATTCATTCTCTTGCGGGGAACATTGGTCAATCACAAGGGGAGACAGGTTAATTTCCCAAGCTCCATTTTTGCTGAACTGACAATTGATGTCCGACATGAAATGAGTGTCCTTATGTCGTCCACTCATGTTTTTCACTGTAAAAAGACCATTATTAAAGCTGAATTTTCCTTGAATTCCCTCTATTTTGAGGGGAAAACTGGTCGGACAAATCGTCAGTCCGTCTGATTTTTCCGGTTCTGCATCAAACCATACATTTAACTGTTTCGATGTCGGGAAATAGCGGACCTGCGCTTTAGCATCAACTCGACCTGTTCCTCGCATTGAAGCATGTAATTCCTTATAACTCGGATTGAGTAAGGCATGTTGCAACGGTCCCTCAAGGGGCATGTCGTTGATGTCAAACATCAACGTGAGCACATACTCTTCGTTTGCATTTGCAGGTAAAAAGTTGAGGTTTCCTTGCGCTTTGACTTTTGTCAATTCATTAGAACCTGTAAAATTGCTGAACAACCAATTGGTTCCGTCCCACTTTATGACGCCGTTGATTTCACGAACAGGATAGGGGAATTGATCGTAATAAACCGAACAATCATTGGCGTAAATCGCAATGTCTTTTTTAATTTCTTGCGGGGAACCCTGTTGTTTTTTTGGCAAAAAGTTGAGTTTGATTTCAGAACTGACTGTCCCGGTTGGACGAAGTGACTGAACGACTCGACGTGATTTCTCGGGAATCGTATTCATAAGTTTCGTGTTGATCGGAATAGAAGCCGAATGAATCGTCATTTGACCAAACGGTCGATTCAACACATCTTGAAAATCGCCCCGAATACAAATATAGGGTTCGTCATGCAGGATTCGCGATTGCGGTGTTGGTGTTGAAGAGAAACCAAATGTTGTTTTTTGATCTGAAGTTGTAGGAACAGCACGAATGTTTTCTCTTGGAACACTCCGTTGAAGACTTGCAAAGGGCGGAATCAGTTCCTCAAAATCATTGGGTGATTCTCCTGCAAAAACGGCTTTTCGTTTGGATTCCGGGGTTGCAAAACGAAACGTCAACATTCGGTTTTTATCCAAAACAAGTGAACCGGCTAAACCCTCAACAGGATAGGGTGTTGTCGAATATAAAAAATTCAGTTCACGTCCTTCCATTTTAAGACCACTTGGAATCCAACGTCCCGATTCCCGACACAACGTCAAGTCAAAATCAGCAAGAACGGAAAAGTAGTGAAACTTGCCGATCAAATCATTTAGGGTTGGGGGAATATAACGGGCAAGTCG
Organism: Thermoguttaceae bacterium; assembly: GCA_051660685.1. GTDB lineage: Bacteria > Planctomycetota > Planctomycetia > Pirellulales > Thermoguttaceae > JAVBSX01. The sequence continues at coordinate 17,761 of JBOFQB010000110.1, read as the reverse complement.
ATTTGCCAATTTTTTGTCAAACAACAACGATTGAGTCCATATTTGGAGCCGACTTCCGTCTAATTGACGTAAATTTTCCTGTTGATAAGAAAGAAACAATCGGGCATCTCCCTGTTGACCTGAACAATTGGTGATCTGCAAACCGGTTTTGGTTGACAAATTAAAATCAAAAACCAACTCAGACAGGGGTTGTTGGAAAAATTCGAGTTTAGCCCGACCTTCTTGGACGGAACCGTTGACTTCCCCGGAAAAACCAAGTGAAGAACCGAGGTCTTTCTGTAAAGCAAATGTAAGTTGACCTGCTCCTCGAATTGAACGGAGTAAACTTTCTATATCGAATTTTTTCTTAACAACCTCTGTTGCTGTTGTTGTTGTTGACTCTCCTAAAAAAGTCGGGTTACGATCAGGTTCTGACACAGACGAAGAGGTTGAACTGTTTTTTTTCCAACTTAGAAGAAAAGTCCATAAATCTTCACAACACTGAATTTGTTCGACGGAACCATTTAGACGCCAAAATTCCGTTTCAAGGTCGATTTCACCTTCTATATGAATGGTGCGCGACCATTCCGAATTGGCAGTCCCTTGAAATTCCCAACGATTTGATCTCTGTTCAGAAGACTTCGATTCGTCAGAAGGAGTCAAATCGAAAGGAGTCAAAGCAGAATAGGTCGAATCAGATTGCATTTGAATACTCTCGCGTTTTGTTTCTGAGAAATCAGACAAGATGGAAAGAACGGGAGATTTTGGCAATTCGGACATAATAAGCGATTCAGCATGATTTGACGATTGAGATGAAATACTCGGTTTGGGAGAGTTGGGTAATTCAACCGACAATTCGGACGGAGAAGTGTCCAACATGGACTCTAAGGTTGGTCGCCAAACCGTTGTCCGTCTCGCCGTTTCTGACACAACGGTTGATGTTGGATTCACAACAGTCCGTGTTCTGTTCACAACGGTTGGTTTTCCGTTGACAACAGTTGGAGTTTGATTCGCAACAGAAGTCTCTATTATGTCATTTATGTCATTTATGTCATTTTCAGTCTCCACTTTTGCAAAATACATGTTAATTTCGCTTAGAAGTAGACCATCTAACTGAACTTTTCCTTGATTGACGATAATTGGGACCGTTGTATCTTTCCGCTTCTCACTTTTGAACAACTCTTTTTCCCGAATTTGTCCTTGGTCGTCCCGAGTCAAAAATAAAGAAGGCCTGTTCAATTCAATGAACTCCAACGTCCATTTTTTTGTCTGGAAAAATTCCTGAACCGTTTCCAAAGAAAGAGGGGCCTGAATTGCAATTTCGGGAACAAACAACACTTTGCGTCGTCGTTGTTGTGTTGTAGGAGGTTCGCAAAACAGCACATTACGAAGAAGGAGACCTCGATTTTCATTCAGTTCGACTCTTTGAATCGTGACTTCGAGTTGGGGAAACAACTCGGAGAGAAAAGATTGTGCGCGTACTTTCACCTCGTCGTTCAGGTACAAATACCCCCAAACGGCAACGACAGCACCGAATGCAACGGTTAACAGGAATCCCCATTTCAGGAGAAACCGAAAAGTACGCAACAACTTAATAGTCACTTTACGTCGACATAACTCCCTTTTTTCTGGTTCAACTCAACGATCCATAATTTTACGTTGGAACCGAATCACAACAACGACAACCGAATCATCTAATAACAAGGGGTCTCGGGATTCTGGTTGCATTGAAATGACCAATCTGAAAATCAGCGAGGGGAGTATAACAAGAGACGGACAAAAAAGTCAACCTCGTTTTTCTTCACTTAACTCTTTAGCTCTGATTTTGGTTCCTCCATGATTTGCCCTTGACTCTTTCTGAGTGATTCTATACTCTCCCGGTCCTGAAAGTTGTTTTTTATCCCGCTGTTCTGAACCTTGAAAGGAGCAAACATGTTATCTGGAGCTGGTCAAATTGCCGGATTTATGCAGAATTTTCTGAGTCCAAAGAAGAACACGACAAGTGAGGGAGAATCCTTGCAATCGACACACAATTCGGTCAACAAGGATCAATGGACCCCTTCTCCAACAAGTCGTCAAGCGTTGGAATTGCTCAATTTTGAGGCAAATGGGGGGGAAACGGGGGACATGGATATTGCCGATATAGTTAACTTGAAAGGTCGGGGAGAAATGCTCTCGCAAATGTTGCAGATGAAACTGCAAAAATTTCAAGGGGATTTCATGCAGAAAATGCAGAATGCCGGGATTGACACCAGTCAACCAATTGAGCTTAATAAGGGAGGAGCGGACGATCTGCTTGTTGCAAATGATCACCAGGACAAAGCAAAGATTGAGCAGATTCTTGCCGGAAATGAAGAAATGACGAAAATGTTTGATGAAATCGCCAAACTCGCAAGTCTTTCTGAGGTTTACAAGTCCGTGTCCCCGGAAAAAAATGGTTCAAACAATCCTCTTGCAGCACTTGCCGGTTTATATGCCAAACAATCTCAGGACGTCGCAATGAACAAGGCGATTGACGGACAGATGAATTTAAGGGTCAACGAAACAGCAGCATCTTTCTCGTTTGAATAACCTCAATGTTCTTCCTCGTTCCCCCATATCCCCTAAACCCTATCCTCTAATCCCTATTCCCCACATCTCACTCTTGCAGACAAGACAGAGCGCAAGCCGCAATTGCGGCTGTTTCGGTTCGGAGTATGCCCGAACCGAAATGAACCGGAATTCCGTTATTTGCAAGGACATACCTGATTTCATCGTCCGAGAATCCTCCTTCTGGACCAATGAGAATGATTATTTGGCGACAATCAGGATACTTGGCAATCCAGTTCGTCAACAATTCAGCCCGACCGTCTGATTGTTGGACAGGATGTGCAATCATTCGGGGAACTCCTTCATATTCCCTGTTCGACATCACCTCTTCAATCGTCCGTTCTTCCGTAATCTGCATAAGTGACGAACGTCGACATTGTTTGGACGCTTCTATGACTCCCCGACGTAAACGGTTGAGAACTTCCGAATTGCTCTTTGCGACTCCAAATTGCGTTTTGAGCGGAATCAAGGTTGAACAGCCGAGTTCGGTTAATTTTTCGATCATCCATTTTTGCCGATCTCCTTTTGGGAGCGCAACGGCGAGAACCAGTTTCGTTTTTTTTTCCGGGAAACCGTTTCGTCGCTTGAGAATGGAAAGAACAACTTGATCTCGGAGAATTTTTTCAATAACGGCGGAATACTCCGAACCAACTCCGTCAAAAAGCTCGACTTCTTCGCCAACTTTTTTTCTCATGACCCGACTTAAATGTCGGGCTTCATCCCCCTCAAGAACCACAAAGTCGCCCTCTTTTGAGACTTTTTCAAGATAATAACGTTCGGACATGAGAAGGTTCCTTACAAATGTTCAAGGGCGTACAGTAAAACATTAATACCAATTTTGAGCGCACTTTCTTGCGAATAACCTTTACAGCTGATTGAATTCATTTTTTCAAGGGCGCAACTGACATCGTAAGGAGAAAAAACGATTGCCCAACGATCATCAACACGAATTCCCCGCAAATCAGGTTCAACTTCACGTTGGACAATTTCCAGTTTCTGATTCGTCCCCTTTTGCGGCACACGAAGTGTCACTTTTTCAACCGTGAAACCGTTGTACAAATCGGAAAAAATCGGATCGTCTTTTGGAATCGGCAAAAGGGGATTCTCAGGAAAAATCTTTTTCATCTCCTCCTCAAAAGATTGGGTAAAGGAAGGACTTGCGCAGATCGAATTGACGAAGAGAAAACCGCCCCAACGAACATACTCTTTGATTGCGGTTCGTTCCTCGTCTGAAAAGCGGAATGACGAACGACCATGAATGAACAAAAGAGGATAGTCAAACAGATTTAGGTCTGTCAATCGAACATTTTTAACTTTTGCAGAAACGGGGACGCCGAATTTTAGAGCAGCCGTTTCCATTAAACGGGGAATTGCGCGAGGAGCACAATGAGAACCTCCTCCATGTTCCAACAGACCGACCGTGATTGTTCCCCGATCCTGAAGACGCTTTGTTGAGGTGAGTGAAACAGATTCCTGACGTTCAAGTTTCGTCAACAATTCACGATTCGTTGCGTATGCAAGAATGTTACAACCGATTGCAAGACCAGCATTGATTTGTTCCTGAATATTTTTGGCGTAAGGATGACCCCGATCAACCAATTGAGCAATCTCCCAAAGACAGGAAAGTGAGGGACGAAACTGGTCAACCGAAATCGGTTTGTTCGGCGACACCTGCGATGTAAGCGGAAGACCCGGACAATAAATAACACTGGTTCGACAACCGAAATCAATCCCCTCAAGAGGTCGCAGTTGATCGACAGGAACCGGCAATTCTGCTGTCCAGATCGGATGATCCTCTTCAAGCAGACGCAATGTGTACTCCTCGCCCGGGAGAACCCGTTGCATGAGTTCACGAAAACCGCGATCAAAGTCCGAATTGCTGCTAAAGGATTCGGCAAACAGAAAACCGCCCATATCGAGATAACCGCGCAATTTTTCGATGATTTTTTCCGCTTTGACCGGATCATCAGGAAGAGGATTTTCGGTCCCGCACAAATACAAAACAGGGGATTGCAGCAAATCCTCAACACTCCCCCATTCCCAATTGATTGTCTGCCAAGTTAAATCCTGTTTCCATTGTTTTTCAACAAATTGTGTCAAATTGCCGACATCTTGCGGATGTACATTCCAAGAGTTGTCTTCTCCGTAATGAATTTTCGAGAGCAAAATCGGTCGTCGTCCCTTTGTCAAAAACAGAACGGCAAAAGACGTTGCAACCAGATCACCTTCAAATCCCCGACCGCGCCAACTGTCAACCAAATCACCTTTCAAATTCAACAGCGAGTCAATTCCCTCACGATACCAATCGCGATTGCCAATCAAACGAACTCCGGACAGACGACCAACCCGTTCCAAACTGTAAAGATAGTAGTACAACCAACCCCCGTATCTGGGGTTGCTGCTCACGTCAAAATGTCGAGCAAGCCAATTCATTCCCCGTTGGACCTGCGTTTCTGAACCGGAATCAGTGTCCTGACAACAGAGAATACGTCCTCCCCGGACCTGAGCTCCTCCTTTTTCCCTCATTCCTGCAACAATCAGCGTACTTGCAATTCCCGAACAGGTCATGCTCCCTCTTCCTGATGATTCTGAAGAGGTATATCCCCAAGAACCGTCCGTATTTTGACGAGTCTCCAAATAGGTTTGCGCCAGTTTCCAAACATCCGGTTGACACCCAACTCCAACACGTTCGGCTTCATACAAGGCAAGAATCGCAAATTGAGTGTTCGACATGTCGGCATAATCCGACACAGACAGTCCATATCCCCAACCCCCTGTATTGGGACCTGTTTTGACTTGTGTCCGTTCCAACCAAGCAACATTTTCGCGCAAAAGGGCCCGATCTCGTTCAGGATCAGCAAGGGCATACACCATACTCCGCAAAGAAACGGAATAGGTCATTTGCATGATTCCGGCCAATTTTTCTGAACGCAAAAATGCAAGAGCGCGAGCAACAACCGGGTCATTCTTATCTGCACCTGAACTGAGCAGGGCCAATGTACACAACGAGGTGATTCCGACTTTCCAATCGACGTTATTTTCGTCCCAGCTCCCATTTGCTTTCTGTTGACGTTTGAGGTAAGAAACAGCCCGATCAATTGCCCGATTGACAATTTTAGGGTCCAAATCTGCCGAAAAAACAGTCGGCAACCCCAACAACAAACACAACCAAAGGGTCAACGGGATCAAAACAAAGCGTTTCATACAAGATACAAAAGGGGCAAGCGAATTGGTTCCACAAAAGAGCACCTCGCATACTTGTTCGCTCTAATCCTTTAACACGACAATTTGGCGAATAATCCAGAAAATGACAAGCAATCCCAATACAAAAACGCCTAAAAACGCATACAGCGGATCCCATTGAACCGCTTCTGGAAGTGCGTCAACCCGAATAAACCGGCCAACTTCGGCATTTTGAATCAATTGCCGAGTCACTACAAAAACTCCAAGCAGCAGAGTCTGGTTCAGACAAAGAGCAAGGAGAGAAAAAACGCCTAATTTCCCAACCCGACTCCCATTTGTCAATAAAAGCGTGTTAATAAACGGCAAAATACCGATCAAAATAGGTCCAATCACAAAGGGCATTTGGAAGAGAAAACGCAAATCTTCTGACTTTTCCAATCGCCAATAATAATAGAGAAACGCGCAAATGGTCCAAATCAGTCCAATCCAAGAAACTCGGGCCGCAAAAGAAAGTGACCATTTACGGTATCCCTGATTCTTTTCCTCTTGAACGGGGTCCGAACTTCGTTTGATGAGACAATGCGAGTCAAACGCAACCCAAAAACCGGTCGTCAACAACGCAAGACCGAACATGCAAATCAACCGGGTCCAAAAAACAGTGTCCCCAAATCTCTGTCCCAATCCGTCAACCGCCCCGCCAATGCTCGTTTTTTCCCATATTTCAATCCAAGAATCACTCCGTCCCATTAAATAGAGACCATGTGTGATTGAAATGCCAACTCCAAGTAAAAACAACCAAGCAATTAGACCAAAGAAGAATGTTTTGCCTTTTGACCCGGTTTTGGTTGCAAGAACCGAATCAGCTCCAACCCCTTTTTCCTGTTTTTTCGTCTCCTGCCTGTTTTGATCCGGTTTACCACTTCCCGATTTCACATTGTCCATTCTTCCCGATTCGACTTTGGAACCTGTTGAACTGGAACCGGCTGAACCGACAGAACTCAAACCGGCTGAACTCTCGGAAAGGATTCCAACCTTTTGTGCGGCAAAAGAGCAGAGATAAACGGCGTAATAAGCGACGAGAAACATTGGAATGACCGCAATCCAATACCAAGCGGTCAAAATGGTCGCCGTATAAAACGGTTTATAATACATCGTTTGCAGAAACAGGAGCGGAACAATCGCAAAATTAACTCCAAGAGCCAAAAAAATCGGCAATTGGGCAAACATCCGTTTTGCAAAGCGCAAAGCATACGAACCTCTTCCTGCAAGGAGCGCGAGCAACGCAAAAGGAAGCCCGGCAAACCAAAGGTTCATAGGGATCAGATGCAGAAAAAAGCCGACCCCTTTGAAAAATTGGATGAACCAAAAAGGGGCGGGCATTCCGGGCAACATTGTCGGGTCAATCTCGGGCATCATGTTCTATCCTGTTCGTGTTTCCTGAATCACAATCCAACAATTCGCAAAAGACTCACCCAACCTGAACTACAACCCAAAGTCGTCAAAGTGAATACTCTCGCGTTCGACACCAAGTTGATCGAGCATTTTCAAAACAGCACCTGACATCATAGGAGGTCCGCACATAAAGTATTCCACATCTTCAGGAGCTGGATGATGTTTCAGGTAATTATCATGCAGCACTTGATGAATGAAACCAACCGGACCTTGCCAGTTATCTTCAGGAAGGGGTTCCGAAAGGGCCAGATTCCAAGAAAAGTTGGGAAATTCTTTTGCTAATGCTTCAAACTCATCTGCATAGAATACCTCACGCAGACTCCTTGCACCATACCAGTAAGAAATTTTTACACCCAAATGCAAATGCTTCAGCATTTCAAAAATGTGGGAACGAAGAGGCGCCATACCTGCTCCTCCGCCAATATAAATCTTTTCATTGGGTGTTTCCCGGATAAAGAATTCTCCATAAGGACCGCTAATCGTCACTTTATCACCCGATTTCAGACTGAAAATGTAGGATGACATGATTCCGGGCGGAACATCCGGCTTGTTGGGCGGGGGTGTTGCAATTCGGACATTCAGCATAATGATCCCTTTTTCTTCAGGATAATTCGCCATACTATAAGCCCGAACAGTCTCTTCTTTGACAACACTCTTGTACTGCCAAACATTGTACTTGTCCCAATCTTCCCGATATTCTTCAGGAATGTCAAAATTCTTATAATCGACTGTATGAGGTGGAGCTTCGATTTGAATATATCCCCCCGCTTTGAAGTCGACATGTTCTCCTTCTGGAAGTTCGAGGACAAACTCCTTAATGAACGTTGACACATTCTTGTTGGAGCGGACTTTGCACTCCCATTTTTTGATCGAGAAGATTTCGGGGTTGACCTCAATTTTCATATCCTGTTTGACAGGAACCTGACAACTAAGTCGCACATGCTCTTTAACTTCTCGGCGATTCATCAAACCCCGTTCAGTCGGCAGAATATCACCTCCCCCGCCCAGAACACGACATTTGCATTGTCCGCACGTTCCACCTCCTCCACATGCAGAAGGGATGAAGATGCCCTGATTCGCCAAAACCCCGAGCAACTTACCTCCTGCCGAAACGGTCAATGCTTTTTCAGTATCGCCGTTAATTTCGATTTTGACATCTCCACTTGAGACGAGGATTTTTTGGGCCCAGAGAATGACGAGGACCAGAACGAGGATGATTGCGGGAAACGCGATAATGCCCGCGATAATCGTGTTAATCTGTTCTGAGGACATTGGGATAAGGGATATAGGGGTTGGGAATGAGAATACTGGAATGGGGCAGGAATAGGTCTTGCGGGCCTGTTTTTCACCAAAATGCAAACAAATAGCAAAATGTCCTAATGTTGCATTTTACAATTGAATCCCGGAAAAGCACATAAAGGCAAGGGCGATCAAACCGACTGTGATGAAAACGAGTCCGAGTCCTTTCAAACCTTCTGGGGGTCGGCTGTATCTGAGTTTCTGACGGACTCCGGCGAGCATAATGATTGCAACGCAGAATGAGAAGCCGGAAAACAGACCATACCAAATGCTGTCACTAAAATTGTAATCCCGTTCGACCATAAACAACGATCCGCCCAAAATAGCACAGTTGACGGTGATAAGCGGGAGAAAAATACCAAGAGCATTGTAAAGGGGCGGAAAAAAACGGTCGAGAACCATTTCAAGGATTTGCACCATTGCCGCAATCACGCCAATGAAGCAGATCAACTTCAAAAAAGTCAGGTCAATGTTCGCCAAAAAAGGAACTCCGGTCCAAGAAAGGGCCCCATCTCCCCGCAAAAAATAATTGAAAATAAACCAGTTCATTGGAACGGTAATCGCCTGAACAACTGTAACGGCGATTCCCAGACCAAGTGCGGTCTCGACTTTTTTGGACAACGCCAAAAAGGTACACATTCCGAGAAAAAAACTCAGTGCAAGGTTTTCAAGGAAAACGCACTTCACGAACATGCTTAATATGTGTTCCATTTGAGGAAGGAAAAAAAAAGGTGAGTATAAATTTTGCCGAATCTCTCGTTAGGCGGATATTTTCAAACACTCAAAGCACTAATCCTCATGTTGCACAAGGTCAGGTCGAAATGTCTTCAGCACCCAAATGAACATCCCAATCAGGAAAAACGCGCCCGGGGAGAGAACCAAGAGTCCATTTCCGGGATACCAACCTCCTTCTGAGACAGATTTCAAAAGAGGATATCCGAACAAGGTCCCAAACCCTAACAGTTCCCGACATGTTCCAACTGCGAGAAGGACCGTACTATAACCAATTGCGTTACTCAGCCCGTCAATTGCGCTGTCAACCACATTGTTCTTGATTGCAAACGCTTCTGTCCGCCCCATTACAATGCAGTTGGTGATGATGAGACCGACGAAAACCGAGAGGTCCTTGCTAATATCGGGAGCAACGGCTTTGAGAATCTGATCGACGACAATGACCATAGACGCGATAATCGTCATTTGGACAATCATGCGGACATTCCCCGGAACAATTTTCCGAACAAGGGAAACGCCAACATTAGAGCCAATTGTAACGAACATGACCGCAATACACATTGTAACGGTCGTTTTCAAGGAGGTCGTGACCGCAAGAGCCGAACAAATCCCGAGCATCTGAACCGCAATCGGGTTTTCCGTGAAAATCAACCGGTTAAAAATTTTACGTTGGTGAGTGTTCATGGAGCCAAAAAAGTTAATAAAAAAATGATGGTGTGTTCGCCCGTTATTCCCGGTATTCCTCACAAATTTCCAATGCTTATCCCGGTTTCTCTCTCGAATTTCCAGGTCTCATCTCCCAATAAAAACAGAAGGACAACTCTCTCTCAAATCCTTCTCAAATCTTTCTCAAACCGTCAAACCGAGTTGCTGTAAAACAATTCGGTATTCCGCTTCACTCATCGTGCAGTCAATCAAAGCGAGAAATTGCCGTTTCGTCAACCGCAATTGTCTCGACATCTCACAAATGAGTTTCGTACTAAGTGTACTCCCGCCCATTCCATGACTCATCATCGTCCGTATCCCTGAATCTTTCTGTTCGGAATCAAGGAAATGATACATAATATGTTTTCCGTTGACTTCTCGACGAAATCCTTTTCTTCTTAACGCCGAATCAATCTCTTTCCCCGATCTAACATCACTCATCGACAAGCTCCGCCAAGTCAAGGTAGTTCCGTTTATATCGCAACACGTCACGATTCAATTGCGTATCTTCCCTTTGTACGACATTTTTCCAGTCCGACTGAATACAGGCATAAACAGCGTCGAGTAACTCATCCCGGTTTTCAGCGAAAACGTCAATCCACAAATCGGGGCATTTGACCGACAAATACTCGTTTTCATCTGGTTCTTCAGGATCATCCGGCAAATAACTAGGTTGCAATACAAGCGGTTCCCTGAATTTGATCGTCTGTTGACCAAACGGGACTTCCCAAATTTCAAACGGAGCAAGGACCTCGGTTATAACACTCATCTCATTCCTCTTCCATTTTGTATGTGTTTTATGTACTGACGTTTCCGTTCCTCACACTTGGTCCTCATTGTGCAACATCGTTTTATCCGACAAATCTTTCTCAAACCGTCAAACCGAGTTGCTGTAAAACAATTTGGTATTCTGCTTCACTCATCGTGCAGTCAATCAAAGCGAGAAACTGCCGCTTCGTCAACCGCAATTGTCTCGACATCTGCGAAATCAAATAAGCGTTAATCGTCCCGCCCAACATTCCATGACTGATTTTCGTCTGCGTCAACATCGCCCCATTTACAGGATGATAAAGGTAATAACGGAAATGGTCTCCACTTACAGTCCGTTCAAAGCCCTTCTTACAAAGAGCCGAATCGACCTCTCTTCCTGAACGTGTACTACTCATCTTGCACCTCTTCGGCAAGAGCGAGATACTGTTCCTTGACCTTTTTTCCGTGAGGTGACAATTTTGCTTCATCAACCTGAACAATATGGGTCCAAGCGGATCGAATGTCCCCTAAAATACAATTCCACAATTCCCGTCGATTGGACCCGAATGAAAAAATCTCCAATTCCGGTCGTTCGACGCCCAAATACTGCGAACCAATCACAGACGAATCAGGATCATTCGGGTCATCTTCTAACCAATGCGGCTGCAAAACAAGCGGTTCATAAAACTTAAGGGTGCGAGGACCAATCTGTATTTCCCAAATTTCAAATGGAGCAAGAACCTCGGTTATAACACTCATCTCATTCCTCTTTTATGCTCGCACAAAACAATTGCTCTTTCTGCTCCTTAAAATGGAACGTCGGCAATCAGAATTTCATCTCCTCTTTAATTCTTCGCCGATTTCTGTTGTTGAATGTAAGGACCAAAACCGTTTTCTCCCAACCAAAAACGAACCGTTCCTGCAACTCCGCGCCCTGTCAGAGTTGCGCCCGCGATCCCGTCAACCTGATGTTTCGCCTTTTGCGGATTCGCTGTATCAACACCTCCTGCTCGGACAACATCAATCTGCGGAGTTATGTCCCCCGGTTGAAAAATCTCCTTATTCGTCCAACCATGTTGCCAACGAGGATTCGCAATCTCTCCGCCCAACCCCGGTGTTTCTCCGTGATCGTAAAAATTGATACTGCTGACTGTGTTCAAATCCGGCTCCAACGCGACAAAACCGTACATCGTCGACCAAAGACCTTTGCCGTATATCGGAAAAATCAGCTTCTTTCGTTCACCGTTCTCCAACAACTCATAAACAACCGCTCGGTTGGGACCCCTTTTGATTTGCGCAATGTCCTTCTTCGTTTCAATGCTCCGACTCAATTCCTCGCTTTTAACGTCTTTTTTCGGATCAACGCTCCCCGGATCAACATCCTTCAAAACCGAGCCGGTTTGCAGGTCGACGACAACCGGAATCATCCGTTCGCTAAACAAGCTCTCAATTTCAGCAGCAGAAGGGGTCTTGTTCGGATCAACTAAACCGGCTGCAACCAAAATGTTCTTCTTCTTGTCCAACTTGCTGTTTTGTTCCTGTATAGGACGTAACAAAACGGCTGTAATGGAGACGAAAACAGAACAAACCAGACAGATTCCGGCTGCAACAGCAATTGTCTTGAATAGAGAATCTTTCATATCACAAAATCGGGCAATGATTTACCGTAAAAATTTCAAACAACACCCCAAAAAGCCCCTTTTCCTCATACTCCTTACCTCTTACCCCTTCTCCCTTCTCTCGTTCACCCCTTCATTTCTTCACAAACGCCTTTATTCCACATCCGCAATAACACGCGAGAGACGCCGTTTAATGTTGCCCCGAACAACGTAATAGTCGATCAAAGGAGCAAGAACATTTCCCAGAAGAATTGCGAGCATAACTCCTTCTGGATAAGCAGGGTTAAGAACCCGAACAATGAGCACAAGGGCACCTATGACAAAACCGTAAACATACTGACCGATTCGAGTCATAGAGGAGGTAACAGGATCGGTCGCCATAAAAACCATACCAAATGCAAAACCGCCTAACACCAAATGCCAATGTAACCCAACTGAAAGGGCTGCATTTGTTTCACTACTCAACTGGTTGAAAAACATCGCAAGAACAGCAGCTCCAATCGACATGCTGAGCATGATTCTCCAAGATGCAATCCCAAATGCAAGGAGCATGACCATACCGATCAGACAAGCGATTGTCGAAGTCTCCCCCATAGAACCCGGAATTCGTCCAATTGCCGCTTCAAACCAACTGTAACCGGCTGTTGTCATTGCGCGAACTCCCCCGTTGACAGGGTCCATTGCAAGAGAAAGCGGCGTTGCCCCGCTCATTGCATCCGGGAGATTTGCATCTCGAACCGCTTTCCAATCAACAGCGGTCCAAACCGAATTGCCCGAAATCGACGTTGCGTGAGCAAAAAACAGATAAGCGCGACCGGCAAGAGCCGGGTTGAGGAAGTTCCGGCCGGTTCCTCCAAAAACTTCTTTGCCCAAAATGACTCCAAAGGAAATACCGGTTGCAACCTGCCAAAGTGGAATGGAAGGGGGCAAGGTCAACGGAAAAAGCAAACCGGTTACAAAGAATCCCTCGTTGATTTCATGTTTACGGACAATTGCGAAGAGGACTTCCCAAAGACCGCCGACGATCATGCAGACGATGTAGGCGGGGAGAAAGTACATTGCACCATGAACCAGACACGCCAAAATGTTATTTGGGTCATATCCGAAATCAAAGACATATTGGTTGAGCAAATCGAGGACATTTCCTCTCCAACCGGGAACAGCGGTCAACCCTGCTTTTTGCATGATGAGATTCGCTTGGTATCCCGTGTTGTACATCGCCATAATAACACAGGGAATCAACGAATAGACGACGCACATCATCATTCGCTTGAAATCAAGGGCGTCCCGGACGTGAACCGTCCCTGTTGTCTTTTTCGGTTGGACGAACAAAAATGACTCAAACGCCTCATAAAGCGGATAAAGCGGGGAAAACATCCCTTTCTTTTTCGGGTCGAACGTTTCGCCGATCTTTGTGACAATTTTATAGAGAAAATTCATTGTTCAAGGGGCAGTTGATTTTGTCGATTCCAGTTATATTTTTCGATTCCAGTCATACCGTAAGATGTCATCTCGGCGTCATCTCATTCCGCTTCTTTTGCCAAAACATCGAGCATTTTACGAAGTGACTTACCATAATCATTCTTGCCCGGGTCAATGAATGTACAAAGGGCAAGGTCTTCTTCATCCAATTCGAGACAACCAAGTGATTCACTCAGTTCAATGTCATTGTTCTCAAGTGCTTGAAATAAAAAAGTGGGCAAAATGTCAAGCGGCATGACATCGTTGAACTGCGTAATCGGAAATATGGCTCGATGTCCTCCTTGAGTACAAGTATTCATTCGGAAAGGAATCAGGGGGAGCAATTTGGACGCAACGGTTCGGGTTATGGAAAACTTGCGAAATCCCGGGGTCGTCCAACCGAACAAATCGGCGTTTTCAACCTCTTCGAGAACTGTTATTTGTTGGTGATACCGACCAAGACCGGGAAATTGATCAGATTGGGCAACTGCTGTTCCAAGAGCGGTTCGTCCCGACAAAACGGAACCGGACACAATACGAACCGGACCTGTTTTCAATTTTCCCTCAACCAGTTCGTCGATATGTGCGCCCAATCGGGTTTTCAGCAGAACCGGCTCTTTAACTTTTGGACCACCTAATGCAACAATTCGTTCGGTTGACAATTTTCCTCGTCGGAAAAGCTGACCGATTGCGATCACATCTTGGTATCCTATGTACCAAACGACTTTTTTTCCCCCGACGGGGCAAAGAAAATGGATATGAGTCCCGGGCAAACCGGCCGGATGAGGACCGGCAAAAACGGCCGTCTCGATCTTGTTACTCCCATTTCTATTGCTTTCATTTTCAGCAATCACAAGCGGTTTTTCGGAATCTTCAGAACCGGGAATTTCGGAGTTGGGGGATTTGCAGAGAAACAGTTTTTTTCCACAAATCCGGCTCAAAATTTTAAGACCGCGAATAAAATCGTCTTGATTCTGCGAAATAACCCGTTCAACACTTTGCGCAAGCGGATTCGTGTCAATCGCGGTCACAAATAAGGCAATTGGCGTTGATTCAGGAGAAGGAACCTTGCTGAAAGGGCGTGTTCGGAATGCGGTCCAAAGACCCGATTCGACCAATTGCGAACGGACAACAGTTGGATCAAGTGTCAGTAAATCCGAATCTTTGAACGATTTGAATTCAACGACGTTGCCCTTTTCTTTTTCGTCAGAATCACATTCAATGCAAATGGACTGAAAAAGCCGTTTCTCTCCCCGACGTATTTCCCGAACCGTTCCTGACGCGGGCGCAGTAAACTTAACTCCGGGTGTTTTTTTATCTTCAAAAAGAACCTGTCCCAACCGAACATGTTCTCCCGGTTGAACCAAGATCGTTGGTTTCATGCCCGGATAGTCGGGACCATTCAACGAAACAAAGCGGGACCGGGGCGCGTCCACAACCTGCTGTTTGGGAGAACCGGCTAAAGGAAGGTCAAGACCTTGTGTGAGTTGGAAAAATTTCATTGAACGATCTCTGTTGGGGCTTTATACCTTACTGCTTTATCACTTCTTGACACAGAGGAGTGTAAACACTGTGTAAAAGTTGATGTCTTTTTCTGATTTTGAAGGGGCAATCCCAAAATTTAACATGAACAAAGCACTACACCATTATTGTGGGCAACACCGTTTGAACCGATCAATTCTCCAATCTGTAACCGGAGAAGGTTCGGATTGCGCAGAAAAACGCCGTGTTTCAAAAGTTTTCTGCAACGTGGTGATTTGATTTCCGAATCACCATGTAAGGGACGATTTTACCACATTATCACTACTACCTTACCAAACCTTACTTTGTGGTTGTATGTCGCCGAATTTCTCGATTGTCTCGAAAAAAATGACAACTGAATCTGCAATTCCAGCTTGGTTGAGTCTTACATCGACACTGCAACTATCCTCATGTTCAGTGAGTCTAGCATTGAATCACCCAAAAGTCCAGTATCTCGGCAAAAAATAAAATAAATTTTTATCAATAAATATGTCGCTAAACTATCTCCAACGATAATCAGTTAATACATAGACGAGGATCATCAATAAAAGATTACAGATAGGGAATAGGAGTTGGGGGATAGGGATTAGGGAGGAGCAATCCTGCGCAATATGACCGATCTTGTATACGCTTTCTGCCCTTTTCCATTCTCAATTCTCAATTCCCCCCCCTGTCCCCTATTCCCTATCCCCTAATCCCTACTCTCACGCAACCGGAAAAGGTTTAACGCTCTTTTTGTAAACAGATCATCGATAATTGCCGGATGTCCTCCAAAAGGGAAGGATTCCGTGATAATGTTGGGACAGTTGGGACCCTTTGTTTTTTTTATAGTAGAACCAAGTGCAACGAAGACGGGAACAGGTCCTGCATCTTTTGCGGGATAAGGACCGATTGCAAGAGAGTAATCCGTCTCAAAAACATTCAGGGCAACCCGGGACATGAGCGAAACAAGTTGTTGATGAAATGCCGGATTCTCCTGAATCATGGAATCCGAGAAATCATCCGGTATTTCCTGTGTTGACAGTTCCCCGACATATTTTAAGGTTCTCTTGAGCGATTCGGCAGAATGAACGACCAAACCGCCCAAAAAATGCTCTTTCGAGGAAACGGTTGACGCAAGAGATTCCGCTAAAAGACCGCGAGAACCCCATTCAAAGACGGAAAGGGTTTTCTTTTTTTCATGCAGATAATGACTCACAACATCAGCAAGAGTCTGCTCGTTCTCTCCAAAGACAAGCGACCCAAGTGTCGCATAAATTGTCTGAGCAGTCGGTTCCATTTGCAACCAACACTGTTCCTCACTCGGCGCAATCGTCTGAATTCGTAAGGTAATGACCGCCCGGTTTGCCGTTATTCCAACCGTCGGAACATGATTCCGGTTCACTAAATCAGGCAACATCGACTCGATCTGACTTTCTCCGGCTCCAAAACAGTGAATCGAACGGAATCGAATCACCTGCTGTTGACCCGAAATGGATTGACAAAGCAACTCCAGCTGATTGCGAACCGTCTGTTTCCACATTTCCTTCATTTCGGAAGGAACTCCCGGGAGTGCAACGATCCGAAACGAATCCAGTAATCCGTCCGGGCATTGACCTTTTCTTTTTGAGGTGATGTCAATTCCGGGTGCTGTTCCGTTCGGATTCGGTACAACCGTTGCTCCTTGCGGAAATAATGCCTGTTTCTCATTGTTAACCGGCATTTCACGACCTCTTCTTGCAAACATCTCTTTAATGGACTCAAGAGCCTCTTCCTTTAATTCCAACTCAACACCAAGCATCCCGGCGATTGATTCCCGTGTTAAATCATCCGCAGTCGGTCCCAACCCCCCTGTTGCTATAATCAGATCAGTCCGATTCGACGCAATTCGGAAAACATCAACATTTGCGGCCTGTTCATCTCCAACCGTCGTATGATACAAAACACGAATTCCAAGATCAGACAGTTGTTGACTCAACCATTGCGCATTTGTGTCCAGAATCTTGCCCGATGTCAGTTCATCACCAATTGAAATAATTTCCGCTTGCATGGATGTTGGGGGGGGATAGGGGATAGGGGGGAAATTTTAAGAGTTGGGAGTTGGGAAGTGAGAAGTGAGAATAGACTTGTTCGGCAACCGATTGAAAGACTCAAAAATCATAACCGTTCACGGATATTTTTACAAAATATAATTGAAATGGCTTATTTTTAGGGAGGAAAATGAAATCTTCGCCCTGAAGGGGCGCGACAAAATAGCCCAGGGTGTAGCAACAGAGCGCAGCGAAGTTGCAAACCCTGGGTCGGTGTCACAAAGAAAAAACTGCCCTGAAGGGGCAGCACAATCCGTTGTTTCGCCCTGACAGGGCGAATATTTTTTGACATTTTGACACCGGCGGTTAAAACCGCCGTCTATTTTGTTACGCACCTTTGGTGCTGAGAATAGGACTCCAATTGTCATTTTCCGTGAACGGTTACCAAAAATCTTTATCTAT
>JBOFQB010000109.1:0-43322 GCA_051660685.1 Thermoguttaceae bacterium | reverse complement strand
CCTTGTGTTGGTCGATAGCTAAGTACAGCATTTGGGTCTCCGTAGGTTGAAGGGTTTGTTGGTAAAACCAACTTTAGCTTACGAGAGACCCTTTTGCGTTTTCTTTGCTCCGACGGGGGATTACTTTCTGAATATCATTTGAAGCACACGCTTCGTGTACGGATTGTTGTTTTTTCAAAAAAATGCTTTAGCAATACGCAAACGTTCGATCCCTAGCCGATACCTCTGTTACTGTCATTGGCCAGCTTATACCAACGTGCGGATCGTCAAATCGTATACCATTTTCATGTTCTGGTGAGTAAAAGGCTGTCACAAAATATACAATTTCCACATCATCGGTCAGGCTTTGGAAACCGTGTGCAAAACCTTCTGGAACGTAAATCATACGGTTGTTCGACTCACTCAACTCGACCCCAACCCACTTGTGATACGTCTCCGATCCCTTGCGATGATCCACGATCACGTCAAATATCGATCCACGAATACATTTGATGATTTTTATCTCGGCGTGCGGAGCCTCTTGAAAGTGCATCCCCCGAATCGTGCCCCGCTTCTGCGTATACGAATGATTCACATTCACAATCGGCTTGCTATGCCCTATCTGTTCAAGCTCTCTTGCACAGAATAACCGTGTAAACCGGCCCCGCGAATCCCCTCGCGGGTCAAGCTCTATCGTGTACGCCCCCGATAATCCCAACGGTGTAAATCTCATCTCTCACCCGCTAACGCTTTGTCCTCTAGTATTTTCACTACATTTTCTCGCATTTTCCAAAAAATTCTCCATCGACATTCCAACAAATTGATCCTGCCGCCATTGCGTATAATCAAAAGTCATATTCTCAGCACCAAAGGTGCGTAACAAAATAGCCAGCGGTTTTAACCGCCGGTGTCGTGATATGTCCCGGATTTCGCCCTGTAAGGGCGAAACAACGGATTGTGCTGCCCCCTCAGGGCAGATTGTCTTGGGTGACACCAACCCAGGGTTGCGGCGAGTACGCCTTACCCTGGGCTATTTTGTTGCGCCCCCTCGGGGCGAAGATATTATTTTCCACCCTAAAAATAAGGCATTTCAATGATGTTTTGTAAAAATATCCGTGAACGGTTACCATTTCATTCGCTGCCGCATCGCGTATTGTTACGAAGAATTCCGCAATCCCCTGCTCTGTGGGAAACCGGGTTTCTTTCATTGCGCCAACCTCTGAAATGTCTCTGCATACTGCTCATCCGCTTTTTCTATCGCCTCTTCAAGCGGGCTTTGGGATTGCAATTCTTGAATAAAATTTTTGAACTCTTCCTTGGCATAAGACGGTTCGTCAATTGCAATTAACTTCATTTTGGATAAACTTTGAAGCACGTTTCGGGCTTCTGGATTCAATATCTCTATCTTCATGAATGTCACCCTTTTTCTCTCCCGTTTTTCGTAAGCCCGCTCGGCTATGTGACTGTCATCATCGTCCGTTTTCCGTCGTTCATTCATCATGTGCTTTCATATACCGTTCCAACTGTTCGCTTGTTAGGACTTTTTGGTTTTCATAAAACTCACGATACCAATCGACGGTATAACGTAATGTTTCCGCAAAATTCCAAACCGGCTGCCAACCCAAATGCGTCTTCGCCTTCTCACAATTCAGGTACAGCAATTTCGTCTCATGGAGTGAATCATCAATCCAAGACGGAAACTCCGCCTTGATCCGGTTCCAATACGTTCCGGCCTGCTGGACCAATGTCCCGACGGAAACACAACCATCCGGGTTTGGCCCAAAATTCCACGCCGCACCAAATTCCGCCTTGCCCTCCATCAAACACTGCCCCAATCGCAAATATCCAAAAAGGGGTTCGAGGACATGTTCCCAGGGACGGACCGCTTCCGGCATCCGTATTTGTACCGTTTTGTTCTGCACCGCCGCTTTCACCAAATCAGGCAAAAGTCGGTCTTCCGCCCAATCACCACCCCCAATAACATTTCCCGCCCGGGCACTTGCAAGTAATTTGCCCGTTGTTTCGTAAAAGGATTGTCGATACGAAGCAATCACCAATTCGGCACACGCCTTTGAAGCCGCATAAGGGTCAAATCCGCCAAGCCGATCTGCCTCACAGTATCCTTCCGTGTTTTCCCGATTTTCGTAAACTTTATCCGTCGTAATCACCACGACGCTGCGGATGGTCTCGCACGTCTTGCACGATTCCAGCAAATTCACCGTTCCCATCACATTCGTCGAAAACGTTTCAAGCGGCTCCTTGTAGGACAGTCGCACAAGGGGCTGCGCGGCCAGATGAAAAACAATTTCCGGTTCAAATTCGTGAATCGCCCGTTGTAACGCCGAAAAATCATTCACATCGCCCCGAATGTCACGGCAGGACAAATCCAACAACGCAAAATGGTTCGGTTCGCTCACGGTTTGCGGCAACGAAAACCCGCCGCATTTGGCTCCGAGACGTTCGAGCGCACAAAGGAACCAGCTCCCCTTGAAGCCTGTGTGTCCGGTGATGAACACTCGACGATCCTTGTAAACGTTATTAAAAAATGTCATTCGTGTTTCTTTTGTATCCCTGCCTCTATTCTCATACGCCAGGATTATGTTCAGCAATGAGCGATTTTATAACGGCAATAAACTGTTCTGCTTCCTGAATGTTCTTCACCAACTCCTGTTTCTCGGGTACATACATCAGTTGATAATCGCTCTTTTGTCGCAGATCAAAGGCTTCCCGATATATCTCGGCAGTTCCTCTGTCGATCTTGCCGGAATGAATATAATTTCTGTTAAACCATCCCAAAAGCTGCGTATGTTTTGACGTCGCAAATCCATCCAGTTTTGCCAAAGCACTTACCGCATAAAAAATTGCGTAATACAAACGATTTTGTGCGGTTTCCAGAGAATTAATGTGGACATTTTTTTTCGTGTCCTCCAGCGCGGTATCACTTTTTTCCAACCAAAGTTTCAGGAGAATATCGTCTTTCATAATAAACCCCCTTTTTTATTTCGTCATAAAAAAAACCATTTTGCTGCAATTGCGAGAGAGACATTGCGTGAAAATCAATCACCACATCATTGTCAATTTCAAGGTCCCAAGCATCCCGTAATGGTCCTCGGTCATGATCTTTGGGTGACTCAAAAACAGCAACAATATCAATATCACTCTCGGGTGTTACACTGTCTCTGATACAGGAACCATACAGGTACAAACCGATAAAATCCCCATGTCGGTTCAGTTTTTTGTTAAGTTCAACGGCAATTTTTTCCGCTAGGTTTCGATTAACAATCCGCGTCATTGAATTCTTTTCAAATTTTGGGCAGCCGTTTTTTTCTGACCGTTTGAATTGATCGAGATTGACTTACTTTTTAATACGGTTAAGCGGCGCGGCGGATTTTTAGCTGGACAACATCCTCCCAAATTTTCCAGGGGGCATTGCCCGCTTGCCAGATCGATTCCAAATAGCACTTATCGCGGAGTGTGTCCATGCATTGCCAAAACCCTTCATGCCGAAACGCCATGAGTTCCCCTTCCGCCGCAAGTCGCTCCAGCCCCTCCCGTTCGAGCGTGTCCTCGTCATTCTTCAGATAATCAAAAACACCGGAATTGAACACGAGAAAACCGCCATTGATCCACCCCTCGCCTGTTTGCGGTTTCTCACTGAACGATTCAACACGGTCGCCGTCAAAATTGATCGCCCCATATCGGGCAGGAGGACGGACTGCCGTCACGGTTGCCAATTTACCATGCGAATTGTGGAAATCGAGAAGTGCATTGATGTCAACATTGGCCAAACCGTCACCGTAAGTGACGACAAACGGTTCGTCTCCCGCAAGATATTCCTCCATCCGTTTGATCCGCCCCCCCGTTTGAGTCATCGCCCCGGTTGCAATCATGTTGACCTGCCAATCTTCCGGCGGTCGTGTGTAATTCGTGATCTTACCCGTCGTTAAATCAACCCCCACACTTCCATGTGTGGAATGATATTTGCAGAAATAGTCTTTAATGACCTCCCCTTTGTATCCCGTTGCCACATAAAAGTTTTTGTGCCCCAAACTGGCAAAGTATTTCATGATATGCCAGAGCATAGGATATTCACCAATGCTGACCATTGGTTTTGGCTTCAGTTCGGTCTCTTCGGACAGGCGAGTCCCCAAACCCCCTGCAAGTAAGGCAATTTTTGTCATTGTTCGTAATCCATTACCACGATTGTGTCGGTTTCCAATCCTTGAACCCGCATTGATGCAGAAAACCTGCACCGTTTGGGGTGATGATACCAATTAGACCGTTTTGTTGCAAGAGGAAAAAATGGATAAATTTTCCTCCGCCCCTCGCTGACGTGATACTGGGCAATTTGGGCAATTTAAGAAAAATAGAAAGAGTTGAAAACAGTGTCACGCAAGTCAACCGGTTTGCTTTTTTTGATTGAAACGCCTCAACGTAAGCCAGATTACAAAAATGAGGAGGAGTAAGCCATTCGTTATCAGCACAGCCCCTATTCTGTGTGAGTCTGTTGAAACGGGTTTCGAACCATGTGGTCTATTTTCCATGAGGTTGGGAATTCCTTCCGCCGTTTTCTGGACCCTCTCCCACAAATGAGCCAATGTCCATGACATTCCTCACATCAGTCCCCTCGGGCCATGCTGGAAACCAATCCTTACGATCCGCTTCTTCTAACGTCTTCACAGCCGTCACCTCAAAGGAATAACGGCGTTTTGATTCGGTCTCCCGGTAATATCCACGTTTGGGATAATAATGACCCTTGTATTCACCTATTTCTTCAATCTTAAATTCGGCAAGCAACGAATGAGCAGGAACAGAAACAACCTGAAGATGCGTCACCATACATGTCGGCTTTAGAATGACTGTTGATATGTTTTTCAATTGACCGGGGACTCTTTCATATTCGTATTGATAAGCCGTATGTCCTAAACTGTTCACTTCTTTGACATATTTATACTCGCTGATTGTTGTATCCTTTTGAAACCAATCGAGATTCAAGGACGAGCCATTCAGTTTCAAGAATAACATTCGCTCAAAATAATTTTCCACCAAATACATGTTGTTGAATCCGGCATCAATTCGTCCTGAATGGACCGGAACAAGGCGAGGGTCATTGGGCTTTCCACGCAAGAAACTGTGGTATTTGTTCCCGTTATAGGCATAGAACAAAGTCTCGGACGGAAGACCTGCTTTTTCAGACCAGACGGTCCATTTGATCCAGGGTGAATTGTTTTGCGAAGATGTGGATGTCATAAACCCCAGTTCCTGTCTCGTACTCCTCATTGACAAGTCATCTTCTTGCTTTGTTCCACGAACAGAAGCGTCAACCGTATTTGACTTGACCGTGTAAAAAAACATCAAGTTGGTCAGATGTTTCTCTCGGTCCGTCAGCAATTGTGCTACTTGTTCTGCATCGGGAATGGTGTCCATCGCCCACAAAACACAGTTGGGAATTGCATAAGTTCCCCACAGAAAAAGAAAAAGGACACAACAGCGAAACCAGTTGTGCTTTGAGGGAATAAAAAATAACATTTCTTTTTTCCTCCGTGAGACAGGGGAACGATCAAACATTAACATTTGGCAGTCTAACAGATAAATCGGTTTTCAGAAACCATTCACGGGTATTTTAGAAAACAGAGTTGGTACACCTTTTTATAGGATGAAAACTCTCATCTTCGCCCCAACGGGGCGCAACAAAATAGCCCGGGGTGAAGCGCAGCGAAACCCCGGGTTGGTGTCACACACCATCTTCTGCCCTGAAGGGGCAGCACAATTCATTGTTTCGCCCTTACTGGGCGAATATTTTTTGACATTCTGACACCAGCGGTTAAAACCGCTGTCTATTTTGTTACGCACCTTTGGTGCTAAGAATGATACAACAATTCTAATTTCCCGTGAACGCTTACAAAAAAACGACATGCGTCAACATAAGGTATTTTTTAATTAGGCCGCTCCTAGCGGAGCTTGTTTTGTTGGGGGAACACTTAACCCGGGGTTGCGGTCGCGTTGCTCCCTTCACCCCGGGCTACAATAGGGTCGCCGCTATGCGGCTACAAAGGAACGACTTAGAGTGTTTCATAGAAATCGACATTTCTCGAGGGGGTTGGATGAGCAACAGCAACGCAAAAGATTTCATCGTTCATGTTGGCGCATTGTGAAAATTACGAAAAAAAGTGTAGCACAAAGAAGATGCCGTGTCTACTACAATTTTTGGTGTCCCTCCTCGCTCACCAACACATTCGGTAAGCGTCAAAAACCGGCCCCTCCACACAGGTCCTCGCATAATCCCAACCCGACCCATTTTTTACCGTTTCTCCAGATTTTGCGACTTGCATCCCCGCTTCCGTTGACTCAATGTCCGCATTTTTCAGGGCAACGACGCAGCCGAAACAGATGCCCATTCCGCAAGACATCGGGGTTTCTAGCGAAACATCGCAAGGAAGGTGAAGCGACCGAGCAACCTCAAAAGCACTTTTCAGCATCGCATGAGGTCCGCAACAGACCAGTTTAATCCGTAATTCCGCCCCTTCCTGACGGAATCGGTCAACAATTCCAGGGATTAAGTCCGTCACGCGACCCAAATGTCCTGCCGAACCATCTTCCGTTGCCAATTGCAATTCCAGACCACTTGCGCGGAAATCATCGAGCGCATACAGCCGATTGGCTGTTCGCGCCCCAAAAAGCAAAACAGCCGAACCAGCTCCCTGTTGCTGCACAAAGGATCGGGACAACAGCAACATCGGGGTTTGACCGATTCCGCCCGCAACCATGATGAGTCGGTCCACATTTTCTGTCTTAAACCCAAGACCAAGTGGTCCCCAGACATCCAATTCCTCTCCGGCGCGGACTTCCGCCAATCGGGCCGTCATACGACCAACGACAAAGTAGACCAATTCCAGATCGTTTGCGGCATTGGTCCGATAAACGGCAAGAGGGCGACCCAAGAGCGGATCGGTTCGGTTGGGCAGACGCAGCATAACGAATTGGCCGGGCTGCACATTTTGAGCGATTGCGGAATTTTTGAGTCGGATTCGATAAACGCGATCACCGAGGGGGACATTTTCGGCGACGAGCAGGCGTTCCGCGGTTGGTTGGAGCGGATGAGAGTTACAAAACGGCATAGGTTTGGAGCGGGTAAAAAAGAGCAATGTTCAAGGAGATGCCAATCTCCTGAAAAGTCTAAGCAAAAAACCGTTCCCGTCAACAACATGCCGACCACACTTGCTGTTTTTCCGGTTGACAGTGACCCCGGAATAGCGTAAATTCCTCTTCTTCCCAATCCGTCCAGACTGCTAACAAGTTTGGTTTTGCGATTTTGAACCGAGCCGGGTTGGATGGATTTGTTTTTTACCACGAAACACACGAAAGACACGAAAAAATGTATTTTGTGAGGTTTTCGTGTTTTTTGTGATTTTCGTGGTTCAAAAATGAAAATGGCTCTTTTTCTCAAAACTTGTTAGCGGACTGCCAATCCGTCCAACCCTTTCTGTACACCCCCCTCCCCCTCCTTCCATGAACGTCCAGCAAATTGCCTCCATGATCGATCTCAGTGCCGTTCGGGCCAATTCAACCCAAGAGGATGTTGAAAAAGTCGCCCAAACGGCCAAAAAATATGGCTGCATCGCCGCCTTTTCTCTCCCCAGTTTCACGCCGTTCCTGCGCGACCGTCTTCAAGAACTCGAAGGTCCCCCGGTTTTGCTCGGCGGAACTGTCGGCTTTCCAAGTGGAGGAGATTCAACCTCCTCGAAAGTCGCACAAACCTGTGAAGCCCTCAAATGGGGGTGTGACGAAGTGGATATGGTCATTAACATCGGCTTTCTGTTAAGCGGCATGGACAAAGAAGTCGAAGCCGACATCAGAGCTGTCAAAGAGGCAGCCGGTTCTCTTCCGCTCAAAGTCATTCTTGAATGTCATTATTTGACGCCAGAACAGATTGTGTACGGAACGGAATTGGTGATGCGGGCTGGGGCGGATTGGGTGAAGACGGGAACGGGTTGGGCAACGACCGGGGCGACGCGGGAGAACATTGCGTTGATCAAGAGTCTCGTCGGGCAATTTCCGAAGATCAAGGCGGCAGGAGGGGTTCGGGATTTGAAAACGTTACTCGCCTTGCATGATTTGGGGGCGTCACGTTTTGGGATAAGTTATGCGGCTGCGGAATCGATTTTCGCCGAGTTGAGCCGCTGAACATCGTTCCGCGCGTACAAAATCCCGGGGTTCCGCGCCGAAGAAAAAAAAGAGACAGGACCGGCATCCTGCCTCTTTATCTCTTTCGTATGACCAGACGAACAACCGTCGGCATCGACATCATTTTCAGGACGTGTGTCCCGACTTATTGGCAACAAGAGGCTGCTTCAACGGCAGGTCCGCAAGGGTTGCAGCAAGGATCACAGCAGGGACGGAACCAACCACATTTTTTCCAAACGCGAACGGCTTTGAAACCGGGTCGGACTTCTTCATTGTAACCAACAAGCACTTTGCATGTCTTGGTTTTTTCAACGAGTTCCGGTTTCCAGCATTTGACTTCGCGGGTTACCTTCTCAATGTTCGGAACCCAACGTTTGCAAGTCATAACGCGAGCTTCACAGCAGCAACGTTTGAACCAACAGCAACCCCAAACGGGGACACAGACTTCGTATTCTTCCCAAGTACCGTTATCAACACAGACCGTGATTTCTTTGGTGTATTCGACCATTTCACAAGCCTTGTAGGTCACTTCCCGATCTTCGTAAACGGGAACTTTAACGACACATTCGGTTGGAACGCAAACGGTCTTGCAGAAGAGACCGGCAGATGCAGAAACCGAAAAACAGAGGGTGCAAACGATTGCAACCAAAGCGAGAACGAACGATTTTTTCATAATAAAACTCCTTTGAACGGGTGATTGAGGCCCTCCTTCCCAAGAAGAGCCTGATGAAAGCATTTTGCCAGATTCGTTCACAAACGACATCTGAACAACACGTTTTGGGTCTGTAAGTATGAAACAAAAGCCAAATGCCGGTCTGACCCCCATTTCAAGCCGGGCAGAGGATTGACGATTTTGGGTAAAGTCGCCAATCCAGAACCACTTACACCGAAAATATAGCGTATCTTAACAATTATGTCAATATATGCAAATAATACACTTAATCTGTTTTGGGCGATTTTAATGATTTGGGTGATTTTAGCGACTTGGGCGATTTTAATACAGTGCAAAGAAAAAACAAAATGGGTCAAGTTCAATGATTGCGCAGAACAGGAAGATTGATTTGTTCTATCCCCTGCAATACCGTCAATGACAGCAACAACAATTGTTCTTTTTGGTTCGTTCCATGAGTTCAACAGGAGCACCATCGGCGTCAATGAATGCACATTTCAGACCGTCCATAGGAACGAACGGTTCAACAATCACCGTTGCTCCTCGCAACGCATTGTCCAAGTTTTCCACTTCAAACGCAACATGCGGGACACGTTGAATTAGTTCGTGCATAGGTGAACCGGGTTCAAACTTCAACCATTCCACTCCATAAGGATGTGATGCCGCATCCGTAATATGGACTTTCGCCCCTTCAACGTAGGTGGACCATGCTTTTTCTTCGGTCGTCGGAATTCCAATGTGATCGTACTTCATTCGTCGTTCTCCTTGATGATACAAAAGTCTAAAATCTAACGGAAAATCAATTCACGTCTCCCAACAGGGACATGACATGGGAGTCATTATGACGGTTCTGTACAAAAAAATCAACAAGCAATCGCGCTCTGTCCAAAACAGACTGCTAACAAGTTTGGTTTTGCGACCTGAATTGAGTTGGATTGGACGGACGTTTTTTACCACGAAATGCACGAAAGACACGAAAAACTGTATTTTGTGAGGCTTTCGTGATTTTTGTGATTTTCGTGGTCAAAAATAAAAATCACTCCTTTTGCAAAACCTGTTAACAGACGATTGTCTTGAGAAGCGTCAAAAAGAACCCCCTGTCTTTTGGAATCGGTTTCAGGTACAATACCGAACCTTATGAGCAGTTCAGAACAAACCCCTATGATGCGGCAGTACAATGAAGCAAAAGCAGCGTGTCCAGGCGCGCTGTTGCTCTTTCGTATGGGAGACTTTTATGAGCTTTTTGGCGAAGATGCCAAGACAGCCGCGCAAGTCCTCGGTTTGGCCCTTACCAGTCGGGAAAAAGGGGCCAATCCTATGCCGATGTCCGGCTTTCCTCATCATCAACTCGATTCATACGTCGGAAAACTGATCTCTGCCGGTTTCCGCGCTGCTGTTTGTGAACAGGTTGAAGACCCGAAAAAGGCAAAAGGGATCGTTCGACGTGAAGTTGTGCGTGTTGTGACCCCGGGAACTGTAACGGAGGAATCGTTGCTCGATCCCAAAAAATGCAATTATCTCGCCGCAATTGTTCCCGGAGTTGAAAAAGGAGCGACAAATTGCGAAGTCGGGGCAGGTTCAAAGAGCGGAGTTGGAGATGAACAGAAGGAAACTGTTCAGGGCGTCGTCAATGATCCGTTGATTGGGTTGAGTTGGGTCGAACTTTCAACGGGACAATTTCAGGCGGGGACATTTCCGCAAAGTCAAATTGCCGATCAATTGGCCCGAATCGGTCCGAGTGAATGTCTGCTCGCGGAATCGTCTGAACCGTTGATTCCCGGACCTCTTCGAGAACGGATGATGTTGACGCGACGACCGGTTTGGGCGTTTGGTTTGAGAACGGCACATGCGATTCTCCTCAAGCAGTTGGGGGTTTCGACGTTGGAAGGTTTCGGCTTTACGGAAACGGAGTCGGAGGGACTTGCAATTCGAGCAGCAGGGGGGATTATCGAGTATCTTCTTGAAACGCAACGTGATTCGCTCATTCACATTGATTCGTTGATTCCCTACAATAAAGGGGGGCAATTGGAGATTGATGAAGCAAGTCGTCGCAGTCTTGAAATACATGAGACCTTACGAAATCGACGACGAGAAGGTTCTCTGATTGCGGTTCTCGATCAGTGTATGACCTCAATGGGGTCGCGTTTGTTGGGCGATTGGGTCGGAAGTCCGTTGACCCGAATTGGCGAAATCACCTTGCGCCAAGATGCCGTTCAAGAACTGTTGAATGATGATGGAGCAACCCGGGCAATTCGGGAACAGTTGCGCAAGGTGTATGATTTGCAGCGATTGTTGACCCGGGTCTTGCAGAATCGGGCCAATCCGCGCGATCTTGGACAGGTTGGTCAGACATTGAGGGTTCTGCCGTTCTTCAAAGAGGCAATTGCGGAAAAAAGTAGCACGCTTCTCCGTTCGCTCCATGATTTTATCGACCCTTGTGAAAGCGTTGCGGAACAGTTGAAATCCGCGCTCAAAGACGATTGTCCGTTGAGTTCCCGAGAAGGAGGGTTTATTCGGGACGGTTACAATCAGGAGCTTGATTCGTTGCGTGATTTGCAAAGTGGGGGGAAGAGATGGATTGCCGAATACCAGATGCAGGAATCGCAACGAACCGGAATTGCGAACCTGAAAATTGGTTTTAACCGGGTCTTTGGTTATTACATTGAGGTGAGCAATTCCAACTCGGGAAAAATACCCGAGTCGTATATTCGGAAACAGACGATTCGGAATGCCGAACGGTATATCACCCCGGAATTGAAAGAATACGAGGAGAAGGTTCTTTCGGCGGGAGAGCGGGCAAACGAATTGGAAAGTGTGTTGTTTGAGGAATTACGAGAACAGGTTGTTGGGATTCGAGCCTCTTTGCAAAAATCGGCTCATGCTCTTGCGTTTCTGGATGTTCTTGCGTCTCTCGCCGTTTTGGCGCGAGAACGGGGATATTGCCGACCCCGTTTGGTCGAGGAACCGGTTCTGATGATTCTTGAAGGACGACATCCGGTTCTGGACAAGACAGAATCGGCGGGGACATTTGTCCCGAATGACACTTGCGCGAATGAACGACAAGGTAATATTCAGTTGATAACGGGACCGAATATGGCGGGGAAGAGTACGTTCATTCGTCAGGTTGCCTTATTGACGCTCATGTCACAAATGGGAAGTTTTATTCCCGCGAAAGAAGCAACGATTGGGGTTGTGGACCGAATATTTGCGCGGGTTGGGGCGAGTGATGAACTTTCGCGGGGACAGAGTACGTTTATGGTGGAGATGACGGAGACAGCGCGGATTCTGCATCTTGCGACTCCGCAAAGTCTGGTCATTTTGGACGAAATTGGACGAGGGACGAGCACTTATGACGGGATTTCGCTTGCATGGTCCATTGTCGAGTTTCTGCACGATCAAATCGGTTGTCGAACCTTCTTTGCAACGCATTACCATGAATTGACGGATTTGGCGGACATGTTGGAAAACGTCGCCAATTTGAACGTTGCAGTCCGTGAATGGAATGAGGAAATTGCCTTTTTGCATAAAATTGTCCCGGGTGCTGCCGATAAGAGTTATGGAATTCATGTTGCCCGATTAGCCGGAATTCCGAAAGAGGTTATTTCAAGGGCGCGGGAAATTCTGGCGGATTTAGAGCAGACACACCTCGACGCCGGTTCACATACGGGACCTGTTGGAAAGTGGGATAATAGGCAAAATGAGGCAGGTGGAGACAATGAGAAAGGGAGGGGCAATTCCGGGTCGGGAGAGCGGGCCGATTTTTCACGCAATCAGTTTGTGCAATCGACGGAAAGTGGGGCAATCCAATTTTCGCTTTTTGGACCTGAAGATCATCCGATTCTTGAGGATTTGCGTAAGACGAATGTGAACGAACTGACACCGATTGACGCGTTGAAATTGTTGTCAGAATGGAAAGAGCAATTAGAACGGGATGCTCGACGATTACGACGACGTTGAACGAACGTTCACGGTCTATTTGTTTTATTTCAACCATTCTGGTTGTCTGGTCCTTTTATATCAATTCCTCCTATTGTCCTTTGTAATTGTCTCAGTCCGCTAACAAGTTTTGCGGCAAACCGAAAAAATAAAAGCCGGAAAGGAGCCGGTATTCCGGCGCATTGACGGTATTATTCGTGAATCTGGACAATTTGGGATGTTTTAGCCCATAATTTGACCGCCAATACGCTCCCTGTTGGTCGCTCCTTTCCGGCTGTTATTGATTGTTCTCAAAACAGTTGAGAACCGTTTGTACCAAACTTGTTAGCAGACTGAAAGAAGAGAGAGACGGTCTTGCACTTGGTTTCAAAGTATGGAAGAATGAGACTCATTGACTCCAAACGGTTTGTCTTTGCTGAACGATTCATCTTTTCGGATTTTCTCATCTGATTTTCTGAACAATTTAGCTTTGATGTATACCTCATCACCTTTGAAATATAACCGGCAAGTCCGAGACATCATCGACCATGAAAAAACTCTATTTGCTCCTGCTCCTCTCCTCGCTGTTTGTCCTTGTCTCCCTGAATTCCGTAGACAAGGTTGTTGCTGCAACCCCGAAAAAAACATCCGGGAGTAAATCAGCATCCGCCAATAAACCCGTTGGAATCGTTGCAATCAAAGATTTCAAAACCTTGTTGAAAATGCTCGGTTTGGCCCTTGAATCTGTCGGAAAACAGGACCTTATGGTCACGGCGCAGTTCTTTTTAGGCAATCTTAAAGGGATCGATCAAAAACGTCCTTGGGGGACAATGTACTACATGGTCAAAGGGGAACCGGTTGAGGTCTTTTTTGCTCCTTTTACCAATGTTGAAGCGGCAACCCCACTTTTTGGGATGCTGATTAAACCGACGGAACGACCGGGGGTCTATTCGGCGGGGCCGATGTTGTTTGAACAACGAGGTGATTGGATTTTCGGATCGAAAACCGGGACTCTTCCGCCCGGCGATTTGGGAAAACCTCTTGAAAAATTTGCGCTCGATGTTGATATGCTTGCCCGTCTCCTACCTGAAGACCTTTCAACGTCGGAACTGGAGAAATTGATGACGCTTGTTCTGGGAGGAGGTCCTTCTTCAGAAACAGAATCGGCGAATCCGCTTTTGGGACTGAATAGTCTGCTTTATCCCGCTCTCAGTGATTTACAGCTGATTGACGTTCGGATACAGGTTGACTCACCTAAAGTCCTCAACGTGACAATCAACGCAAAAACGGGCGCAGAAAGTGAATATACCGGTTTATTTGAACAGGCCAAAAACGCAAAGACGCGATTTGCGGGGATTGACAAAGACCCGGGCGTCTTTCGACGCTTCAATCTGGCATCTGTCCCGATCAATGAATCGCTGCAAAAAGAATTAGCGTCTTTGATACAATGGAGAATCGAGGGAATACAAGCGGACTTGAAAAAGCAAGGGCTGAAGAAGGATCAATTGTCCGTTGTAACCCAATGTTTGAACCAATTCCAAAACGCTTTGATTACGACGGTTAAACAACCTTTTATCGATGTTGCAATGCTGGAATCGGACAAAGGGGTTGGAGTCTGGGCGTTTGCAACAAAAGAAGGGGAGAAAATCGGTGCTGCACTTGCCGAGTTGGAACAGGAGCTGAATGTCTCAAAAACCGTTGAACCGATTGAGGGATTCAACTGCACAGTTCTTGAGATGAATTGGGACCCTGAACTGATTCCGACGGATTCAACGTCGTTTATTCCGAAAGGACCGATTCAGATCATCATTGCGACGGGACCCGATTCTGTCTATCTGGCGTTTGGAAACCCCGAACAGGTTGAGACGGTTCTGAAGAAGCTGATTGACAATTGCCGAACACCAGGTCCGGCTCCTTCGGAATTGTATTTTTATTCGGCGTATGATTGGGTCACTTACATGGAAAAGGGTGGAATTGCGGCGTATCCTCTTGAATGGGAGCAGACCCGGACCCTTGCAACATTGTTGGGATCATCCGATGATTCCCGGGTCAAGGTCAACCTGACTTTTGAGGGAGATACGGCGACGATCAACGCCCGGATTGGATACAAGGTTTTTATTCTTTCCATGGTTCAACAGGTTGAATCGGGAACGGGGGGACTGCAAATGTTGCAGGAGATTGGTCTTCCCGGGGGAGGAGGAGGGTTTTAGGACTGCGAGTTTCCCCGTTTAGCCGAGGAACAACGTTCCGCGCGTATTGAAATCTCTGTACGCGCGATACGTTGTATCGCGGCTAAACATTAGGTCGCTCTGATGAAGCTTGTTTTGTTGGAGAGGGACGACTTAACATTTCAAAAAGGAACGCCAATGTCGCAAATCTCGATTTGGCCCAGAAACGGAACGGCTTCTTTTGCCAAGAAACCGGTTTTTTTCGCCAACATGGTGCAAGTCAAATCGGCCCGAACAGTTGGATTGTAAGGAAAACCGGTTTCAACATCCAATCCGCTTGGTACATCAACGGAAAGAATTCGAACCGTTCCCTCATCTTTCTGCCGATTGATTGCCCGGATCACATCCGCAATCGGAGATGCCGGATTGCCCCGACTTCCTGTTCCTAACAAAGCGTCGACAACCCAACTGGATCGGGACAAATCGGACTGGAACAAATCCCAGTTGGATGCGGGGGAAACCGGGGGACCTGATTGATCGGGGTTGACCCAATCACCCGGTTGTGACACCTTCTCCTGATCGTCTTGAGTCAACATTCGAATCGTCATTCCTAGATTTTGGACGATTTGAAAATGAACGGCAGTATCCTGACTTAATTGGTCAGGATGAGCGAACAACCAGATGATCGGTTTTTGACCGCGAATCAGCAACTGTCGGGCGACAACCAGACCATCTCCTCCATTATTCCCTTTTCCGCAACAGAGGAGGACGGGGCCGGACACGTTTTGACGGAGCAGAACATCGGTTATGCCCCGACCGGCGTTTTCCATAAGAAGGAGACTGGGGATTCCCCATTGTTCGACGGCGCGATGATCGACCAATCGGGCTTCTTCACGAGTCAGGTATTTTTCAGACATTGGAGTAGGGGGTTGGGAATGGGGGATAGGGAGGAACACTTCTCGCTTTGTCGTAATATGACCGATCATGCGTCAGATTACATTTTTACCATTTAACAATTAACATTCTCAATTCTTCCCCCTATTCCCTATCCCCTACACCCTATCCCCTATCTTCCTGTTCAGGACCGAGCAGGAATATTCGATTTTCTTTTTGATTGGGACAGTACCAGAAACAACGACCACATGCAATGCAGCGAGCAGGGTCCACTTCGTAATCCGTTCGACGTCGCCGAATCGCAAGGGAAATGAGCTTGGTTGAAAGAACCAGACCAACCCAAATGCCAAATAGCGTCATTGCTGTTTGCGTGTTTTGGATAATCAGGGCTGATTTTTTGTACTGCTCTTGCGGATTCTGTAAAGTCTTCTGAAATGCCCGGGTCTCCCGAAAAACACCCCGTTCCCGCACAACCCCTGATTCTTCCGCCCGCAAAAGTTCCGCCAATTTAACATCGTAATGTTGTTTGGCAATTGGAAAAGAAGCACTGTAACCGAGAAAAGCAAAGAGCCCAACGAGCAAGGGGGAAAGCAGCAACAGGAGCAAGAGCCGGATTGGGCCCGTTCTCCGCTCTTGCGCGTCGGGAGTCAGAGTCGGACGACGAATCGCCTCATAAGGGCAAATTTCTTCACAAAGTCGGCATTTGTCACAATTGTTCGGAGAAACCGTCACATGTTTGCGTGCAAAGAGCGAACAGAGACCGAGCAGAGCACCATAAGGACAGAGGAAGCGGCAATAAGGTCGAGCAATAAAAATCCCAAGAAGAAGCAGGATTGTTCCAAAGAGGAACATGGAATTCAGACCGGAAAGTCGAAAAAAGCCGACAAAGGGGTCAAATTGACAGAGAAGGAACCACAATCCGGTTGCTGCAAAAAGAACTGTGATTCCCAGATAAAAATAACGAAAGAGACCAAGAGCATGTTCGAGGACGGTTGGAATACGGACAGGTCGGATTGCGACCAATTCTTGGAGAGCACCAAGGGGGCAGACACAGGAACAGAAGACGCGACCATAAAAGAGGGCAAAGAGGAGGGGCAGGATGAACAGCAGGGCAATTGAGGAGGGGATGAGAAAATGGGGAAGACAAAGTGCAGCAATCACGTTTTGCAACGAGCCGATTGGACAGGGACATCCCCCGAAAAACAGTCCGAAGAGAGCAAAGGAGAGAAAGGAGAGAGAGAAGATGAGGCGACGTGAACGGAATCGGTAAACGGCGAGTGTTGCGAGGACCAAACCGATCAAGTAAAGCCCCAACACCATATTGTTCGTCCATTGAACCGAAAGAATCGGTTCTGGGGTTTCGGTGTTGGGCAATTCATGGTTCGTGTCGGGAAACTCCGGCAATGTCGCCCCAAAAGACAAGGTTGTCCCCAAAAAGCCGGAAAGACACAATAAGAGGACCCAAAAGAATCCAACAGTTTTTAAGGTTTTTAACAGTTGCGACATATTGGGAAAGAAGGTGAAAGGTAGGGAATAGGGAATAGGGAATAGGGGATTGGGGATAGGGGGGGGCAAAAAAGGATCGTTTACTTAAGTTGTGCTGTATCCTGACAAAAAGCAAGAAGCGTCAAATCCCAATCAGGTTCCGTCCAAACGAACTCTTGTTTTCTCAACATCGGGTCTCGCTTGACCTCAACAATTTCTCCTGCCCTGATTTCTTCCCCCTCATTACTATTTGTCAACAGAAAATCCGGTTCAAATCCCTTTCGACTCCATTGTTCAAAAAACATCGTTTGACCCTCTTTAAGTTGTTGCGATGTTGACTGCGACATACCTGAGTACGTTGCAAGATTGGCAATTGCTGTATCTCTTTTCAATTCATAACGTGAACCCGTTTCAACTAGGAAAAAGTCGGTTTCAATCCGGGACCAAGCCGGTTCAACCGACGTTAGATTGACTGCAAGTCGGGACCAAGCCGGTTCAACCCAAAATAATGGGTCTGTTTCAAACTCATGACTGCCCGAATCCCCTGTCTCTCCCCGATTGGTCCCTTCCAATTGCCCTTCAAGTTCGTCTCCCTTTTTTACTTGTTCAACCGTCTGGAACAAATTGCTCTCATCCTGCTGTTCTAAGACGGTTGCACATAACTCAAAGGTCAACGGAATACTGTCCTTGTCGATTGCAACAACTGTTATCGTAAAGAATCCGCTGTTCCAATAAGTGTGAGACACGCTGATTCGGTTCAGAATCCAACCGGAATGAATCGACGTTTCTCCATCTCCCCAATCAATTCTCCATTCCTGAAGATAATCTTCTAAAATGTCAATCGACGAAAAATCCCAACGATTGGGAACCCCAACCGACATTGGGGAGGAATCCAACGTTTCGCAAAAAATCGTCGCAAAAACATTCTCGATTGCAACGTGCGCTTCAACCATTTCACTCTCGATGTTATCTGCGTCCCGGACTTTAAGACGAATCGTTTGAAAAGCACCCGGTTTTCCGTCCAGACCAATTGCGCTAAACCAAACCGAACTGTCTGTGTATTCCTCAAATTCCCCCGTCCCGCGAAAATCCCAAAGATACGTCAACCCCAACCCTAACGGATCGGTCGATTCCCGCGCTGAAACCCAGGTTCCACAATACTCTTGCGCCCAAAGTGAATCCGCATTGTCGATACTCGCAATCGGCAATTCAACCTCAATGATCGCCGAAATCGCTGCAAATTCGGGCGATTCAAGATTCTGCTCTCCATCTCGTCCATAAACCCTGTATTCGTACAACGCGTTGGGTCGCACATCCTGATCGAGAAATCTCGGTTCCGTTACAACGGCAATCATCTGGAAATTTTCCGAGGAAGAAGAACGTCGTTCAATTCGATACTGATTCGCCCCTTCTGCAATCGACCAATCCAGTTCAAGCGTTCTCTTATCAACAATCCTGACCTGAAGATTTTCGGGAACATCAGGGTAAATGATGACAATTGCGGCTGTCTGCGCTTGAATAACAAGACTCGGCGATGTTCCTCCATTGTTGACCGCGCTAAGACGATAATAATATACCGTCTCAGAAACTAAATCCGTTTTATGAAGGTATTCCGTTTCCGTCAGATTACTACTCAATGTCCGCCAATGAACCTGATCCTGCGAAAATTCCAGCCGATATGTCTCTGCGGTCACAACCGAATCCCAACCCAGTAAAAGACTTGAAGAGGTACTCTCCAACAGGCGAAAATGTGTTGGGGTCAAAGGCGCTTCTTTCAACGTCGTTGCACTCAGTGTCACAAAACCCGAACTCCCCGCACTATTGACCGCGCTGAGTCGATAATAGTAAACCGTATTCGCCGTTAAATTGGAATGAGTGTACGTCGTCCCCGTTATCCCCTCATGTAACACCTGCCAATTGTGATTATCGCTCGAATACTCCAATCGATAAGAATCCGCATACAAAGCAACATTCCATGCTAAAACCAGTGTGGTTTGACGACGACTGGACAAGTAAAAACCGGTCGGAACACCCGGACCTCCTCTGAGCGTTGTTGCGGAAAAAACAGCCGGTTCCGAATTCCCTGAACGATTACTCGCCGTTAATCGATAATGAACCGTTTCATTAGCCGATAATCCTGTATGAGTGTACGTCGTCTGAGTCCCCGACAATTCCTTGACCGTCCAACGTATCTGATCGGTCGAGTATTCCAATTTGTACGACTGAACCGCCATATCATGCGTCCAAGTCAATGTGATACTGCTTGTCGTCCGATTCGTCACCTCAATTCCGCCCGGTTTTGCAGGAGATTGCGTCAATCCAATACCCGCAACGTTAAGAATCCCCCCCGTCCTCACTTTGTCCGAAAGAGACGGAAGAACCTCAACGGTCTTGAACAACTCCTGCTTCATCTGCTCAGGTGTCCAATTCGGATGTATCGAAAACAGCAGCGCAACGGCCCCAGCAACCATAGGAGTCGCCATACTCGTTCCCGACATGTACATGTACTTGTTTCCTGACGAAACAGGGTATGTACTCAAAATATTATTCCCCGGCGCAGCCAAATCAACGGATTTCACCCCATAATTACTAAAATCGGCAAGATGCCCCGACGAATCCGTTGCTGCAACCGAAATGACATTCGACAGTTGCGTGCTGTAATAAGCAGGATAAAATGGTTTGGTATCATTATTGCTCGAATAATTGCCCGCTGCTGCAACAAACACAATACCGGCATTTCCGGCTGATTGCAACGCATTTCTATAGGCGGGATAAGAATCCGGCCCGCCAAAACTCGCGTTAATGACCGAAACATTCACCCCCTTGCTCGTCTTCATCATCGTCACATAATTGATCGCCGTAATAATGTCCGCGTCCGAACCGACTGCCCCTCCTGCTCCGTCGGGACTCATCACCTTACAAGTCATGATTTTGGCGTCAGGAGCAACACCAACCCCTCCTTCATGATTGTTCATCGTCGCCGCAATAATACCACTTACATGTGTTCCGTGATGTTGATCGTCCATGACATTGTTGGAATTGCTGAAAAAATTCCAACCATTAACATCGTCCACATAACCGTTGCGATCATCATCGACTTTATTCCCAACGATTTCTCCCGGATTGACCCAAAGTGCGTTGATCAGATCGGGATGTGTCAAATCAATCCCCGTATCAAGGACTGCAACGACAACTCCTTTTCCGGTTGAGGTTTTCCAAGCCGTTTCAACATCGATTGTGTCCAACCCCCACAAATCTTTGGCGTAAGGATCGTTCACAACATCTTTGACACCTTCACGATTGATACTTTCACTACTTCCTCCTCCTTGATTGACTCCTTCACTCTGTGTACTGTCAACGGACACCCAACCATTTGGTTCCCAAAACTCGAAACAATCAATACTCCTGAGCAATTCATTCTGCTGTTCAAAAGAACAACCAATGATTTGAACGAGGAGGAGACCTTCCAAACCGAGACCACTTCCGACAGTGAGACCGAAAGGGGCAAGATATTCGGACGCTTCACGGACGTTATGAACGGATTGGAGAAGTTCTTGCGAGAGTTGAACGATCCATTGATAATCAAGAACAGGTCGATCCTTGTAAACGGTTGAGGAGGATTCGACGAATTGGCGAAAAAATTGAGGTTCGGCAGGACCGGGAACAACCTGTTGTTGCAATGTTTCTTTGTCCAATAATTGTTCAAACCAAGTCCATTCCGACAAAGAGAGCAACTCGCGTGATTCCAACGTCTCAAACTCCAAGCGTCGGAACCGCTTTGAAAGGTTCTGTCGCACAGAATCTGTTTTCTGTCCCTCAATCGGGTTTTCGGGTTTCCTGAATACTGACATGAACGTGTGTCCTGAGATTCTTACTATTTGTACAGGAATCAGTTAGGCAAATGCAACAGAGGGGCAAACGAGGTAGGCGGGTGAAACAAAGGGGCTGATTCAACACAATAAACGGACGAAACGAAACAGGCCGATACAGCATGATTGAAAAAGGCCGAAAAAAAAAGGGGGTCAACCTAAACCGGGAGGAGGAGGGGCAGAACCTCCTCCTGGAACAACGGGTTGGGCGAGACTCCAAATCCAACCGAGTCCCAAAAGGCCTCTTAGGATGATAATGGTTCCCAAAAAGGCGAAATAGTGTAAAAGACCGCGTGTTAAATCAAAGTCAAAGACAGCGTGAACGACGAGGACGGCGAGGAAGATGAAAGGAAGGAGATAGGCCCAAACGGTGATTGGACCGGCCCCGAGATATTTTATCAGGAATTCAAAGCTGATCCAAAGAATGGAATAGGCTGCGCAACAGATTCCGGCCCGGGAATACAGGGCTGTTCCTTCAAAAACTTCCAGGGTTTCTTCTTCTCGGAGCAGTTGATAAACGAAAAGGACAACGGGGAAAGAAACGGCAAACAGTCCAAGAACACCGATAATATTGAGAACAAACGGATTAAGCGAAAGAAATCCGAGAATCGTTGTCACAACCAAGACGCCCAGACAGCCCAAACCGAGAAAAAGGAGTTGTTGGGCCGAACAATTCAGCTGCATCCGCGAGATCGGTTTGAGAATAGCGCGACCGCGAACGGTTTTTCCCCCGGAAACGAATTCTTCAGGGGCGTGAACGACGACTTTTTCTTTTGGAATTTCGATAATGACCTTACAGTTGGGGCAAGGTCCTTTCATTCCAGCAAATTTATCGCTCACCTGGAATCGTTTCATGCAGCCGGGACAAACGACGGAAATGGGCATTTTGGGCAGTCAGGTAAAAAAGGGAGAATTCCCGTAAAGCGGGCGAAATAATAGGGGGGAGAAATAAAAAACCGAATATGTTGAAAGTCATTCAACCCGATCTGGAGGAGAACTTCTTCAATAGGGAGTCCCCGCCTATTCGCATTATACTCAAAGAGAGGAGAATTCCAAGACCGGAAAATGTCCACACAAAAGAACGAGGTCCCTTTACAAGACACGTTCATTCCGCAATTTTAAGGAAGACAGTTTCGTGAGGAATACTTCCAAAATCAGTCGGGGATCACTTCGACTTGCCCCTTTCAGGTCCAAATCAATCTGTAACAGCCAATTACTCAACTGTTGACCGCGAACCCGTCCCAACTGTTTTAATTGAGTTTCCATTTTGCCAATAAAAAACTTATTGACTCCAACCTGCTCAAGAACGGTTGCAAGAGAAACGGTTTTTCTTTCACGTTCATTTTGCAGAATCAATCGGGTTGCACTTGCCAGTTTTCGGATCGAATACGCGATCTGGGCCAAAATACCGATTGGATTCTCCCCGGAAATTAACAGGGCGTTGAGTTGACGAATTGCTTCAATTGTTTTTCCCGAAAGAGCAAGATCAAGCATTTCAAATGTGGTTCGGACCCGGAGAGACCCGACACTTTGCTCAATCAGGTTGACATCGACGGTCTTGTGATCCGAAACAAGGAGCGACAACTTTGCCAATTCTTGCTCCAACAGTCCTAATTCCGGCCCGATATAGGAAAGAAGCAGCTCCGCCGCATTTCGCTCGATTTGTAGATGATGTTTGTGTTGGGCCCAACGAACGATCCAATCGGGAATCTCACCTTCTTTAAGTGGAGTGCAATTGAGCAAAAGACCGGTTTCAACCAGTTTTTTATACAACTTGGTTGTTGCAGGAAACGTCGAAACCAAAAGAAGCAGGACACTTTGGGTTGATGATGATTTCGCGTAATCCTCAAGTTGTTCACGATACTTTTTGACAAACGAGTCTGCGTCTTCAATCACGATCAGACGCCGACCGCCGAACATTGCAACGGTTGTCAATTCCTCGACTGCTTTGGTCCAAGTTAGCGCGGTTCCCTCAAACCGACTGAGCGAGAATTCGGCGTCCTCAACGTCCAGAACCTGCGCTTTGATATGCTGAAACGCGAGATGTTTCAAATACGATTCGTCGCCGAAAAGGACCCCAAACCCGGGAATTGCAACTTTTGCAGGATTCCAGAGATAGTCGGAAACATGAATCGGTTTCATAATCAACAAGACGTTTGGACTTTTAGTACGGTTCAACAATGCTTACACAAAGGTCGGGAATTGTTCGTTAAAGCGGAGATCGCCGCAATTGAGCAACCGAATGTCGCGGATTCCATACTTCATCATTGCAAGTCGGGTCAATCCCATTCCAAACGCGAAACCACTATATTCGTCCGGGTCTATATTTCCGGCCCTTAAAACATTGGGATGAACCAAACCGCAAGGAATCAGTTCGATCCAACCATCTCCGCAAGTTGGACATCCTTTTCCCCCGCAAAGGAGACAATTCAAATCGAGTTCGAAACCGGGTTCGACAAAGGGGAAAAAACCGGGGCGCAACCGGACCTTAACGTCCTGACGAAAAACTTCGCTCAGAATTGTCTTCATCACAGCAATCAAATGGGCAACCGAAATGTCTTTGTCAACGACAAGCCCCTCACATTGATAAAACGTATTTTCGTGAGAAGGGTCAACCGCTTCATAACGGAAACAACGACCGGGAAAAACGGCCCGAACAGGCGGTCCAAACCTGCGTAACGTCCGAACCTGATTCGCTGATGTATGTGTTCGCAAAACCTGTTGATTCGTCAACCAAAACGTATCCTGCATATCTCGGGCAGGATGATCGTTCGGAACATTCAGGGCTTCAAAGTTAAAGTATTCGGTTTCGACTTCGGGACCGGAAAGAACGGCAAAGCCCATTCCCTGAAAAATTTCTTCGAGTTCAAGTTGGACGAGGGAAATGGGATGTAATGAACCGAGAGTCCGGGAAGAACCGGGCAAGGTCAGGTCGAGTTCACCTCCTCCCTTCTTTGTTCCCGTTGTCGGTCCAGCCAATTTGACCCGATCAACCGCTTCTTGAATTTTTTCGGTCGCAAAATCTTTCAGTTCATTCAACCGTTGACCAAACGATTTTTTTTCGTCGGCAGAAAGTTGACTGAAATCGGTATTTTTCGCCAAAAGAGTGATTGATCCCTTGCGACCTAAGTATTTGACGCGAACCTGCTCAATCTGCTCGGAATCATTCGCCGTTTGTAAATCACCTAAAAGTTGTTCCCGAATTGCATTCACAATCAATCAACCCTTAACCTTAATTGTTGAAAACTTATTTTTATTAACTCGAAAATCGGTTCCATATCTCCTATTCCATCTTTCCTACATCACTCCCGTTTCACACTTTATCATACCCCCAATTCATCATTTTGGAAGAGGTGATGAAGGACGATTCAGATTCCGTACAACAGAATGACAATCCTTTATTCAGGTAAAATTTGCTGATTGTTCTTTCCCTTTTTCTTTTAGAAAACCTTGAGAGAATGTAGAAAAACAAAGAATTGGCAGATTTGAAGCCGTTATAATGATACCCCTAATGATTCCCCCAAGAAATGCAACGCCGCGTTTCTTTTGCTGTTCTGCAAAGCCGGGGATTCCCTTGAAAAGATAAAATTGGTATAATCTCACAAAATGTTAGTCGGGGAAAGTTCGCTTTTGCTGTTTTTGTCGTCCCGACACGTCCGTTAAATTCTTACGTTCATAGTCTGTACACCATTTACCTTCCTTTTACAGGAGAAAAAATAATGCCGAAAATCGTGCTCCTGGACCCGTTGTCCGAAGATGGAATCAAACTGCTCGACGCCGCACAAGGTATTGAATATGAGGAACGACTCGGTTTGAAAGGAGAGGAATTACGCAAGACTCT
The DNA here is from genome assembly GCA_051660685.1 of Thermoguttaceae bacterium. Classification (GTDB taxonomy): domain Bacteria; phylum Planctomycetota; class Planctomycetia; order Pirellulales; family Thermoguttaceae; genus JAVBSX01. The sequence continues at coordinate 18,317 of JBOFQB010000109.1, read as the reverse complement.
CGCCGAATTTGACGGGGCAATCTGTCGAAGTGGTGTTAAAATAACGGCAGACGCTTTAGAGGGGAACAAACGTCTTCGCGCAATTGCCCGAGCTGGTGTTGGAGTTGACAACATTGATACAACGGCTGCAACACGAGCGGGGATTATTGTGATGAACACCCCGGGGGGGAATACGGTTTCGACCGCCGAACAGGCATTTGCTCTGCTCCTTGCAATGTCACGCAACATTCATCCGGCTTATCAAGCATTGGTTGAAGGTCGTTGGGATCGCAAACAATATACAGGAACTCAGGTTGCAGGAAAAACTCTCGGAATCGTCGGAATGGGCCGAATTGGTCAAGTTGTTGCCAAATTCGCAAAAGCGTTCGACATGAAAGTCCTCGCTTTTGACCCGTTTTTGACCCCGCAAAAAGCAAATGAACTCGGCGTTACCCTTGTCGAAAGTGTTCATGAAATGCTCCCTCACGTCGATTATCTGACGGTCCATACCCCGCTCAATGATGCAACACGCGGTCTTTTCGGCAAAAAAGAACTGGAGATGATTAAACCGGGTGCTCGACTCATCAATTGTGCAAGAGGAGGTATTTTTGACCGGGATACTCTCGTTGAAGGAATGAAAAGCGGAAAATTGGGAGGGGTTGCCCTTGATGTTTACGAGGAAGAACCTTGTACACAACATCCGCTTTTCGGCATGAAAAATGTCGTCTGTACCCCCCATCTAGGTGCAAGTACCGAAGAAGCCCAAACCAATGTTGCTGTTGAAGCGGTTGAACTGTTGATTGATTTCTTCACAAATGGAACGATTCGTCAAGCGGTCAACTTTGCCCCACTTGACCCCGAAACACTGAAAGGATTGAGAGCCTTTCTTGATCTGTCTTACCGACTCGGAATGCTCTCCTCACAAGTTAGTAAAGGTTCGCTCAAAAATGTTCGCATGAAATATAAAGGTGAGGTTGCCCGAAAAGACACCTCACTTCTTTCTGCTGCTTTTGCGTCCGGGTTAATGTCCTCTGCAATGGAGCAGGATGTCAACATCGTCGGCGCAACCTCGCTTATGAACGAACGAGGAATTGATCTGGTTGAAGAAAAGTCTTACGAAGTTGGGGATTTTGGTTCGCTCATTACAGCCGAATTGACAACGGATTTTGGGACGCTTTCTTTGGGCGGAACTGTTTTTGGCAATTCCATGCCCCGATTGGTGATCGTCAACAGTTTCCGTCTTGAATCTTATCTCGACGGTAATTTGCTGTTCTTCTTCCACAAAGATCGTCCGGGCGTAATCGGCAGTGTTGGAAATGCGTTTGGAAAACATCAGATTAACATCGCTAACATGTCACTTGGTCGGGAACATGCAAAACCGGGTTGTGACGCAATCGGTATTCTTGCGCTCGATGTTCCAGCTCCAGGAGAAGCGATTCAGGAAGTTTTGTCGATTGAAGGAATTTCCCGGGTTGCGAATGCAAAACTACCTCCTGCCGACCAATCTCCCAGTTGGATGAGGTAGAATGGTTGTAGGAAGCGACCCTTTTCCCTTTACATACCCAATCAGCCAATAATGGTGAGTCACAGTGTCGTTTTTTTCTGAGAAATTTGAGAAAATCAGAAACGCACAATGACACTGGACGTTTTGGCGGGGTATTATGGTTATAATGAGCAATCCGTTTGAAACGGGTTACAGACTCAATTGGGAGAATTTTCGGCGTTGCAGAAAGTTCTCCTCTTTCAAAAGTTTTTTTAGCAGCAGAGTAATCTACAGTAATATATGGAAAACAAGCAAACTCGGGCAGGGAATTCGGAGAATGGAAACTCCTCACAAGGACACAATAAACACAAACGGTCGAGTCGATCCCGATTGCCGATTCACGAATCGTTTGTTTGGGGTTTTGTTGACGAAAATGACAATGAGGATGATTTTGACGGAATCCCGAGTTATGGAAAATTTTCGCAGAAAGACAAGAAGTCCGGGCGATTGAGTGCTCCTGAAGAGGTTGCGGGATTAGAAAAGGGGCAACAGCAGGTTGGGGATTCTACTCCAAAGAGAACAGGGCGGGGACCGGACAAAAAGAAAACACCTGTTCAGGAAACGACGAAGCAGAGTCGTGTCGGTTCGGCAAATCAGCAGAAGGATTCTGAAAAAGCGTCTTTGAATCACCAACCCTCACAACATGGGATGAAGGAGGAAGACAAGGTTCTCCCGAATCCGAAAACAGCAACGCCCGTTTCTGGTCGAAAAAAGGGACATTCTGCTCCTTCTCCGTTGATTCCGAACAAGGAATTCCTTTTTGTGGTTGAACCGGTTAATGAAGAAGACGATTTGGCTCTTCCCAGTTATGGACGGACTGCGCTTAAAACGTCTTTTGCGGATTCAGACCGCGCAACAACAACGGACAGATCGGCCCCTGCTACATCGTCCAAACGATCCTCGGAAAAAGAACGGAAACCTGCAAAAAAGAGTCAACCGGTCCAAAAAACGACAACGGTTCCTGCTCAATTGTCTGAATCGATTGTTGAAGAACAACCGGAAAAAAGGGTTTCTGCCAAATCAAAGCAACAACCGGCTGCTTTCACTTCTGTTCCCCCGCTTCCTCCTCGATCCCGACTACGTTGGGACCCGAATTTGCGGGAGTATGTCGCAATTGAGTCGGTTTCTGAGACGGAGACAACGGTTAAGTCACAAAAGAAACCGGACGTTGTCGTCTCTCAACGGGATTCTTCCAACAAACGTGGTTCAGGTGAAATTGGCAGAAAACCGGTTGTCCCTAGTCCTATTGAGTCAACCTCATCAAACCCTAAAGAGCGGGGAACACGACCGGATCGGGCTGAAAAAGCGGAATTCGGGTCGACGAAAGAGCGAGGAACAAGACCGGATCGGACTGAAAAAGCGGAATTCGGGTCGACGAAAGAGCGGGGAACACGACCCGACCGCGCTGAAAAAACGGAATCCGAATCACCAAAAGAGCGAGGAACACGACCGGATCGGGCTGAAAAAGCAGAATTCGGGTCGACGAAAGAGCGAGGAACAAGACCGGATCGGGCTGAAAAAGCAGAATTCGGGTCGACGAAAGAGCGGGGAACACGACCGGATCGGGCCGAAAAAACGGAATTCGGGTCGACGAAAGAGCGAGGAACAAGACCAGACCGGGCCGAAAAAACGGAATTCGGGTCGACGAAAGAGCGGGGAACACGACCTGACCGGGCTGAAAAAGTGGAATTTGGGTCGACGAAAGAGCGGGGAACACGACCGGATCGGGCTGAAAAAACGGAATTTGGGTCAACGAAAGAGCGAGGAACTCGACCTGAGCGGGCCGAAAAAACGGAATTTGGGTCAACGAAAGAGCGAGGAACTCGACCTGAGCGGGCCGAAAAAACGGAATCCGAATCACCAAAAGAGCGGGGAACACGCCCGGATCAAGGCGTTGGTTTGCAGAAACATCAACCCAATCAACGTCGTCCGGTCCTAAGCTCAGCTCCTTTTCCGTCCAATCGGCCTGATCCGGCTGATGTTGAGAATACAGCAACCTCTTCTTTTCAACAACTTCCTCTCTCTGAGACGATGTTGGAATCGCTTAAAGTTGCACGATATGTGGAGCCGACCCCGATTCAGAAGGGTGTGATTCCGCTCGAAATGAAAGGGGTTGATGTAATGGGGCAAGCGCAAACGGGAACGGGCAAGACAGCAGCGTTTCTGATTCCGATTCTTGAGGGGATTGAGGAATGTGAACCGGGAGAATCGCCGGTTGCCTTAATCCTAGTTCCAACCCGGGAATTGGCAGTTCAGGTTCGAGATGAAGCCGCAAAACTCGCTTATGGTCGTGACATCAGGGTCTGCGCCTGTTATGGAGGAAAACCAATCGCCAAACAGTTGATTCGCTTAAGAGAAGGGGTTGATGTCATTGTCGGAACGCCCGGTCGTCTCCTCGATCTGATGAATCGGCGCGCCCTTTCTTGTGAACAACTTCGTTGGGTTGTGCTTGATGAAGCAGACCGTATGCTTGATATTGGTTTTCGACCGGACATCGAGAAAATTTTGGGCAAAACGCCGGAAACGCGACAGACCTTGCTTTTCAGTGCAACCTTGCCCCAACCGGTCGTCCGTCTTGCTCGAAAGTACATGAAAAATCCGGAAGTGCTCGATTTCTCGAACGCCGGAATCGCGGTTGAAACGATTGAACAATATTACATTACGGTCGATCACATGCGCAAATTTGACGCGTTGGTTCAGTTAGTCAAGCAAGAGGAACCGAAACAGGCGATTATTTTTTGTCGGACGAAACGTCGGGCAGAACGGGTTGGACGGATGTTGGAAAACTTTTTTGACAGTATTGCGACCTTACACGGAGATGTTGCCCAAAATGGTCGGGACAAAATCATGCGTCAGTTTCGTGAGGGTTCCCTAAGATACCTTGTTGCAACAGATGTCGTTGGTCGGGGAATCGACGTTTCAGGTATTTCACACATCATCAATTATGATATTCCGTCGTTTTGTGATGATTACGTTCATCGTGTTGGTCGAACCGGTCGTATGGGACGTGAAGGAGTTGCTTATACCTTTGTAACGGCCGAAGAAGGGTCGGAACTGACGCGGATTGAAATGCGAATTGACCGATTGTTGAAAAGGGCGGACCTGAAAAATTTTGAGGCGTTCGCCAAACCGACCGATTCTAGTGTCACAGACCCCTTTGAACCGGCTCCTGCGAAACCGGTGTTCGGCAAACCCGTCCGAAAAGTCCGCAAAGCGTTGTAAATATCAAATCGCTTGTTTTGTCAAGCACTGTGTCCTTTACCGTTGTAAAAGCGCAAGGAGTTGTTTCGCCGTTTCTTGCGGATATTGTAAAACCGTAACACCTGCTTGAATCATAACTTGCAATCGGGCCAATTCGGAACTCGCCGACGCAAAATCAGTGTCCCGGATCATACTGTCCGCTGTAATCGCAATTTCAAGCGTGTCATTCATTTGGGCAGAAGTGCGTTCAACCTGCTCTTTTTGAAATGCGCCAATTCGTCCCCGGAAAAATGAAATATCTTGAATGACCTCTTCGATTACCTTAAATGCCCCGTTTGTGTCCGAAAATAGGTCTTTGGGTCCCCCATATCGTAATTCACTTAAAGAACCGCTTATTCCTCCCAACTGAGCAACATGCAGGTCTTTCAGCGCGATTCGGACTTGTGAAGAGGAGTCCGCTTGAGGTCCAAGCTGCATGAGGGCTCCTCCCCCGGTTATTCGGAAACCAAAAACCTCTCCCCGTTGAACACTCGAATCAATCCAGATCGACATGTCCAAATCGGATGTTCGGGTTGAAGCAATTTGGCCGTTTCCGACTGCTGCAATGTTGTTGATGAGTGCAACAACGTCGAAACCCGTTGATCGTTCGCTGATTGTTCCGTTACAATCACGAACCGAGAAATTGGTGTTCAGGAGCGATTTAACGGAAACAAAAGCGTTGGACCCTAAATCGGTCGAAAAAATAGCGAGTCCGACACTTGCTTGATCGGTATTACCCCACATTGGAGCTCCAACAGGTGTTCCGTAATCGGTGATCTGCATCATCCCCTGATCTCCAACCCGAACAAGACCGGTTCCGTCCGGACGTATTGTTGTTCCGGGAAAGATGTCCGGGATCGACGCTGAGAAAAACTGACCGATTTCAGGTGTCTTGTTAATCAAATCCACAATATCATTAGCAGTCAACAGATGATTCGGGTCGATCCCAATCGCAAGTTGTTTGGAAATAGGGTCAAAAGTAATACGCGGTCCCTTATCATCCGCAACAACTTGAACGGCAACATTGTTGTACTCTTCTCCTGCTCGTTTGGCCGTTACCTGAAAAACGGCGTTGATTCCATTCTTGGCAACCGTTATCGTGTTTGGAATTTCAGGAACAGTTCCAAGTCCAACACTGGTAAATACAATGTCCGGGCGTAAATTGTCCGGGTCCCCGGGACAGGACGGAGAATACGTTGGTTGCAACAAGCCTAATCCGATTTGAGAAGCATCCAGTCCACAATTCGTTGCTCCTGAATTGTTCGGGTCAAGTAGAGAAACACTGATTCCCAACTGTTCAATAATCTGCTTGGCATTTTCCGAAGTTGGTTTCTCAAAAAACCGAACCAAATCGGCTGCTGTTGTACGAATATTTCCGTTAATGTCGGTTTCAAGATGAACAAGGAGAAGACCGGGATCAACCAACCCCCCTGTTGTTTTTGCAACTTGAGCGTCCATTCCAAGATAATCTGGGCTGTTCAAAACAGGCGGATTCGATTGGTCAAATGCAATCTGCGGGACAAATTGGAAGAGGGAACCGACAGAGGGACTTTTTTCAATCATCTCCTGCATTTGCAAGAGGTCAAAAGGTCCGCGAGTTGGATCGGACTGTCGTCCTGAAAAATCGACGGTCAAGACAACGGCGTTTTGAACAGGGTCGAAAAGGGCCGACTCGGACGATCCGTCCCGCATAATCACGCCGATTCCGTCGTACTGTTCGCCGACACTTTTCGCTTTAAGGGTGAATGTGGTGTTCGGATCAAATCCCTGAACGGTTGCATGAGCCTTTCCTTTTGTCGGCGGAAATGTTTCATTATCAAGCGACAATTCTGTTCCCGGGTTGGAAACAAAACGAATATTCGGGACACTTTTGGGCGAAAGAAATTGTAACTGATTATTTTCAGCAAAGGAACCAAAATTGGCATAATACTGAAAGGGTGTCACAGTCCCAAATCCTGTACTTCCGGTTGGAATCGACGCCGAAATGCGACCATTTCCTTCTGCATCTTGCAATAAAGGTGAGGTGTTTAAGAGAATTGCAACCTGTTCGGCGGTCGTAAGAATGGTTCCCCCGTTAACTCCCTGTTGTGTTTGAACAAAAGGACTGCTTGGAATGATCGGCCCCGTTCCGTCAGACGGTTCAACCGGCTCTAATGCAAAATACGTTGAAAGAATCGGATCGTTCTCCAACCAATTCTGCAAATCGTTGACCGTTGTGTTCTTTGGATCATTCGGATTGGCGACATTGTAATCAACGTTGATCGTTATTTTCTTGGGCGAATTCCACAAATCGGATGTTAAACCGACTGTTCCGCCTTTTTCCTGAATGTTATTGATCTCAAACTGAACATCATTGTAGGCCGAACCGGCTATTTTACTGACCCAATTGAACTCATTGTTCGGAATCCCGTCATTTTCTCCATTGTAATGATATTGAGCGGGAGTCCAAGATTCTGTCTGCAACATAACCTCAATTTGCGTCGGTTCATTACCATATCCCTCAACAACATTGAGGGAAAGGTTTTCATTTCCTTCTTTAGGAGCGACGAATTGGACGACAAAATTCCCTTCGATTGAGCCGGGCTGACTTGCAGTCAAAATTAATTCATTGTCCAAACCAACCGACGAAATGGTGATGTGCCCCGATGTTGCTTGTGCGAGAACGGATGCTGCAACTCCGGTTACATCGCTTGTTTGATTGATTGCAGCTGCAATATCATCAACTGTTGCATCCTTGTCAAATGAAAAGACAGAATAACCCAAATTTCCCCCGACTTCGAGTGTCGCCGATTCCGCTAATGCTCCATAAGAATAGAAGAGAAAAGCCGGTTGCGCATTTTCTAGCACCTTAACGGAAATGTCCTTCTCCCAACTCCGGCCAAAATCGGCTTGATTGATCTCCAAAAACTGAATTTTTTGCGATTCAACACCATAAGTGGTAAAATCAAGAGAACCGTCAAGCAGTTTTTGCCCCATAAAACTCGTTGTTTCTGCAATTCGATCAATCGAATCAAGACAAGCATCCAGTTGCAACTGCAAACCGGCAAGAATGGTGCCGTTATTTGCGCCCGTATTGGCTCCTTCTGTCACATAACCGCGTATTTCAATCAACAACTGATTGACCTGATTGAGAGCCCCGTCCACAACAGCTGTAATCGAACTGGCGCGACTACAATTCGTAATCGCCTGTTTCGTTGTGACAATTTCTCCTCGCAAGGTGCAACTGGTCATAAAACCACCCGGATCATCCCGACCCGATGTAACCCGTAATCCTGTACTGAGATTGTCAATCACCGTTGAAAGTCGCTCGTTATTGCGAGAAAGCGCAAGTTGGGCAATCAACGACGACGGATTCGTGTTCAAATTGATGTTATGACCAGCAACACTATTTATAGGCAATGTCATTTCAGGCAACTCCAACGGAGATTTTGTGAAGAATTACACTCATCTCGTTGTATCGGTTATGCCGATTATAAAAGTTGACCCAAGTCTGCCAAAAAGTCAGGATATGCAAGAAAATGTGGTAATACTGCCCTGTTAATGTTAGCAAAGTTAGGACAGATTGCACAAAATAGGAAGACTGGAAAAACATGAAACTTTCCAACAATCAAAAACGGATTTTCGCCCTACTCTTGCTCCTGATCGGTCTGGAGTGTTATATGGTCGAACAGGTCCAATTGAACCAAGACGCATCTCGCCAAATTGTGAGCATTGCCAAACAATTCAACCCGGAATCAAAAAATGTTTTTGAGAAGATGACAGGAATCAATGGGGAATCGACGACATCGCTCACCTTAAAGCCGACCCCGAAATGGGGGATCGGTTTTTTTGTCGTCGGGGGTCTCATCTTGTTGTCTACCTTTGTCTTTAAGGGTAATTAACCTTATTAGACAAGAATGGGAGGAGAATAGAGTCCGCGAATTGGTTCAGGAGTGAAAGGATTCAACGAATCATCATCCGGCAAAAACAGGGGGACCGGATCATAGGAATCCTGAACCGTTTGCGAGGGATGTTGCGTCACAACATAATCGGTCTCTTCCAAAAACAGAGAAGAACAACTCGGTTCCGTTTCTTTGTTGTCTTCAAACGCAATCAATTCGGCAGAAACCGTCTCCGAAGTCAAAGGTTCGGTTGGTTGGGTCGTCGTCGGTTTGGTGTATCCCAATCCGAGTAAAACTTCAAGGATTTCGCTGCAAGTTGGGAACATACGACCACTATTTCTTTTGTACTCGTCAAGAGCACTCATAAACTCGAGTTCAGCAAAAGTATAATCCCTTTCACATGTTGTCGGGTCAATCTGTCGTCGTCGTTGCACTTTTGCCCGACGTTCAATCGGCGAAGTCTCGATTTCGGCAATTCCCCGGTCTTCTAAAGACTGTCCGAACGAATACCCCCGGTCCTTTTTTAGACCTTCTTTTTTATGACCTGACTTATTTTTTAGAGAGGAATCAGCAGGACGAGTTGCAAGACGGTCAAATTCCTCAAGAGAAAGGATTTCGTCTTCAAAAAAGGAGGTATCATCAAACTCGATGTCCATTCCTTCTTCATCTCGATAAAATGTTTTTTCCAACTCCAACTCATTCAGTGATTGCAAGGTCTGTTGACGCCGGACAACTTTTGCTAAAGGTTTGGATGACATTTTTTTCATCTTCGCCTTTTTCAATCGACATGGTGTCAAATTGTCCTCGCCCGGTTCCACATTTCTTTGACCGGATTTTCCCTTTTGGGGTGTCGTTCCACCTTGAAGGACATTGGAATGATTCCGGGCCGTCTTTTTTGAGGGCTCGACCGATTTACCCGACTCAACAGATTCGGTCAACTTGGTTGTTTCAGTCGATTGGATCATTTTGGTCGATTTGACTGATCGGGCAGACGGAACAGATTTGGCAGAAGATGCCTTTTTCGACAACTTTTTCTGGGGGAGTGTTGCTGTTTTCACGATTGTGGTCCTCAAACGGGGGAGTATTGGGACCGTCCTCTTTCATTGGGTGTCAACGACACAACACGACTTTACCTGTTTTCAGGTAAAGCATAACGGGTTTGACGCAAGAAAGGGGGAAGGTCGGGGGGGGGGGGGAGGGGGAGAATTTTGTAAGGGGGATAGTTTTGATACAGTGAAATCCTGTAATCATGTTTTCGGCGAGAAATTGCGTAAAATTCACTGAATAGGAAAAATAGACGGTTTTAGCAATTTTTCCTGATTAGACAAAAAAAGAAGTTGATTCGAAAATGCCGATTTTTCCGATTGGTTTGGGGTTAGGAGAAAAAGTTAAAAGAATAACAACGAATTGCAACGTTGTTTTGGGGAATGTTTTTTGCAAAGAGCGTCAGGGCGCAGAGACATGAGAACAGGTTTCTCACCAAAGAGTCCAAACTAGGTTTTGCCAATTTTTCGAGCCTTTTCCCCCGTCCTTGAAAAAAAACGGATTACGCTTACACTTTGAGGGGCATGAGTTTTGGCCGTTTCACCCTTTCCGTCGTTTTTTCGTTTTCGTCATTTTTCGGCCCCGATCCGTTTTCAGTCCGGGCGATTAGCTCAGTTGGTTAGAGCGTCTGGTTTACACCCAGAAGGTCACAGGTTCGAACCCTGTATCGCCCATTTTCTAAAAATCGCGTACACAATATAGCATGATTGTGCTGGACGAACGTACTGTTGACTTGGGAATTCTTTGAGTGCTTATCCGAAAAAGAGACTTAACACAAATGCTGCAAAAGTCAATCATCGTGAATAATCACCGTTCGGCTCGTAATCGTCAAAGCGTCGTCGAAAATGCAGGTGTAAAAGAATGTTTGAAAGGGAAAGATTCAGATGGAAATGGAAGCCTATTTTTTTGAGGCATTTGAAGGATTGGAACGACTTGCGCCGGGGAGTGATCAGTCAAGTCGCAAAGCAATGTCGCTCATTCCGGGTTGTTATCATCCGGTCGACTCAAAACGGTTTGACGTTCCCGACGCTGAAGACGTTGCGTCCTCTAACGCAAAATGTTTGGAAACCGGCAACGCGAGTGTCCAAACCGACGTCCGTATGAAAATTCTCGACATCGGTTGTGGTGTTGGGACACATACCTTTATTTTGGCCGAACAGTTTCCCAATGCTCGAATCACGGCAATTGATAATCACGTTCCCTATATTACCCAATTCAACAAAACAGCCCAAAATCGTAATCTCTCTGACCGCGTTTGCGGCGAAGTCCTTTCAATGTTTGAAATGCCGTTTGCCGACGAATCGTTTGACCTGATTTATTCGGAAGGATCCATTTACATTGCCGGTTTTCAAAACGGTTTACGCGATTGGAAACGGTTCCTCAAAAAAAACGGCTGTCTTCTGTGTAGTGAAATCGTTTGGACAACAGATCAACCGTCCCGAGAATGTCTGGAATTCTGGAACACGGCCTATTCGGAGATGGACAGTATGGGGAACAAATGTCGTCAGATTGCACAAGTTGGTTATCAATTGCTGGACTGTTTTGTCTTACCTCAAACGGATTGGACGACTCATTATTACGACCGATTGCAGGTCAACCTAGATCGGATGAGGGAAAAGTATGCAACGAATGAAACGGCCCGACAGGTTCTGGAGATGGTGCAGTCGGAAATAAACCTGCATCGGCAGTTTGCAGCGGAGTACAACTACTGTTTCTTTGCAATGCAAAAAAGTTAGGGCGTGTTCACACAAACAAGATTTAGATGACCGTTGCATGAATTTATGTGATTGTTCGACACAACGGAGATAATTTTGTAATGAACAAATTGCTCAAATTGCCTAAAGTGTATCCCAGATAACCCAAATCTATAGTGTGAACACGCCCTAGTGCCTTGTCAACATTAAAAAGTGGGATGCAGATACCGAAAGTCAGAAGGCAGTCGTATAGACGGTCTTCTGAAATTAGCTGCATAGCAGCGACCTTTTTGTAGCCCGGGGTTTCGCTGCGCTTCACCCCGGGCTACAAAAAGGTCGTCCCGACGGGACTACACAAGTTGTCAAACCGGGTTAAACAAACGGGGGACTTTCAGGTGATTGTTTCAATGCAAACTCTATGCACGCGATTTTTTATCTGATCCCGAATCACCAATCCCAAAATTCAAAGTGGACAACGCACTAGGAAACGGAACTGTCGGAGCAACAGGTATCCTCTATTCCCTAATCCCTATCCCCTACTCTCGCCCTTCTCACAAAAGGGGCCAAGATGGTTCACTTGGCAGAAAACCGTTAAAAACGTCGAGTAAGCGTTCCTGGTACTCCCCCGCAAAGGTTCCGCCAAAAAATCGGTCCAAACCCTCATTGTAAAGTAATTCCCAACTTTTCTCTTCCTGACCCGGGTTAATCGGAAAAAAAAGAGCGTGATTCGCTTGCGCTGCTTTGAAATCTCCAGGTGCATCTCCAATCATTAACATCTTGTTCGGACCATAATGCCCCTCCTGTTGAGCATAGGCAAGCGATTCCTTCTTCGTTCCAACTTCTTGCCCGCAAATTGCGGCAATGTATTTGGCAAGGTCTTGTTCTTCCCATTCTCGAACCAAAGCGTCTTGGGGAGTTGCAGAAACAACGAGAATATCGGCGTTTGGGGACATTTTTTCGAGACATTCCCGGACGAGGGGAAAGGGCGGAACACCATCTCCGACGATCAGGTCAACGGTTTTGTTGACATCTTCGGACCAAGCAAGTGTTTTTATCAAATCAGGGTCATTTGTCCGTTCAACCTCTTTCCTTAACGTCGGGTTTCCCAACGTCTTTTCACGTTCAGACCATTCCCGCAACGACTTGGGAACTTCGACCTTAACCCCTCTTGCTCGGACTTCCGGTCGACGCGACAACCAGTCTAAAACCTCAATCAACGCCGGAAATCGGTTGATCCCCCGACTTTTGGAATACAAATTCACAAACTCAACCGTTTCCCTTGCATATTTGCTAACCCCTTTGAGTCCCCAATGTCGGACCGTGTTCGGAATGAAACACTCTTTCTGCTTCAATTCCATTGTGTCAAACGCGCAACCGTCCGAGTCAATCCCAATCAAAAATTCGTGCTTTGCTGTATACATGCCAAAAACGTTGAAAAACGGGTATAACCTGTCTAAAGTAAAAATTAAAGTAGAATGTAGAAACGTAAAGTAGAGAAATGAAAATAGATAACAAGGATGTGCGATGTTGCGAACAGTCAATAAAAGTCAATAAAAGCTGTTGTTGACTGTTTCTAAGTTTCAAGGAGACATTCACACCTCGTCGCAATTTGCGGACTGAGGTTTCAACTTGGTCGGCTATTTCTCATCCGGCTATTTTCAATGGGGTTGGACTGCTACTTTTTTTCGTCAATTGTTTTGAGAATCGGCCAAACACCACAAGAAAGACCACAACCTCGCGTGCAGTTTCCACATCCCGTACACAAAATCATCCCAAATTTTTCCGGGTATATGTTGAACTTGTGCTGTATCCGGTTCCTCTGTCGTTGTCCCTGTTGGGAACGGGGATTGTGACCTGACGCATGAAAGGTGAAAAGGGCAAATTGGCAGGAATCCCAGTTTTTAACCCGATTTCCTTGACGCGTTCCTCCTTCATCAACCAATTCAAAACAGTGACAGGTCGGGCAAAGATAGGTGCAAGCTCCACAACCGAGACAACGTAAACCGGCCTGTTCAAATACCGGGTCGTCAAAGTGTTCGGCCAAATACTTTCCAACCGTCTCCATGTCGAATTTTTTGGCGGGCGATTCTGCCGATTTTCCCGTTTCCGTCGACTCTTTCGTCTGATTCGCAAAAAAACGTTTTCCCTTTTCGGTGATTGGACGGACTTCAAACAGTTCCTCTGAAATTGCGAGTAATACGGCGTCCGAACCTTCTGTTGTTTGAGGAGAAAGACCGACCGAGGAGCAGAAACAGTCATTATCGGCGTCAGAACAGGCAAGTGTAATGACGGTTGAGTGTTCACGTCGGGATTGGTAAAAACGGTCCTGATAATCCCAAGCAAACACTTTATCGAGAATCGGGAGACTTGCAGCATCACATGGTCGGGCTGCAATAATGATTTGCGACGTCGAAAACGGCTTGACATCGGTCACAACCATGTCCTTGCCCTGTTGCTGATACTGATAAATGTTCTCGTGTCTTGGAAAGAAAAATTCCTTGATTGAGTTAACCGGTTTTAAGGCAGGATCGAGAATCAAAGAGTCAGTATTCGTAAGATAGCGAAAAAAAGCTCGTCCGTTGGGACCTGAAACGGGACCGGCGATTTGAGTTCCGGCGCTATACGTTTGCTGCAAAAGGTGAAGGAGGTCCGATTTGGTGATGATTTGACTCATTGGAGAGGGAGAAAGGAGCAAGACGAAGTTAAATTGAGTAAGTATTGGACGAATCAAGGTGAATAGAGAGAATTCAACGCCGTTCCATAATGTGTAACTTAGGCAATGAAACCGGTTTTGTCAAGATTGTACCTTTATATGCAGTCCGCTAACAAGTTTTGAGAAAAAGAGTCATTTTCATTTTTGAACCACGAAAATCACAAAAAACACGAAAACCTCACAAAATACCGTTTTTCGTGTCTTTAGTGTCTTTAGTGGTAAAAACAAACCCGTCTGACCCGGCTCGGTTCAAAGCGCAAAACCAAACTTGTTAGCAGTCTGCCTTTATATGTCACTCAAAGACACCTCCTACAGAACGTACAGAGCGACCAAGACAATTGTAAAGCCGTTCCCTTGTTTGAGAGACGATTTTTTGTCGGCGAGACGTTGAAATTTTCAGAAATTGAGGTAAAAAGAACACGGTATACGTTGAATCTCCTTTTTTTTCTGTCCCTCTCGAATAATGACTGAACACTCTTCTCAGGACTCGATTCCCAACCAAGAAGTTGCAACGATTGCTTTTTGGAAAGAAAATCAAATTTATGAAAAGTCACTTGCAAAACGGCAAGGTTGTCAACCGTTTGTCTTTTATGAAGGACCGCCGACTGCAAATGGTTTGCCGCATCCTGGACATTGCTTGACCCGGGCAATCAAGGATTTGTATCCAAGATACAAGACAATGCGCGGTTTTCTGTGTGAGCGTAAAGCGGGTTGGGACACACACGGACTCCCGGTCGAAGTCGAAGTCTGCAAAGAAATCGGGATTCACTCCAAAGAAGAAATCGAAAAATATGGCGTTGAACCGTTTATTCACAAATGTCTGGAAAGTGTTTTCCGATATACCAAAGAATGGGAGGAGCTGACACAACGACTTGGTTTCTGGATCAACCTAGAAGCAGCGTATGTCACTTATCATCAATCGTTCGTTGAATCCGTATGGTGGTCGCTTAAAACCCTTTTTGATCGCGGTCTTCTCTTTCAAGGACACAAAATTGTATGGTGGTGGTCCCAAGGAGGAACAGCTCTTTCAAGTGGAGAAGTGGGACAAGGATACCGTCAGGTTGCCGATCCGAGTGTTTTTGTCCGATTTCCGCTCATCGAAGATGTCGAAACCGATTTATTGGTTTGGACGACGACACCCTGGACCTTGCCGAGTAATCAATTTGCGGCAGTCAACCCGAATTTGGAATACGCCGTTGTTTCTCTCGTTGACGAAAACGGTGTCAAGGACGCTCGCAAAATCATTGTTGCATCCGCCCTTATCGAGATGATTGCGGGAAAAGTGAAAAAAACGGCAATTCTCGAGCAAACAATGTCCGGGAAAGAATTGATCGGGAAACGGTATATTCCGCCGTTTGACTATTACTACAAAACATTGGGCGAGAAACAGGGGACGCTTCTTGACGGGGACAAGGAACATGTTGGTTGGAGAATTGTCGCTGCTGATTTTGTGACGACCGAATCAGGAACCGGTTTGGTCCATGAAGCACCTGCATTTGGCGAAGTTGACTTTGAGGTGTTGCAGAAGGAGAATGCCCGATTTCAGGTTGGTGAAGGACCGGAACTGATTTGCGCGGTTGGACCGGACGGAAAATTTACAGAAGATGTCCCGGATTATCAGGGACATTGGGTCAAATCGGCGGACAAGGACATCTGTCGCAATATGAAAGAGCGGGGTCTTCTGTTTTTGCTGGAACAGTATCTGCATGATTATCCGTTCTGTTGGAGAGCCGAGCAGGACCCGTTGATTCAGTATCCGCGAAAAAGCTGGTTCATTCGGACTTCTTCGTTCAAGGAAGAGATGCTCAAGAACAATGAGCAGATCAATTGGTTGCCTGAACACATAAAGGAGGGACGTTTTGGGAACTTTTTGGCGAGCAATGTCGATTGGGCCTTATCCCGAGAACGATATTGGGGGACCCCTCTTCCGATTTGGGTTTGTGAAGAATCAGGAAAGATGGAAGCAATCGGCTCCTATGATGAACTCCTTGCAAAACCGGGGGTTTCTGGAATGGACGTTTGGGAGGACGCGAAAAAGACGAATCCCAAATTGCTTGATGATCTCAAGGTCCATAAACCTTATATTGACGCAATCACTTATGATTCCCCCTTTGTCCGGGGAAAAAGAATGCGTCGCGTTTCTGAAGTGATTGACTGTTGGTATGATTCAGGTTCCATGCCGTTTGCGCAATGGGGTTATCCCAATAAAGCAGGTTCAGATGCGATTTTCAAACGGAATTTCCCGGCTGATTTTATTAGTGAGGCGTTGGACCAGACCCGGGGTTGGTTTTACAGTCAACATGCAATCTCCTCACTTCTTTTTGGAGGTCCGGCATTTAAGAATTGCATTGTTCTTGGACTCATGCTCGGAGAAGACGGTCAAAAGATGTCGAAGAGCAAGCGGAATTATCGTGAACCGCGAGAGATTTTTGACAAATATGGGGCGGACGCTCTTCGTTGGTATTTCTTTGCGAATCAAACACCTTGGACATCGATTCGGTACAGTGAACAGGCGATTCGAGAAAGTATGCCGGAATTTCTGCTCCGATTGGGCAATGTCGTCTCGTTTTATGAGGTTTACAAGGGGATTGACCAATTTGACCCTGAAACATCGGCGCAACCGCGACCGATTCAGGAACGGGCGGAACTGGATCGTTGGATTTTGAGTGAGTTGAATCTGACGAATCAGTTGGTGATTGAGAGTATGGACAAGTACGACCATTTTGCGGCGTGTTCGAAGTTGACCGAGTTTGTCGATTCACTCTCCAATTGGTATGTTCGTCGCAGTCGAGACCGGTTTTGGAGCGCAATGGACTCCCCGGACGAAGTCGTTCAGTCGAAAATCGACGCTTATTTCACCTTGTATGAGGTTTTGGTCAAGACGGCGAAACTGATTGCTCCTTTTGTCCCTTTCCTTGCCGAACGAATGTGGTCTCAATTGGTTGATCGGACGGAACAGGAAGAGAGTGTGCATCTTTGCGATTATCCGGTTCCCGATGTAAGCGTCATTGACGTTGCTCTTTCCGAAAGAATGAGGTTAATGCGAGAATTGGTTTCACTTGGTCGCAACGCCCGAATGAACGCCAAACTCAAGGTTCGACAACCTCTTGCCCGAATTGAGGTTGTCCTTGCCGAAAAAACCTATCTCGATTGGTTGCGTGAACATGTCGATTTGATTCAAGAGGAACTCAACGTCAAATCGGTCGAGTTTGTCGAAAAAGCCGATCAGTATATTTCGTACACTGTTTTGCCGGACTTGAAAAAACTGGGACCGAAATTAGGCAAACGACTTCCTGAAGTCAAAAAATACTTGGGGGAAGTGGACGGGGGAAAATTGCTTGCTGAAATGGAGCAGACGGGCAAAGTGGTTCTTCCCTTATTGGGTGAACCGATTGAACTGACATCAGAGGAGATTCAAATTCGTTTACAAGCGAAAGAAGGTTGGGCAGCTGCGCAAGGGGCTGATTGCGTTGTTGTCCTCTCAACCGAATTAACGGAAGAATTATTAGCAGAAGGGCGGGCCCGGGAATTGGTCCGAATGATTCAGGATCGTCGCAAAGAACTAGGTTGCGAGTACACTGACCGGATCAGGGTTGAGGTTTCAACGTGCAGCGAGGAGATTATTGGGGCGATTGAACTGTTTGGCTCGTATATTCGGGGTGAAACCCTTTGCAGTTCGCTTGAGTTGACCGCAACCCCGGAAAAAGAGGCAGTTCCTCAAAAAATTGACAATGCGAGTTTACACCTGACGGTCAAAACAGAGGAAAGCTGAGTAGTTTCCCGTTTAGCCGCGGAACATCGTTCCGCGCGTATTAAAGTTCCGCGCGTATTAAAATCTCATTACGCGCGGTACTAAACATCGTGATAATCGGAATAATCGGCACAAAGCGATCATCTGTTTTTTCCGTCAATAACGGCGTGTCATTATGCCGATTCTGCTACTTGTGGGAAAAATTCTCAGTATTCACAATACAATCATGGCAAGGTCAAAAAGGTATCTGCCCCAACGGGGCGCAACAAAATAGCCAGCGGTTTTAACCGCTGGAGTCAGAAAGTCAAAAAAAGTATCTGCCCCAACGGGGCGCAACAAAATAGCCAGCGGTTTTAACCGCTGGTGTCAAAATGTCAAAAAAAAATCTGCCCTGTAGGGGCAGCACAATACATTGTTTCGCCCTTACAGGGCGAGGTTTGATGGGAGGTCCTCCTGCCAGCGGTTAAAACCG
>JBOFQB010000108.1:0-19722 GCA_051660685.1 Thermoguttaceae bacterium | reverse complement strand
AATTGACGAATGAATTTCGGAATGACTGTTTAATTTGGATGTTGTTTAACGGGAGCAATTTAACAGCGTCGGCGAATGATTTGGAGTGGAACGGCAGAAAATGGAGCATTGTGAACCATTTTATTCCGTACAGTGAAACTGAGGTTGACGCAACGGGGCGATTTGAGTCCGACTTTATGATTCGGTATATGTCGGACAAAAAGTTTTCACGTCAATCGCAAGCGGTTTTGAATGCCGGACAGGAATTATGGAAAGCGTATTTTTCGCAAAATGATCCTAAATCGTTGCGAGATAAATACATGCTTAACCGACCGGATGTTGGGTTTTACCAGATTCGGAGCGTGCTGAAGGAGCGTAACGAAAGCGGCGATTATCCGGTTGTGAGTTTTGCGGCGTTTGAAAAGGCATACAATGCTTTGATCGAAAAACTCCGTCCGCAAGTGTACGAATTTGGCTTTTTGAGATAACGA
The DNA here is from genome assembly GCA_051660685.1 of Thermoguttaceae bacterium. GTDB lineage: Bacteria > Planctomycetota > Planctomycetia > Pirellulales > Thermoguttaceae > JAVBSX01. The sequence goes on along the minus strand of JBOFQB010000108.1, from coordinate 19,252 downwards.
CAACTTTCAATATCTGCATCCTCATTTTTAGTCTAAACAGAGTACCAGAAAAAAATTTTTATCTCCTCATTATTATGTCGATCATTGGAGCACATATGTCCATTTCAGGCGGTCTGGAACAGGCGGTTCTGTCGGCTGCTGAAATCGGGTTTGACGCTGTTCAACTTTTTTCCAAGAACAGTAATCAATGGAGTGCAAAACCGATTACCCCGGAATCGGCGGAGTTGTTTCACGCGACTTTAGAAACGACCCAAATACGGTTTCCCTTGATTCATGATTCGTATTTAATCAATCTTGGAACTGCCAAACCGGATTTGTATCAAAAATCGCGTCATGCTTTTCTGGACGAATTGGTGAGGGCTGACACTCTCGGTGTCCCGAATGTCGTTATGCACCCTGGAACCCCAACCGATGATAGGAGTGCTGACCCGGTTGAAGCCGGTTTAGCCCGAATTGCAGATGCAATCGATTTTTGTTTCAAATCGTTGGACGATCCGTTGGAACTCGGAAGAAAAATCGGGGCAAATCAAACGGCGCAACCGCAAACCGAAAATCGGCCCAACTCGGTCAATCCGGTTCATGTTTTGTTGGAAACAACGGCGGGACAGGGGGACAATCTCGGTTGGTCGTTTGAACATTTGGCCCGAATTATTGAACGGTCACTATTTGCCGACCGATTGGGGGTCTGTATTGACACCTGTCACATTCATGCAGCCGGGTATTCGATCCTGAATCAGCACGATTATGAAACAACATTTGACGAATTCGACCGAATTGTTGGGCTTGACCGTTTGAAAGCGTTTCACTTGAACGATTCGGTGAAAGGACTGGGTTCTCGGGTTGACCGACATGCTCCTCTTGGACATGGAACACTCGGATTGGAACCGTTTCGATTACTTGTGAATGATGTTCGGTTTCAAGAAATACCAATGTATCTGGAAACCCCAAAAGGAACAACCCTGATTGAAGGGGTCCCGGTTGATTGGGATGTCGTTAACCTGCAAACCTTGCGGGATTTGATACAATAGGGCGGTTCAATGATTCGTACTTACAACAACAGTCGTTTAGACGCTGAACGACGTTCTGCGTGTTTCCCGTTTAGCCGAGGAACAACGTTCCGCGCGTATTAAAATTTCTGTACGCGCGATACGTTGTATCGCGGCTAAACATTCGGTCTCGATTTTTTTGCAAAATATGATGATTCGTCTTATTATCAATACAACAATTTTTATTCCCCTTTTTCTGTTGTCCCTTGTTATTTCCGGCTGCACAACAGCAACGGAAACGAAAGAGAGCGGGGGTGTTGACCCAACGGACAGTTTTTTTGCACCTTCCTTATCTGCTGCAACAAACGATGAATCTGTTGGATTTCTAACGTCCGAAGAAGAGGAGAAGATTTTGGCGGGGATCGAAAAAAGTTTTGGGTCTTATGAACGTCCGTCAAACGGCCCCATTGTTGCGGTTAATCTTGCAGAAGGTCGAACTTCCGTCGATGATGCAACCTTGTTGCAGGTTGTCAGGTTGCCCCATTTGAAAAAGTTGCAAATTAGCGGGGCAGGACTTTCAAAAGAAACGATTTTTCAGATTGGTCAAATCCCGGTTCTTGAAGAATTGGCGTTGCAGGACACGCCGATGTTGGACGAGGACCTGATTCGCTTGATCGGACGGTTGCCCGGATTAACCCGATTGCGATTACGACGATTGCAAGATGTTTCTGACATAGGTTTTGCCGAACTGTCAAAATTGCAACATTTACAAGTTCTCGCACTTCTGGAATCACCACAATTATCACAAGCCGGTTTACAAGCAATTGCTCGTCTTCCGAATCTTCGTTCGCTCGATTTACGAGGTTGTTCTGCACTCCGAGCCGAAGATTATGCTGTTCTTCAGAATATGCCGCAATTGCGCGAACTGAAAATAGGGAGTTTTTCCGTTGACGATGCTGTTCTTGAAACGGTTGCGCAATTGCCGAAACTGGAAAGTTTGACAATTGAAGATGCCAAACTTTCGCAAGAGCAACTCGCTGCTTTTCTGAATCGAACGGAATTTCAACAGCAGATCAAAACACTCGGTTTTGCAAGAATGCTCGGTTCTGTCAATGATAAGACCCTTGCCCTGCTCAAAGAATCGCCTCAATTAAAAACGCTTATGTTGAAACAGATTCCAATCAACGGTTCTTTTTTGCAAGGTTGGAACAGTCCGATTGAAACATTGACGCTTGATCGCGCGATGTTGAAACCGGACAGTTTTGATTCGATTGCGCAACTGAAATCACTCCGACGACTCGATCTGTCCGGAGTTTATCTCTCCTCTGACTCGCTCGCCCGTCTTGCAATTCTTCCCGAACTTGAATCGCTGAATCTGTCTGAGTGCTTGTTGCAAACCGACGATCTCGAACCGCTTGAAACGTTTTTGAAATTGCGGGAAGTCAACTTAAACGGCAATCCCGATTTGAGCGAGGAGGTTCGATTAAAGTGGAACAGATAACGGTTTTGGGGTTGCGTCTCAATCATTCCCCGATTTTCATTTGTTCATTTCGTGTTTTTTGTGGATTTTGTGGATTTTGTGGTAAAACGAACCACAAAAAACACGAAAATACACGAAAGACACACAAAACGTTCGTAACCGTTCACGGGAAATGAGAATTGGAGTCCTATTCTCAGCACCAAAGGTGCGGAACAAAATAGACAGCGGTTTTAACCGCTGGTGTCAAAATGTCAAAAAGTATTCTCGCCCTGTAAGGGCGAAACAATGAATTGTGCTGCCCCTTCAGGGCAGAATATGGTGTGTGATACCAACCCAGGGTTTGCAACTCCGCTGCGCTCTGTTGCTACACCCTGGGCTATTTTGTCGCGCCCCGTTGGGGCGAAGATTTCATTCTCCACTCCAAAAATAAGGCATTTCAATGATGTTTTGTAAAAATATCCGTGAACGGATACAAAACGTTCAACCTTTGTGACACACCCTGTTGGTTTCTTATTGATATGCGGACACTTACTTTTGGGACCAGATTGAATTCATGCCCCATGTTTTAGCGTCCAGAATCTTCGCGTCCCCCCCAACGGTTGAAAGTGTCATTCCCTTGTAAAACTGTTTTAACTCTTGAGCCGAACCGTCTGTTTTGGGAAGGAAACATTCGGCAATCTGGACCTCGCCGTTTTGGGCGAACAATTCAATGGACGTTCGGTCGTACAGAATTCGGAGCTTGAGAATTCCGTCCTTGACCGTAATCGGAGCTGAAATTTTGTCCAGTTCAATTCGGCCCCTTCTCGCGTTGTACCGAATTGTTTGCTCTCCTATGTTGAGACTGAATCGGTCAACTTGGCTGACATCAATTGTCAATTCATTATCGCAAAGCGGCGATTCGATAATCCTTACACCATAACGGCTTGGACCGCAAACTTTAACCCCATATCCCGAGCTGACAAACGGGATCAGAAGGTCTTTTCCGGGCGTAAGGGTCACGTCCTTCATTTCGTTCATCTGATTGCGCAACGATTCAACTTCTTTGACCGGTTCCATGAACAGTCGAACACCGTTTGCGGTCGTTCTTAGCGTCAATTCGCGGGGAATGGTAAATTGTTGATTAAACGGCATCTCGGGATACTGACCGCCTTGCATCCAAGACAGTTGGATTCGACGTTGATCGGGGGAATCGCTGAACGTCATTGCCGCATAATCATTCCCCCCGTATTTGTTCGTAAGTGGTTCTGTCTCTTTCGTAAACGTCTTTCCGTCAAACGACCCAATCAAGTATTTTCCGTTCCCGCCCCAAAAGACCCATTTGACGTTTTCAGGATTTCCGTCAACAGCAAGCGGGAAAAAGTCAGGACATTCCGAACACCCCAGATTTTTTATGTCACACAATTTTGTCCAGTCCCTTGCATTGCCCGACCCGAACAGGGCGTACTCTTCTCCGTCCATGTAAAGAGCCAAAATCCATTGTTTGCTCGGTTCATGCCAAATCACCTTGGGATCACGATTTCCTCCCACAATATGCGGAATAATCGGGTTTTTGGCATATTTTTTGAAGGTCTTCCCCCCGTCTGTTGAATACGCTAGACTTTGCGAAACCGGATTGCCAAACCTTGCACTCGGTCCATCTTGTGTGTAAAAAAGCAGAATCGGCTTTTCATTTCCCTCTTGCAAACCGGATGTATTGTTCCAATCGACAACACCACTTCCTGAGAAAATCGTTCCCAGTTCGTCAATATGGATTGCATCTGGATGTTCCGTCCAATGCAGCAAATCGGGACTCATTGCATGTCCCCAAGTCATATTGCCCCATTCTGTTCCCCAAGGATTATGCTGAAAAAACAGATGCCAGTTTCCATTGTACCAAACCAAACCGTTCGGATCATTCGTCCAACCGGTTCTCGGAGTGAAATGAAATTGGGGACGATACCATTCCGAATAAAGCGGGACATCGACACCATAAGCGATTTGACCGTCATCTTGGAAACGGACATCTTGGACGATTTGACCAACAGGTTGGTCGCTCAACACAATTCCGTCCAGAGAGTTTGAGGATTCTGAAACCTTTTCAATGATGAATGTTACGTTCTTGTTGCGCCAAGTGTCAACCGACAAATTGGCGAAAAAATCAGGTCGTTGATTCTCAGGACAAAGCTCGACCGAAAATTCCTGAATCGGTTGTCCGTCGATTTCAACCCGAATCCAACGTTTGGGGACCCCTTTTTTAACGGGAAACAGCACAAACTCCTTGTCAACCTGAATCGTCCGGCTTTTCTCAAGAAGCGTCTTTTTTTGATTCGTCAAAACAATCTGATCGACATTCAAATGTCCCCAACCCCCCGTTGCCTGATCGATTATTTCAATGTTCGCTTCTTTTCCTTGCAAATCGGTTACATCCCAAGACATCCATTCCAACTGTTCTGTTCCTCCGTCCTTGACATTGGGTCCCCTTGCTGTTCGGGCAATTTTTCCGTCAACAATCAAATTCATTGCAAGACCTTCAACCCCTCCTCCTCCAATCAGGAACGAGAGATACGGTCGGTCAATCACAAAAACAGGAGAGGTCATTTTTCCGGTTGTACCATCTCCTTCAAAAAACGAGTTGAGGAGACCTTTTCCTTCAAACCCTGAAACCGGCATTTGGCCGGGCAAGGTCCCTTTTGCCGGATTGGGGCCAAATGCTTTTCCCTCAACAATCCAATTGGCGTAATCCGGTCCCTCAAAATCGGCAATCAGATGATCGGCCGTTTTCAACTCTTCCTTCTCCTTTGCAATTGCCAAGAAACCTGTCAACAAACAGAACAGCGACACCAACAACATGATTGCTCTCATCATTCACCTTTGCTTTATAGAAGTAAACCGTATTTTAATCAACCGGATGAAAACCGTGTCAGCTCATTATACCCCGTTGAACATAAAAAGGGGATACAGATGCAGAAAGTCAAGAGACTGAGAGACTGTTGTATGAAGTGGTCGCATTTGCGCGACTGCTAACAAGTTTTGCGAAAAGAAGCCATTTTCATTTTTGGTAACCGTTCACGGGAAATGAGAATTGGAGTCCTATTCTCAGCACCAAAGGTGCGGAACAAAATAGACAGCGGTTTTAACCGCAAGTGTCTGTTAATTTAGGAAGACATATTGGCAAAAGAGGCAAAAAAAAAGCCGGAAAGGAGGTGCGCAGCACCGTATTGACGGTAGTATTTTGGAACAATTGACGGTCGTATTTTGGACAGCTGAGACAAATAGGAGGTTTGTTGACAAAAAAATGTCACAAACCGTCAGTACGCTGCGCTCCCTTCCGGCTGTTGTGTTTGCCTGAAACGTGTATTTTGACCAAATTAACGTGAATCCATATTTTGATGCGTTAGCCCTGCCCCTATCCCCCAATCCCTAACCTCTATCACCTACTTTCCCCCCGATCCATAGAAACCGCTCACGGTTCCAGGAGCCGATTTGACAGGATTCCGCTCTTTGCTGTAAAGCGGCGAAACAATTCCCGGGGAACTCGGCATCTTAACCCCTTGTTTGTTGTCATAAATCGCTGAAACAGTCCCCCGCGAGGATTTCAACATTGCATCCCGCTTAACATCTTGCGGTAATACACGGACCATTGCCCCACATTGCTTACACTCAACACGCGATTCTGCCTTATCGCCGGGCGGTTGATCTTTCGGAAACAGAACATCACCGGGTACTTCAACCGGCGATTCACAGTCATGACAGATGATGACATGACGTTTGGCATTGTAAAGCGGCGAAACAGTTCCGCGAGAAACCGGAAACGGTTTTATCGAAGGTTGCGGTTTGTCATAATCTTCGGGTGTTGCCGCTTCACCAAATCCCTGAACCGGCATCGTTTCTTTCCAGCCCATTCGACGTAAAAATTCCTGCATCGTTATGACTCGGACCCCGTTCGCTTCTGCTGCTCGACGCAAATCAACCATTCCCTTCATCCGCGCTGCTTGGTCGTCTTTGATCTCAACACTGTTGTTTCTCCCTTGATCCCCCGAATCCTGCTCTCCTGATTTGCGACTGACCCGAACCTCTTCTCCGTCGCCAAGAATCAAAAATGAGGTTGCAGCAGTCAGGTCGCCCACAATGTTGCCGTCTTCTTCCATGTAAGCATCGATTTCTCCGCCGTTTGCGACAATCAGGTTTTTCATCGTTTGCAGACCATGTTCAAAAGCGGCATGTTCTCCAACCTGATCGCGGGCGGAACCGAGCGTGAATTTTCCGCAAAGAGCGAATCGTTGCGGATGTCCCGGTTTCCAAACCGGGGTATAAATCAAATCACCATACATGATCGGATCGTCCAACACCGACTCCAGAATCCGCGCTTCTGCCGATGTTGAACCGAGAACCTGAACAATTTCGATGCTCCCTTTGGATTTTGCGGTTGGTAATTTCAGGTTTTGTGGTTCAAAGACACTAAAGACGAGCCCGGGTTGCAAACCGGATGAATTGCCAACATTGACGATCACGACCCCTCGTTGTTGGTTGACGGAAAGAACTTTTCCATCTTCGCGGTCAAAAGCGGGACTGCGCAGACCTTTGAGTTCGCCAATCAAGACATCATTGGCGGTTTGTGTTTTCTTTTGGACCGCTTCAATTTCGGCGGTTTGCGTTTTCGCTTGAACAATCGCTGCTTCTGCCGACGCTTTGACCGTGTTAAGCTCATTCAGCGTCTTCATCCCCTCTTCCCGAATCGAGGAAACAGTCGTGTCGAAATTAGAACGCTCCTTCTGCAAGTCTTTTTCGGCTTGCTGCATCTTCGCCAAAAATTCCCGCTTTTCCGCTTCGGCTTGCGCAATCACGGCATCTAATCGTCCTTGCAGGTCCAGATTAACGGCAACAGCATCCGCCAATTCTTTTGTTTTACCTTTCAGTGTTGCGTCCATTTGCAACAGCATGTTGCGGTATCCCTTTGCCTCATTCACCCCCGCTATATTGGCTGCATAAACTTTGGCGTCATCTCCATGAGTTTTTTCGATTTCGCCCGCATTGACAGCGGGGAGGTAACCGACGATTTGCTTGAGTTTATCGGCGTCTTTCATCATGCTTGACAACTTTGACGCACTATCAGCAGCCGCTTTGGTTGCATTCTCGGCATCCTGCGCATATTTGCTGCTATTACTAAAACCGATATACGTCAAAACACCTAGTATTAGGGTCAGCAGAATAAAGATGACCATTGTAATGACAATACCTTGATCTCTCTGCATGATTGGTCAAACTCCGAAAGGAAAGGGAAAAGGAAAAAAACGGACAACTCCCGCTCCCGTTTAGTTGCCGTCATAATGTCAGTCAATCAAAAATCCGTCTGACCCGGATTTCCACAATACATGTCCCCAGTATACCTTAGGATTGAGGACCTTGCGCTGTGATTCTCAAAAGTCCTCGGGAAAAAACCGAAGAACCTTAACGGTTGTAGGGACCTGACCAGTTTTTTTCAAGCCGGGAAATTTTTATGTGCTATACTGTCAACGGCGTAGTCAATTGGTGCGGACCCGAACATGTATTAGCTGCATAGCAGCGACCTTTTTGTAGCCCGGGGTGAAGCGCAGCGCAACCCCGGGTTCAATGTCATACAAAAAATGAGCTGCGTAGCTGCGACCTAAAGAAACGACACGCATCAACATGAGGTATTTGTTAATTAGGTCGCTCCTCTGGAGCTTATTTTGTTGGGGGGACCGATTACCCGGGGTTGCGGTCGCGTTGCCCCCTTCACCCCGGGCTACAATAAGGCCGTCCCTACGGGACTACAAAAGGACATTGTAAAAATGAGTTTGACCCAACAACAGTTGAAGACAGGAGTACATTGTCAAAGAGACGAATTATGGCGGGAATATGTTGAACGTTGGATGGAGCGGGATGTCGTCGAATGTCATGAATTTTCGAGCAACCGGAATTGGTTAGAAGAGACAACTCCTCGCGCGACGAACAGGATGCCGAATAAGGCAAAATGAAGTAGAAGTGCACTCGCGGTGTTCGCTGAGTACGCAGAGAAGACCCAAATCGCCGCGTCCTTTGCGTCTCAGCGAGAAACACATCCCCCCAAAAACGACTTTGCCGTTCTCTTGGACCCAATCCCCCATTCCCAATCCCCTTAATCCCCACTTTGCCCTTTCATGGAACGTACACCCTATCAAGAAGGTATTATCAAGCGGTATTATAACAATCGCGACGACATTATGTGGAGCAAGTTGAGCGACATGGTTGCTGACCTTTATCTTGCAGAAGGAAAGAAGCGGGCACAACTCTGGAAACGGATTGTGACCGCCCTTGAGAACCTGAAGATTCCGCAATCCCGGATTGACCATTTGGTTGCGTCGGACAATCCGGCAATGTTGGCGAGATTTATCGAGGACGGGGGGAAGTAGAGGATAGGGGATAGGGTGAAGAAGGACAATATGCGGTCACCTATTCCCCATTTTCTACCTTCTCAACGCGCGATACGTTGTATCGCGGCTAAACGAGATACATATTGTCTTCCCTAATCCCTATCCCCCATTCCCTACACCCTATCCCCTACTCCATGCAATTTTGGCAAATTGCGTCTTTTTCCTTTTTTGTGCAGGACCCTCACAACCGCCTGGTTTTTCTATGTTTCTTAAAATGCCCTTTCTCTTTTCCTAAAGTGAAATACTGAGCTTGTCGATACTCACACCTAAGGATAGGAGGGTTTTCTGTTTTTCGATGAGAGAACACCGGAAAAACAGGACACTTTCATACAATCCGTACATTGGACCCAGCTCTTTTGAGCGTTATAAGAGGGACAGTCAGATGTCCCTGAAGACACAAGATGGTTTGAGATTTTCGAATCGGAACAGGCCCGAGATAGGCGGAGTCGTGCAAACGCAAGTCACTTGCCAAGAAACGGCGCGACCGTCCCGACCCGATTCGGAATAATGACCAATTTTGCTTTTTTTCTCCATTGTGCGCTTTTGTAACCTATCTTTGGGAAAATACTATTTTGAACTTCATCAGGTTCACCAAAGGAGGAATAGATGAAAAGGCTTTTCAGGGCGTTCATCATTGCAGTTGGTCTTTGCGCCATATCAACAACCGAATCGGCAATCGCAGGTTATTGTGGAGCATCCCTTTATCAGGCATGTCGTCCGGCTGTTTGTGATTTTACCGATCAATACTGCACGGTTATGAAGACATGTCAGAAAATCGTTTACGAGCAGGAACAGATCACCTGCTATAAAACGGTTTATGAAACAGTTCAGGTCCCGCGAACCGTTCTCTGTACACGTTATGAGCCGATCACCTGCTCCAAACAGGTTCCTTACACAATCTGTAAGCCTGTTTGGGAGACCCGCGTCAAGCAGATTCCTTATACGGTGATGAAACCGGTTTGGGAAACCTATTCCAAGCAAGTTCCTTACACGGTGATGAGACCCGTTTACGAACAGCGACAGAAACAGTACACGGTGATGAAACCTGTTTACGAAACCCGGGTCAAACAGATTCCCTACACGGTTTGCAAACCGGTTTGGGAAACCCGGCAGAAACAGTATACCGTGATGAAACCTGTTTACGAGAACTGTGTCAAACAGATTCCCTACACTGTCTGTGTCCCTGTTTATGAACAGCGTGAACGACAGTACACCGTGATGAAACCCGTTTACGAAACCTGTCAGAAACAGATTCCTTATACCGTCTGCGTCCCGGTTTACGAACAGCGTCAACGTCAATACACCGTGATGAAAGCGGTTTACGAACAACGACAAAAGCAGATTCCTTACACGGTGATGAAAGCCGTTTACGAACAGCGTCAACGACAATATACCGTGATGAAACCGACGTATGAAACTTGTGTCAAACAGATTCCCTACACCGTCTGTGTCCCGGTTTATGAACAGCGTCAACGACAATACACGGTGATGAAACCGGTTTATGAGAACTGTGTCAAGCAGATTCCCTACACCGTTTGCAAACCGGTTCAGTACACGAAAGAGGTACAATACACAAGTGGACGTTGGTGTACGGAAGAATACGAACGACCGGGACCGATTGTGACGAAGTATGTTGCAGCCGAAAGTGATCCTTGTGAACCGGCTGCTTGCGACCATACCGACGCTTGCACCCCCGCTGCTTGCAAACCCCAACGTCTCGTCCCCGTCAAAGTCCAATGTCCGCCAATTCATTGTGCCCGAAAAGTTTGGGTCCCCGAAGTCTGTACCAAGACAATCGTCTGCACAAAATATGTCCCCGAAACCTGTTATAAAACGGTTTCTTATCAAGTTTGCAAGATGGTTCCTGAAACCCGGGTCCAGAACTACACCGTTTGCAAAATGGTCCCCGAACAACGGGTTAAAACCTGCACTTATCAAGTTTGCAAGATGGTTCCCGAAACCCGGGTCCAGAATTACACCGTTTGCAAAATGGTTCCTGAACAACGGGTCAAGGTTTGCAACTACACGGTCTGCAAAATGGTTCCCGAAACCCGGGTCCAGAATTACACTGTTTGCAAAATGGTCCCCGAACAACGGGTCAAGACGGTTTCATACCAAGTTTGCCGAATGGTTCCCGAAACCCGGGTCCAGAAGTACACTGTTTGCAAAATGGTCCCTGAACAACGATGCAAGACAGTTACATATCAGGTCTGCAAAATGGTTCCTGAAACCCGGGTCTGCAATTATCAGGTCTGCAAAATGGTCCCCGAACAACGGGTTAAAACCTGCACTTATCAGGTCTGCACTATGGTTCCTGAAACCAAAGTTTGTAACTACACCGTTTGCAAAATGGTTCCCGAACAGCGGGTCAAAACGTGTACATATCAGGTTTGTAAAATGGTTCCTGAACAGCGGGTCAAAAACTGCACATACCAAGTGTGCCGAATGATTACACAACAGTGTGTCAAGACCGTCAACTACACCGTTTTGAAACCGGTTCAATACGAAAAGACGGTTATGGGATGTGAACTGGTTGCCAAACGAGTTCCCGTCACGATCACACGTTGCGTCCCCAAAATGGTAACATATCAGGTCCCGGTTCAGGTGTATCAACCTTGCGACCCTTGCAAACCCGTTCGACCTTGTGAATCAAACGCCTGTTTGTAAAGACTCGACGGTTTATTAGTCGTTTAGCCGAGGAACAACGTTCCGCGCGTTCTTCATATTACGCGCGATACGTTGTATCGCGGCTAAACGGGGGATTAGGTCGCTCCTTTCTACGATTGTCTACAGAAACAGGGTGTAGGAAACCTCGTTTATTCTTCAAACATAATCAAAGAGGTCACATTTTTGATTTTCATCTTTTCCCGACCCTTTAAGCCGGGGAGCTCAATCAGAAAAAGAGCCCCGATCACGTCGGCTCCTTGTTTCTCAAGCAACTGACGACATGCTTCTGTCGTTCCCCCTGTTGCAAGAAGATCGTCCAGAATCAAAACCTTCTCGCCCGGCTTGACCGCATCTTCGTGCATCTGTATTTCATTCGTCCCATATTCAAGTGAGTATTCCTGAGATACCGTCTTGTACGGAAGTTTTCCCGGTTTGCGAATCGGTGTCAATCCCGCTTCCAATTCAAGAGCAAGAGGTGCTGCAAAAATAAAACCCCGCGCTTCTGGAGCCGCTATTTTGTCAATTCGTCCCCATGCTCGCGCAGCATCCGCCAATTGACGGACCGTTTCACGAAAAGCAACCGGACTTTCCAACAAGGGGGTGATGTCGCGGAAATGGATTCCGGGAACCGGGAAGTCAAAGACCGAACGAATAAAATCTTCCAGTTTCAGCATGATAATAGTCCTGTTGCGTAATAAGAGGTAAAAAATCCCCGGGAACTCAAGCATCTTGCCTGAATGAAGGAAACAATGCGGGCAGGATGCCCGCGTTCCAGTATATTTTCAGAAAGTGTACACAAGGGCAACAAATCTTTCAAGAGGAAGGAAGATCGTTTCAAGAGGAAGACAGGTTACGGAAGAGGCGCGCAAAGAAAAACCGCTCAACCAATCAAGGTCAAGCGGTTTTGAATCTCATTTTCAATCGGGTTGTTGACAGAACAAGGAACAAATCAAGTGTCAAAACATGACAAGGATTTCAGTTGTTCATCACTCTTTCACTCAACCCTGATCGAAGAACTTTTCTGCAAACGCTTATTGCTTACATGCAAGGACCGCAAGGAACACAAGCCGGTTCACACGGTTCGCAAACGGCGGGACCGCAAGGAACGCAGAATTTGGGGAAACTGATCTTCGGCAAGCAAATTTTCGGCAAGTAAATTTTGGGCAAGCAGAATTTCGGGGCACAAACGGGTTCACACGGAGCACAAACCGGTTCACACGGTTCGCAAACGGGTTCGCAAGGTGTGCAGCAAGCCGGTTCACACGGAGTGCAAGCAGCGAACAAACGGGCTTTGAGAGCGTGCAGACGAGCAAAGGGTCGCCAAACGGGACCGCAAACGGGTTCACACGGAGCACAAACCGGTTCACACGGTTCACAAACAACCGGTTCACACGGCGCACATGCAGCCGGTTCACAAGGGGTGCAGCATGCCAAACGACCAAACAAACCTGCATTGGCAGTGTTCGAGACGGCGAAAACGGCAAGTGCCAAAAGCGAAGCAACAACAAAACGTTTCATCAGAAGTTCTCCTTTTGATAAAATGGGGGTGATAAACGAATTGGGCGAAATACCCAAAGTACACTTTATGAGTTCCATATCGGCGCCCCTTCGACGATTTATTTAACCATCTTGGGAATTTTGTGTATTTTTCCTAGTCGCTTCTATTTTAACTCGTTTGTGCGTTTTGTGTATGTCAACTCACAAAAAAAATTAAAATGGAAAAAACAGGTAGAATACACAGAATTTTCCTCACACGCCCAAAGAATACCACAGGAAATGAAATTGGCGAAAAAATTTGGAAATTTCTTTTTACGAAAAGCAGAAAAGAGCGACAAACTGTAGGGCTTGTATGAAAAAAGCTGATTTTGGGGAATAGGCAAGATTGAAATCGTCTCTGAGGAAGCTCGAAGAAGTGGAAAACGGCGATCTGTCTCTTTTTGACGGTTTTCTAAAAGCGGTCTGTTGTATGACCGGTCAAACTAACCTACAATGAGGAACAATGAACATCGTTGTTGTTCTGGTGTTCTCCCTTCACTCTTATCTTATGAACCCGCTTACTATGCTTTGGGAAGTTGAAATTCGTCCGGCACATTCGCAACCTGACACGTTAGGACAAGAAATTGTCGTCGATGCTGTTGATCTTAATTTGGCCGATTCATTCGTGATTCAAACGGCTCACGGTTATCTGGTTCAAGGAGAACTTTCGGAATCGCAGATTCGCCAAATTGCGGACGAACTCCTTGCCGATTCCGTTGTCGAGCAGGTCACTCTTTTGCCGGTTTTTGGAAACGGGGGTTCCAACGTTGATTGTTCAGAAACGGCGAATCAAACGGCAAATCAAAAGGGGAATCAGAGTAAGAATCAGGATGAAGCGAGAATCGTTTACGTTTTACCGAAACCGGGAGTAACGGATTCGGTTGCTGAAAGTGCCAAAAAAGCGATTGCGGATTTTGGAATTGCAACAGAAGCAGTTCGGACGTTTAAGAAGTATTGGATTTCCGGGTTGGATCAGCAATCGATTGAACGACTCTGTTCCAAACTGCTTGCGAATTCGGCGATTGAACAGGTTGTGATTGGCGATTTGCCGTTTAACCAACTTGGAGTTGGGAGTTCCTACCGATTTGCATTGCAGATGATTGCGATTCGAGGAATGGACGATTCGGGACTCATGGAGCTGAGCAAAAAAGGGCAGTTGTACCTGTCTCTTGCCGAAATGCAGACGATTCGGAACTTTTTCGTGAATGAAGGACGTGATCCGAGCGACATTGAGCTTGAAACGATTGCACAAACTTGGAGTGAGCATTGTTCTCACAAAACATTGGCGGGGCGGATTGAGTATCATGGACCGGACGGAGTACGACGGTTTGAGAATATGCTCAAAGAGACGATTTTTGCAGCAACGGTTGAAATCCGTGAACATTGGAAAAAAGCAAAAAAGCAGGACCTTTGTGTCAGTGTTTTTTCGGACAATGCGGGGGTCGTCCGTTTTGACGACCAGTATAATGTCTGTTTCAAGGTCGAGACACATAATCATCCGTCTGCTCTTGAGCCTTATGGAGGGGCGAATACAGGTTTGGGCGGGGTGATCCGGGATCCTATGGGAACCGGAATGGGGGCGAAACCGATTTGTAGTACGGATGTTTTCTGTTTTGCACCTCCTGAAATTTCGAACGAAGACCTTCCTTCTGGAGTTTTACATCCCCGACGAATTATGCGCGGGGTTGTTGCAGGAGTTCGGGATTACGGGAATAGAATGGGGATTCCAACAGTTAATGGGGCTGTTTATTTTGACAAACGGTATTTGGGGAATCCGCTTGTCTTTTGCGGAAATGTTGGAATTTTACCTCAGAACATGTCGTTCAAACAAGCCCAACCGGGCGATTTGATTGTTGCAATCGGGGGACGAACGGGTCGGGACGGAATACATGGAGCGACATTCAGTAGTGCCGAGTTGACAAGTGAGAGTGAGACACTTTCAGGCGGGGCGGTTCAGATTGGGAATGCAATTACGGAAAAGATGGTTCTCGATGTTATGTTGACTGCGCGAGATCGAGGTCTTTACAATGCAGTAACCGATTGTGGAGCAGGGGGATTTTCAAGTGCAGTCGGGGAAATGGGGGAGGACATTGGGGCCGAAGTGGAATTGGACGCAATTCCGCTGAAGTATGAAGGTCTGTCTTACACGGAAATGTGGATTTCAGAAGCGCAAGAGCGTATGGTTTTTGCGGTTCCGAAAGAAAAATGGGAGGAATTTGACACTCTTTGTGCAAGTGAAGATGTTGAAGCAACCGTGATCGGAGTTTTTCGTCCGACAAACCGATTGGTCCTGAATTATAAGGGGACCAAAGTCGGCGACCTTACCATGTCGTTTCTGCATAAAGGGCGTCCCCCGATTGTTCGTCAAGCGGTTTACACCCCGGTTGTGCAGAAGGAACTGCAATTGGACGGACCGAAAACCGAGGACCTCTTTGCAATCCTTTCGTCCTTGAATGTTGCGAGCAAACATTGGATTATTCGACAATACGATCACGAAGTTCAAGCGGGCAGTGTTGTTAAACCGCTTCTTGGAGCTGAAAATGATGGACCGTCTGATGCTGCTGTTGTTCGTCCCCGATTAGGTTCCAATCGCGGAATTGCGATTTCTTGCGGAATGAATCCGCATTATGGTGATTATGACCCTTACAATATGGCAGCATCGGCGATTGATGAGGCGATTCGGAATGGGGTTGCGGTTGGGGCGGATCCGTCAACAATGACGATCCTCGATAATTTCTGTTGGGGGAACACCGAACGACCTGAGACACTTGGTTCATTGGTCCGTGCTGCAATCGCCTGTTATGATGTTGCAACCGGTTTGGAAACACCCTTTATTAGCGGAAAAGACAGTTTGAACAATGAATACCGACCGGAAGGGGCGAGTGAACCGATTTCGATTCCGGCGTCCTTATTGATTAGCGCAATGGGGCAGATTGCGGATGTTTCGCAATGCACGACAATGGACTTCAAAAAGGCGGGGAATCTCATTTTCAAAATTGGGGAGACGAAAAACGAAATGGGGGGGTCACATTGGTCGCTCATTCGCGGATTGTCGGAACAACGGTTGGGGGTTGCGCCGACGGTTGATGTTGCGGTTGCCAAAAAGACATTTCAGACGCTTCATTCGGCAATTACAAGCCGAATTGTTCGTTCGGTTCACGATCTCAGTGAAGGAGGACTTGCAACCGCGATTGCCGAAAGTTGCTTTGCCGGAAATCTCGGCGCAAAAATTTCTCTTGGACCGGGAAATCACCTTTTTCCGGGATTGAGCAAGGAGGGGAAAAACACAGTTCTTCTCTTTAGCGAATCCAACACAAGATTTCTTTGTGAAGTTGAGCCGGAATTTGCAGTCGAGTTCAGTTATCATTTTGAACAGGCGGGAATTTATTGCGTGCAAATCGGCGAAGTGGTTGCGAAACCGGAACTGGAAATATTTGGTGTCGACGGTCATTTGGTTCTGTCCGCCTCTATTGCCGAATTAAAACAAGCATGGTTGAAACCGCTTGATTGGTAAACGTTTAGCCGAGGAACAACGTTCCGCGCGTATTGAAATTTCAGAACGCGCGATACGTTGTATCGCGGCTAAACTTAGGTCGCTCCTCTGGAGCTTGTTTTATGGGGTGATCGTTTAACCCGGGGTTGCGGTCGCGTTGCTCCCTTCACCCCGGGCTACAAAAAGGTCGTCGCTAAAGGGACTACAGATTGGTTTCTCCAAAACCAAAACACAATCGTCGTTTTTTACTGTTGTCTAAACCAACCGAAAATGAAGAGTCACAGCATCGACCAACCAATTCGCAGGATCATCGTCGGGATTTCCGGGGCGAGCGGGAGTCTTTACGCTGTTTCACTCCTGCGAGAACTGGAGCAATACCCGGTTGAGGTTCATGCTGTTTGCAGCAAAATGGGGAAAGTCGTTTTGCAACATGAATGTGGATGTGATGAAACCGCTTTTCCCGGGGTCATTTGGTATGATGTGGACGATCTGTTTGCAAGGATTGCAAGCGGTTCAGCACAAATCAATGACATGGTTGTCGTTCCTTGTTCGCTCAATACACTTGCTTGTCTTGCAAATGGAATCGCGGGCAACCTGTTGCAACGAGCAGGAGCGGTCATGTTGAAGGAGGGGCGACGTTTGATTTTGGTTCCCCGGGAAACACCGATTGAGGCGATTGCGTTGGAGAACATGTTGAAACTGGTTCAATCTGGCGCAACCGTCCTTCCTGCATCTCCGGGGTTTTATCATCATCCGCAATCAATGGACGATTTGGTTCGTTTTATAACGGGAAAAATACTGGACCAACTTGGTCTCGAACACGATTTGGTTCCAAAATGGGGCGCAGAAACAGAGTGAAAAAAACAGCAATTGCGAGCAACCTGCATTGACGAATTTTGTCGTTCCGTTATACCGAAAACGGGTACAAAATGGACATTTTGTCGGAACGCGGGCATCTTGCCTGCATCAAGAAAAAAAGGTGCGGGCAGGATGCCCGCGTTCCAATCGAAAAACAAACCCTTTCTAACCGTTTGCAGTATAGAGACCCAAATGTTGAGCCGCAATACAACGAAAGAAGGTCGAAGTTAGGAGATAGAGGAAAGAAGGGGGATACGATTGTCCCCATTATTTTGACTTTTGATCTCAAATGCCAAATCACAGTATCTCAATTTTCTATGCACTTCAAACTGATTGCTTGTGAAATTCTTTTTCGGGAATTGGCGTTTCTTGCGTCGCAGTCGCCTCATCGAATTGACGTTGAGTTTCTGCCGAAAGGGCTGCATGATTTAGGACGAAAAGGGATGTTTAACCGGTTGAATGAGGTTCTGGACAACCTCGATACAACCGGATGTGACGCGATTTTGCTCGGTTACGCTCTTTGTAGTGGAGGGGTCGTTGGTCTGCAATCCCGGACTGTCCCGATTGTCCTGCCCCGCGCCCATGATTGTATCACCCTGTTTCTTGGCAGTCGGCAACGGTATTCCGATTATTTTGAAAAACATCCCGGGACGTATTTCAAGACAACAGGTTGGGTTGAACGAGGAGGTGATTTGCTGTATACCCCTGATTCGATACAGGGCAAAACCGGGATCGGCATGTCTTTTTCACAGTTGGAAGAGAAATACGGGGCAGAGAATGCGCGGTATCTCTGGGAACAACTTTCGAGTATGGTACACTACGAACGGTTGACGTTTATTGAGACGGGATTGGAGCCGGATGATCGTTTTGAGCGGGAGACGCGGGAGTTGGCGGATGAACGTCGTTGGACGTTTGAAAAGTTGCAAGGTGATTTGTCGCTGCTGAAACGATTGGTTGAGGGGGATTGGGACGAGGAGGATTTCCTGATTGTCCGACCCGGCGAAACGATCCAGTTCGATTACAGTGAAAGAATTATGGGGATTGGGGAATAGGGGCTCTCGTTTAGCGGCAGAACAACGTTCTGCGTGTATTCTGTATTCTGTTTGAGTGTGTTCTGGGCGACATGAACGGTTCAGGACGCGCGATACGTTGTATCGCGGCTAAACGGAATACTTGCTGTCTTCCCAATCCCTTACCCTATCCCCCAGTCCCTATTCCCTATCCTCGATGCTGACTCAGAATCATCCCCGACATTTTCGTTCGTTCCAATATGTCTATCCCGTCATTAGCCGACGATCCGGGGGTGTCTCCGTCGGGATCAATTTACATTCGCCTTGTAATTTTTCCTGCCTCTATTGTCAGGTCCTCGCCGATTCTGCGCGACCGAAACCGGAATTGTTGAACCTCGACATTCTTGAAGAAGAATTGCGGAGTGTTCTGCGAATGGTCCAAGACGGTTCCCTGTTCGAGGAGGATTGGTTTGGTCAGACCCCAGTTGATAAACGTCGATTAAATGACATTGCGCTAAGCGGAGATGGTGAACCGACTCTTGCCGAACAGTTTGATGAGATTGTCCGACTTGCCGTAAAAGTCCGGGGGAGTTGTTCCCCGCCAAGTACCCGGTTGGTGCTGATTAGCAATGCAAGTCGGTTTCATGTGAAACATGTTGCAGAAACGGTTGATTATCTGATGCAGCAAGGGGGGGAAATATGGGCGAAACTGGATGCGGGTTCGGGGGAGTATTTTCAACGGATTGCCCGGACAACCGTTTCGTATGAACAGGTGTTGGAGAACATTCTCAGTGTTGCGATTCGACATCCTC
>JBOFQB010000107.1:0-5176 GCA_051660685.1 Thermoguttaceae bacterium | reverse complement strand
CGCCCTGTAAGGGCGAAACAACGGATTGTGCTGCCCCTTCAGGGCAGATTGTCGCGGGTGATACCAACCCAGGGTTGCGGCGAGTACGCCTTACCCTGGGCTATTTTGTTACGCCCCTTCGGGGCGAAGATTTCATTTTCCATCCTAAAAATAAGGCATTTCAATGATGTTTTGTAAAAATATCCGTGAACGGTATCAAATAAAATCAGTCGATTGTTGTTTGAGAAAGGGGAAACTTTTGATACTATCTCAACCCATCATTAATGAGTCCTTTGTTTTTGTAGCTGCATAGCAGCGACCTAAGTTTAGCCGCGATACAACGTATCGCGCGTTCAGAACCGCCCAAAACACGCAGAACGTTGTTCTGCGGCTAAACGACAATTTTTTATTAGGTCGCAGCTACAAAGGGACACCGTAAACATGATTACGTTCAAAGGATGGTCTTTTGACTTTTCATGGACCTGCATTCCACTTTTTAATGTTGACAAAGCACGAGCATTTCCAAAATCACTGTACATTTCAAAAGACCAGATTGTCCTTGAATGTCAGGTGTCAAAAAGCGTGAAATGTGTATACCAATTATTAAATGCCCTCAACGACCAATCACAAGTTGTTGCCCCTTTTCAGTGCTCAAATCCCCGGGGAACATGTTCTCGCAATGCTCCCCCTTGTTGACCAATCCGCAATTCCAGAGATTCGGTTATTTCGCCAATCTCATGCAAGAGAACCCCGAATTTTTCCAAAAGAGGTTGAGACTCTCTTAATTGTACTGAATCGGCAGGAGAAAGACAGAAGAGCAGTTCAAAATCTTCTCCATCAAAAAGAGCATGTTCTAACGCCGAAACCGGTTTTCCGTGAATTGGCTGATATTCCCCCCTCTGTTCCAATTCGGCAAGAAGCTGGGCATCTTCCGAAATCGGAATCGCCTCTTCCCAAAGAATCGCCCCAACTCCACTCTCTTCACATAATCGGGCAAGATCGAGAGACAAACCGTCACTGATGTCCAAACCGGCATGTAAGTCAAAATGTTCCTGCAAAAACAGCGATTCCCGAACTCGCGGTTCAAACGTAAATTGATGTTGCAACCGACTTCCGCCCAGAAAACCGGTCACAAACAGCCGATCTCCTGCTTTTGCTCCACTCCTAAGAAGAACACCATGTTCGGTTCTCTCTCCCAAGACTGTAATGGACAAAACCAGACCATTTGACCAACTGTTGGTGTCCCCCCCCGCAATGTCAACCCGATACTGCTCGGCAAGGGACCGGATTCCTGCAAAAAGACGGTCTGCCAATTCAAGCGGTTCCAGTATTCCCTTTGGTGTCAAAACCGACTTCTTGGGGAGCGCAACGGCAATCAACGCTGCTGTTGGAACAGCCGACATTGCAGCCAAATCGCTCAGATTGACTGCAAGAGCTTTGCGCCCAATCAACTCAGGTTCCGTCTCGCTCAGTAAAAAGTCAACCCCCTCTGTCAGCAAATCGACTGTCCAGACCCAATCCCGACCCCGTTGCGAGAGAATTGCCGCATCATCACCAATTCCCAGAATCAGTGACGAAGAGGTTGTTGAGACGTTTTGACGTATCTTCCTGATCCAGTCAAGTTCCATGCTTGGGAAAGAAGGTAGAAGGTAGGAGGTAGAAGGTAGGAGGTAGGAGGTAGAAGAGAGAAGAAAAAATCGAGTCAATGAGGGGTTGGTGTCCCCAAAAAGGAAGAAAACCGTTAACTTGTGTGTCGCCGTTGTCTTCCTATTTTCCCCTTCTTTCCTTCTATCTTCTACCTCCTACCTTCTTCCCAATTTCACACAAGGGCCGCAAATTCATTTTCATAGAGCAAACGTCGTCCTTCTAGGAGAATGATGACTTCTTCTCCAACTTTGCCCATTCCCTGAATATACTGAGCGGAATCGGCTCCTGCCGCTTTAGGAGGAGGTGAAATCTGCTCATCATCAATGTTACGAACTTCATTGACCGTATCAACGACCAAACCAACTTGCGAACCGTTAATGTTCACAACCACAATACAGGTTCGTTCGTCATAATCCCGACTGTCCATGTGAAATCGCAATCGCATATCGAGAATCGGAATGACCTGACCTCGGAGATTGACGACACCTTTAACGAATCCGGGCATATCCGGGACTTCGGTGATTTTCTGCATCCCGACAATTTCGGTCACATAACGAATTTCAATACCGTAATCTTCATTTCCCAACCGGAATGTCAGATACATGTTCTTCAACGTATCTTCATTTTCCAGCGAAGATTCAAGTGTCTCGTTCAACTGTTGCAAATCCCCGGATACTGTATTTTGGACTTCTGACATAATGCTCTGTTCTCCCAAATGCTCCCAATTAAATCAACATGCTAAAGAAACGACGAAAAATGTCGTCTCTGTGAAAAATAGCCCAAAATCAACGACCTGTAAATGGAATTCCTGATTCCGTGATATTTTTCCTCGCCCAACCAAACCCTTCGATCCCTACAATCAATGTAATATACCCAAAACCTGTCACAATTGCAATTCCCCAACAGAGCGAGAGACCGACTTTACGCTTTTCGGCCTATTTTCTCTGACAGGTATGCAGGTCAACGCGCAACAGTTCGGGAATCAAGATAGGCGGACAATGCTTTTTTCCAAGTTCTGAGCGGAAAAACGTCAGAAAGTGCGAGGTACTTGGAACAATCGGGCGTGCAAGACAAACAACGAGGGGCCTGAAACCCATATTCGGCAGATGAAATCCGTTCTAACTCAAGTTTCAAACCGGTCAATCGAGACAATTCCCGGGCAATCTGCAAATGTGTTGCAAATGGTCCCCCATTTGCAACGTGAAAAATTCCAGAAAGCCCGGTTTTCATCGAATGAGCAACAAGCGAAAAAACGGCTCTTGCAACATCATCGGTCCAGCTTGGCGAAAAGTACAGATCGTCAAGCACGCGAAAAGTCCGTGTCCGACGAACCGCATTTAAGATCGTCTCGACAAAATTGTTCACGGATTGACCAATTGACTGTCCGAACAACATGGAACTGCGAACGATCAGATGTCGGTCCCATTCCAAAGCAGCCCGTTCAGCATCAGCCCGGGTTTTGGCGTAAACACTTTGCGGGTTCAACGTCCTCAATTCCGTCAATCCTCTTTTCTCTTTTGAACGGGCAACATCGCCAAAAACCTCCATAGTGCTGCAATGAACAAACAGGGCGTTTGTTCGTTTTGCCGAGTCCCGCAAATTCACAGTTCCTTGAACGTGATACGACCGCGCTGTATTAGGATGTGACTCTAACCAATCAATGAGGGGAATTTCTGCCGTGTTGACAATAACATCCGGTTGAAGCGGTTCGATTGTTTCAAGCACAAACCGACGAAACGTCAAATCGAAATCAGGCAGGTCAAGTGGTGTCATCTCAACCCCGAGTTCGGTCCCAACCCGCAAAAAAGCGCAACCAAGCGGCGTCGTATTTCCAATAAGAACAACTTTCATTGAGAGAAGGGGAACGGAGAATGGAGGAGAGTGTCTTGTTAATGTTAAAAAAAGGAGGACAGATACCGCAAGTCGTTGAGCAGCATTTCCAAAATCGCTGTACATCTCACAACCCCAGATTGTCCTTGCGTGTCAGATGCCAAAAAAGCGTGAAAGGTGTATGCCAAGTATTGAAATGCTCATGTCGGTTCTTTTTGAAATGTTAAGTCCTCCCTTTCTAGTCCCGCCGGGACGACACTATTGTAGCCCGGGGTGAAGGGAGCAACGCGACCGCAACCCCGGGTTAAGTGTTCCCCCAACAAATCAAGCTCCGTCGGAGCGACCTCATGTTTAGCCGCGATACAACGTATCGCGCGTACAGAGATTTCAATACGCGCGGAACGATGTTCCTCGGCTAAACGACGTATTTATGTCGCAGCTAACGCAGCTCATTTGTTGTGCTGCAATTAACCCGGGGTTTCGCTGCGCTACACCCCGGGCTACAATAATGTCGCTGCTAATGCAGCTAAGAGATGCAATCCGTGAATTTTTTGTTTCAAAAAGTTGTGAAATGCGTTAAACGAGGAACGCCGTTAATCGGTCTATTCCAACGTCTTTTGAAACTGTTCGTTCTTTTCACGAATCTTGACGAACAGTTTCTCCTTGAACTCTACAAGTCGTTTCTGCAAGGTTGGATCGGCAAGAGCAATCATCTGCGCTGCTAAAATACCGGCATTGCGCGGTCCCCCCATTCCAACACCAACGGTTGCAACAGGGACATCACCCGGCATTTGTACAACCGAAAGAAGCGAGTCAAGACCTCCTGCCAATTCGGTTGGAACCGGAATACCTATAACGGGCAAAACCGTGTGTGCTGCAACGGTCCCCGCCAAATGTGCAGCACCCCCCGCTGCTGCAATAATCACCTTCAAACCCCGTTCAATCGCCGTTTTTGCATATTCTGCAACCAATTCAGGTGTTCGATGAGCACTCATCACCTGAACCTCATACGGAATCTGCAACTCCTTGAGAACGACACTGACCGCCTTGATTTTCGGCCAATCACTGTCACTTCCCATAATAATGCCAACTAACACGTTCTTCGTTTCCATCATCTCTCCGTTTCTTTCTATTCTTTCTAACTTGTTTATTTAACTTTTGTCTTCCAGTTAGGAACGTCTAATGTTTTCAATACGCGCGGAACGATGTTCCTCGGCTAGAGCATTTCAAGAATTGGCATACACATTTCACACCTTTTTGAAACCAAAAATTCAAGGATTGCATCTCTTAGCTGCATAGCAGCGACATTATTGTAGCCCGGGGTGTAGCGCAGCGAAACCCCGGGTTAGGTGACCGGGTGGCCCCGGGGATTGCTCCGCCGAGGCTCCCACAGATCCGTGCGTGCAGGCATTACCGCACACGGTTCCTCAAAACAAAGACTGGTCTTCGCTACGCAATGCGCCGTTGCCCTTCAATTTGAAAAGGCTATGGGCTATTTTCGGGACAGGAAGTGGGAAACGCTTCAGAAAACATAAATACTTTCCCCACGTCATCCCTCGCTCCCGGTTCCGTCGGGTCAGCTAGTATCGCCATTCCAGTTTCACTAAATACCAAAATCGGCCCAAAGACCGACTGTTACCCGTGATACCGTAATAAGCGTAATGACCGGACAGCTTCGCCTTGAGCTTCCTCCATTGTTCCCGAACGGGATGGTGCATGT
>JBOFQB010000106.1:0-24502 GCA_051660685.1 Thermoguttaceae bacterium | reverse complement strand
AAAACGGGCAAAAGAGGGAACTTTTGCGGACCATTTGGAGCAAGTTGTCGGTCATTTGGCGACAGTTTCGCTCGATTCGCGGATCAAGGACTTGGTTGAGAGTATTGTGAGGTACTGCGCCGTGACGGACGGAGTGACGGCGCAACAGGTAGATAAGGCAATTTTGACAACGATTCAAGGTCAGGAGGGTGTAGAAATGTCACAAACGGTGTACAAGGGCATTTTCGCCGACGGTATTGCAAGCGGTGTCGCAAGAGGCAAGTTGGAGGGCACATTGGAAGGTGAGGTGAAATCCATTTTGACGATTTTGAAGTCCCGGTTTAAGATGGAGGTTCCCAGACGAATTGTCAATGAACTGAACAGCCGGACGGACGAAATTGCTTTGCAATCGCTCGTCGCTCTTGCCGCAACCTGCAACTCACTCGAAGATTTTGAGGCGGAATTGTGAACTGCGCGTTTTTTGGATTCTCTACACGAGACACGTTGTATCGCGGCAAAGCGGAACCCCTATCTCCTATTCTATGATTTTCCTTCTTCACTCCTACCTTCACACTTCTACCTTCTCTCATCGCGCCCTTTTTGTTTTTTATAGAACCAACATGAAAAAACGCTGCTGTTTCCCCGACCTGCTCCTTTGTCTCTGTTTTTGCCTTTGTTGCTTTACGTTGATCGGTTGTGGAAAAAAGGTTGTGCAACGACCTGCTCCTGCTGCTCCCGTTGTTGTGGTCGATAAAGTTGTCGAAAAAGAAATACAACTTCATATCAATACGACGGGACATACAGAAGCGTCCCAATATGTCTCGGTCCCCGCCCGGGTTGTCGGTTTCCTGCAAGCAATCCAATTTGTCCCGGGCGAAATGGTCAAAGAAGGTCAACCACTTTTTCTTATAGAACAAGCCGATTATATTGCGGCACTCAACTCGGAAGAAGCTCAGCTCAAAGTCAATGAAGCAAAAGCAATGCTTGATAAAGCCAATTTGGATCGCAATCAGCAATTACGCGAATCAAAAACCATTTCCGAAGAAGAATATCAGTCCACTTTGGCCGATTATCAAATTGCATTGGCCCAAATCGATGTTTCCAAAGCGGCAATTGACCGGGCAAAACTCAATCTCAGTTACACTCAAATCAATTCGCCAATTGGGGGCAAAACCGGTCCCAACCTAGTCGATCAGGGAAACCTCGTTGGACCGGGAAGTGAAAAAATCGTCCTCGCAACTGTTGCGAAACTGGACCCACTTTTTGTCTATTTTGATGTCAGTGATGCTGATTTCAACGCCTTTATGTTGGAGTACCAGAAAAATAAAGAAGAGGCGAAACAGCGAGGAGAACCGATTGCTGAAGATGAAAAAGAGATGCACGCCCCGTTCAGCATCACAATTCTTTCAAGCACTTCGGTGATTGGCGAAGTGCAAAACACTTACAATGGAACGATCAAATTGGTTGACAACACGATTGACCGTTCGACGGGGACAATCACCTTGCGCGGAGAGGTTCCCAACCCCGACTTCCTCATCTTTCCCGGCCAAATCTGTCGAGTCCAGATTCCGTATGGTAAAGGGGGAAAAGCGGCAAAAGAGCAATCCATTTTGATCCGCGAAGAAGCAATTAATTCAGACCTCAACACCAAATATGTCTTATTGGTTGACAAAGACAATATAGTCCGGCGTCGCAACATCAAAATTGGTCCTCTTCTTGATGATCGTATGCGAGTTGTACTTTCCGGGTTGAAACCGGGTGAAACCTACATTTACGAAGGAATTCAACGGGCTCGAATTGACGACCCGGTTAAACCGATGTCCGGCGAAGAATATGAAAAAATGACGGGACAATGACGAGACCCTAGAAGGACGATATTTGAAACGGCTGAGACTGCTAAACGTGCTGAATATGCCGCAACTGCTCCTCAAACGCCGTTAGGACACTTACTTTCATACTACAGTCTCTAAAATCCCCTTTCCCCCAAATGCGTACATCCTCTCTCGTTATTCGGAGTTCCATTATCGCCGCACTTGGCGGTCTCCTCTTCGGCTTTGATACGGCTGTTATTTCCGGGACCGTCGAGTCGCTCAAAGAGGTCTTTCAACTGTCCGATTGGTATCTCGGCTTCACCGTCGCAATTGCCCTGCTTGGAACGATTCTGGGAGCAGGAATCATCCAATTTCCGTCCAATCGGTTCGGACGGAAACCGACGTTGATCGTCCTTGCAATCCTCTATTTCATCTCCGCTGTTGGAAGTGCTTTTCCCTGGGATTGGTCCTCGTTCCTGTTCTTTCGTTTTCTGGGCGGAATCGCAGTCGGCGGTTCCTCCGTCGTCTCACCCCTCTATACCGCCGAAATATCCCCCCCGAAAACTCGCGGAGTCCTCGTCGCAATCACCCAATTTAACATCGTTTTCGGTATTCTCCTTGCCTTTTTCTCGAACTACATCATTGCAAACGGTTTTGCGCCCGGTTCGAGTTGGATCGGTTCGGAATGGAGACTCATGTTTGGCGTTGAAGCAATTCCCGCTCTTGCGTTCTTCCTGTTGTTGTTCCTGAACCCTGAAAGTCCACGTTGGTTGTTGACAAAAGGTCGGACGGAAAAGGCGAAAAACATTCTCCTTGCTCTTGGAACACCTCAATCGGAATTGCAACATGAACTGGATGTCATTGAAGAGGCAATTCGTGAAGAACAGCAAAAAGGTTTGGAACGGTTTTTCTGTTGGAGATACCGTTTTCCCATTTTCCTCGCAATTTGTATGGCGGCGTTCAACCAATTGTCCGGCATCAATGCAATCCTGTATTATGCTCCCAAAGTCTTCTCCTTAGCAGGAGCAAGCAAATCAATGTCCATGTTCTTTCCCGTCATTATCGGATTGACCAATCTCCTCTTCACAATTGCCGCAATGTTTGTGATTGACAGTTTTGGACGCAAAAAGTTGATGCTCTTCGGTTCACTCGGTTACATTCTCAGTCTGAGTACGGTTGCTGGAGCTTTTATTCTGTACGGAACCGAGTTCAATTTGTCGATCAGAAACATTGCAAGGGAAGAAGCCCAACAAATGGTTGTTGAAGCTCAAACGGCGTATGAAACAGCGTCAGAAAGTGATAAGGCATTTCGGCAGAAAGAATGGGAAACGGCGAAAGAACAGTTGGATACAGCGATTCTTGCGGCAAATGCAGCTGCAAAAAAATGGGCTGAGAAACGGTCGGTCAATCCCGAACATGTAGAAACCAACATCTTTAAATCGGAAGAACAGAGCGCGGTCCGACCCAACACCACTTTCGAAAGTGGTATTGTTCCAATGACGGGGGTACTCATTGTTTTAGGCGGTCTCATGCTCTTTATTGCATCTCACGCATTTGGACAAGGAGCCTGTATTTGGGTTTTTATTGGCGAAATCTTCCCGAACCGAATTAGGGCGCAAGGTCAAGCACTCGGTTCCTTTGTGCATTGGATTCTCTGCGCAATCATCTCCCAACTGTTTCCCCCCATGCTCGCGCTGTTTGGTCCGGCAATCATTTTCCTGTTTTTTGCCGGAATGATGGTCCTGCAACTTCTTTGGGTTCTCGGACTTATGCCGGAAACGAAACAGGTTCCGCTTGAAGAGATGCAAAAACGTTTGGGAATTGAATAAGACAAGGCAAGAGTCGGCGGAAAAGGCAGCCTAGTGCTTTGTCAACATTAAAAATTGTGATGCAGATACCGAAAAGTCAGAAGATGGTCTTCTGAATTTTTAGTATCTGTATCCCCCAGTTTATGTTGACGAAGTCCTAGTCCAAGAGCTTGATTGCTTCATCGAGAACCGGGTCGTAATAAGGGACAGTTCCTTGCGGTTGAAACTGTTCTTTCGGTTTGGTCGATTCCGTTGATTCCGTCGGTTCAGTCGATTCAGTTGGTTTGGCCGGTTCTTTCGGCAAGTCGGACGGACCCGGTTCATTGACAATCGGTTGCTCGGATTGCGGCTCCGTTTGACTTTGTTCGTCTTCCTGTTGAACAGTTGGATTTGAGGACGGTTTGTCCTCCTCCTCTCGCCCCTCCTGATTGATCCCGGATTCCGTATCCTCTTCCCCTTTGTTTTCAGACAACTCTTTCTCGTCGAAATCATCATCTGTCAAAATCGGCACTTTTTCCGGGTCGGTCACAAATTGATGAACATAATCCAACAAAAGGGGTTCCAGTTCTGATTCGAGAACATTGGAACGGTATTCACGCAAACCAAGCGTCAACAACCGTTGTCGTTTGGACATCTCAACGGTACAACCCTCATTCGGCCTGACCCCCCAATCGTCCGTTTCTTTCGACAACTCTTGCCGCTTTCCTGTTTTCGATTCCGGCAAAAACCGAACCCTGTTAATGTTCTGCCCGTTTGGTCGCCAATAACTCGCTTCTGTCAGCTTTAAGATGCCCGTTTGAAACGGCAGTTCAAACAGTTTTTGGACCGTTCCTTTACCGTAAGACCTCTCTCCGAGAATGAGAGCCCGGCCAAAATCCTGCAATGCAGCTGCAACAATTTCCGCTGCACTTGCACTTCCCCCGTCAATCAAAACAACCAGTTTGCCCTCATAAAAGACATCATTGGTTGCGGAATAAGGGACAGAACCGGCCCGAGAACGGACCGTCACAATGTTCTTGTATTTGCCGGAATTGTTAAGAAAAAAATTGCAGACATCAACAGCAGCATCGAGGTATCCCCCCGGGTCCCCGCGAAGATCAAGAATCAACTTTTTCTCCCGACCTTTGTTCGGGCTGCTTCCAATAAATGATGTTAGCAAATGTTTCAGTTCGTCCGCCGTTTGCGAATTGAACGAAGCAATGTAGAGATAACCGATGTCGGGCTGATTCGGCAAAGTGAGCGAAAATTTTCCCGGGTCAATCAGCGAAAAACCGTAAACGGTCCGTTGTTGGACCATAGAACGGACAATTGCAATGTCAAGCGGTTCACTTTCCCCGGGATGCAGAACGTTCAGGACAACTTGGGTCCCCGCCGGACCTTTGATGTTGTTGGACAGTTCTTCAAGCGTCCAATTGGCGACCTCTTTTCCGTCGACTTTGATGATTCGGTCATTCGGCTTGATTCCAGCCCGAAAAGCGGGAGATGCGGGGATTGGAAAGAGAACCTTGAATTGGCCGGAATCGGCAAGGGCCTGTAAACGGACCCCGATCCCCTCGATTCGAGCATCCAACTGTTCGAGGTGCTCTTTTTCCTCTTGAAAAGGGATATACTCGGAATAGACATCACCCGATTCTTCCCGCATTTTTCGAATCATGCCGGACATTGCCCCTTCAAACAGGATCGAATCACTCGGTTCGGCAAGTGCGGTTCCCTCAACTTGTCGCATTGTATACAGCAAGACCCGGTCTCTGTAAGTCGTCAACGAACAACAGTAGACACAAAGGAGTCCCAAGAGTACAATGATCCGCAAGTTTCCTGACGACATAAAGGTTGGGGTTGAAAGTGAACGCTATGATGTTTCGCCGCGATATAACGTGTCGCGCGTATTTAGCCCGGCGTAAGCCGGACTCTAGGGAGGTAGAAGGAAAAGAAAAGGGGGAAATGGGAAGATAACGGCATCTCGCGAGTTAACCGGTTTCTTCACTTATATGCAACGCCTACCTTGTTTGGTCCAATTCTCCCTTCTCTATTCTCGATTCTTCGCCCTATTCCCCAATCCCGATCCCCTAATCCCTATTCTAACGACAATGGACATGCAAACAGCTCAGACGACCAACAATCAGCCGGGCAAAAAACCAGGTTTTATGCGTCGCTTATACAATTGGGTGCTTTCTTGGGCTGAAACCCCTTACGGAACTCCCGCCCTTGCCGTTCTTTCGTTTACGGAAAGTTCGTTTTTTCCGATTCCCCCCGACGTACTCCAAATTGCACTGTCCGCGTCAAAACCAAGACGCTCTTTCTTCTACGCAACAGTCAGCCTGATTGCGTCGGTTTGTGGAGCTGTGCTTGGATATTATATCGGATATGCCGTTTGGGCAACAGTCAACCCGTTTTTTTTCGCGTACATTTTTAGCGAACAACAATTCGATCTGGTTAAGAATTGGTATGACCAATATGGGTTTTGGGCGATTCTCATTGCGGCATTTACGCCGATTCCTTATAAATTGTTCACCATAACGGCAGGAGTTTGCAGCATGTCACTTTGGGGCCTGATTCTCGCCTCAATCGTTGGTCGCGGACTCCGTTTCTTCCTCGTTGCAACCCTACTCTGGTTTTTCGGGGCCAAAATCAGAGATTGGATCGAAAAATACTTTGAAGTCGTCAGTCTCCTCTTCGTCGTCCTCCTAATCGGCGGTTTCTTCGTCATCAAAGTATTGATCTAATAGAACACTGGTGTCTTGTCAACCTAAATATGTCGTTTCAACATTCTGCGTGTTTGTTGGAGAGAAGATAGGAGGTAGAAGGTAGGTCGCAAACGGGACTACACAAGTTGACCAAGAGGTGAGGTCAAAAAGTCCTGAAAAGAAGCGAAAAGACAATAGAGGAAATTTCCTCTATTTTTTTCGTGTGCCCCCTTGTTTTATCCAGCTCATCAGGTAGAATCCGTGTATTGAAAGTGAGGGGTGCTTTCATTATTGAGAACTAGCGAGCTTGGAAACTGCTTTCTGTCGTCGTGAATCCTGCCCCTTTTCCCTCGACGGTTGCAGTTTCCATTTTTTATTTCTTGGCGATCTTCAAACGCCAATCAAAAAGATCGGGCAAATCGCGCAATCCCGTTTGTCTTCTGTTGCTTTATCCTCTTTGCCGTTTACCCCTCAACCAGTTCCTGCCAAGTTGGTGCTGCATATTCGCTATACCATAAATCACTCGGGGTGCTGTTGTTTTCAAACACCAGAGAATCTATCCCCCGTTGAACTTGGGTGAAACCCGTCCCTTCCCGTTCAAGAATCCAAACATCCCGGGAAGAGGACCAATCGGCCAATTTCGGAGAAAGCGTTCCAATGAAAAACTGCTGTTCCCCCAATAATTTGGCCGAATCCGCCAGTTCCCGCGCCAAAACCCAGATCAATACCGGGTCCAGACTACTATCCGGTTCGTCAATCACTGTCCAAAAAGGGGGTGAGGGTTCTTCCAGCAAAAGAAGGTACAACATTAACTTGAGCAGTCCCTCGGACATTTCAGAAGCCGCATGAACGGTCGGCTGATACTGCATTTTAACGGTCAATTGACCAGAGATACCTTCAAATTCTTCAATTGCAAGCGATTCAACTTTGGGAAGTTTGGTTGCAACCCGGGATAACATTCTGGTAAAATCTTCGGGATAGGTGCGACGTAAATACGCAATCAAAGTGCCGATGTTATGACCTCTTGGTCCGGGCGTCATTCGGGAAGACACTTTACGTCCCAACGCGAGTTGATTCTCAGCAGCCGATCCCCAAATACTGTCGGATTCAAAGAATTGTCGGACTTTTGCAATCACAGGATACTTTTGTATGTTCGCAAGAATCGGTGTCGCCAAATGTCGTTTGTCCAACCGCTGTACACGAGTTGCATCATCGTTGAGCTGACTCGCCGTTAAAAAATGCCGGACAATTTTTTCTCCGTTCTGCAAAAAAAGAATCGGCAAGGGAGAGGTGTTAACATCTCCTTCTCGATAAGCGAGAAGTTCGGTCTCGACATAAGGTGAATCACCCGGTTTACAATCAATGTTGACGAT
The DNA here is from genome assembly GCA_051660685.1 of Thermoguttaceae bacterium. Classification (GTDB taxonomy): domain Bacteria; phylum Planctomycetota; class Planctomycetia; order Pirellulales; family Thermoguttaceae; genus JAVBSX01. The sequence goes on along the minus strand of JBOFQB010000106.1, from coordinate 16,847 downwards.
GTAAGTGAGAACCCGGGCATTTGGGGTCAATCGGAAGTTGAAACCAAACGAAATCGGCCCTTTCGAATCATGGGAGTAAAGGGCCGAAAAACCGCCTCTTTTTTGACAGGCGTAAACGACATCCGTTTTCAAACAATCCCCAACAAACGAAAAAGCATCCAAAAGGGTGCTCTTACCTGTTCCATTGTTTCCAACAAAAAGCGTAATCGGCGAGAGTTCATAAGTGTCCATACGTTCCTCTTCGCCCATATAAACGAATTGGGGGAAACAGGAACCGACCGCGATTTGTCGCAGCGAGCGATAATTTTTTATCCAAAACCCTTCGAGAAGCGGCATAACATTATGAAACAAGAGGAAATCAGGACACACAGCCCAAGTATACCACAAAAAATGTTCGCGTGAATCAGCGTGTCAAAATCCAGACCAAATGATAAAAAGCAGGTGCAGCAAAACAGAGCGAATCGATTCGGTCCAAAACACCATTATGCCCCTCAATCAAGGTTCCGTAATCCTCAACACCCCGATCCCGTTTAATTGCCGACATTGTCATACTTCCCGCCAAACCCATAAAAGAGACGACGAATGCTGTTATTCCTGCGCCCCACCATAATAGGGGGGTGAACCACCATAATGAAATTCCGAGCAAGGTTGTTGTTGCAGCCCCTCCCAAAACCCCTTCCCAAGTTCGAGTTGAGTTGATTGTCGGGGCAATAACATGTCGAAAACGGATTTGGGCCCAAAGATATTGGCAAACGTCGCTGAGTTGGACGAGCAGGACGAAGAAAAACAACAGGCGAAGATTGCCGTTTTGCAATGTCGGTCGCGGGGATTGCAACTGGACGGTTGAACCGTCCGGGTTGATTCCCTTTTCCAATCGAAGTTGAGAGACGATTTCTTCCTCAACCCCCCCCGGTATTGTTCCGCCCGCTGTTTCTTGGCTTAAAACCGTTGGACCAACGGTTTCTGAGAGTTCCATTGTGAGCAAAGCGGGCGCAAAACTAAGACTATAGACGCAGATGAGAAGACCGACCTGAATTTTGGCGATTCGTTCGAGAAAACCTTTGGAATCTCCTGACATTGCAATCAGGGCCGGGAGAATCAAGAGGACATAGGCCGGAATGAGAATGGAGTAGACGAGATACGGTTCAACGCCGAAAACCGTCCGAAACCAAATGGGGTCCAGACCGACCAACGCGAACTGTAAGGGGGTACAGAGAAAGAAAACCCAAACCAACGTCGGGTGATCGGCCGGTCGGGTCGGCGTCAAAGTGATATATTCTCGCAACGCCCAAAAAGCGATCAGGCCGAACAAAATAATGGTTGCTGTATGACCAATGAGAAAAGCTCCAACGAGCGAGCCGAAAAGCAACCACCATGCACGAATTCGAGACCGAAACGTCTCCAGAACAGCCGGATCAATTCCCGATTCCTGCTGTTTTCGTAAAACGACGACGACAATGGACACAATGAGCAGGACGAGGAGTACCCCGCCAAGAAAACCGATTGTTAAAGGGTCCATATTGTTGACATCTTGAAAGAACGATTGAGAGCCGTTTCATGGAACAACGTTCCGCGCCTGAAGAAAACAGTATAGCAGAAAACGAATCAGGCAAAAGGGTTAGGGGACAGGGATCACGCCGATTGCAAAGTCAGCACAATTGATTCAACGGGCATTAAAGCTATTATTTTTACTGTCCCGGTCGATTGGAAAAACCTTTTCCCTGTTGTAGAATGGGCGGAGTATGTTTTTTCCCCGACTCTTAGACGATGTTGTTCCTTTGCAATTGATGAACGAACCCTTCAAACAGGTCCCTGACAATAATCCTCAACGTCTCGCAATCCGTAATCGGGTCCGCGAAACGGTTGCCCGCTTGGAACGACAGGGCAAACAACCTAGTTTGGTCAATCGGCAAATGCTCGAATCGCTTGCTCAACAGATTTTGGGGGAGTTGGGCTTTTCCGTCGATTACACGGCTTGGACAATGGTGTTACTTGGGAACGAGTTTTGGCGAGAGTCGATTGAGGCGATTCCGCCAAACCGTCGTGTCCTGCTCCTCCCCCATTGTATGCGCAAATCTCCCGGTTGCCCGGGAATTTATGAAAAAGATGGTCTCCTCTGTCAATCATGCGGCTCTTGCCCGCTTGGTGATCTCAAAACACTTGCCGAATCGCTCGGTTATCATCTCCTGATCGCTGAAGGAACCCCGATTGTTATGCAATGGATTCTCAACGGAAAAGCAGATGCAATTCTCGGTGTCGGTTGTCTGCACTCCCTTGAACGGGCATTTGAAAAAATACAGTTTGCCGGAATTCCCGCTGCTGCTGTTCCACTTTGGGGGTCAACCTGCAAAAACTCGTTGACCGATCTTGATTGGATTCGGGAAATGATTGATATTCCGTATAAACCGCGTGTTCGGACGGTTCAACGGGCCGTAAAGGGGGGGACATTAAGTCATTCAGCCGATTCCAACGATTCGACAGGGAATGATTCAGAAAACCGGTTGTATTCAACCTTGCATCCAACCTGGTTGCACCTGTTAAGAGGAGCAACCCGATTGTTTGACGAAATGCAGCTCAGAGAACTGTTATCTCCCGTTTTGCCGGTCCAATCCTTCTCCGTTGAGCAGGAGCAAAAAGGATCAAAAAACGACGGGATGTCAACGGATTATTTGGGAATGACGGGACGAATTGCGTTTGATTTTTTACGACGAGGAGGAAAGCATTATCGGCCGTTCATCACTCTTGCCGCTTATGATGCTTTGACAGGTTCATTGGGGACGGGAGAAGACGGCGCAGAAATTGTTGCCCGATTTCCCAATTCGCTTAAACGGATTGCGATTTCTATGGAGATTTTTCACAAAGCGTCTCTCGTTCACGATGATATAGAGGATGACGACGCTTTTCGGTATGGACTTCCGTCCTTACATCAGGCGTATGGTATTCCAAGTGCAATCAATATAGGTGATTACCTGATTGGTTTGGGATACCGTTTGATTGCGTCACAATCGCGGGAACTGAGTGAAAAAGGAGGGATCGAAGAAGGGGGAATCATTGTTGCTGACATTTTGCAGAAATTAAGTGAGGCGCATACCAAACTTTGTGAGGGACAAGGGGGGGAACTGACTTGGCGTTTGCACAACAGCGGGAAATTGCCGAGTCAGGAACAATCGAATCGGGAATTGTCGGCTGTTGAAACGCTCAGAATTTATGGGTTAAAGACATCTCCCGCTTTTGAAGCGGCATTGTACGCCGGACTCCGTTTCGGCGCGATGTCAGCTCGGCTTGACCTGCATTGGTTCCGCTCTCTTGAACCGTTAATAACCCAATTTTCACGTTTTCTCGGTATTGCTTTTCAAATCAAGAATGACCTTGAGGATTGGGATTGGGACAATGCGGGCAAGCGGGAGTATGGGGCGGATATTTTGGGGGGGCGTCCGACCCTTTTGCGGGCCCTTGCTTTTGAATCGCTCGACCAATCAGATCAGGTCCTGTTCCAAGAATTGTTGCAGGGATTACAGCAGATAGATGGATTGCAACGGTTGTACACAGACGAACGGAATCAATACGAACAAAATGAGGTCACGAATCACCTCAAGGACAAAATGGGCCAAGTTCGCCGACTTTACGAAAAGGCAAATGTGTTTAGCAAAGCGTCCCAACTGATTGGCAAGTATGCAGATCGGGCAAGAACGGTTGTCGAGCAAATCGATCATGAATCGTTGAAACCGTTGCTCTTGCACTTTGTCCATTCTCTCCTCGGAACAGCTGTTTCCTGATTCTTTTTCAGAATGTTGACTCTTTAGCAGGATCGCAGTATACTTCCGAATGTCCTGTCTCGTTTAACGGCGGAACACCGTTCCGCGCGTACTCAGCCCGGCGCAATCCGGACGGAAGTCGCATTATGCGCGATACGTTGCGTCGCGGTTAAACATTTTTGTTCATTCCCGGTTCTTTTCGCCCCTTTTTCTGAATGTGCAAAATCCGTACAATCGTCCTCGGATCAGGTAAACGTCCGGGAGTCCTTGAAACCTTTGAACGACTTCGCCCTGAAATCGAACGTTATCTCGACTTGCTCGTCATTGATTTTACGGAAATGACCGATTCTGGCGAAACAGAAGTCGGAAAAGAAGGTGTTGGAACGATTCAACTTGACGATGTTCAAGCCGAAATGGTTCTGGTTCTTGGCGGAGATGGGGCTATTTTGAATGCGGCACATCGTATGAACCGACGACAATTGCCCGTTTTGGCAGTCAATCTTGGCTCTCTCGGTTTTTTAGCCGGAATCAGGGCTGATCGGCTGATTGAAGTTCTGGAATGTTTGAACCCTAACAATTTCCCCCTTGTTCGTCATTTGATGCTCGAATGTCAGATTTGGCGGGAAGAGACTCAGGGTGTTGAAGAACACCGACTTTGTTTGAACGAAGTTGCGGCATTTCGCGGGGACGGTTCATACCGAATTGCCAATATTGCGCTCCTTGTCGATCATCTCCCGGTCACAACCTTTCGTTGTGACGGGCTGATTATTAGTACCCCGGTTGGTTCAACCGCGCACAATTTGGCGGGAGGAGGACCCATTTTGCGAAAAGACCTCGACGCCGTTGTCATTACCCCGATTGGTCCTCACTCGCTCAATCATCGTCCCGTTGTCGATTCGGCGGATCGCGTTTACGAATTAAAAGGGGTTGGACATCCCGTCCAGATCGTTCTTGACGGGGCACGATTTGCCGTTTTAGAACCGGGTGATCGGGCAATCATTCGTCGGGGAAATGTTTCTTTCCTGATGATTGAACCGAACGTGCAGGAATACTATACGACATTACGCAACAAGTTGGGTTGGGGCGAGTTGCGACTCGAAGTTGGTTAATTAAAGCGGAACCGTTCCGCTTGCGAGGGACTAAGAGCGGGTTAAGTATGGTCCCGGGGATTTTTAGAATGAATTCAGGACGATTCCCAATCAAGACCAACATCTAACGAATGATTGGAATGCGTCAACGAGCCAATACTGATTCGTTCAACGCCGGTTTCGGCGATTGCAAGGACCGTTTCAAAGGTGATACCCCCGGATGCTTCTAATTCGGTCGTCGAACCAAGACGGTTCCGAACCTCAACCGCCTGTTGCAAACGATCCGGGGACATGTTGTCCAAAAGAACAATATTCGGTTTTGCAGCAAGAATCTCCTCAAAATGATCGAGTGAATCAACCTCGATCTCGATAATAGGCAATTCGTCAGATTCGTTTTTGCGTTTTTTGTTCAAATACGCTCTTGCCCTCTCAACCGCTTCAGAAGGAGAAAAAGCATGCGCTCCAAACGCAAGATGATTGTCTTTAATCAAAACGGCATCAAAAAGGCCGGTTCGATGATTGCAACCTCCTCCACAACGAACAGCATATTTTTCAAGTCGTCGCCAACCTAACGTCGTTTTGCGGGTATCATAAATTCTAGCGCGGGTTTTGGCAACCAAATCAACATATTCCCGGGTCAAGGTTGCAATACCGCAAAGATGCCCCAACAGATTGAGGAGTAATCGTTCACACATTAACATGCCGAGAACGGGACCTTCAATGTGACCGAGCAGAGTTCCGGCTCCGACTTTTTCTCCATCCTGACAAGTCGAGGTCCAGTGTAAATCGGGGTCAACGGTTGCAAGACAAGCGGGAACGGCTCGTAAACCGGCGATCACCCCTTTTTTTCGGACGTAAACGCCTGCTTTACCCCGAATACCGGGCGGAATCAGTGCTTGACTGGTCAAATCCCCTTCTTCCCCCAAATCTTCCAAAACGGCGATTTCGAGCAACTTTTGCAAGTCCTGCTCTTTGCGCGGATCCCAGATATTTTGGTGAAAATCTCGCTTCACAAAATGACCTTTTCTTTACAAAATGTTGTTGAACAATCGGGGCAATTGGATTGATTGGATTGCGGCGATTCCAGATGAGGGCAAAGGAGAAACGCCAAATTAGCGTGATTGTAGAGCAAACCGGGCCAAACTCAACCCCGGGATCGGTTTTTTTCCATTTTATTGGGTTGCTGATTTGGTTCCGTGAGAGGAAACCCCAATCGGGTCCCCAAAATTCATAGGTCGTGCTGCTGTTCGGTATCCCCGCGAAAAAAGAAATTTTTTCAGGATTTGATACTCACGAAACGAGTCAGGGTAAACCCAAAAAGTGATTGTGTACTGATTCTGACGATAGGAGGACAGTCGTTGTTGGAATTCAGATTGAAGTTGTACAGCTTCTTCAACCGTTTCACCCATGATTTCACGATTGGGGACCAAAATTCCCTCACCCAATTCAACCCGGGTCCCAATTCCCCGTTCCATACGAACCCCGGATTGAACGAGCAGACTGTATTCCATGCTAAATCCGTAAAGCGGCCCAACGATTCCGCGTAATTCCTCCTTTTTAACGAGTTCGCCGACCCGATTTTTCATCTCAGATGCAACCCGTTCAACCAGAATGTCGATTGGAACAAACGCAACTCGACCTCCTTTAATCTGAAAATGAGCCTCATTGTCCTGAACCAATGTCGATTTCGGGGTCGGCATATTCTCAAGAACCGTCGCTTGAGGTCGGTTTTGCTGCAACCAATTGACCGTCCGACCTGATTCGCCAATTTTCAGCTCCGCTTGCTGTATCATTTGCAGTAATCGAATCTTTTCCCGTTCCGCTTCTGAAAGTTGTTCGCTCGCCGTATCATACTCCGTTTGGAGCATTCCAAGTAACGCAACCAATTCTCCCCGTTCACGCGATCTTGCTGCAAGAAGTCCTTGCAAATGTTCGACTTCCAACCCTGTATTTTGTGCATTTTGTTGCACAGTCTCAAGTTCCCGAGTCCTCTCGGCATACTTGCTTAACGCCCCTTGTATTTGGGCTGATGTCGAGAATGTCGATGATTCTGCAATCGTCGATTGTTCCGGTTGTGTTGATTGTACTTCTTCTATTTTGGGAAGACCTTTTGAACGAACTCCAGCAACCATGACAAGAATGATGAGAATACCGACAATGTTAGAAACAATGTCGAGAAACGAATCCTGACCCGATTCCATGTCATTTTTAGCTCGATTCCGTCGCATTTGGGGAGAGAGAAGGTAGGAGGTAGGGAATAGGGGATTGGGGAAAGGGATTAGGGGAGAGAATTCGACCGTTTAGCCGCAATACAACGTATTGCGCGTTCTAAACCGCCCAAAACTAAACGACTTTTATTATTTTTCAGAACGTTACTCTTGATTAACAATCATGCCGCTTTCTTTCAACGCCGCTTGTAATTGTTCAAATTCCAATCCGGCATCTGACTGAACCTGGACCTTCAAATAAGGCACCCAATACTGGTTTTCCCCTGCAATATTCCAGGTTTCCATATATTTCCAGATCAATTCAACCAATTGACTGCTCGCCAAATCCATAGAACCTTCAATCGGTATAACCTTGTTTTGCGACAAACCGGGTTGACGCAACAGGATCAATTGATCTTTGCAGCATTGAATCTTGACGATTCGGCGAACCGGTTGCGCGGTTTTTTCCGCTCCCTTAAGTGCCCAGTTTTTCGGGCGATTCTTTTGCTGATCCCGACCAATCACCTTGTCAAAACTCGGCATACCCTGATTCGTTCCGTCAACCGATTGACCCGATTGAACCGATTGACTGGTTGTTGGACCAGATGTGCTCGTTCCTGTCGCCCCTTTTGGTCCATTCTGCCCCTTTGACACACTTGGCCCATTTGACCCTGTTGTCTCACTTGACGCATTTGCCCCATTTAACCCGTTTTGTCCGGCTGTTGTTCCTGCTAATTCCGCCGTTGACTCCGCTGATCCAACGGATTCCGACATTCCAAAGGGGCGAAACGTTTCAAATTGGCTATTTTGACTATATTGCCCCGTTGGAGTTGCTTGAATCATCTGCCCGTTTTGCGAGATTTCCCCGTTTGACAGTTCTCCTTGAACCGTTCCAAATGGATCATGCCCGAAATTGGTCCCGTTTGTCCCCAATTCAGTCAACCCTGAGTTCTTGGATGAAGTACCAACTGCAACTGACCCCGGTTCAATCGGCCCGGCAAAACCGGATGTTTCCATTCTCGGACTGTCCAAGAGACTCCTCGACGGACTTCCATATTGCGGATTGGATTGCAATGTTGCATTAGCATCACCCAAACCTGAACCGGAATTGACATTCGGTCCCGATCCCGTCCCAGTTTCCAAACCTGTTTCATTTCCATCTTCCAAATTGCCCGATCCCCGATTTCTGCCGAATTGGCGAATCGGCTCGACACCTCCCCGGGAACTGACGCGAAACTGTTGCGAGGGCCCCCCTTTTGCAATCAACGACTCTCGATAAATCGCTTGTCGGGACCTCGCAATTTGAACCTGTTCATTCAAACGTCGTTGCAATTCTTCACTTAGAACGGGAAATTCAAGATTCCAATCTTCTTCCAACAATTCATACCCAAAATCATCACGCCAAGAACCGAGTGATTTTCGGGCTGCTTCATACGCCGAGACGCCGCTTGGTCGAACCAAAAACAAAGGATAAGGTTCCGTATCTCTCGCAAGTTGTTGCGTTTCAACCAAATACTGTCGCGCCGTTCGGACCAACATCTCAAGCGGATTGTCCCTAAAATCCGGCGTCGTAAAATCCTGGGCCCTTAAAACGATTCCTTCAGGTTGCAGAACAACGGAATCACTCCGACATTCTATGTAGATAGGGCGACGAAATGTTCCACTTGGACCTTTGTAAGGGACAATTGCGTAAGAACGGGCTGTCTGTTCCTGTTGCTCTTGCAACTGTCGCAGATCAGATTCAATTCGTTCACGTTCACTTTCTTTTTCCGCAAGAATCTTGCGAAGTTGTTCCAATTCAACACCCGGATCACTCTTTCCCTCAATCAGCGATTGTATCATCGCTGTTCTACTCTCAATCTCTTTCGCCAACTTGTTGATACTGTCTTCAATCACCCCGACTCTTGCGCGAACGTCATTTAACTGTTCAACCGTTTTTTCCTGAGAGGTGACGATTTCCCGAGTCAACCAATCAACGGTTAAGATTTCGTCTTGAAGTTTCTCAAGCACTTCGTCCGATGTCGCCGTTTCGGAAAGACCCGGAATCATTTTCCAATCAACGGGAATCGGCTCAACGGTCTCATCAACAGATTCATGTTCAACCGGAATCATTGCAACAATGACCCCAACCCCTTCTTCCAGTCCTTGCAATCGCATGTTGCGCGCAATAACGACAAGGAGCAGAATCAAGACTCCCATTGTGCAGATCAATACAGCGAGAAAGGGGAAAAGTGACATCTTCGCCCCTTGCTCGGTTCGCTGCTTTCGTTGAAATCCGGGATAATGTTTGTTCAAGCTGCTTTCTTCTGTTTCTGCTGAAAACCGAGGGTTTCCATGTTTCCAACCGATTCGGACCGAATGTTAGTTGTTTGAATTGACCCCGCAAGTGAGGTAATCATTCTCGCAAAACAGGAATCAATCAATTGCTCAACCGCTTTGGTATTCTCAAGTAAGGCAGTCCCCTTATTCCGTTCACTGATTTCAATGAGGGATTGTTGAAATTGCTGGACGCTCGATCCTAAATGGTCTTGCAACGCAACCAAAACTTCAAGATGTTCACGAAAGACGGTCGTTTGTTTATCAACAAGGTCCTGCATTCCATCTGCGAGCGATTCGACCATACGACGGACTGCAATCACTTGCGAATTGTCATTTGTCGGTCCAACCAACTCAAAACGACCTCGTAATTCGTTGTTGACCTGTTGATCGACTTGGGCGAGAATCTGGTTTTCATACTGAGCAACGACGAATTTGCTAAAATAAAGGACAATACTAAATGCGAGCGCGATTGCGGTCGTGTCAAACGCAACGGTAAGACCGTCCATAACAACGGGAAGGGAGCGTTCGAGCTCTTCTGGGGCAAGTTGCCCCATTGCTAATGCAATTCCAATCACGGTCCCCAAAAAACCGAGAATTGGGATTGCCCAAATAATCATTTGCACAAAACCGTAATTGGATTCCGCCCGGATTGAGTCTTCTTCGGCAAGATAACGGAGTTCCTGATCGAGCAATTCTGCCGATTCGGCTTGTTGAACATACTTGACAGCACGTCCCAAACGATCAGGGTAATAGGAATTCCCCCGTTGATCCACAAATTCATTGATTGTCCGAAGAAGCGACTTGCAACTGCGTGAATCAAATCGAGTCCCTTGCAGGTCCGGGAGAATGGGAGCCGATTCAATGCTTGCTCTTTCCCAAAACAGATCGAACAGTTTGAGAATCAGGGCCGTCATTCCGACAAAAAACAGACCGGTTTCGATGTATTCAACGGGATGTGTTGCGAGATACCGTGTTAAAAAAGCACTCTGAATCACTCCATTATGCAAAAAGGAGTAAAACGCAAATGCGACGAGACCGCCCCAAAAAAGAGGGGACTTTTTTGCCCGACGAAAAATATATCTCAAAGGAAAACCTCCATGTTTTCTTGATCGTTTAGGTCACAATGACCGAATCAAGTCTAAATTTGTGTGAGTTTCATGTTGTTTTGAGGGAAAATGAAAAAGCACAACCGCACATTTGTCCGCAAAAAAATTGGCAAGGAACTCAACGATTACATGACTTTCAAAGGGAAACGAAGAAAATCGCCGAATCATACGAAAACAACGCAAGACTGTCCAGATTGGTTTTCGTCATTTACATAGAAAATTCAAGACGACTGCAAAGCAGAGAAGACCCTATTGTGTTCCGTCCAAACGAACCCAAAAAGGATGTAAACGATCAACCCGGGTTCGGGCATCTTCAAGGATAACGTTCATGTCAGGTTCAAGAAAACCATTTCTAGGTCCATATTTTTTGTTGTTCACCTCAATTTCAACCCGTTGTCCAAAGTTGACCATTTCAGGTGTTAGAAACAACTCCGGTTTGAGTTGGGAAATCCCTTTTGTCAAAACTTTTAGACGATTACTTTTATCACTGTATGAGGAACTGATTTCAAGAGGTTTCGGAACACCTTTATTATTGGGCCAATTTGCTGAATCAGGCAAATGGGGCAATTCAATGTTCCAGAAAAAATAAAACGAATTGAGCGGACGAATTGCTTTAACGGTAAATTCAGCCGGAATCGTTCGCCGTTTCGTCTTCATCCAAGAAAATAAAGGCAAAAGTTCCTCATGATACGATTCGGGACCTCGACCAAGATAAAGCACAACGGTTGCGTCAAAATGATTACGCAAGTAATAGTTGAAACATTTCCCGTTCAAAATCAGTTTGTTTTGGACCCCTTTTGCAGTTCCGCTTTCCAATTCCCCTCCCACATAATAAAAGGGAACAAATCGGGCATTCTCATTGTACGTCTCGATAATCCGATTGGATTGAGCACAAAACGGCATAATTCCGGCCCAAAGATCAGGATGTGCAAGTCCAATATCCCAAGCCGCTTCTCCTCCTATTCCATGTCCCGTCAAAAAAACACGATCTGTATCAACATGAAAACGTCGGGCAACATCCCGCAAAACATTCAGCACAACACCGTGTACTAACGGAGAACCGTCATAACTCTTTTGACCCGGAATACTCCATTGTGGAGCAACAACGATATAACCAAATCGGGTTGCTTGACCAAACCGTCGATTGCCGGACCAATTGCCCGACCAAAAGGTCAATTGTGAATCAGGTGTTGAGGTTGCCGAATGTAAAGAGACAATAACGGGGTATGACCGATTGGGATCATATTCAGGCGGAAGTTGTACCCCGTACTTGAGTGTGTGATAAAAAGGTGATTCGGCAATCCCTTGCGTCTGTAATTCATAATAACCGGGACGTTCAGTGTCAAAAACGGGCGTTGAAACGGGGGGTTTCATCAACTTCAGCAAAGCAGCAACCAATTCCGGGATCCCCGCTTCCTGTTGCTCAACCGCAACAAATAAGTTTTGTCGAAGAGTCGGATCGCTTTCCAACAAATACTTGCGAATCAATTCCCGGGTTTCAGCAAGTGATAGAGCGACGATGAGACGACGATTTTCAACATCGGGACCAACCAACCAACCTGTTAAACCAATTGCCAATTTTTCTTCGGGATTCAAAGATGTGTCATTTTCGCTCAACTGAAAACCGCTTAACCGATCAAAGGTATTTAACGTCATTTCCGCTTCAATTTCATCAAGCAAGTCTTCAACGTCCGACCGGACCTTTTCGTCCGCAATCGTATTTGCAAGGTCCTGCATCCTTAACAAAAGAGTATCCCGTTTCAAAGGAAATTGTTCCAAACGGTCAAGCAATCGGCGAATGTCCTGCAAAATCATCCCCGACACCCCCTCTGTCTTGAACGCGCGAAGAAGTTGTTCAACAAACTGATACTGACCGGCCGCGCTCCTCATTTCAAATTCATTCTTCAAACGTTCTGCACTCATTTGGCGAATCCGTTTTTGGGCCGGTCGCAACTCTTCCTGCAATCGGGGGTCCGACTGAAAATCCTCAAGAATGGACTCTAATTCCTCTTCAGCTGCTTCATAGTATTCCGCCCCAACATAAAACTGAAAAAGACGAATTCGTTCCTCAAAAAGCGTCGGATCAATCTGCTGTTTGAGGATTGGCGTTAAAACCGAACGAGGAATCGAGTTAAGTGCATAACGTGCATCCCAAATCCGTTTCAATCCGCGTGTCCTGACATAACGGGAATTGATTTCCGTAATTGATTGAACATCATAAACCGGCCCTTGTGAACTGTTGAGCGAAACGGTTCTGCGTCCAAAAACATCAAACGGTCCCTCAATTCGGCAATCCCCAATTGATTCATAACGCGAATCAAAATCAGCGTTCGCATATCGTTGTTTGAATTTGAACACTTCAAACGCCGATTGATCGGGGAAAATTGCGGTCACCATTTTTTTAGGAAGGTAAATACGACGCAATCCGTCATCAACGACGTAAATCGACTTGACTTGTGAAGAACTTTCTGCGTCCACTTTTTCGTCAACCCGCGAAATCGGCGCAATCTCCCCTTGCAATGTCCGAGCATCATTCAATCGCAATCGAACTGCTGCAATCGAACTGAAAAGGGTCCAGAAAAGGAGCAGATAAAAGCAAAGTGTTCTCATTGCGGATGTAATGAGGGAACGAGAAGACCCAAAAGAACCTGCGCATAAATTCGATGTCCAAAATCGTTGATATGATTCAGACCGTTACTGACCAAATCGAGAAATTTTTTCCGTTGACACAGATCAATCCACATTTGCGTTAAATCGGCAAGCGCAACCCCTTCCTCACAAAGAGACACCAGACTGTCTCGATAAGGGTCAAACATCTCCCGGGGTGTATGAATCCATTCCGGGTTCCCCAACATCGGCGAAATGAGAATAAATTCCGTTTCGGGAGATGCCTTTTTGATGATTGTCAGAATTTCCGCAATTCGGGACCGAAACAGTTCCGGGTTCCGATATCCGACATCATTCATTCCGAAACCGATCAACACGAGATCGGGCTTAATTTCGGCAATTCGAGCTGCATTTTCGACACCCCAACTTGAATTCATTCCTCCAACGGAATAATTGTAATGTTTGACAGGTAAATCGAAATGTGTACGCAATCCTTCTGCAAACAGATTAGCAAAACAGGGTTGATAAGGGGGAAGATTCAGTAATTGTGAACAATCACCCCCAACCGAAATACTGTCCCCAAATGTACACAATACAAACGGCTCTTTTTTCTGTAATCGGGCAATTGTTTTGGGCAATAATTTCTCGGCATATTTCGGCACATAACCGTCCCAATTCATTTCAGTTGTCCCCGACGTTTCAGTCATTCCAACCCGGTTATAATCAACTTCAACCTGACGTTCAGGAAACAAGGTTGGACCATAAAGCAAAAAGGTTTGCGGGTCGTCCACTTTGTGAGCATAAGCATTCTCAGAACCCGCTTTTGGATACAATTCAGTCCGTTTGGTGAACGGAATACGCGAATCTGGCAAAAGTTCAAGCGTCCTCGAATCGGGCAAAACTTTGTAATCTTTCCCTTCTTCATATGTCGTCAATCCGTTACTTGACCGAACTGCCCTGATTGATTTCGGTTGAAAGAGCAATTGGGCCCGAATTGGTCCTTCGTCTTCTTCCTGCAAAAAGAACAACGAATCTCCGTACACAATCGGCGAGGACCAAAACGGTTCAAAAAGGTGTATCTTTTCCAACAACTGCGGGGTCAATTGCGATTCCTGACCAACCAGTACAGTCCCGGTTAGGCTCAAACTGAAACAAAACAGCAAAAACGTCGTGATTTTTTTCATGGAACCGCAATTTGTTAAGGAGTTAATCGATTGATTAGTTAAACAGAGACATGCCCATATTACGTTGTTTGACCAACGATTTTTCGGCAGGAAATTTGATCCCCAATTTTGCCAATTCACTTAACCAATCAATCGCGATTGACATGACTTCATCAAGGTAATAATCGCGGACAATTTTATTGTCGCTGCTTGTCGCTTCCTCAATTTTTTCCGTCTCCTGACGTTCTGCTTTGAGACGGTCATGCTCGTCAAAAAACTTCTTCTCATTGAGCGTCCGCGTTTTCCTCTGTTTCAAATCATTCGTCGTCTGAATGTCCCGCAATACTTTTTTGAACTCTCCATTTTTCTGAACCCGATCTTCCGACTTCTGTCGTAATCCGTTCAAAATCTGTTCATTCACATACGGAAAATTGGGATAATTCTTACTTTGAGGAATGTCTTCAAACGAAAGAGGATAATCAAGGTCTTTTTCAGAATATTCATCCAGACAATCGGTCAACGAGGGGAGCAAAATGTCCGCTTCAACGCCGCGTTGTTGAGGAGAAATACCATTTGGCAGATAATAACCGCTTACTGTCAATTTCAACACCCCCAAATTGGGCGGATTCGGCGTTCCTCGAAACAAAGCGTCTCCAATTTCTTTCAGTTCCTGAACGGAACCCTTTCCATGTGTCTTGGAATCGCCAAGAATCAAACCGCGATTGTATTCCTTAATTGCGCCCGCAAAAATTTCACTTGCACTTGCACTGAATTTGTTGACCAGAACAACGAGAGGACCCGTCCATTCAATACTGGGATCATTATCATCAAGTGAGGAAATGGGACGTCCAATCTCTTTCGTTTGCACAACATTCCCGGTTTCAATAAAGAGTCCGGTTACACGAACAACTTCGGGCAACGAACCTCCCCCGTTAAAACGCAAATCCATAACAACCGTGTCAACGCCTTCTTCGGCAAATTTTCGCAGAATGTCGCGGACATCGCGCGATGTACTCCGTCCCTCAACTCCACGTCGTAATGCTTCTGTGTCCGAATAAAAACTCGGCAAATTGATGATTCCAATTTTATACGGTGTTTGGTCCGGTTTCAAACCGACTTCAAAAATCTGTGATTTGGCCGCACTTTCTTCTAGGTTCACTCTTTCCCGGGTCAAAGTGACAATCCGCGATTCGGGTTTCCCCGCCTTTCCTTCTTTGTAATCTCCATATTGCTCCGACGCATTTTGCGGAATAACTTCAAGTCGGACCTGAGTTCCCCCTTTTCCCCGAATTTTGCTGACCACATCATCCAACTTCAATCCGTAAATATCAAGCATAGGACCCTCTGTCCCTTGTCCAACCCCAACAATATACTCCTTTTCTTCAAGCAGTGTACTTTTTGCAGCCGGACCATTTGGAACCAATTTGTGAATCAGAACGATCCCGTCTGAGGATTGCAACGTCGCTCCAATTCCGTCCAGATTCAAACGCATTTGAATCATGAAATTTTCAAAAGAGGAAGGGGACATGTACGAAGTGTGCGGATCATAAGCATTCGCAACCGCAGTCAAAAACCGTTCCAAAACGTCATGATTGGTCCATTGATGAACATTTTGGTTGGAAAAAAAGTAGCGACGTTTTAATTTGCGTTTTAAGGTGTCAATGTCAGTAACAGCAGGAGGAACCGGATTGACTGCCCGATTTTCTTTTGCCGCTTTCTTGACTTCTTCTTCTGCCTTTTTTTCCGCCCGGTCAATCAACTCCGCCTTTTGATTCAGCAACTCATACTTAACCCGCTGTTCCAACCGTTTTCTTGCTTCTTCCCGGGTCTTGGGATACTCAAGCAATTTCGGATCAATCACGATCTCTTCTTCTGTATCCAAATCAATCGGACCATCTAGTATTTCATAAAGCGTTTCTAACCGTTCATCACCCCGTTTGACATAACGGTTGAATATGTCAAATGCGTATCCTATATTCCCGGATGTCACCATTGCGCCAATTTCTTTCTTCTTTTGACCAAATTCGACAATATCCGACTCTAAAAAGTAGGTCTTCCAAGGATCAAGCGACTTGAAATACAGGTCAAATGCCCGTTCCGACAAAACCTCATCTGTTGGTTTTTTTGAAAGATGAAACGCTTTGAGCATTGCTTCGACCGACTTGGAAATGTTCTTTTCCTGACTCGTCGAGGTCAAAGGGGCCGTTTTGCCCGTTGTCGTCGTTGTTTGCTGAGCACAAAGGGCCGAACAAAGAGTCAACGCCAAAATAAAAGAGACTCCCCAAATCAATTTTTTGTTCATTCGTTTTTCCTCCAAATGGAATGTTGGGTTCAGAGCAAGTTAAAAATCCATATCGATTGTTGTTGCTGCAAGAACACTTCTGTTGTGCAGGTTGTACAAATTTCCCCAAATCAATACAACCCGAGTTTGTTGAACCCGACAAATTTGACAAACGAAATGCTTTATTAGACATGTTGCATAACCTATCATGGTCTTTCGGCGTTGAGGATGGCACAGACCAATTTCGTGCGTAACAGGTGTGTTGGACGGCGGTTACGATACGGATGCGACATGATCTTGAATACCTTGATCTTTGCGTTA
>JBOFQB010000105.1:0-39608 GCA_051660685.1 Thermoguttaceae bacterium | reverse complement strand
GGAATTGCACGAATTCTTCGCAAGCCCTCCACGCAACGTCCCACATCGGACGAAGCTAACAGAGAGCAAAATCACCATTTTTCACCCGGCAAAGCCGGTTGGCGTGTGAAAAACTACCTCTTTTTACTGAGTTCTGAGCAATTTAACTTGCGATTCTCTATTTTATTCAACAGTTAAGTTATTTCGATAAAACCTCATTTTGGGTTTGGTAAAAACAATTCAAGCGTTATTCTACTTTTTTCCGTCATGCACCGCAAGATGTTCGTTGAGCGCATTTCCATATTTGATAGGCGCATTGCATGTATTTTGACGCAGAAATTTTTTTGTGTCCTGAAATTCAAGGACAGGTAACCGTTCGCGGGAAATGAGAATTGGAGTCCTATTCTCAGCACCAAAGGTGCGGCACAAAATAGACAGCGGTTTTAACCGCTGGTATCAAAATGTCAAAAAAGATTCGCCCTGTCAGGGCGAAACAACGAATTGTGCTGCCCCTTCAGGGCAGTTTTTTCTTTGTGACACCGACCCAGGGTTTGCAACTTCGCTGCGCTCTGTTGCTACACCCTGGGCTATTTTGTCCCGCCCCTTCAGGGCGAAGATTTCATTTTCCTCCCTGAAAATAAGGTATTTCAATACTTGGTATACACCGTCACGCTTTTTGGGCATCTAACACACACGGACGATGTGGTGTTGTCCATGTACAGTCATTTTGGAAACGCGCTCAACGGAGAACTTCTTCCTCCCTAATCCCTATTCCCCAACCCCTATCCCCTATTGGATCCACTTTCGCATTTCCTTAAGCAGCTTCTTCGCGTCAACCGGTTTGCTACAAAAAGCGTCCATTCCAACCGCAAAACATTTCTCGGCATCTTCCTGCGTCGCATTCGCCGTTAACGCAATAATCGGGGTCCGCAACTGTCCCTGCTCTCGCTCCCAATTCCGTATCAAAAGAGTCGCCTCATATCCGTCCGTTTCAGGCATCTGACAGTCCATCAAAATCAAATCCAACCGTTCCGTCTTCGCTAGGTCCGCCGCTTCCCGACCGTTAATCGCTAAAAGACACTCATAACCTGACACTTCAAGAATGTTCCGTATCACAATCTGGTTCACACGATTGTCTTCCGCAACCAAAACCCGTCCCGCTCGGACTTTCAGCCCAACCGCCTCTTCAGATTCTCTTGCCAATTCCTCTTCGGAATCAGGAAAATGACGCTTCAGCAACGAACTCATCAACGGCATTCTCGTTTTGTTCTCTTCCAGAAAACGACTCCATTGATGTTCGTACAACTGCGTCATCACCATGTCAAAAAGAGCCGAATAATAGATCGGCTTCGTCAAATAACGCAAACATTCACACGGATTCGGCTCTTTATCAACATCAACGGCAAACGAACGCAACCAGGTGATCCCCACCTCCTCGAATGTTGGTTCCCCGCAAATCATCTTTGCCAACTCTTTCCCCAACTCATCTTCCAACGGTTCATCAATAAAAATGAGACTAAACGGTTGCTGCTTTTCAATCGCATGACGCAAAATGTCCATTGCTTCTTCCCCCGTTCGCGCCTCGCTCACCCGCATCTTCCACGTCGCCAACTGTTCAGAAAGCGAAATCCGTACAATATCGTTAGAGCTGACAATCAACACTCTTTTTCCGGCAAGTGTTAAACCTGAGCATTGACCAAAATGACTTGCACCGACGCAAAAACTTCCTCCTGAATGAACGCAATGCAAGGTTTCCTGTTGACGACAGAGGAACAATTCATTGGAGATGCAATCGCTGATTTCTTTGTTACAACCAAAGGGGACGCGAAACCAAAAGGTGGAACCTTTACCGACAACACTGTCCACGCTGATTTCGCCCCCCATTAACTCGACCAATCGCCGCGAAATCGCAAGTCCAAGACCGGTTCCTCCATAAGCCCGCGCCGAAGACGCATCCGCTTGTGAAAATGTCTTGAACAGCCGATTCATCCCCTCTTCTGCAATCCCAATCCCTGTATCGGTAATCGAAAAAAGAAGAACAACCCGTTCCTCCTCCCATGTTTCAGGTGTGACCACAACCCGAACACCACCCTGATCGGTAAATTTAATCGCATTCCCTATCAGATTCAGCAACACCTGACGAATCCGCCCCGCATCCCCCCGCAATCGTCGCGGAAGTGTCCCAGAAAACGAAACACAAAGGGCAATGTCCCGGTCCCTCGCCCGAGATGCAAGAATCGCTGCCGATGATTCAACCGTCTCAAGAATGTCAAAATCTTCCGACGCAATCTCCAGTTTTCCCGCCTCAATCTTCGAAAAATCCAATATATCGTTAATCAAGTACAACAGCAATTCGCCTGAAACCTTAATCATCTCGGCATATTCAAGCTGTTTCACATTCAATTCCGTTCCAAGAAGTAAATCGGACAAACCAATCACTCCATTGAGCGGCGTTCGGATTTCATGACTCATCGTCGCCAGAAATTCACTCTTTGTCCGACTCGCACTCTCCGCCTCATTCTTTGCGGCCTGTAAATTCTCAAGCAACATCCGTTCTTCCGTCACATCCACACAAATCGCTACAATCTGAACAATGGATTCCGACGCATCCCGGACTGCTGTTACGCTCACATCCGCCCAAACCGTATGTCCATCCTTGTGAATCAACGGGACATCCGTCCGAAAATCATCATAATTCCCTTGAATCATCCCTTCGCGGATTTCCAGACCCCGCTTGTGCATCATTTCTCGATAAAACTCGGGAAGTTTCCGACCAACCGTCTCTTCCTCCGTATAACCCAACATCCGTTCCATTGCCGAATTGACGCTTTCAATCGTTCCGTCCGGTCCATAAAAGACCATTGCCGTATTTCCCGCCAACACCGCCTCCATTTTCGACTCACTCCAGATCAACCAATTCGTCCGATCCGCCAACTCCCGATTGATTCGACGTGTTCTCACCAAAAAATCGAGTAAATGCGAAATAAAAATCGAGATGACCAAGATCGACGTGCAAACACATCCAAGAAGAACAAGGGATCGCCTGAGTAAGACGTACGTTATTTGTTCCCACTTCACAATGTCAAAATCAACCGCCAAAACACCATCCACCTGACCCTGCTCGTCATAAAGCGGGGTCACACACGCCAACGATGCACCATAGAGAGGGGAATACACCTGAGAATCAAAGGAGGTCATCCCCCCAAAACCGTCTTCAAACGCTTTCCCCCAAGTATAAACCGTTCCCGCCTCATCATCATAAAACGGTGTAAACGGCGGATCGCCCTTCTCCACTTTGGTGCTATACTGACCGTCTCCATCCACATCAGAGGGGCACGACATGATGAATTCCATCTTCTTTTCTGAGAGAGTACCGATTAGACGATAAGTGGTAACATATATGATAAGGTCCACATCCCGACACCACCTCGTATGAGATTCCAGAATGTTCTTATATGCCTTTTCTCCTTCGGGACTATCGCAAAGAGGACGGACAATCTTCGAATGTCCCATCTTCATCGTCTGTTCTGCAAACACCTTCGTCATGTCAACCAACGCCTTACGCCAAGTTTTTGTCTGAATCCTATCTTCTGCGGCGATTTGAGAACTCCCGACACCCAAAACAATCAGCAGGATCAACCAAGTGCATAAACAAAGCACCAACTGCCTTTTGCGCAGCATCCAAACGCTCAGAACAAGAAGCAGCCCGCCAAAAACGAGGGACATCACGATCAACGGTCGCGTTGTCGGCAGAAACCGTAAAAGAAACGACCAACGTTTCCCGGTTATCTCGGAAACGAGAACATCAGCCCCAACCAAATACTTTTGACCCCCGGGAGTACAACACCTCCGAACACAGGTTCGCGTCAATCCATAAGAATCTTCTCCCGTATCCCAACGTTCCTGACCATCTTGGGATGTTTTGATTAAATTGAGCCAACCTTCCTGAACTGGATCATATTCCAAAAAATACGGCGTCAAATGATTAAAAAGCGTAAGGTAATACTTCCCTTCGATTTCGACCATTGAGTAAAGATTGGCAATCGTGTGCTCCTCGGCAATCTCACGAATCACATCTCGAAAGTGGTGATACTCTTGCGGGGTCAGCACTTCGGACGAAATCGCCCGGTCAAAGTATTCCGAAGGTATCCTTGCGTTGACCTCTTCAATCGCCGCAACAATATGATTATCAACCTCACGATGCACCTCCAAGGTATGCAGCAAAAACAGTCCGTACACAAGACCGATCAAGACAGCTGCAAGAAACCCCCGGAATAAAATCGCTTTCGTCTTCATCGTGTTTACATCTGCCCAAAAAAGAACCTGCATCACCGACCCAACACCTGCCGGAACCCTGTACTAACACACGACTCCATCCCGTTGTCACTTTCATATTGCCCATTATACCTCATAGATACAGCGCAACACCAATAATCTGGTTTTTTGGCATCAAAAAAATGGAAACTGTTCACGAATATTTCTACGAGACATAGTTGAAATACCTTATTTATAAGGAGAGAAGTGCAATCTTCGCCCCAACGGGGCGGCACAAAATAGCCCAGGGTAAGGCGTACTCGCCGCAACCCTGGGTTGGTGTCACCCACAAAAACCTGCCCTGTAAGGGCAGCACATTACATTGTTTCGCCCCTACAGGGCGAATATATTTATACATTCTGACACCAGCGGTTAAAACCGCTGTCTATTTTGTTACGCACCTTTGGTGCTAAGAATAATACTCCAATTGAAATTTTCTGCGAATTTTCTTCATGACCGCCTTTCATCGTTTCCGTTCCGTCTTACCGCCGACGAAACCGTCGCGCAAACGGTGTATAGGGACGAACCACTTGTGTTGCTAACGAGACGACAAAAGTTATTGAACGGAATCCGAATCATCGATCACCCATTTGAATAGAGCAGGACACTACCTCAGGTCCTGAACCGCTTTTTCCAACAGTTTGTCCCCCTCGATGATTGCAGCCCTCATCTTGCGTTCGACTTCCTGCAATGTGTCATATTTCTGCTGTTGCGCCATTTCAACCGGATCAACCGGCACAAAATCCGCATTCTCACCTCTCGGTTTTTCACGCAACAACCTTGCTCCCTCTTCAATCAGACTCAACGCCTCTTTATACGAACGTGAGTCTTTTGAAAGTTTGGAAAGTCCGGGACTTTTTTCCGGACGGTCAAGCGAAACACTCCAAGTCGGATCGGAACCGAATAACCGTTGCAATCGTTTCAACTGGGCCTCATTCAAAGGAGAACGGCCAAACCGGTTATCTCGATAAGCACTTCCATACGTCGGATAATAGGGCGCATTGATGTCAATCCAAGTCATAACCCGATCAAATGCTTCTCGATCCTTCTCCTTATTCAACCCCTGTTTCTGCTCTTGACATTTCGCTTCTGTAATCGGATTGAAATGTCCATTTAATAACACGCTCGCTAAAGGACTTTTATGCGATCCCCAACTGTAAGGTTCCAGTTTGTTGGACGGACCTGCACCTGTTACATGAACGTAACCTTTACTGCGGAGTTCGACAAAGGAGGTGTTAAAGACCAGATTCCGGTCTCCTGCAAGAACCACAAATTCTGCGCCCGGTTCACCAAAATCATGACAGGAAACGCAATACTTATCAAAAACCGGTTGCACCTCCTCGAAATAACTAAACAGCCGGGTTGGTCCATACCATGATTTCGGCACTTGGGGCGGTTTCTGCATTGCAAGCGGCGTTGTACTCTGTTTCGGCGGAGTTTCGAGCCGATTTTCATGACAACCATAACAACCGTTCGTCTCGCCCGGTCTCACCATTGTTCCGCTCCTCATTGATTGAATCATCATTCCATTTTCGTCAAGCAACTGAAAATAAACGTAAGTGTCGGCAGGAATGGTGAAAAACACACTTCCATCCTCCTCGACATCAACGGTTCCAAGAATCCGTTTATTGTTAAAATCATCCCAAGACATTCCAGGTGCTTGTTGACCGGTTCCTCCATCCCAAGCGGGATTCGTCCAAAAACGTTTTTCCGGCGATTCAACGATTCTCAGCGATTTGACCGAACCCGGTTCGACGTTTTGCATACCAAATCCTTCATAGACGTTGGAGACGTAAAAGTAACCGTTTGGATCGTTCAAATCAATCCGACTTGCAATAACAGGAGGAGGGGACGTTGGACGAAGCGGCATTGGATCATAACAACCCGGTTCCTCTTCATGTATAAGCGTCATGTTTCCAAATCGGTCGAGCAACCAAATGCCCATTTCTTCGCCCCGATTGACCATTCCCGACGCGAGATAGTATTTCTCCGAAAGAGGGAACGGGTCTTCAAATTTCTGCCGAATCCCTATAAACGTGTCATAACCCCCAACATCAACCAGATCAATCGCTTCTTTGGGCCAAGTCTGCAAAACGGGTCCTTTTCCGTCCAAACCCCGACGTCGATCAACAAGGGCGATTGCTCCCCAAGGACGGTCGTGACAGGAACTGAATGTGCCAAGAAAGACCGAATCCGTTCCCGGGAGTATCTGATTGTCCAGAACAGCACCCGGAGATGCTGTATTGTTTCCCCAAAACAGTGCATGATTGGTTCCGTCCGGGTTAGTAACCCAAACTCCTTGAGCGTCTCCAAAATTTCGGTCCACATATTCCCAACGATCATAGAGAACCCGACCGTCCGGGAGAAGACTGGGGTGTCCCTCAAAAAGCGTACTATGTCCTATCTGTTGCAAATTGGAACCATCTCCGTTCATCGTGAACAGATTGCACATAATATGCCGGTTGCACATACAGAATTTTGGTTCCCGGGTCGAACTGAAAAGAATTTCCCCGCTTGGAAGATAAAGAGGGTCAATATCCGTAATCCCGGGTGTAAACGTCAACTGTCGTAAACCGGGGACATTTTCGGTCAAACCGTTTGCCCCTTCACCCCCCCGAATCACAAGAGTCGGACGAGCAAGGTCAATGTCCATTTCGTAAATGTGATAATCATCCTGAATGTCTTTGCGAAGTGAGAACAGCACTTTTTTTGCGTCAAAATGAATACAAGGATCGCGGACGATTCCGTCCGGGACTTCGAGCAACGTCCATGTCTTGTCCGTTTTCGGGTCCCAAACCTTTAACGCTCCTCCTCCCTTGAACGAATTGGTGTTGATTTCCCCCGTCTGAAACATCGTCTCCGTATTATGATGATCCGGGACATACTGTTGACGACTGACATAGAGAATCGGATAATCCCGAAGGAGCGGGTTGGACGAAAGAATCTCCCGTTTCAATTGATTCAGTTTCTTCCCAAAATCAATGTCCGACCCAACCTGTTCTTGCAACTCTTGCAATCGGGACTCCCATTTTTCCCGAATCAGCTGATTTTCTGCTCCGCCAAACAGATCAGCAATCGCCTCTTGAATCGGACCTAACTCTTCAAGCCGCTTCAATCGTTGATTTTTTCCCCGATTCTCAGCAAGTTGTGTCCGTCTGAACTCCGTTTTAACCGGGTCAATCACCCCGTTCAAGCGAAAATGGTCCGCTCGAATATGGGCCCAACTTCCTGTTTCAAGGTCAACAACCTTGAAAAACGCCGGTTTTCCAACGTAACGACCAACACGCCAAACGACTTCTTCCAAACCCTGATGATTCTGTCCGCTTGCTCGCAAAACCTCTTTTGCTGAACCATCTTCTTGCAGAATACAAAGGGCGACATAAGTGTTGGGGCGTTGACCTCCTCCAACCAACAGTTTGATTTCTTTTCCTTGAATTTGGAAGACGGGCGATTCGATCACACATTGAACATCATCTGTTGGACCAGCATTGCCCGACTCTTCCAAGGTCGTCAAATAAAAACTCCCCGACTTTTGATAAGGGACCTGTTCATTATGAAATTCAACGGTCCGATTTCCAATCGGCTTGGAATTGGTCCCCTCAACAATTGTCCAATCTTCGTCTTGGAGATTTCCTTTTTCAAAATCGAAGACGAGCGAAAAAGTTTCTTGAGCCGACAAAGGTTTTGCGGGCACAAAAAGAACAACAGCACTCAATGCAAACAACAGGAATCGCAACATGTATCTTCACCTTAACTTTACTTCATCTCACTTCATTCTGCCCGTTTCCAACCCGTCTGAGGAAAACCTCGTCTGAAAAGCAACCAACATTTCCAGTGTACAGCAATCCTCTTCCCTTTTCAACCCAATGTCGAGCGCGTTTCCAAAATCACGGTAAATCTCACTTTTGTAGCCGCTTAGCGGCGACCTGTTTGTAGCCCGGGGTGAAGGGAGCAACGCGACCGCAACCCCGGGTTAAGCGTCCCCCCCACAAGACAAGCTCCAGAGGAGCGACCTCATGTTTAGCCGCGATACAACGTATCGCGCGTACAGAGATTTCAATACGCGCGGAACGTTGTTCCTCGGCTAAACGACGTATCTAGGTCGCAGTCAAAAATACATGCAATGTGTCAACCAAGTATGGAAATGCGCTCAACAATTCGGTCTCAATTTTCAACCCCATTCTGAACAGAATCACTCGGTTACATGGTGAGGCGGGACACTGAAGAGGAGCGGAATTTTTTTGCGGGGCACACAAAGAATAAAAAGGCTCATTGCCGTTGTGCAATCAACCGGCATTTCCCCTTTTTTCGCTCTCCAAGAACCATTCTCCTCCTGTTCGGCAATCAGCGACTTGGCAATTGTCGAATACCACTTTTTCCAAGAAATGGGACAATCCGGTCCTGCAACGGAAACGGCAATTGCAGCATAATAATGACCATAATGATAATAGGCCGGCATCTGAGCGGGAAAACCACTTTCTTCAAGATAAGCAAACATTTTTTTGAGCGATTCAGCCCGATATTCCCCCGCACTTTGCAAAGCGGCAACAGCACCTGCCGACCTCGCAAAACCACTTCGTCCGTCCGTCAACATGTACCGAAATCCGCCGTCTTCATTCCGACAAGCGTTCAGAAAGATAATAGCCCGATCAATGACCTCACTTGGAACATAAAGTCCGGCATTTTTAGCCGATCTTAACGCCATAATTTGTGTGATGCTGACCGAAACATCGGCAACCGTCTCGCAAATTGGTCGGTATCTCCAACCGCCCCCTTTCGCCCCTTCTCCCCCGATTGGACCATCCTGTATCTCACGGTTTTGCGTCCGAATAATCAAATCAACAGCTTGACGCAGTTTGGCCCGATATTCCGCCGAATCACCAAGATTCATTCCATAACATTCGGCTAAAAACTGCGTCGCAAAACCATGTCCGTACATTCCCCGGGTTGTACTTTGCCCAATCATCCCATTTTCCTGAGATTGACCGAGCAAAAAAGAGATGATTTTTTGCAGACATTCAGCCCCGATTCCCGATTCCGGGGTACTCCCTTCTGCAAGTAACGCAAGTCCGCAAAGAGCTGCAACACCGCAATCGGCAAAATACTGTTCCCCACTTTTGCCAAATGATCCGTCCACATTCTGCCGACTGAGCAGGAACTGAACTCCTTTCCGAACCGTTTCATCAATCTGCCCCTTCGTCGGTTCGCTCCCCCTCTCTCTTTCCCTTTCCTGTTCCACTTCGTTGTCCGCACAAACCGTCCCAACCATTTGGACCGATTGTAACATCACAATCAACAGGAGGAACAGAGATAAGGGTTTGAAAGACATAAGGTGTATTCAGGACGGTTGAAAATTTTCGACACGGAATACTAGGACAACGACAATTATCGTTAATTTGGGAATGTTTCTCGCAGAGTCGCAAAGGACGCAGAGTTTTGGCAAACAGATTTCTACGGAATTTCAAAAATCCCGTTTTCTGATATTGTTAGCATCCGCACATAAATAATTGATCTATATTACTTTGTTCCTTTCGTGATCTTCGTGTTTTTAGTGGTTCTTTAATGATACCACGAAATACACCAAAAACACGAAATCAAAATAAAACTTTAATCAATTATGAATCCGCAATTTAGATAGGTTATTGACGCGCAGACACATAATAATTGGAATATGGAAAAGAGTAACGAGTACAAACGGAATCTGACGCATGATCCGTCATGTTGCGTCAAAGCGAGGTGTCCTCCTCCCAAATCCCTATCCCCCAACCCCTATTCCCTATTTTTCACTCAGAAAGACGAAAATACCCCGTTTGTTGGCAACAATAACATCAGGGACTCCATCTTCGTTCAAATCTTGTGCAACAACTTGGGTCCCGACCCCCGAACAGTCGTCAATCAAATGCGGCCTTATCTCAACCCCGCCCCATCCATCTCGTTTTAATTCAAACCAATAGAGAACAGCAGGAGCATTTGGTTCCTTATCCCCCTTAGAACCGTGAGCCCACCATCTTTTTCCCGTCACAAAATCCGGTCGTCCACTCCCGCTAAAATCCGCAACATCAAAAGCATGAAGCTGACTGATTCGCAGTTCGTCCGATGTTTCATCCGGCGTCGGGGAGAGAATTTCAAACTTTTCCCAACCTATTTCTCCCGAAACGGTTCGCAATTGCTTATACCAAACGAGTCCGTACAAATGACAATGCCAAGAAGTCACAACATCATTTTTTCCGTCCCCGTCCACATCCAAAACAATGATTTGAGCACCTGCATCAGCAAAATCATAGGGATGAAATTTCCAAGATTCTTCCCGGTCATTTTGAGAAGGAGCCGAAAACCATCCTTCTGAACAGATCAAATCAATCCGGTCATCTTCGTTCAAATCACCAAAACCAATTCCATGTCCGGCTTTTGGAAAATTCGCCCCTTCTGCCGAAATGGGATAAAACGTCCAAAGAGCATACGGATCATTCACATTGTACTTTGCATATCCAAACCGACCGTCCTTGACGTAAATCATCTCCTGTTGACCATCTCCGTCCAAATCGACCATTTGCGGGGACTCATTCCCGACAGAGGGGATCGCCAATGTCTTTTTCCAGAGTCCTGATTTCCCTTTCGGATTTTCAAACCAATGTCCTGTTGCGCCGGGGAAACCGACAATGAAAATATCTTCCCAACCATCTCCGTTAAAATCTCCCGTAAAGGCAAAGAAAAACTCCGAGTATCCTTCTGGATCAACCTCTTTCACTTCCGTGTATTCATGTCGGACCGTAAAATCCGGTCCTTCAAACCAAAAGGGACCTGCAACGACATCGAGATGTCCATCTCGGTTGAAATCGCCGCAATTGGCTCCTTCGGCATAAAAGTTTTCGCTCAAAACGAGTTTCTTATACGTTGGACCGTTTTCAGCCGGTTTCTCTGCAACATTCGCGCCCCCATTTTCGGCATACAGAAAAGAGTAACCGATTACAGTAAAAACAAACGCCAAAAAAACGCAAAGACAATTGGAATACCTGAAACCATAATTCGTCATTCGATCATCCTTAAAAGGGGGAAGAGAGAGTTAGGAAGACCCGGACTGTCCGGGATACTTGATTCGTGCATGTCGAATTGCAATCAACGACTTGATGATACTGTTCTCAACAACGCGAATATCATGTAACGTCAAACCTGAATCATCAAATTGTTCATCTTGCAATTTCGTTTCTGTAATCTGACGGACCATATTTTCAATGCGACCCGGGGTTGCCGAATCGCCCATAGAACGGACTGCACTTTCCGCAGCATCCGCGAGCATGAGAATCCCCGCCTCTTTACATTGTGGTTTCGGACCGGGATAACGAAACGTGCTCTCTTCCGCCCCTTGTCCATAAGGATTGTCCTTGTTCTGACGACTTGCAACACCGAAAAAGTACGAAACTAAGGAAGTTCCATGATGTTGCTCAATCAAATCAATCAACGGTTTTGGCAATCGATGTTGTCGTGCAAGGTCCGCTCCATCTTTCACATGAGCAACAATAACAAGAGCACTCATTCGCGGTTCCAACATGTCATGCACGTTTTCGCCCGATAATTGATTCTCCGAAAAATACTGCGGTTTGAGAATCTTACCAATATCATGGAAATACGCCCCAACCCGGGTCATTAAACTTCTCGCCCCAATCGCTTCACTCGCTGCTTCTGCAATTGAACCAACCTGCATGGAATGACTGTATGTTGCAGGAGCCCGACGATTCAATTCCTGCAACAAAGGATGTGAGACATTTCCCAGTTCCAGCAGACTCATGTCGGTTAAAACACCAAAAGGTCGTTCAATGTAAGGTAATAGACCGGACATGACAAACCCGGCTAAAAGTGTCCAACCAACATTGAAAAAAGCGTCCTGAAAAAGGGACATGTTCAACCCCCGATTCTGCAACACCCCTGATCCGATTGTTGCAATAAACGCAACGACACTTGCAATTGCGCCGACCGAAATGAGTTTGAAGCGACTTCGCAAACGACCAAGCTGTTCAACAACAACAATCGTTGTGCCGACCAGAATCATCATAGGTCCAAATAAGGCTCCTTCAGCAACAACGAGGATAAATGCCAGATTGAGTGAAAGGACCATAGACAATTCCCAAGAATAGGTGATTGCAAGACTCTGTGAAAAAATCAAAAGAGGGAGCAATGCAACCAACCCCAATTGCGCTGTTGCAGTCCCGGTCATGGTGTAAAGTATCTGAGTCAGGACAATAACCGAAACCATGTAAACAAGGAGCATGAAACTGGGCCAAAATGATTTGGGTTTGCGTCGTTCCCGGCGATACATGTAAACCCAACCCAGAAAATGAGCAAGCACAAAAAGAAGATAGACCACAAAAAAACGGGTTACTCTTTGTTTCCAAGACAACTCATTCAGTGAATGTCGGTATTCTTCCTTCAATAGACGTAAGGAATCAGGTCCGATTGCTTTTTCGGCAGGATGCAGCACTTTACCGCGCGGATATTCGGCAAAAACGGTCATAACGGCATTAACCGCCTCTTCAACAGCAAGAGCCGTTTGACCCTCTTCCAGTTTCAGGACTCCCCCCATTTCCTTCAGTTTGGGAAGAAACCAACGAAAGAACGCCGACGAAATAACGTCATTCGAAAACTCCCGTTGCAAAGAACGTTGGAATCGGGAACCATCTCCCAGTAAAACCTCATTCGCATACACAACCGAACTGGTTCCGTCGGGATAAAGAACCCGAATACGTTCCTTTGTCCAATCCGTTACCTTTTGCGAAAATTCCGTCAAATAACCGGGTGATTCCAACGGTTCCATACTTTTCTTTAACGATTCGGACAAGCGGACCATTCCCTCTTCTTGACCATACAATCGTTTCAACGCCGCAAAAAGTTGTCGAAAAGAGGCCTCATTGTCCGATTCCTTACCCTGTGTACCATTCACAAGATTCGGAAAGAAATCGGACCACACTTTTGAGTCAACCAACTCCTCGAATTCTGCTGTTTGAACAAGACCCGCAATCGTGTTTGTCAAAACATCCCGCAACAGACTCAACGGTTGAGCGTCAAGCGTGTAAACCGGGGGTGTTGACCAACGAGCCCGGTCGCGCGCCAATTCGGTTTCCGTCTCACTTGCAACCTGAAAGGGGGTCTGACAAACGATTGCGCGATTCGGCACATCATTCAGTCGGTAAAGAAAAGGCGGTTTCCATGCTTCAATGATGAAACAGACGAGCAGGTTCATCAACAGCATTGCGAGAATCAGCGAATACCGTAAATCATTGCGCAAAATGTTAAGAAGACCGGACCAAAGACCATTTCGGAGCACAACCGAAGCAACCCGTTCTGAACGGGTCCGAATCCGATGATTGGAATGTCCACTTGCGGTTGACATGTTCGATTCCTTTGTCCTTTATTCCGGTTTCGTCTTCTCAACACTGGTTTTTATTCGGGGACATCACCTGACGCAGGAGAGTCAGAAGGAATCGGTTCCTGGTATTCCGTCGGATCGTTAAGAACGGTCGCCGATTCGGTTTGCAGCAAATCCGCCAAATCATCTTCCAACGTCGAACCGTTTTTCGATTCCGTCGTCTTTTCGGACGAAATCGACTCAACCGGTTTTGATTCGATGATCGGTTCTTTCGGCTGTTTTTCCTCTTGCTTCTCCTTGACCGATTCCTCGTCCGAGTTCGGTTGTCTCAGTTCCTCCTTTTTCGATTCTCCAACCGTTCCATTCCCTTTCTGTGATTCAACCTTGACATCTTCCCGGTCCACATTGTTCGTGTTGACCGTCTTTTTGTCCTCGTCCTTGTCTTTGACCTCCTCGTTTCCAGCATTTCCAACGGTCTCCTTTTCAGAAGGAGTACCTGCATGAACCGGTTGGTCAACCGATCTGACTGCCGATTTGTCGGCGTCCTTTTCCACATCACCCGATTTTTCAGACTCTGAATGTGACGATTCGGCAGAATGGGACGCCCCGAGAACCTTTGAAAACCAATCTTCCTGCGTTTGGACCGGTTTTTCAGCGCGATACCACTTTCCACGCAACCAGTCGACGAGATGCTCGATCTCAGCTCGTGTCATTGTCGAATCTTCTGCCGATTGGTGATAAGCAGGCATACGATCATTACGGTCCTTGAAAAACCGATTCGTCGTCGGATCGGCAATCATCTCGATCATCCATTCACGCGACATGTAACCGGATAAATCCGGCCCGTCTGTTTTTTTGTCGACCGAATCGTAATCGTAAAAACGATGACAGGTTGCCAAACAACCGAAACTGTCAAGAATGTAAGCGTCATTCAGGTCAAGACCGTCAATTTTCTGGGCTTTTTTCGGTCCCAACTCGACGGAACGAGGACATTCAAGGAGCATTTCGTCCGCAAGAATGTCAATCAGCTTAGCAAGCGTCTGGGGATTATTCTCTTCAGAATAATCCTCATCTTCCATTCTTGCAGGAAGTGACCGAACATAATCGAACATCTTTCCATGAAAATCCTTCTTGTTCATCTCCGGCTTCAAATTGAACGCCGTATTACCATAATAATCATCCGACGTTAATTTCTTAAAGTCAAAGAACCCGGCAATCCAATCCCGGTTCAACGGTCGATAAAGGTTGGGTGCAGTCGGTTTTTCACACACAATCGGCGGAAAATCAGGATGTGCCGACTCACCTTCTCGCGGAGTAAAAGCATGACAGGACGCACAATGTTGTTCAAAGAGAATCGGTCCTTGCGTTTTGGGATCATTGCGCAACAAACTCAATGCTCCTTCAGCCGGAATTCCATTTGGGGCAAGAGCCAATTCAATCGCCCTTTCTGCCCGCGATTCGGCCAATTTGATCTCCCGTTGATAATCCGCCAATTCTGCGTCATGTTCATACGACTTATACGTCATGTAACCGACAGAACCGGTTAAACCGAGCACAATCAAGACGTTCAGATAATGACCGGGCCGAATCGAGCCGATCAAGGGAATGAGCAGGGCATACAGACCCAAACAGGCTGGAATAATGAAAATCGGGATATACTTTTTATCTCCGGGGAAACATTCCATGTTGGAAAGGTAATAGAGCGCGCGAAACGACCATTCTGGTCGTGCTCCCCCATAAAAATCGCCTGAATCGGCAGGAGACATCAACTCGGCCCCAACCGTTGCCTGAAACGGCAATTCGGGGTCAGGACCCCATTTTGCGTCGATTTTGCCCAAAAGCGGTTGTTGCAGCACAAGGGCGAGAACAATGAGCATAAAAACAACACAAGCGAGTCCATCTTTTACGGCTTGACAGGACCAATAGGAGACTTCTTTGGCCCCTTTGCAATTGCAGGAGGTTTTACCTTTGAATTTGAGTTCGGCTTGTGCAAATTCCGCTTGTGCAAGCATCATTTTTTGAGCGCGAGCATTGAACCAAAGCCAAACAGCAACAACAGCGGTCAGTGTACCTGCGCAAGCGACAATGTGCAGAACGAGGAATCGAGTCAAGGTCAAGGTTCCGAATTCTGGACCGCCTATGACGAATTGATACAATTTGGGGCCGACTTCGGGGATCAGGTTCAAAAAGCTGACCCGAACTTTGGTCGCGGAAAACCCAGAAATCGTCCAAGTCAACAAATCTCCGGTCAAACAGCAACCGAGTGCAAGTCCAAAAAGGGCGACACTGGACCAGAAAACGAATTCCCGGGGTGCTCGATACCGTCCCGACATGACCTGCATGAAGAGGTAAAGGGCGAGAAGGGCGACGAGGACTTGGGCACTCCAATGATGAATACCGCGAACCAACCAACCGTAAGGGAGGACATACTGCATGTAGAAGACGCTTTCCCAAGCGGTTTGGGCACTTGGACTATAGTAGGCCCAAAGAACCAAGCCGGTCACAATTTGTGTAAACAGGGCAAAGACGATGAGAGCAGCAGCGCGACAACGATTTGCAAGAACGGTTTTTTTCCAGATAAGGCTGAACAAACTGAGGATTCCTGTTCGTTGATCCAACCACTTACAAGGACAAAACATGATAAATCCGGGGTTAAAGTTGGGAAAGAAAGACAGACGGGCAAAGCCGATTGCAAGCGATAATAGCCGATAAAAAACCGGGTGTCAAGATGCTACAATGCAAAGCTGAGTTAATCTTTTCAGCCGATACTTTGCCGGTCTCTTGTTACTTCTTCCGACGTGATTTGGGGACTCCTTCATATTCCCGGACTCGTCGGGTAAAGAGGACAATCAAGCCGATTGCAAGGGGTAAAATCGGGGGGAGGACAATCGCATAAAACTTGTATTGGCCCTGAATCGTCCGAATGTATTCGTTCAACTTGATTTCCGCCAATTCAATTTTCCGACTGACATCACGCCGCAACGAGTCAAGGTTCGCTTTCATGCTTTTTTCGGCAGAAAGGGCGACCGCGCGAACCCGCGAATCAACCTCTTCTTGCGACATCCCCTGTTTCTCGAAGTCCAGATTGATCTGCTCAAGACGGTCGGACAACTTTTTTATGTCCTCTTGGACCCGTTCCGTCAACTCCCGCTCATATCGTTCACGATTCTCCGCCGTTCTTTGTCGCATTTCGTCCGTCGCCTTGTCAATCCGTTGCAATGTTCGATGTATGGGACGCCGGGTTCTAATGTCAACAAACCGGTCATCTCCCGCAACAACGTCAATTGCGTTCAGAAGAAGGGAGACATTCTCGAAATCAAGGTTGATTCCCATTCCCGGGGGACTCCCGGTTTCCTGCATCTGGAATATTTCGTTGTGCAACATGTCAATGTCCGCAATCAGCACAACATCAAGTTGAGCCGTTTTCGGCGAATCCGCCTGTTGACCCCGTTCTGCCTGTTTGCCCTGTTCTTTCTGTTCGACCCGTTCTGCCTCACTACCTGTGTTGGAATCTACAACTGAATCTCTCATTGATCTCGCAACCGAATCAGCGTCCAAACCGTCCCCTAAATCAAGTGCTTTTTCCAAATCTTGCCGTTTTTCGGGCAATTTCACTTCTCCCGTTATGTGAACTGCCAATTCTTTCGGCCCCTCTGTCGTCCGATTGACCCGATCCAACTTAATGTTCAGACTCTCAAAGGTCTCGGTTTGGACGGAATCCCGACTTTGCGTGACCGATGCAACCCCGGACGGACGATAAACCGTCCAGATAAGCGGTTCATATTGCAAGGTCGATTGAGGGGATTTTTTGACAGAACCGGGGAAAGGGATCATCAGATACTGCAATTTTCGGGTAATCGGATCATCCGCAAAGGGGGAAACCGTTTGGTGAGAAATCGGGTCCGTCGCTTTGTCGAGAAAAACAACCCCTTTCGGTAAGGCCTGAAGTTTGCGAATCGGGTTATAATCCTGCCAAACACTGTTGGAACTGTCATATTCAATCCCGAGCAGATTCCAAAGCATTCCAATGTCACCTTTTGGGGGAACCTGACGTTGCATCAT
This sequence comes from Thermoguttaceae bacterium, assembly GCA_051660685.1. Taxonomy (GTDB): domain Bacteria; phylum Planctomycetota; class Planctomycetia; order Pirellulales; family Thermoguttaceae; genus JAVBSX01. The sequence continues at coordinate 21,892 of JBOFQB010000105.1, read as the reverse complement.
CATCATTTGATTCTGTTGACGTCGCGGTTCCGCTGTTCCTGCAACCGGCATGTAAAACGGAAAAGCATCCTCGAAAAGAACAGTCGGTTGTCCCTGACGGATTGTGTCAACCAAGTTGACCATTTCAGGAGGACCGAGCGAGGACGGTTGAACCGCAATCAGCGCGTCAAACCGTTCGGTGATCGGTTGTGCGGGGTCCACTTCGACAACCGTATACCGTTTCTTGAGTTCTTCGATAATCCGCATGTCCGGGGACATCGAAAAGTTCTGCATCGAAAACTGTCCAAAAAGCGGAACATCCGTCTTCAAAACGCCAATCCGACGTTTTTGAGGGTCAGTAACCGCACACAAAGCATGAACCAACTCATATTCGGGGGAAAGTCCCCGATCAACAAACGGCAATGTCAAGGTCCTCAAACCGCAACGAAACGTGATACCGAGAAAAATATTCGCCTTTTTCCGATTTCCTTGCGAAATAAACCAGACTTCTCGCGGTTGAATGTCATAACGTTCCGACGCAATCAACGCCTCTTTCGTAAAGGGTTGAATTTCGTGAATCCTGACCATAATCCGCCCCTTGCTCCTCGATTCAAATTCTTTAAGAACAGAAATAATGTTCATTCGGGTCTGAATGTATGGTTCTGGGACTTCAGGACTCAAATAGGCTTCAATCACAACCGGATGTTGGGGGTCAACCGCTTGAATCAAATCCGCAGTCAACGGCGAAAGGGTCGAAAGTTTTTCCGCTGTTAAATCGGCCCGGACATCAAAGCGTTCGAGAATCAAACAAAGAGCAAGGGCAATGACGACGAGAGCGATTGCCCGAATCGAGAAGTGGAACGCCCCAACCCATTGTTGATTCGCCGACCAATGTCGTCGTCCAATCAACACCATACAAAGATAGAGCATTGCAACAATGATACCGAGAAAGTAAATCGTGCTTGCCAAACTGAAAATACCCCGACCAAAGGTCTCGAACTGGTTGCTCATCGAAAATTTCTGGAGCAGTGCAACAGCATCCTGAGAAAGCGGAGCAGCGTCAACCCAATTCAACGCAACAAGAGGAACGCAGAAGATTGCCCCGAGAATGTAGGCAACGGTCAAATTTCCCGTCAAAAAAGACGCAACCATACCGATTGCAATCATCGTTATTCCCATAAACCAGTATCCGAGATAGGTGCTGAAAAACAGACCTTGATCGGGATTGCCGAGATAGGACAGAATCACAAGGTTACAACCAAGCGAAAAGAGGAGGGAAACGGTATAAATTGCAACAGCGGAGCAGTATTTTCCGCAAACGATCTCGAAATCCCCGGCTGGAATCGTCAACAACAGTTCATCCGTTCCCTGTCGTCGTTCATCCGCCCAGATTCCCATTGTAATTGCCGGAATAAAAACCAACATGATGAGCGGGAACCAGAGATTCAGTTGGGCGAGATTGGCGAGATTCGCGCTGAAAAACTCATACGGCAGAAAAGCGGCATTTGAGCTAAGCAGGACGAAGACGCAGATGAAGACATAACCGGTTGGATTGGCGAAATAACCGATAAAGTTCCTCTTAAAAACAGCAAGTAAGACCCGGGTATTCATATCTGTTATCTACTATGTTACTTTTTTCTTTTGGTATATCCCCAAAACGGGTACAAAATGGACATTTTGTCGGAACGCAGGCATCTTGCCTGCATTTTTTTTTCTCGATGCAGGCAGGATGCCCACGTTCCAATCGGAAAACAAACCATTTCTAACCGTTTGCAGTATACCCTTCCAAATCCTTGAAACGTATCCCAACCAACAACTCGTCGCAGTGAACCAACAGGTCCAAACCGACCCGAACAACTTGTATTTTAACCCGTTCGCGGGTCCCGTTCAATCAGGGGTCTTTCACACACACCTGAACTCCTTCATTTACCCCTCTTGTTCCTGATGTTCTGATTGATTATCCTGCTCTACAGAGTCATTTGTGTTCGTCCCAAAATGTTCATCCCGAACATGAAACACTGTCAAAACACGAAGGAGAAACCAAAAATGAACGGCATGTTTTGTCCCCGTTGTAATCTGCATTTCCCCGAATCACACCATTTTTGCATGACGTGCGGGTCACCTTTGGTCGGAGTGACGCTCGAAAACAATCAGGCTCCTTTTCCCGGCACTTATGGACCAGCCCCTTATGGACCTCCTGTCCGATCATGGTCCACAACATCGATTGTTCTCCTCGTTCTCGGTCTCTGTTTCCTCCTGCTGATTGGAGCAGCCGGAATCGGTATCGCGCTCCTTATTCCCGCTGTTTCAGGGGCAAGAGCAGCAGGACGGAACATGATGTGTGTTAACAATGAAAAGCAGATTGCTCTTGCAATGAACAATTATCATGACGCAAAGAAGACATTTCCGCCCGCTTATTCGGTTGATGAGGACGGAAAACCGCTTCATTCTTGGCGAGTCCTGTTGCTCCCCTTTCTTGATCAAACGGGTCTTGCCGATCAAATTCGGTTGGACGAACCCTGGAACAGCGAATGGAATCAGCGGTTCGCCGATCAAATGCCCCAAGTGTATCGATGTCCAAGCAGCCCAGATTTTTCCTCATCATCGAGCAACTATTCCGTCGTTGTTGGTCCCGACACTCTGTTTCCTGATTTGGCAGATCGTGACCCCGCCGACTTAAACAGGGGAACAATGATGAAAGATATGAATTGGGGGACTTCAAACACGATTTTGGTGATAGAACGTCCCAACAGAGACGGCGTGAACTGGATGAGGCCGGATAAGGAGACTTCGTTTGAAGAGGCGACTCAAAAAGATTTCCTCACGAAATACCAGACACCTCAAGGTCGTTGTCATCCTTCAGGTTTCCATGTTGCTTTTGCAGATAGTGCCGTCAAACGTCTTGATCCGAACGACCTTGACCCTAAAATGTTCGGACAAATGCTGAAATCGAGGAGGGACACGAAGAAGACGGAGAGGAATAATGAGTAAACGAGGACAACTTTTTTAACTTTCCAACTTTTCAGCCCGGCACAAACCGGGCGTTGAGTCGCAATGCAACGTATCTCGTGTCTTGCGTTTTTTACAAACCGGTTCGTCATTTTTTCGTTCATCCTTGCTCGACCCAATCGATCCAAAGCGGCGTCTCCCCGTTTCGAAGCGGGAACCCCAGTCGTTTTCCTTCTGCCGAAAGTCGGTTGAGCAACAACTCCTCCCCCCCCGATTTCAAACGTCGGACATTCTCCAAAAACAGTCGGTTAATCATCTCGAATCGCCAAGCTGCTTGACCGGCAACATGCGGGGTAATCAGCAAATGGGGAGCATCCCAAAGAGGATGTTGTTCGGGCAACGGTTCAGGATTGCTCACATCAATCACTGATCCGCCCAATTGCCCGCTTTTCAGGGCGTTTATCAAATCGTCCGTCACAACAAGGGGTCCGCGTGCAACGTTGACGAACAATGTTCCCGGTTTCATCTGCGAAAAGCGTCGGGAATCAAACATTCCCCGCGTTGTCGAATTCAACGGCAAAGAGAGAATCAGAATGTCGGAAATCCCAAGCAACTCTTCCAACCGTTCGGTTCCCCAAAGTTCCTCAATGTACGCCGGTTTGTTCTCGGGAAACAGGTCAACAGCCCGAATTCGGGTTTTGAACGGGGCGAGAAGTTGAGCAAGACGCCGACCAACTCCGCCAAAACCGACGATTCCGACCGAAGAACCGGTCAAATCCCGAGTTGGCAGTCGAACAAATTTGCGATAATTCGAGGAAGGATTCGGTGTTTGACCTGCTTGAACTCTGAAATTCAATCCGTCCGGGACAAATTGATCGGCAAAAAAGGAGGGCAGATTCCGTTTCCAAGCGAGCAACAGGGCCAAAGTGTGTTCGGCGACCTGATCGGACAATGCCCCGGATGCTGTTGTTATGCAAATATTCGATGCAATGACGGACGGAACCAGACACCAATCCATTCCGGCTGCAGAGGATTGAATCCAACGGAGCCGACCTTGCCCGACGATTTTGTCCCAGTTGACCGGCACTTTCGCATGTCCGCAAAAATAATCCGCCTCTTCAAGGGCTTTTGCAATGTCTTTCTGCCCAACATTGGTAATCCCGACTTCCGGCCAAACCGCCTGAATTTCCTCAATCAAATAATCCTCAACAGGTCCCTGTTGATAACAAACGACAAGATTCAATTGTTGGGTCATTTTTTATACATCCCTAAACAGTCTTTTACACAAGATACCAAGATACATTGTATCGTGTGATTCAACGGATTGTTTTCTTCGTCCCCCTCGATCCCCCAGACCGCTAACAAGTTTGGTTTTGCGACCTGAATTGAGTTGAATTGGACGGACGTTTTTTACCACGAAATGCACGAAAGACACGAAAAACGGTATTTTGTGAGATTTTCGTGTTTTTTGTGATTTTCGTGGTTCAAAAATGAAAATACTCTTTTTCGCAAAAACTTGTGAGCGGACTGCTCCCTCCCCCCTATTCCCTATCCCCCGTCCTCTATCCCCTATCTCCCATCTTTTCCCGCAGTTCTTTCGGGGTCACTCCATGCAGCAAAAACTGTTTTTGCGGACTGAGCGGCCCGGCAATCAGTTCAATCGCCGATTTCCGAATCCCCAGTTCTTTCGCAAGCAGTTCCACAATCGCCTTGTTCGCTTTTCCTTTTTCGGGGACAGGCGTAACCGCAACTTTCAGTTCGCCGTTCTGCACGGTCCGTATTTCATTTTTCCGTGAACCCGGTTGGGCTCGGACCAACAACACGCAACCGTCAGGATGTTCGACTATCATCGTTTCCTCGTTTAACCACGATACAACGTATCGCGCGCATAAAATTTCAATACGCGCGGAACGTTGTTCCTCGGCTAAACGGATGAAAATTTTGGACAAACTATGTAACGAACCCTGAAATTCCGGCAACGGTCTATTGCCTTTTAGCACAAACTTCGTTCTAATAGACCTAATCGTTTAGCCGCGATACAACGTACCGCGCGTTGAGAACCGTCCAAACGGGACAAACCTGCCAATTGTGCGGATTTTACCCAAAATGCAAAACTTGTCGAGTGTTTCGCCTGAAACAGTCAAGGAAAATCCAGAATTTACCAAAAATTTTTGCTCTAGGTCGTTTAGACAAGCTATACTAGGTCAGCATCCTTTGTGAAGTCGCACAACGACCTTACCTTGTGTGACCCTATTGACACGGTTGACAACATTAACCGGGGAACATTGTTCCGCGTGAAGGAAAACCAATGAACATCGTCGGAAAAATTTTCATCGTAACGATCCTCGTCATGAGTCTCGTCTTCATGTCGTTTGCGATTTCCGTCTATTCAACCAGTAATAATTGGCGGGAAGTTGCAAAAACCAAAAAGCTCGAATTGGACAAAGCGAAATCCGATTTGTCGGCTTTACAGGCGAAAATGACGAATCTGCAAAAGAGTTGCGACGAAAAACTGGCCCAAAAGGGGAATGAAATTGCGGCGTTGACAACAGCTCGGGAAGAGATCAATCGGGAATTGGAAGCGAAGAACACGGACCTGACAACCTTGCAAACGCAGATGATTACGGCACTTGCAACGGTTCGTGCAACACATGATGAAATGCAAACCGCCCGAGCTGAGTTGGTTTCTCTCCGCGAAAAATTCCGCAAAACGCAACAGGACTGGAACGCCTTGTTCACCGAATATGTCAAAAAGTCGGACGAAGCCCATTATTGGTCCATGCAACTCTCCAACCTTGAAGCGGTCAGTCAGGAACTGGTCCAGCAATACAATGATGCCAAAGTCGTCCTAGACCAATTCGGCTTGAAACCGGTTCCGTCCCTTTATCAAGGGATTCCGCCCTTTCAGGTTGCTGGTCAAATCACCGAAGTCCGACCAAACGGCTTGGTTGAGATTTCGATAGGAGAGGATACAGGTTTGATGAAGGGACATCAGCTCGATGTTTATCGTAAGGCGGACGGAAAGGACGTTTATCTCGGGGTTGTCGAGGTCTTATTGACAGAGCCGAATCGAGCGGCGTGCAAGGTTTTGCCGGAGTATCGACGGGGAACGATTCAACCTGAGGACGTAGTAACGAGTGAATTTTCGCAAGAGCGTCAAAAGTACCAAATGAAGAGGGATAGTCATGTCGCAACCGCCAACTAAGAAGGGGAAACGGGAAAAGAAGAGCAAGGGGGAGACGGAGGGAGTGAAGACGGGGACGGTTCCGACGAATCGGGTGAAACCGCGAGCGGACCGATACACCGTGATGTTGCTGATTTCGCTCATTGCAATGATTATTGCGGTCATTTTCCTCTATCTCGAAGTCGCCTCACATGGACCTGATCCTTTATCGGGAATACCGCGAGCGCAAATTTTGATGCCGGTTGTTCAGGAAATTTTCGGTCCCGGTCTTGCATAACGTGCAATTTGAGATAGAATCCTTCCCGTTCAGTGCTTGCTTGAAGCGGGCTTTGCAATTGCTTTTTGCCGTTGTTTGTGCCCATCAAGCCGCATTTTGTCCGATTCGTCGGGGCTATAGCTCAGTTGGGAGAGCATCGCGTTTGCAACGCGGGGGTCGTCGGTTCAAGTCCGTCTAGCTCCACTTTATCTTTTGGCATCTTTTTCGCCGCATTTGCGGCCCCTTTCTGCGGTCTCATTTCATAGGACCTGTCTGTGTGTCTCATTTTCTTGTTGAACACGCAGAACCGGAAAACAGAAGGACCGTCCGTTCAGGAGGGACGGGGCTTTTCCTGATCCGCTGTCCCATGGACACGCCCTAACGCCAAGGAAAGCTGTTTCGGGTCAATCGGCTTCGAAACATAATCATTCATACCACTTGCAAGACACTTTTCCCGATCTCCCGTCATTGCATGGGCTGTCATTGCTATAATAGAAATCGTCGGATTCCTGACACCCGAATCGCCCGAACGAATCGCTTCCGTACATTGATACCCGTCCATTTCAGGCATCTGACAGTCCATCAAAACAACATCATAATCTTGTTGCCGCAATTTTTCCAACGCAAGTAATCCGTTTTCCGCCGTTTCAACGGTATGCCCTTGCGAATGGAGCAAGGCCGTTGCAACCATGACATTGATTTTGACATCTTCGACCAGAAGGATTTTCAGCACTTGGGGTCCCGCTTCATCAACCGCAACACGTTCATCTGTCACAACCGGAATCGTTTTCTCGCACTCTTCCTGTTCCCCCAACACTGTTTTTAAGGTGTCCCAAAGAATCGCCCGCGAAATTGGTTTCGTTAGGTAATTGATCTTGCCCGGCAATTGTATCGTGTTGGGGTCAAATTTGCTGCCAACTGAAAATGTCGCAATATACTCCGTCCGCGAAAAACTTAACGTCTGCTGAAGTCCTCCCAAAAGTTCCGTAATGTTCAGACCCGGATATTCATAGTCCAGAAGAACCAGATCATAAGGATGACCCTTTCTTTCGCGGTCAACGACTTTTTTCTGCAATTCTTCAGGAGAATCGGCTTCATCGACCTGAATTTGGGTTGCGGACAATAAAAAACGCAATGATTCTCTGAACAGGGGATTCACATCAAAAATCAAAAGGCTTCGCTGAGCATAAACCGGGAGAATGTCTTGCGGTTGATTTTCAGGAACCCCCAAATCACAGGTGAACCAAAACGTCGATCCACATCCCGGCTCACTTTCGACATGAATTTCACCATTCATAAGGTGGACCAAACTTTTGCAGATCGACAAGCCCAATCCGGTCCCTCCATGTTTGCGTGTACTGGATGCATCAAGCTGTACAAAAGGGTCAAAGAGAGTCATGACGGCATCTTGGGGAATACCTATACCAGTATCTGATACACTGACTGCGAGAAAACACCGATCACCCGGGGACATCGCAGCCGGGTCCCAGGTCTTTTCATGTTGAATTGTGTGAGGTAAAGAAAATTTTTCACCCGGATACAATCGGGACACTCGCAGAATGATTTCTCCATCCTGCGTGAATTTCACGGCATTTCCAACGAGGTTCATTAGCACTTGTCGAAGACGACCATCATCTCCTTCTAAAACTGGGGGAATATCACTTGCAACAAAAAGGGACAATTTGAGTCCTTTTTCGTAAACCAAAAGGGAAACGGACTCGCAGACACCTTCAAAGACGAGACGAACGGAAAAAGGGGTGTTCGCCAATTGCAACATGCCCGCCTCGATTTTGGAAAAGTCCAGAATGTCATTGATCACCGTCAAAAGCGAGTTGCCGCTTTGTTCTATCGACCGAACATACTGTCGTTGCAAATCCGTCAAAGGGGTTTTCGCCAAAAGATGGGTCAATCCAATGACACCATTCATTGGCGTGCGAATTTCATGACTCATATTCGCCATAAATTCACTTTTGGCAATATCGGCTTTTCGGGCCAAAACGGATTGTTCACGAATCGTATGAATCATCATCACCAGATAGACAGCCCCGATACAGGAAAGAGCCGCAAAAATAAAAGCGGCTGCTGTTGTCAGGAATTTATTACCATTAATGACTTTATTGACTTGTTCTCGTTCGTGATTGCGAAAAGTTTCCATGTTTTCAAAAAAATCAACTGCAATCGGGGTCACACTTCTCAACGCGATAATCGCCTCTTCATCATTTCCTCCCGCTATTTTTATGTCGGCAGATTCCACCATTTTCCGCCGATATTCGTTTTCCCGTTCAATCAGCTGACGAAAATCCCCTGCATTCTCCCCCGCATAGTCCCGCGTATAATCATCCATTAACTTTTCCAATTCCTTGAATTTGGCCAAATACTTCTCGTAAAGTTCCTCCTGTTCCTGATTATTATCGCGTAAAAGAATATCACGACCAATCACCCGACAGGACCATAAAGAAGCGATGATAACTTGGAGTCGGTCTAATTTTTCGACACTTTCTTTCGCCATAACTTCGGATCGCAAACCGGTGTACATCAGGGCGGAGACACCGAAAATGACGACAACGGCCAAAGCGCAGTAGAACATCACGAGGGAAGACAACCAACCTCTCGACTGAACGGACTGCAAAAAAGCATTCTTAAAATGTCGGGTCAAATGAGTCAATTGCATACAAGGCTTTACAGCAAAAGGTTTGAGGGAAACCAATCGGCCCTGTTCCACACATTTTGAAAGGGCCTCATACTCGCACACCCCCCGTTGCGGGGTTTTGATGTGCGAAACACCAGAAATTTTCAACAGGGCATCCCTCTTTATACCGTTTCTTCCGTCTTCTAAAAGGCGGACGCGACAGAACACCACACTTGCGTGTCCATTTTTTATCAAAAATCGCAAAAACAGAGATGCACAACAGGATCAAGTATACCAAATCATTCGAAGCGAATCAGCCCATACCGTTTTTTTCCAGACCGCAAAACCAGAACGGTTTCGCCGACCAGATCATCTTCGCTCAATTGACAGTCAGGTTGCGAAACCGGACGGTTGTTGATGTACGCCCCCCCTTGCTGAATCGTCCGTCGCGCTTCCCCTTTTGAAGAGGCCAATTTCGCCGCACAAAGTGCATCAATCAACGAAAGTCCTTCTCGTAATTGCGTTCTTGGAAGAACACAACCGGGAACATCGGCGAAAATCGAGAGAAGTTGGGCGTCGTTCAATCGGGTGATTTCCCCGCCAAAAAAGATTTCCGTCGCACTTCGCGCAATCGACAGACCTTCTTCTCCATGAACCAATCGTGTCAGTTCTTCGGCTAAACGTTTTTGAGCAACCCGCTTTGCCGGGTCCTTGAGGTGCTCGGACATTAAGGATTGCAGTTCTTCTTGCGGAATTTCCGTGAAGAAACAGAGGACCTTGTTGACATCCGCATCATCAAGGTTGATCCAGTATTGAAAAAAGTCATACGGACTGGTCTTTTTGGGGTCAAGCCAGATCGTTCCCGATTCCGTCTTTCCCATTTTTTTTCCGTCACTTTTCGTCAACAAAGGACAGGTAATACCATACAGTTGAACGGAATCCAAACGTCGGGCCAAATCAATCCCCGCCGTTATATTGCCCCATTGATCGCTCCCCCCAATCTGCAATTCACAGTTGTACGTTCGGCGCAGATGCACAAAATCGAATGCTTGTAAAAGCATGTAACTGAATTCGGTGTAACTGAGACCGGAATCGGACCGTTCAAGACGTTGTTTGACGGAATCTTTCGAGAGCATGACATTGACGGGAAAATGCTTGCCAATATCGCGTAAAAATTCGAGGTACGAAAACTTGCCGATCCAATCAAGATTGTTCGTCACAACCGCCCGGTATTTTCCCGCTTCAAAATCGAGGAACCGACTCATTTGAGTTTGTATGGACTCGACATTCTGTCGAACCGTCTCTTCAGAGAGCAAATTCCGTTCCTCGCTTTTTCCACTTGGATCGCCAATCATCCCGGTTGCCCCGCCCAAAAGAGCAATCGGTGTATGTCCGGCTTTTTGAAATCGTCGCAAATTCATCAGCGGAACAAAATGCCCGACATGCAGACTTTCCGCAGTTGGGTCAAAACCGGCATAAACACAGCGAGGTTTCTCCCGCAAAATGTCCCCCAGTTTTTCGTCCGTCGATTGATGTATCAATCCCCGCCAATTCAATTCCTCATAAATGTTCATCATTCGTCTTTTCGTGTTATAAAATTATAAAGCTCTTCTGGTCCCTCAATACATTCGTGTCGTTTAGCCGCAGAACAACGTTCTGCGCTTCATTACGCGCGGAACGATGTTCCTCGGCTAAACGACCAATTGAAAAAATAGTTCTTCCAAATCCGGCTCGCTGTATTTCTCGCATAATTCGAGAACGGTTCCATTTGCCAAAATCTGTCCCCGATTCAAAATCGCAACCCGATCACATAATCGTTCGACCTCACGCATAATATGGGTCGAAAAAACAATACACTTCCCCTCTTTGCGCAATTGTTGTATCATCTGCAAAAGCGACCGCGCAACCAAAACGTCAAGACCAATCGTCGGTTCGTCAAAAATGAGAACAGGCGGATTGTGAATCAAGGCTCGCGCAATCGACACTTTCTGTTTCATGCCGGTTGACATTTTCTCTCCCAACCGATCACGAAAATCATTCATCTGCAACCGTTCAAATAACGATTCCATACGATCCCGCAATTCCCGTTTTTCAAGACCGTAAAGTTCACCAAAATAGGCAACCATTTCCCAAGCGGTCATTCGATCATAAACGGCGGTATTATTGGAAATATACCCTATGTTGGCCCGAACAGAATCGGGGTGATCGACGACATCGAAACCGGCAATGTTGACAGTTCCTGAACTGGGCAAAAGAATCGTACTCAAAATACGGAGAATCGTCGTCTTCCCTGCTCCATTAGGTCCCAACAGTCCAAAAATTTCCCCGGATTGTGCCGAAAAAGAGACCCGATCAACCGCATAAAATGAGGTTGATTCTTCTTCTCCATATTTTTTGCACAGATTATGAACCTCAATCATTTCATTGTTGTTTTTGAACAGATAAGAGAACACGAACAACAAGGGATTTTCGTTCGCGGTATTCCCGTTGCACTCCGTCCGAGGAAAGGGTCAACCGACTTCCAAGAGGAAGGGAATCAGGAGGAACGGAACCGATTAAAACAGCACTATTGGTTTGCAACAACGGACTCCAATCGAGATGAGGGTGCAACGAATTGTCCAGTCCGATCTTTTCAACTCCGCCAAATGCCTCAAAAAACGACAACGTTCGCAAAATCGGCCAAGCATCACTCGCTCTTGGATTATAGGATGTTTTATGTGTTGCAGCCGATTCGCCAATTCGATTCTGGGAATCATCAAGACCCATTTCCGTTGAATTCAGAATAAAGGGGAGTTCCCGACGAACCGTTTGAGTACCAATGTTGAGGGACTGACCCGGTTCCAATCGCCCCAATTTTAACGCCCAACGTCCATACACCAAAAGAGCATTTTCAAGCGGAACAGGAAGATCGTTGACCAATGTCCCTCTTGGAACCCCTTCACGGTCGATCAGACGTATCTCTCCAAAAAGTGATGAGGAATTCGTCGCAGAAAGATTCAAATCTTTCTGCGGTCCTGAATGGACAGCAACTTGTTCGGCCCCAACACTCCATTCCCCGAAAAAAGTTTTGGAGGACCGGACCAGAATCGGGACATCCTGCAAATCAGGTGAGTCATCTCGATACAAATAAGGTTGGTCCCAAAGAGTTGGCGAAACCCGTTTCGGATTCATTCCCCCCAAACCACTTCCTGCAAGACCCAACCAATTCAGGTGAAACCGATCCGCCTTACACACTGTTCGCAAAGACTGGGTTTCAGGACGCAAGGAAAGATGATACGTTGCATCTTGGGGACTGAAAATGCCCAACCAACTGCTTGTCCGCATTAAACCGGTTTTAGCGTCAATATCGAACAGATCGACCTGATTCAGGGCAAGCGGATAATTTCGGGCACTTGAACCGAGTGAAAGGGCAATCAGACAAAAGAGGGTGATTTCAAGCGGAAAAGTGATCCAGGTCCATTGTGGACGTTTGAGGATTTTATGAACGAGCAACCAATCGAGGGGACCGACAACACCCAAGTAAAGGACGAGGAGAATGAGCAGGAGTGAAAAGGGGACAATCTGCAACCCGGTCCATTGATCGGTCGAACTCCGAATCTGTCCCGAAATGTCACTATAACCTAAATGAATCAACGCAAGAGATTCCATACTCGTTGTCCGACCCTTTGTATCATTCCAACCCAACACTTGCAGCAGAAACCGGCTCCGTTCCCGCCAATCTTTGAGAGCAGGTGCATCCAGATCACCTGCAAAATACGTCAAGGTTCCAAAACCGTAGGACGAACGAATCACAATCGGCAAATCTCCTTCGACAACCTCGATTTTACCGTCCACGTCGCCAAGAACGGGCAATTTCATATACGGAGCAAGGTCCGTTCCGTCCATGTAAATCGGACGATGACTTCCTGTATACAACTCCAATGCTTTGCCGCTTCGTAATTCCGTCATGTTCCGAAAACGACCGGGCAAAAACGGGACAAGCGGGGAATCCGATTGTGCAAGAAAGGGTTCACTGTTTTCGCCCGGACAAAACAACATTTTACCCCCAAGAGCCAACCAATCGGACAAGGCTTGAATACGGACATCCTGATTGGTCCTGTTTTCGAAAATTGACGGAATCGAAGTGGTCAGGATAACCAATTCAACCGCGTCATAACCAATTGCCAAATTCGGTAATCGTTCAAGTGAATCAAGGAGAACAATAACGGGTCGGCGATTGTCTTTGAGCAACAGTTGACCGATTACTTCCTGAACAGCCGTATCCGAATCGCCAATCAGCAAATAGAAGGGACGGTCGGTTGGAATCGGCGAAAGAAACAGTGTCCCGAGATCATTGGAACGGAGTATTGTCCGGGAAAAACCGCGTATTTCAGACACAACCGGTTCAATGGAATGTTGAGCGAGAATTTGGGCATCTTCCTGAGAACGAATTTGAACCGTTACGTTACCTTCTTCCTGTCCTAATTTTACATAAACAAGGGCCGACCCGCAATTGGTGAAGACCGAAGATGCCGTTTTGGTGTAAACCGGGGTTCCGTCGGAATCAACGGTCAAAACGTCAACAAAAACGGAAAGAGGATCAACCGGTTCTGAGGTCCAAGAAACATAAATCGGCGTCCACATACCGTTTTTGTAATAACCGTTAATGCCGACCTGAATTTCCTGTATTTCAAGAGCATAAGCGAGCGGATCACTCAGAAAAAAGAGAACGCAAATCAGGAAACAAGTCCGTTGAAAAAACAATCGCAACATGAAAAATGGTTGGAAAAAGGGTGAACAACCCTGAACAGAGAAGGTAGAATGTAGGAGGTAGAAGAGAGCCTGATTCAAGGGAAATCACACACAAAAAGGTGGAACCGGTTGACTTGTGTGAGACCATTACCCTTTATCTTTCTTGATCCTTTCTTCACCCTTACCTTCTATCTCCTCTACTTCTTTTTATTAAAATGCAATCCTAAAATTTAAGATGAATAACGTACTATATTGATTTCTTTTTTTGGGGAACGAGACTTTTTTCGATGAAATAACGGAAAAGGGCGATCACCGACCAAAGAAGGTTGAGGAGAATAAAGCTGAGCAGGACAATCGTCGCCCATTGTGAATCTCCCCGGGTATAGGCATGTCGGCCTATTCCAAAAACATAGTTAAAACCATACCAAGTGAGGATAATTGCAATTGCCCCTAAAACAGCACCAATCAGCAGACCGGTATCACCATAAAATCGGGCAATACGACCATGCAAAACGGCGACAAAAATCAGCAAGGTAATGAGGGCCCAAACTTCCTTGACGTCCCAACTCCAGAACCGACCCCAGGAATAATCAGCCCAACGCGCGCCCAGAATTGTCCCGATCATTAACAACCAAAGAGCAACTTGTATCATTTTACGGATATAAGGTGCAAGAACATCACAATAGGCGGGTTGCAGAACCAACCGTTGACCTTGTGAGGTTTCAGCAACCCTATATCGACCGAAAATGTAAGCCCCTAAAGAAATCAGGGCTAACAACCAAGCGATAATTCCGGCTGCATAACTTATCATAATGACAGTTATGTGAACGACCAACCAGAAATTACTGCGTAAAACCGCTGCTAAAGGACGAATATTCGGGTTAAAATCGTGCGGATTCAGCGTCGTCACGATTCCCGCGACTAAAACGATCACGGCTCCAAGTAAGGCGAACATTTTTCGGTTCACAACCTGCTCTGTCGGAACAACGCTTTTTTCTTTTTCTGCATCGTTTTCGGAATCTTTATGCGGAAACACGAAAATAAGAAACGGCAGGAAAAACAGTGTAAGAACGAATCGGGGAATGAACCAAACGAGACAGATTAACGTGCAACAGACAGCGACCCAATCAATCAGATCATTCATTGCAAAGGACCGGATGATTGCATCCAACAGTCCCTGTTCGTTGACATGTTCAGAATAACTTAAAACGGCAACAACACCAAGTGTAAGAAACATCAACAGAATGCGGCAAATCGCCCCGAGAATCTGTAAAACAGTCCGTTGGAATCTGCGGGGAAAAGCGGTTGCTCTCCATGCTCGCGCAAAAGGAGGACCCAAAAGGGGTTGCAAGGTAAAACCGAGTCCAAGACAGGCTGCTGAAAAACACATAAGGACGATTGTCTCAAACATGTTGGAAACTGGGGCCCAACCGGAAATCCAAGTTCTCATTGCGCCCCCCAAAAAGGTGATTCCTTGTGAGAGAAGCAACAGGGTAATCCCGATCCAGAACAGGCTGTATTCAGCGATTTGATAAAGTCCTGATTGATTGGAAGAGCGTTGCTCGGCATCTTGAGGTTGCCAACTCATCTCCTCAAGTGAACGGAGTCGTCCAACACGACCTTTATCAGGCAAGGAAGATTGGGACGATTTCGGGAGAACCCCTTGTGATTGGTTTGGTCGTTGTGATCGTGACGATGATGCTAATCGTCCCCTTTTTTGTTCCTGAACCCGACGAAACCATTCTGCAACAAAGCTCAAGAGAAACGCAAGTGTCGCGCCAAGTGCCGTTATCCACATCCAATAGAAGGGTTCCAAACGTTGATAATAGTATTCGGCAAAAAGGGTCCCCTCTTCGGGATAAGCCGTTTTCAGCAACACTTCTTCATCCAGAATCGTTGGAGGAAGCAGGGCAACCCGAACCGGCTCCATTCGTGATGCTGTTTCTCGAAGTGCAAGTTCGAACAAGGCAACTCCCGTTGTAAATTGAGCAGCCCGACTGTTGCGACCCAAACTGAGAAAGTCAATTGCCTGTTGCGACGGTCCCAAATCCGTTGATCTCACATCACTCTTTGCAGACGTTTCACATGAATCGTCAGACAGACGCTTAGGACCGATCCCCTCATCGTCCCCCCTCACACGCCCCAAATAAGCATCTGCAATCCGCCTAAACGCAATTCTTGCTTCAACCGTTGAATTGGCAACCGGCAAAACCGTATTCTCCCTCTGTTCTTTAGCATCATGGAGAATACCGGCCAAAATTTCACGAGCCGATTCTTCAGCCGATTGAACGGGTTGATCTGACAAAGTTGACGCAGTTACTTGATCTGACGTTGTTGATTGGTCAGATTGATCCGACAAACCGGATTCGGTATCTGTTGAATCGCGTTGCACCTCAGACAGTTGACTCTTTCCCGGTCCCTGAACGTCCTGATTGACATGCTGAACCGATTCTTCAACACGTTCACCTGTTTCAGCAACGGATTGATTTTCCCCGCTTGATTGCGACTTGAACAAAATCGCTTGGACAGAAGGGCTAAGTGTTTTGGAGAAATCGGCTCCAAAGAGGGCCGAAAGATTTTTCTCCCGCGACAAAAGTGGAGTGTCGGGAAAATCGCGGTCAACAAATCGCCGCATTGTCCCCGAACCGGCTCTTAAAACCAGATTCAACGTTGTCCAGGGTCCCAATTCCCGCAATGTCAAAAGCGAATCTCCGCCCGGACAGTCCGGGCGAATTGGCTCTTCAAAAAGAAGCGGCAAAACCCGCAATGTGTGTCCGTCCCCAAAAAGGGCAATCACATTCCCTTGTGTCAATCGGTATAAATTCAAAAGTGACGTTCGGTAAATAAGCATTTCCGAACGAAACCGTTTGAGCGACGATTCAGACCCCGGGGGAAAAATGGCGATTGACGTTGAACCCTGTGATTCAGCCCCTTCATTTGACGTCGACTTCGACGAATACAATGTCTGGACAATCTGTTCACATTCCTGTACTGCCGAATCGAGCAACAACAACATTGCGTTAAACTGCGACTCGATCAAGGCGGGGTCAACCGACTCCTCCCCGTTTTCTTCGTTGCCCGTTTCTCCACGTCCCGCTTCTTTATGTCCAGACTGCCGAAATAACTGCGAATAAAGGACCGCAATTGCATTAAAACAGTCATTTGTGACGAATCGGGAACTTTCAGGAATCAGACGCAACAAACCACTTCGAGACAATTGGTCCCAAGAACGACTTGCTTGAGTGAATTCGGCTCTCCCTTTTTGCAGCAGCGCGACAAAAGAATGAGGCAAATCGGCGGTTGTCCGAATTGGAGGGGGAACAACATTCCGAAATGCCGAAAGAGCATTCTGCAAACGAATCGTTATCTGATCCTGCTCTGTCAACACAATTGCCGGTTCGGCCCGATCTCGCGGATTCGTCCCTGAATCGGACGATCCCCCCCCCTCTCTCGATTCCCCCGCTTTTGTTCCTCCTCCTGATTTCTCGGAAGAAAGCGGACCATTTGCCCGATTTGCCCGTCTCCATTCCCGTTCCCGGGCCTGTTCAAGCGATTCCGCAAACCGTTTCGACATCCTCAATTGAATCGGCGCAACCGCTCTCAGTTCACGCCCCGTCTTACTAACAGTTGGAAGAAGCAAAACTTCATTACGATAAGCCGTATCTGGAATCGGCAGAAAGGGGATAAACTCCCAAACTTCAGGTTCAACCAACCAAGATAACAACAATTCGTAAGGTTCAAAAACGCGATGTCCTTCTGGAAACATCTCGGCAATCCGCGATTTAATCCGTTCCAACTCGGTTGCCGCAAGAACACTCGAATCACCCGGTCGCGCAACCCATTCTGGTCCAATCGTCGCAAGAAACGTCTCATCGGGAACAATAACCGGTCGATATGTCCCGCAAATGTTCAGCACCACTTGCCGCGCAAACGTATTAACCGGCATAACCCGTCCTTCATCGTAAACGGGCAAGGTTCTCCAAAGAGACCAATCAACCCGTTCCAACGGTTCTTCTGCCGCAATCAAAACGCCCGAAAATAGGAGAAATAGAAAGACAACCAAATGTTTCATACAATTTTTGACCTGCTGATACTATTGCTCTGTCAGCCGTTTAGCCGCGATACAACGTATCGCGCGTTTTTTTTGAGGAGGTAGGAGGTAGAAGTGAGAATGGAGGATTGAAGCAAAAAAATTTTTTCCAAAAAAAGAAGGAGAAACCGGTTAACTCGCGAGATGCCGTTATCTTCCTGTCTCCCTCTTCTTTCCTCCTATCTCCTACCTTCTACCTTCTTTCGTTAAAAACGGCTCAACCCCTTATTTGCCCGATTTTTTCCTCATCCCTTTTTTCGGGACAACTTTCTTTTTCGTCAGGTTTTTAGGAGAAAAATCGGGAATCACCACAATTTCCTCTTCATCGTAATAATCCTCTTCATACTGCCCAAAAGGACTTCCCTGTTCCCCCATTCCATTCATTAGGCCGGAAAACATTTCTTCCATTCCCGGAAAGGAAAACTTCGGTTCAGGAACTTCCGTCAACAAATCGATCATCTCAAGAGCAACTTCGGCTGCTTCTGCCCCTTTATTCCCCGCTTTAGGGTCAATTGCCTTATCTCGACTCTGATCCCGCAGTCCACTTCGCACTTCCGCCTGTTCAACCGTCTGACAAGTTAAAACGCCAAAAACAACCGGCGTTTCGCTTGCAAGAGTCAATTTCGCCAATTCAAGACTGACTGCCCGGTTAATGTGTTCATCATGCGAGGTTTCCCCTTTAATAACGGCTCCCAGACAAATAACGGCCAAACAATCTTCCTGTCCGGCAAATCGGGCTGCAAGAAGCGGAATTTCGTAAGCTCCTGGAACCCAACAGACGTGAATGTCCTGATCCCGGACCCCGTATTGTTCCAACTTGCC
Organism: Thermoguttaceae bacterium; assembly: GCA_051660685.1. GTDB lineage: Bacteria > Planctomycetota > Planctomycetia > Pirellulales > Thermoguttaceae > JAVBSX01. The sequence goes on along the minus strand of JBOFQB010000105.1, from coordinate 3,252 downwards.
AAGTGCTCCGTCAAGCAACCGTTGTGTAATGCTCCGATTGAACTTGGAAACGACGATTGCAATAAACCCTTGCGGGGGGAGACATGGTTTTCCTTCGTAAATAATCATGGAAAAAAAGAAGGTGAGAGTAAAAAAAATTCGTGTCTTGCATGGACCCCGGCGTCAACCGGTTTCGGGCATAAAGGTTGGGAAGACAATCCCTTTGACGGGAAAAACTTCGCCGTACACCTGAGAAACGTTGATTTCAAAATTCTTTGCCCCCAAATCGTAGAGCATTTTGAGCAAATCCTTACAATGGGACGGAACCAAAAACGCCGGTTGACGACCTTTGTGCTGATTCAGTTCCGCCGCAACCAATGCTTGCCCTTGTGATTCCGTCCTTGCAACCCCCGGTCCCAACATGTTACTCCCCGGATCATTGATGGACGAGAGAAAACCTTCGATTTTTCCCGATTCGCCAAGTAAGACGCTTGTATGCCAAATCCCCTCACGGTTTTCGATAAAAAAGCGAAAATCTTTTTCCCGATTGATTCCGCAAAGTCCCTGTTCCAGAGCAACCATTTCGGGAACATCAGCAAGCGTTGCATCCCGAACGTCGCAACCTTTAGGAAGGGGAACCGGCACACCATTTTCGGGAATTTTCAGGACCATTTCCTGAAAGAGGCAGGTTGGAACGAATCCGGCTTTGTTATACAGAGAAAACGAATCAAGGTTCATTGCGTTAGAAACGAGACGAACGGGCTTCTTTTCTTTCGTCCCCAGATCGGTCACATACTTCAGCAAAGGTGTTGCAACCTTTTTGCCAAAAAAGTCGGGCAGTACATTCATAATCCCGAGAGAAATATGAGTTGGTCGGGGATGAAAGAAGCAGGACCCGGCGATTTTCCCGGATTCGGGGTCAACGGCGATCACGCAGCAATGGGGGTCAAGGGCCTCATAAACGCGGGGAAAGACCCGCATTGTCTCCCAGGGACCCGGAACAAGCTCGAAACCTCGATTTTTCTTATACCAGACATTGAGGGAAGCGTGAATCAACTGGGCGACCTCGTCCCAATCGTTTGATTCCATAAGTCGAATGTTCATCTGCTGTTGCTCCTAAAACTAAAATAAACGGCTGTTCGGTGCAAAGGGGTAAAAAAAGGGCTTCATCCGGGACCTCATTGTAAACGGTCGTAACCTCTTTTGCAATCCTCCAAAACCAATGCTTCAAAAAACATGTTACCCGTTGCGAGTGCCCCATTTCGCCGCGATACAACGTATCGCGCGTACTTAGCCCGGCGCAAGTCGGATTCTTTACTCTCTTACCCTATTCCCTAATCCCTATCCCCCATTCCCTACCCAAAAGGCACAAATTGACATATCAGGCGTTTCAAGGTAAATTGAGGGGGTGTTAATACATTCACCCTTTAATGAAATGGATGGAGCGAGATGACGAGCAACATACTGAAAGAGCTGATACGGGAAAAGTCGTTGAAATTTGGTGATTTCACGTTAGCATCTGGTAAAAAGGCGACCTACTATTTAGATGGTAAGCAGGTGACACTTGGCAGTTTAGGAGCGAAACTGATTGGTCAGGGCATTGTTGATTTAATCCGTTCGGAGCCGGTATTTTTGGGACCGGGCGGAGAATTCCCGGACGCAGTTGGGGGGATGTCAATAGGGGCCGACCCGATCACAGCTTCAGTCATTACCATGTCAGCGATGAATGACATACCGCTTCGCGGATTTATGGTCCGTAAGCAGAGTAAGGGACATGGGACGAACCAATATATTGAGGGGCCTGTTAAGTCGGGAGATAGTGTGGTGATATTGGAGGATGTAGTTACGACGGGGGGATCATCGATAGAGGCGATAGAGCGTGTTGAAGCGGCCGGACTAAAGGTACTTGGGGTGATAGCGATTATTGACCGAGAGGAGGGGGGGAGAGAGGCGTTTGGTGAGCGGGGTTATGCGTTCCGATCTCTTTTCACGATCAAGGATTTCCTTTGAGAGTTTGAGGTCTTCGTTGTTGAGCCGTTGTTGAGATTTCCAAATGATTTTTTTCGTATTTTTTATTTTGACATAATGATAGAGCACTCATTTACGCCAATTATTATCCAGCGACTTGAAGAAAGTTTCAAAGACAAAGCAAAGATGCCTGAATTATCGACAATGCCTTACTCATGTTGACACCATATAACAAACTTCAGTTCAAAATAATTGGATTAAATAAACATGAAATATCATACACCTCAACACGACATACAAATACTTTGTGGTAACGCTCTTGAGACACTCAAGGCGATTCCAGAGAAATCTGTTGATCTTTTGATTGCCGACCCGCCATATAATCTCGGAAAAAATTATGGTAACAATCATGATCTAAAGGGATTTGAGGAGTATTTGGATTTTTCAAGAAGCTGGCTCAAATTTGCGACACAATGTCTGAAACCAACAGGTACGCTTTACTGTTTTATGGGATTTCGTTTTATCTCGTATTTGTACGATATTTTAGACCGCGAACTAGGATTGTTTTTCAACAGTTGGATTACTTGGCATTACACGCAAGGAATCGGCAAGAAGCGAGGCTTTTCTCCTCGACATGATGACATATTAATGTTTACCAAAAGCGAGGATTTTACATTCAATCTTGATGCAATTCGTATACCGCAAAAGTATTTTCGAGAGAGAAATAATATGCAAGGCGCGAATCCCGGGGATGTTTGGGAATTTTCGCATGTTCATTATTGCAGTGAGGAACGGCAACCGCATCCGACGCAAAAACCGGAAGGGCTCATTGAAAGAATGGTGTTAGCTTCGAGTAATTTAGGCGACACCATTCTTGATCCTTTTGCTGGAAGTGGAACCACATTAAGAGTGTGCCAACAATTGAAACGAAACTGTATCGGAATTGAATTGAACAACGATTATGTTGATTTAATCAAAACTCGCCTTGCTCAACCGTTCATTACGTTTGATTCAATAGATTTGCGTTTGAATCGTAAACCAAAGGATTTGCCTACTCGAAAACAGATGTCTTTAAGTGCAACAACACTGTTTTCTGAAACAGACAGCGTATAACAGAAGCAATTTTACAACACCCCCTTTAATACCCCCAACCTACCATGAAAATTGGAGTCTTTACCTGCTGGTGTGGCGAGAACATCGCCCGAAACGTCGATTGTGAAAAAGTCGCCGCCGAAATCGAAAAACTGCCCGGCGTTTACTGTTCGCTCTCCTACAAATATATGTGTAGCGAACCGGGTCAACAAT
>JBOFQB010000104.1:0-7806 GCA_051660685.1 Thermoguttaceae bacterium | reverse complement strand
CGTTAATTCAAGACCTGTTGTGTATTCACGTTTTTTCATAAAATACTCCTCCCTGAAGAGCAGTATGATTACCAAAACACTGCGATTGACGCAATATCAATCTGCTTAAAGCCAAAATAGTTATGAAACTGGCTCTATTTGTTTTCGGTATCTCGCTTGCGCAAGAGAGATGACTTTTCGGGAGAAATAATCCCTATGCAGATAATCGGTGTGTCACTTAATTCAGGCCTATCCAAGCGTGTGAAAATCCGGTTCACGCGAAAATACTCTCCACCATTAGACCGGTACTCCCAATCGTAAGTGTACATCGGGATCGGGTCGGCCCCATCTGGTAGACGAATGGGCGTATTGTTCGTCTGTGTAAAATAGCTGAGCACACTTTCTTTCGCATGTATTTCCATGTTGTCGTAGTAATCCCGCAATTGAATGTAATTTTTGCGGTATTCTTCCAGCAAATCCTTTTGCTCTGAAGAAAGTTGGGCGTACATTGGGTCAGAAAAGTCGATTTCAGGAACATCCACACATCTTGCAGAGACAGAGAGAAGTAACAACAAAACAGCGGAAACGATTACGGATTTTGACATAATTCGAGAATTGTTGTTTGAATTGCAACTGAAAATTGAAATGGGCGACAGTGATTTTGAAATGCTCAATAACGAGAAAATCTCCCCTAATCCCAATCCCCCATTCCCCTATCTGCTTAAACCCTGACGTGTAATCAAGGTTTCTGCAAAAAGCAGGAAGAGGAGCAAGAGGAGGAGGAAACCGGTTAAGGGACGTGCTTCTTGATTCGATGAATCATGTGTAAACGAAGCAGGGTCTTCCAAACGTAGACCAACTGTTTTGAGAGATTCGGCAAAAACAGCCGGATTGACAAGCGTAAGGTTTCCTTCTTCTCCGTTGACGTGAACGGCGACAGGGTTTCGGTCAATCCCCTCTTCGGTTCCCCGACGTTTTTTTTCAATTTCGTAAAATCCACTTCGTTCCGTCCCTGAAAATTCGGCAATTCTGATTTCGGGTGAAACTGGGAGTGAATTCAACGGGGTTGAGAGGGCAGGAGAACTGGACGAAGAGGGGGGGATCACAGCAACGGTTTCTTCATACAAAAGAGGGTCCAATTGGATTGAGATAGGCGAGAGAACAGGTTGGGAGAGACAGCGTAAAGGGTTTTGGTTGAGATGGGCAATGATTTCGAGGAGCAGAACGACATAACCGGGGTTTCCCCGTCCCCAATTGTTCCAAAGCGGGGATGCAGTCGTCAAAAACGTCACAACCTGACCTTTTCCAAACGAACTTTTCAGAATCAGAGGGTCGGCATTTCTTAGGGATGCGAGAACTTGAACGGATTCGGCAAGGTTTTGGGCAGATGATTTGAAATAGCGGGAGACCTGAAAGGAGTTGAGCAGGTTTTGCCCTTCTCGTTCAAACACTCTGAAAAGCGGCGAAGGAGCCGAAATCGTCAAATCAGGGCGTCGATCCAGAAAATCTCTGAAGAGTGAAGCGGTTTCACCCAATTCAATCGGAAACAATCCGGCATTGTCCTTAAATAATTGTTCATTGACCCAATTCGGTTCCGTTTCTGGACCACAAAAAAAGACAACATTTCCTCCTTTGCGGACGTATTGTTCGAGATGTTGGACTGCCAATTGAGAAAGGGGAGACAAATCCGGGATGACGACCAGATCAATGGAAGGAGGTGAAAAGGCTGATGAAGACCGGGTTGTTGCAGATGATGGAATGGATGAGGGAGGAGGGGAATCAGAAACGGCGACAAAAGGGGGAGAGAACAGATTGCGGTCCAGATAATCGGCCTGTTCTGTTTGAACCCGAATTCCGGTTTTGACCCCTTCTGGAGCAATTGCCGCTTTGATGTATTTGGACCCAGATTCGGTCAGTTCGGTTGACATCCCAAATGCCCAATGAGTCTTGGGGTCAATCAGCAAAACGTTAATGTGTTGGGGAACATCAACAATCAGAGGAAACGTATTGTCCAGAATAACGGAATCCGGTTCGAGCTTCACCTCAACTTTTTGCGGTCCACTTTGCTCAAAGGTCAAGGGAAACCGAACATGAATGTCCGTTGAGGATTCCAAATTCGGAATACTCAGGTTGGAATGAAAACGATCATTGACATGGATGGAACAGGTGATGTTGGATGCTGTATCCGGGCCGAAATTGGCAATTGTAACTTCAAAGAGGACTGGAATTTCAGCCGCACAAATTCCTTCAAGCAATCGGACATTCAGCAACGAAAGATTAGGGTGTTGGGAATCAACTGTCCGAATCAACCGAATGTCAACGCCCAGATTTTTCAGGTCGTTCAAAAGTTTTTGAAGCGAATCGGGAGATTCCCAATTTTTCTTGCGAAAATCGGAGAGCAAATAGAGCGTACAACGGGATTGCATCCGATTTGCTGCAAGAAGGGAAAATGCCGCAATAAGTGCTTGTTGTGGTCCGACATCTGTTTCCGAAACGGGCAAAGAACGGATTTTCTCTTGCGCAATTCGGGTTCCCTTCTGATCCAACATAAGTTCCTTAAAATCAAATGTCTCTTGCGAAAAACGCAACAACGAAAGACGGTTTGTTGACCGATGTCCCCGCATTTGCCCCTCTCCAACAATTTGTGCGGCAATTTCTTGGGCCTGTTCAATTGCCGATTCCCCCAAATAGGTGTCACTCATCGAAAAACTGTCATCCAACAACACCAGATGAAGTTGGGGCCGATTTTCCTCCCCAAAAAAGGACCATGATTGCGGCAAATGGGGTTGCGCGAGAAGAAAGATAAGGCAAAGAATGATAAGCGAACGAACAAGAATGAGGAGAAACTGTTGCAACAGAATTCTGTTCCGGCTTTTTTTATAGGCAATGAGGACGAACTCCATTGCGCCCCAAGAAACGGGTCGATGTCGAAACACGTTAATAAAGTGAATCAACACGACCAGAAAAACAAGAGGAATTGCCCAAAGAAGAGTCGGATAGACGAACATCTGTCTCCTAACGCATTTCAAAATTTGTCGTTAAGCCGCAATACAACGTATCGCGCGTATTGAAATCTCTGAACGCGCGAAACATTGTATGCGGCTCAACATTCGCGTCCCTATCCCCCAGTCCCTATCCCCTATTCCCTATATTACGGCAACCGACTCGGGTCAATAGTGACATGCTTGATTGACTTTCCGCGAGTATCACCTTCAAGATGATACGAATACGTTAAGTGCAGCATCCCGTCTTTTCCCTGAATCAAACAAGGATACGAATACCGATTCTGTTCTTTCGGGTCATATTCGACAACTTCGCCCAACGTCCAAGTTTTACCTTCATCGTTCGAGACATAAAGGGCTAAAAGATACCGTCCCCGTTCCGTGTCTCCTGCAACGTAAACCCAACGACCATCTTTCAGTTTCAACAGTTCAACACTTGCCGTACTTTTGTGTTCACTCCGAACCGACCGACTCCAAGTCTCTCCATTGTCTTTCGACTCGCTCATCCAAATCCGTTCAGGATTCCCCGTCGAATTCCGCATATACGCAACAACATCTCCGTTCTTGCGAACCGCAAGAGCCGGTTGAATTCCAAATCCGACAATCGGCGAGGAGAGAACCCAAGTTGCTCCATTATCATCCGAAATCGCAATCGCCGAAAAATTAAAACCGTCTGAATAAAGGGGCAAAAGAATACGTCCATTTTCCAGTGTAATCGGATGTATGCGGGTCATCCAACCGACAGACCGTTCGGAAAGGTTTTTGCTCATTTTCAGAATACGTTCTTTTTCCTGTTCAAATTTTTCAACCGGCATATCATCCGGGCATTGAACATCTCCCCCCTTTGCTTCAACCTCTTTCGCAAAAGAATCACCCGGTTTGAAAAGAATGTTATCCTGCCAATCCCATTTCGGCGGTCCATCCCCCAAATAATCCGTTGACGTTTTGAATCGCAATATCGACATTTCCCAACGATCTGCAAGAACGGCGATCCAGAAGAGGAACAATTTACCTTCTTTGTTAATGAACAGAACCGGGTTGCAGTCCGGCATATACGGCGTATCCCCCATTGGAAAGGTTTCGGACCATTCTTTTTCCCCTTTTTTCAGTCGGGCTCCGACCAAACGGACATCATTGGCAGTCCGTTCGCCGCTTCCTTGAAACCAAACGGCCAAAAGATCACCGTTGGAGAGTTCGACGATGCTACTTCCATGAACATGTTCGTTTTGAGGTACAAACATCAATTCCTGCTTGATGATTGACTTATTGGCGTTCATTTCCTGAGCGGGGAGACAAACGGTCAACGACAGGAGGAGGGTTACACAAACTGTTAATGCCAATCTGTTCATCAATTTTTCCTTTCTCTTTTCTCTTTTTTTACAGCCGTTTAGCCGCAATACAACGTATTGCGCGTAATAAGCCCGGCGCAAGCCGGACAGCCGAGCAAGCACGAATCTACCATAAACTGTTCTGATTGGCAAGATTGGAGGAACCAAGACGGGTCACTTTGTTATCTTGCCGTTTGGTCACTTTGTCACTTTTTCAATTGCCCGCCCAATCTGTTCGAGCGTTGGATTGACCCGTAAAACTTTACCGTCTGGTCCAATAACAAACAGTGTAGGAATCACATTCACTCCATAACTCTGTGCGACCGTCGTTGTCCCACTTCCCTCAATACCGTTCGGCCAATTGATGTCTTTTTTGGCGAGAAACTTTTCGACCATTTTCATCTGCGACGGATTGTCCAGACTTATGCCAACCAAAACAACATTTTCGTTCCCCGCATGTTTCTCGTAAAATGATTTGAGTTCGGGGAGCTTCGCAACGCAAGGTCCACACCAAGTCGCCCAAAAATCAAGTACGACATATTTCCCCTTGAAATCGCTCAGCTTTATCATGTCAGGACTTTCCGCTTCCATGTCCGTTTCGGGTTTCTCCGTTGCCGTTTCTCCCTCTTGCACCTCACTTTCCTTGAAGGGAACCAACTTACGAATTTCAAAATCCGGGGCGTCCATTCCAGGTTGCAGTTGGAAAAACTCCGGTTTTTTCTCGACAACAAGTTCGCCCAAGACAAGCGGTTCCTCTGAAACCCCTTCTGGAATTTCCGGCATTGTGAAATTGTAGGTTAATTGCCCGATCCGATCCCCCGTCCCGCATGTGTTGGGACTAGGCGGAGAAAAAAGTTCCACTTCCAGTTCCCAATCGCCGACAAAAACATCGCTGATCGTAAATTTTCCGTTCTCATCAACCGCGCTGCAACGATAGGGAATCACCACTTCAGCTTGTTGCTGTTGCAGTTTCTGAAACGCTTCTTGCGCAACCTCCATTTTGTCGAGGAGTTCTTGGTATTTCTTTCCCTCCTCCGTGTTTTCAGTCCACTCAATTAACTCTTTCACTCTTTCTTCCGGGTCCATATTCGGGTCCTTCAGATTTTCAGGAAGAGCGTCAATCAATTGGGCAGACATTTCCCTAAACGCCATATATTCGGGGGATTCCAGTAATTCCTGCGGTCTTTCGACGGGTTTCACACGGATGATCGCATAATTCCAATTGACAGGACTCGGAAAATCAGAAGAGGTTTTCAGTTGACCAGAAACAGGACGACCTGTTCCGCCAAGATGAACGATACTGCTTTCACCTGATTGGATCGAGACAGGTTCAGCGTGAGAGCAAGCGGATGAAAAACCGTTGCCTTGATCCGCGAACTGAACCAATCGGAAAACCTGACCTTGACCGCTTGGAATTTTTGAGAAGGTAAACTGTCCGTCCGAATCACTGGTTGTTTTGAGGTCAAAATACGCATTACGCGGACCACGACCAGAATTCCCCTCTCTCTTCTGTACATAACTCAGGTCCAGATTCTTTCCCGGTTGCGTCTGAATCTTTACCGTCCCTTTGATCGTTCCCCAAGCGTCCAGCTTGATTGGTTCTTTTGCATAAACCGTCTCCATTTCCTTCTGCGTGACGATTTTGTATCCCTCAGGATGCAAAATGTAAATAATATAGTCAGGTAACGGCTCGGATTTTCTCTTCCCCCTGAAATCAACCGGTTGGTCCTCAGAAGGAAAGGCCGATTTTTCAGCCGCAAAATCAATATACGGAAAAGTAAATACGCCGTTTTCGTCTGCCGTAGTGTGATACGGTTCACGTTCATGTGGAAATTTGCCGTTTTGTATGTAGGGATTGTAGTTCCATGTCGAAATGCCCAGTTTCGCTTTTGCGCCCGGTTGACCGTCCGGGAGTATCACCGACCCCGAAACGGCTTTGTCGTGCGAATCATCCCATTTCTCAAGAGCCAAATTAACGGTAATCGCCCCTTCTTGCGGGTCAATTTTGCGGGAGAGACCGGGCTTGTACCCCTTTGCTTCAACCTTGATCTGGTAATAGTCATAAGTGTTCATGCTCTCCGTAATGAAATACTTGCCCTTTGTCGTTATAGAATCCTGCCAAGAAGCAGGTCTCTCGGGAAAACCAATTCCAAGCGTAACCTTGAAATCCTCGATTTTTTCGCCCGTTTGTGCATCTGTCACTTCACCCGATATTGCAAGACTGGGGTTGACCGTACAGACATATTCTTCATCCCGGCTTTGCATCACTTTTTGACGTGTATCCATGTACTTTCTGTCTCCAAACATGTCAAACGTAATCGGCTCGTTTTCAGGTGCTTCACGCCAAATCCATTGTCCGTTCGAATCGGTTTTGGCGTAGTCGTCGGTTCCGTTGAGAAACGACGAACCGGGCAAACGTCGGTGTCCCCATGCTTCAATTGCAATGCTATATCCCTCAATCGGCTCATTGTCTTTATCAACGATTTTTATTGTGATCGGTTTTCCGACCGGTTTGAGTGTGAAATTGACCGGCGACATTCCGTCCGCTTTGACAACAAGAGGTGAAACAAGTTGCGCTTGGTATCCCGGTTTCCAAACCCCAAGATAGGCGTTTTTGGTTTCGGACCAATTGGCGATTTTATAGTTTCCCTCTGTATCTGTACGGGCTTTTCCATAACCATTCCAATTGTTCCAAGAGCCGTACACCAACACGTCGACAACTGGATTTCCTTCTGTGTCGGTTACGTTGCCGATTATATCGATCCCCTTATCTAACATGACGGTTTGGGTGAACTCCCCTGATTCGTTGGGCGACAACGTCTGAAATGCACATTGGACTGTTTGCTGCTTAAAATCAGGATGCTTAAACGTGAACTGCGAAACGTCCTCGAAAACGTCGTCGGCCAGATTTTCGTATGTCCATATTCCCTTTTCGTCGGTTTCACAATAAATACCATTTCCAAACGCCTGTTTCTTTTCGCGTATACGGTGATTCCAATCGCAAGAACCCTGAACATTGACGCCCGAGAGAGGTTTTCCGTCGACATCGACGACTTTTCCGCCGATTGTGCGGGCTTTTTCGAGCGTGAGCGTGAACCGTTCAGGAAGTTGATCCGTCGTTGTGTTTTCCCAATTGGCCCAATAAGGTGCATAACCTCTTGCCCGGACGCTCCAGACAAATTCTCTGATTTCAGTTGGTTCGGCGAACCTGACAGTGTATTCACCTTGTTCATTCGTATAAACGTCAAAATTGGATTTGAGCCAGTTTTTGGGTTTCGGATTGACAAAGACTTTGATTTTGCCGTTTGGAATCGGCTGATTACTGGGGTCAAGAAGTTGAATGGTGAATGTTTTCTTTAGACATGTTGCATAACCTATCATGGTCTTTCGGCGTTGAGGATGGCACAGACCAATTTCGTGCGTAACAGGTGTGTTGGACGGCGGTTACGATACGGATGCGACATGATCTTGAATACCTTGATCTTCGCGTTAATGTT
>JBOFQB010000103.1:0-15266 GCA_051660685.1 Thermoguttaceae bacterium | reverse complement strand
AAAAAATTTCAAAAAGTTTTTCTCGAAAGGATTGAATCTATGTTTGCCAGATTACCTATTTTACTCCCCCCCCCCCGCTTTTCTAATCGCCGTCGTTTTACTCTTCTTTCCGGCCTCCTTCTGGCCCTTACTCTCGGCTTTCTCTCCAACCTCAACGCCGCCGAATACACCGTCTACGGCGAATACGGTCTCCAAGACCTTCAGCACCACCGCATGAACACCGGCTCGTCGATAGATCATATGTTATTTCAGAGTGGGGATACCATCATCTTGACAAGCTACAACAATCGTATGGGCGATGATGAAGGCGGTTTCTTCGCAGTATGCCTCGATTGGGAGAACGGTGATGGACTCACTGTCAATCCCATCACATTTGGCGGTGGTGGGACGTACCGCATGACGGGTTCTGGTTCCTTTGCCACAACGCAGTGGGGTTCGGTATTTGATATAAGAAGTCAGTTCGGGCTTGCCCTGAAAACGCATGACGACACGCATCTGATATTTGATAACTACGATTCAGGTGCGATTCAGATGATCGTGGCTTCTCTTTCCGGTGGCAACATCAGTTTCACCAACAATTCTTCTGGCAATAATGGTGGCGCAATTTCTGCTTGGTGGGTCACACTCAGTGACGGGACGAACACCTTCGCCGCTAATCACGCACAGAACGGTGGGGCAATTGGCACCGAGACCAGTGGTCTTGGTGACTTGATTGCAGGAAGTGGAGGAGCAAGCATAATGACCATTTCGGGTGGCAAAAACAGCTTCATCGGCAATTACGCCAGCCAAAGTGGCGGGGCGATTTTTGCAGGTTTGGATCCTGTTTGGGATCCCGGCAAGGTGGTCATTTCGGGGGGGACGAACAGGTTTGAGGGCAATGCAGCCGAAGTATTCGGCGGGGCAATTGCCGGAGATCAGGTCACCATCAATGGCGGGGCAAACTCCTTCACCAACAACGGGGCGAGTGAGGCCGGAGGTGCCATTGCCGGTAGCACGACGATCAGCGACGGAACGAACGTGTTCGGCGGTAATCGGGTAGGGGGCGGTGGTGCCCGAGTCGCTATTGGAGGAGCGATTGCCGGGACGGACCATGACAGGGAGATGATCAGTGAGGGGTTCCTTGGCGGATCCACGACAATCAGCGGAGGGACAAATACCTTCTGGGGCAACGAGGCTTTGGGGGGGTACATAAGTAATGTCGGCGGAGCGATTGCCAGTTCGCATGTCATCATCAGCGGCGGGACAAACGAGTTCACCCTCAACAGAGCAGGAGGGTATGGGTATTATGGGGATAGCCACGGCGCGGGGGCTGGTGGGGCAATTGCGACAGACATCCTCTGGCCGTCCAATAACTACGAGCCGTGGCGTGACAATGGCAAACCGCGTGGATCAATCACCATTTCCGGTGGAGAAAACAGCTTCTCCCGCAATTTCGCCGGTCAAGGCGGCGCGATTTACAGCGAAGGCGGCGTGACCCTTTCCGGCGGAATCAACCGCTTCACCAATAATGCCGCAGGTGATTCCGGTTTTTATCGTGGCAGTTATGACCGTGATGGTTATGGACCCTACGGTTCCCGTTATGGTTCGGGCGGTGCCATTTACAGCGGAGGTAGCGTGACCCTTTCCGGTGGGTCAAACGACTTCATCGGCAATCTCGCGGGTACGGACAATGAACGTGGGATTTCTTACGAAATTGGCAGCCGTTACGGCAACGGCGGTGCGATTTACAGCCAAGGGGGTGTTACTCTTTCTGGCGGGATCAACAACTTCTTTGGTAATTCCGCAGGTGGGATCGAGGAATACCATGGCAGCGAATACCCTGAATACGATGGCATGGCATACCCTTATGGTTACGGTGGGGCGATTTGGAGTGCTAACAGTGGTGTCACGATCAGTGGTGGGACTAATGCGTTCTCCGGCAACTCAGCAGGAGATTCCGGTGGGGCAATTTTTGGTGATACCACGATCAGTGGAGGAACAAACAGTTTCACCAGTAACACAGTAGGCTTGGCTGGTGGGGCAATTTATGGAAATCAGGTCGCCATCAGCGGCGGGACCAACAGTTTCTTCAGCAATTCCGCAGCAGGTCATTATGAATTCTGGGGCGAATCCTTTACAGCCTCCGGTGGTGCTATTGCTGCGAGTCGTGTTACGATCAGCAACGGGACGAACGTCTTTATCAATAACACGGCGGAGGGGGATGGCGGGGCGATTGGCACCGAGGATAGCACTACGATCAGTGGTGGAACAACGACCTTTTCCGGCAACACGGCGGGAGGTCATGGCGGAGCGATTTACGTCAGTGAACCGGTTGGGTCCTACCCCAACCCCTACCCTTTCCGAAATAGTGTCGCCCATATCATTGGGGGGACGAACACTTTTACGAAGAATACGGCAACCCATGGCTCTGGGGGAGCGATTTACAGTTACTATGGTACGACGCTTTCCGGCGGGATGAATTCCTTCTCGGGCAACACGTCGGGTGAATCCGGCGGTGCGATTTACGGTAACTATAATACAACGATCACTGGAGGGACGAATTCTTTCTCGGGCAATACGGCTCGTGGTGCTGGAGGTGCGATTTACAGCAATTATGGCACGACGATCAGCGGTGGAGTGAATTCCTTTTCGGGCAACACGGCGGAGGAATCCGATGGTGGTGCGATTTATGGTAACTATGGCACGACGATTAGCGGCGGGGCCAATACCTTTGCGGGTAACAGGGCTGAGAACAATGGAGGTGCGATTTACAGTACCTATGGCACGACGATCAGTGGTGGAACGAATTCCTTTTCTGATAACAAGGCAGGGCAGTATGGTGGGGCGATTGGTGCATCTCAAGGTTCGACGACGATTAGTGGAGGGACGAATACCTTTTCTGGCAATTCGGCGGGAGGTAATGGCGGAGCGATTTACAGTTACTACGGAACAACAATCAGTGGGGGGACGAACACGTTTGAGAACAATTCGGCGGGCGAACTTGGTGGAGCCGTTTATCTTCATTCGAGTGGAACATTTGCGGCCAAAGAGGGTAACATGACGTTTCGGGGAAATACTCATCGCGGTGGTGAGGCCAATGCCATTTATATGGATTGTTCTTTCGGACAGAACCTGAATCTGGCGGCAGCCGCAGGAAAAAGTATTCTTTTCTATGATCCTGTTGAAAGCAACCGTGACTATCAATCTCTTGTCGTTGACATTAACGGAGGAGAAGGTTATACGGGGACAGTCATGTTTGACACCTATCAATCGAAGGTGTATGGAGATACGATGGTTCATGGTGGGACGATGGCGTTGCTGAACGGGGCAATTTATGGGGACGTGGGGAATCGGTCCTTTACACTGGGTGAAAATGCAACGTTGGTGCTGGATGCTCTCGCCTCCGATGTTTATTCCCGGATTATTGCCGATACGATCACGTTGAATGGGACCGTAACGGTTGATTTTTCGGGTTACTTGGCTAACCTTGCGAATCCGTCTGAAATGCAGACATTTGGGATGATGAGTTCGTTTACGGCGTTTGATTTGGACACGATGGTCAACGGCTTTAACCTGAGCAGCCTTTTTGTCGGGGCAGTGAACTTTGGCGAAAGCATGGTTGGCGGTTGGGACAGTATCACGCTGATCGGGACGAGTGGTTACGATTACGTTTTTGTTGACGGGCAGGTGCAGTTTACCAAACTGGATAGTCCGGCGGAGGTTCCTGAACCGGGAACGCTGTTGATTTTGGGGCTTGCCGTTGTCGCTGCGCCTCTTGCACGGCGGTTTCGTCGGCGGTAGACTGTAGACGGGTGTTTAGCCGCGCGTACAACGTACCGCGCGTACAGAGTTTTCAATACGCGCGGAACGGTGCTTGCGCGGTTAAACGATTTTCGCTAAATCGTCAAAAAGACTGACGAGCGAGAAATACGCTTTGTCAAAAAGCGGTTTCATCTTCCCATAATGCCGTTGATTTTCACCGTTCGGCTTCAACGTTTCCTCTATCGTGATAAACCGGTCAATGACTTCAAAATTCGGGAAAAGACCAACGCCGACACCGCCGACAACGGCTGCGCCCATTGATGTTGCTTCTTCAAGAAAATTGGGGCGACGAACCGTTACATCGTAGATGTCCGACATCATCTGCAACCAAATCGGCGATTTCGCCCCACCTCCAATAATCGTCATTTCCTCAATCGGCACATGATTGCGGAAAATGTCAACAATCAGGCCAAGATTGTAGGTGATTCCTTCCATAACACTCCGAATCACATCAGCACGAGAAGAGGCAAGAGTCAGGCCAATAAAGGCCCCGCGAGCATCAGGGTTCCAACGAGGACTCCGTTCACCCAACAAATACGGCAAAAAAATCAGTCCATTTGCGCCCGGGGGACTTTGACGTAACTGCTCGTTCATCAATTCATAAACATTTTTCCCCTCAGATGCGGCAATCAGGCTTTCTTCCGTACAGATTTTTTCTTTGAGCCAATGATAGGCTGAACCGGCTGTCTGAACAGAGCCGGACGGATGCAGATACCCGGGGACGACGTGAGCCCAATTCATGGTCCGCATTTGCGGATCAACAATCGGTTCCTTAACGGTCAACGCAACCCAACTGCTTGAACCAAGATAGTTATACGCGGTTCCCGGTTTGATACAGCCGACCCCGACCCCCGCACAACTTCCGTCTCCCCCCCCAATACAAACCGGCGTTCCCGATTTCAACCCCGTTGCATCTCCCGCTTCTTTCGTAATTTCACCCAAAACGTGAATCGAATCGTAAACGTCGGGAAACATCGACCGTTCGACTCCGGCTGCTTCAATCATCTTCTCCGACCAACTCATCGTGTTGATGTCAAACGCATTTGTCCCGCTTGCATCCGAATAATCCGTTGCAAACTTCCCCGTCAATCGAAAATTGATGTAATCCTTAGCACAAAGCATCAACGCCGTCTGCTTGTAAACATCCGGCTCATTGTTTCTAACCCACATCAACTTTTCAAGGGCATAAACGGCTGCAATTCGGTGTCCCGTAATCCGGTATCCCTCCTCAAGCGGCATGTGTTCAAGAATCGCCGACGCTTCCTTCTCACTCCGCTGATCGCAATACAAAATGGACGGTCGGAGTGCATTGCCCCCTCGATCAACACAGGTACACCCCATCATTTGTCCGCTGAGCGCAACAACGGCGATGTCTTCAGGTCGTATTCGGGTTTTGCTGAGAAGACGTTGACTGGAATCGCAAACCGCTTTCCACCATAATTCAGGATTCTGTTCCGCCCAAGTCTTGTTGAAATAGTGCGTTGCATAAGCAATCGTCTCACTTGCAACCAATTGCCCTTCTTCCGAAAAAAGTGTCGCCTTGTTTCCCGACGTTCCAAGATCATGTGCCAAAATGTATTTCATAACAAACCTGACTGAATTTTTTTCAAAAGGGAATACCGTTCATCACGTCCTCACGCTGAACAGTCAATACGTTGTTTTGCCCAACAACATTCCCTATCCTACAGTTTTCAGCCGAAGATTTCAAGATGATGATAGGGAGATAGGGACAGCGCATAGTGTAACCCGGGGTTTCGCTGCGTTTCACCCCGGGTACAATAATGTCGCTGCGATGCAGCTAAGAGATGCTGTCCTTGAATTTCAGGACTCAAAAAATTTCAGGTGTCAAAAAAGCGTGAAATAGGTATACCCCAAACGGGTACAAGATGGACATTTTGTCGGAACGCGGGCATCTTGCCTGCATCAAGAAAAAAATGTGCGGGCAGGATGCCCGCGTTCCAATCGGAAAACAAACCACTTCTAACCGTTTGTTGTGTATACCCAATCATTGAAATGCACTAACCGCAGAACAACGTTTTGACTGTTTTTTGACTTCTGTACGCGCGATACGTTGTATCGCGGCTAAACGCCCTGTCCCCTCTACACCCTATCCCCTATCATGTCCCTTATTCGTTTAACCCCGCAAGGTCGGGGCGCAATCGCAACGATTCTCATTCAGGGCGAACCAACCCTTGCCCGTCTCTTGCAACATTTTCATGGTCCGAAACTGGAACCCAATCGCCCCGTTTTCGGACGTTTACAACTCGGTCCTGTCGTCGAAGAAGTGGTGCTCCATCTGATTCAACCCAATCGGCTCGAACTGCACTCTCACGGTTCCGAAGAAGTCTTGCGACTGATTGAAAAACAACTCGGGTCAATCGAAGAACAACCGGAATTGACACAAGAGCGAATTCTGGTTGATTGGCAAACGGGCTTACAACAGGACACGACGAACTTTTGGTCCATCCCAACCGCAATCCCGACTCCGACCCCAACAGGGGAAAAGTCAACGCAAATGGAGGATGAAGAATTACAACGTCAAATTGAAAAAGCCGCACTTTTGCTTTTACCGTTTGCAAAAACAGAACGGTCCGCCCAGATTCTGCTCGACCAGTTCAACGGAGCTTATTTTCGGGAACTTAAAGCAATTCAAAAAGCGTCTCCCGAAGAAGCGAAATGCCGGATTGACCGTCTGAAAGAGAATCGTCGAATTGCCGAACACCTGATTCAACCGTTTAAGGTCGTTCTGCTCGGAAAAACCAATTCAGGAAAAAGCAGTCTCTTCAACGCCCTACTCGGTTACAATCGGGCAATTGTTGATGCAACAGCCGGAACAACCCGGGATGTTCTCAATGTGGAAACGGCGATTGACGGTTGGTCGATCCGTTTTTACGATACTGCGGGAATCCGCGAGACAGAAAACGTGATTGAACAAGCGGGGATCGAAAAAGTTGCTCAACTGCTCGAATCAGCCGATTTGATCCTGCATCTGATTGATCTCAGTTCATCATCATCATCATCATCATCATCTTCTTCTTCTTCTTCTTCTTCATCTTCTTCTTCTTCATCTTCTTCTTCTTCATCTTCTTCTTCATCTTCTTCTTCTTCTTCTTCTTCTGACGCAACCCCTTCAACTGGAATTGTTCCAACCTTAACGGTTTACACCAAAAGTGATTTACCTGAAGTGCAAGACGGACTGAAGACGCTCAACAGTCCGACCGAACATCAAACAGTCAGTACGCTCAAGGGAGTTGGTCTTGAGAATTTGTGCCGGGTTATTGTTGCCCGACTGGTCCCCAATCCGCCCCAATTGTTTGAAGCTGTTCCAATCGGACCCTTTCCTTATTGACCTGATTTGGGTTTACCAACCTAAATGCTGACGAACCTGCATCTGATGATCCCGGGTCAATTGGCGAATCACGTCCTTTTCGGTATCCGACCAGTTTTTTGGCAACACGACCGAGAGTTCGGCAATCAAATCGCCCGAATCTCCGGTTTTTTCGGCGGAATTGGCTGGAATCGGAACACCACAACCTTTGACACGCAATTTGGTTCCGCTTGAAGAACCGGGCGGAAGAGTCAAGGAGACGGGACCTTTGGGGGATGGAATCTCAATTTTGGCACCTAATGCGGCTTCTTCCAAAGTAACGGGGACCTTGAGCAACAGATTATGTCCATGTCGCTGAAAATAAGGATGTGCTTCAACACGAATCATTATCAGCAAATCACCCGCTTCACCTTGATTGGGACTTGGATTGCCTAAACCGCGCAAACGAATTTTTTTACCGTCCGTTACACCAACGGGAATGTTAAACGAGATCGTTTCAGCCGGTTGTCCAGGACGTTGAACAACAATTTCCTCTTTTCCCCCGTTAATCGACTTCCCAAAGGGAATGGTAATCGTGCTTTGAATGTCAGCACCCCGAATTTTTGCGGGACGTCGTGTCCGTCCGGGACCGGCTCCTCCTCCTCGATTGCCAAAAAACTGAAAAAACGGATTGGAACCGGCTGATTCGTCCCATTTCTCTGAACCGCCCCCTTCTCTTGAAGCACCTCCTCCTGCCCGACCCGGTCCTTTTCCGCCAAATCCCCCCCCAAACATCCCCAAAATGTCGTCCAGGTTGACATTGCCCGCTCCTGCTGTTCCCGGTCCAAAACCGTTTCCCGACCAATGAAAATTTCCGCCCGGACCTCCTCCTGCAAAACCGGCTCCTGAAAAGTCCGCCGTTCCGTACTGATCGTACATTTTCCGTTTTTCAGGATTGCCTATTGTTTCATACGCTTCCTGCAACTTTTGGAATTTTTCTTTTGCTTTAGGTTCATCAGGGTTGACATCGGGGTGATACTTGCGGGCAAGAGTCCGATAAGCCTTTTGAATGTCGTCGTCCGTCGCCGTTTTGGCAACCCCAAGAATCTTATAAAAATCGTCCATTATGATGAAAGGAAAGAGGAAGGTGAAAAGCCGATAATGACGGAAGAGGCGTAAGTGTCCCTTGTTTCTCTACTCTATTTTTTCCCCCTCATTCGGTTTTGTCAAGAACGGACCTCATTTATAGTGTTATTTAGAACATTTCAAAACGCATGTACATCTCACAACACCAGATTGTCCTTGAATTCCCGTTTAGCCGCGATACAACGTATCGCGCGTACAGAGATTTCAATACGCGCGGAACGGTGTTCCTCGGCTAAACGGGGAAACACGCAGAACGTCGTTCTGCGGTTCAACGACAATTTTATGTCGCAGCGACGCAGTTCCTTTTTTGTGCGACACCTAACCCGGGGTTTCGCTGCGCTGTACCCCGGACTACAATAATGTCGCTGCTCCGCAGTTTTGAGATGCTGTCCTTGAAGTTCAGATGTCAAAAAGGCGTGAAAGGTGTATACCAATCATTGAAATGCTCTCAGTACACGCGGAACATGGTTCTGCCGTTAAACGACACATCTCTTCCTGATCCCCTATTTTCCCCAGTTCCTATCTTCTCTCTTTCGCAACATGCAAATCTCGGAGCTTGAAATTTTATTTGAAGATAATCATCTCCTAGTCGTTGTCAAACCGGTTGGAATCGCAACAATGGGACTTGAAGAAGGTGAGGAGACCTTGTTGACGGTTGCCAAACAGTATGTGAAGGAAAAGTACCAAAAACCGGGGAATGTTTATCTCGGGGTCGTTTCCCGACTCGATGTCCCCGTTTCAGGTGTTGTTCTCTTTGCAAGAACTTCCAAAGCAGCTGAACGAATCAATCGTCAATTCCGGGAACATTCCGTTTGTAAACATTATGCAGCAATTGTTGCCGGATTTGTTTCACCTTCTAACGGACAATGTGTTGATTGGATTTGCGAGGACAAGCGACATCGCCGGGTCTGGATTGCGGGGGAGACAGATCGGGCGCGAAATGAGAATGCGAAAGAAGCCCGATTGCATTATCGTCTGGAGAAACGATTAGGTCCCTATTCCCTGCTCCATGTTGAACTGGAAACGGGGCGGAAACACCAGATTCGGTTGCAATTGTCCAAACGCGGGTTTCCGATTCTCGGAGATCGAAAGTACGGTTCTGAGGTGATTCTGCCTAAAGGAATCACTTTACATGCCCGGGAGTTGACTGTTGAACACCCGATTACGAACGAACGGTTGACTTGGATTGCCCCTTTTCCCGCTTTTTGGCGGAAATTCCTCGCTAAAGAAACCTGATGTTTGTTAAGATGGTTCCCATTTTTTCATTTGCTTTGTTCATTTGACGTGCTATTTTTCAGGAAGAAGTTTTTCGAGTTGATTCGATCCGGCAAGAAGACCCAAACGATACGACTTTGGTCGTCTCCCCGCTTGAAGTCCGGTCAACGGAGTTATATTCCCGGTCTCGGTTACATTCAGGTCCTCTCCGTTGCAGAAGTGCAGTTTGACGAATTGACAGATGCAGATGCCCGACCAGATGGTTTTGAGACGGTTCAGGAATTGCGGGCCGAAATTCGGGAATTGTATGCAAAGAAGGAAACGGGGGATTTGCGGACATTTCGGGTTATTTTTTCTTTACTCTCGGATTCAGAGCAGCAACGAATTCGAGAAGAACGGAAACGTCAAAAGGGGCAAACGGAGCCAAATTACATGGAAACAATGGACAAACTGGCCAAATTGGTGAAGCAAGAGCAAAAGAGGAAACCGGTTTCTTCTTGATCCCGACATGCTTGATCTGGTTTTCCTCCTTCTCCTGTCCATCTAAAGTTGAGATTGGTGATTCGAAATCAGATAAAAAATTTTTGCATAGAGAGGGTCACAGTGTAAAGCACCCCGTTTATGTGACCTACATGAACGACTTGTGTAGTTCCGTTAGCGAACGGGCCAATTGTGGTCTAGGGTGAAGGGCGCATAAGCGACCGAAACCCAAACGCCGTTAGGTGTTTCAGAATGGTAGAAGAAACGGAAAAAATGATATTGAACCCCGTCGGGGTTCCACAAATTGTTAGAAAAAAAGGAAAAATTGTCAGAAGGGACCATTCATAAACCCCGACGGGGTTTGGACTTATCTTACAATCGTTGACTACCATTCGACAATCCCTGACGGGATTGGGGCAAATATGTCCTAACGGGGCTACAATAAGGTCACATGCAGCTACAAAAGCAAATGTTCGTTAATTGTATGTTGAAATAATATCAAAAATTCCCTTTCTCTCGCCGCAATCTACAGCTTTTAGTTTTTACTGTTTCAAACTCTCCGTTTGTATCCCGTGTTGAACACGGACAACGCACACATGTCAGAAATGAACATCATTGAAGTCAAAAATAATCGAGAGAAACGCCAAGTCCAGCAACTTCCCTGGTCGTTGTACAAAGACGACCCTTATTGGATTCCCCCTTTGAGAATCGACCAGAAAGAGTTGCTCGGTTATGTTCCCTGTCCCTTTTACGAACGGAACGCCGTTCAAACCTTTCTTGCCGTTCAAAAAGGTCAACCGGTTGGACGAATTGCGGCGATTCACAATGTTGGACATACGGAACGGTATAATGATGGAGTCGGTTTTTTTGGTTTTTTCGAGTCCATTGATGATACCGAAGTTTCAACAGCACTACTCCAAGCAGCCGAAAAATGGTTGAAGGACCGGGGATTGACTGCAATGCGCGGTCCCGTCAATCCCTCGCTCAATCATACATTGGGTTTATTGATTGAGGGATTTGACTCTTCCCCTTTCTTTATGATGACGTACAATCCTCCCTATTATGAACGGTTGATTGAAGAAGCGGGTTTGCGTAAAGTCCAAGACCTGTATTCTTATTGGGGGGATATACAGATGCTCCCTAAAATCCGAGAGAAACTGGAACCGCTCTGTAAAAGTATCATGGACCGAACAGGAGTTCGGGTCCGGCACTTGAACAAACGCTGTTTTCAGCAGGAAGTCGAAACATTTCTGCATATTTACAATGAATCGTTAACAAACACTTGGGGTTTTGTCCCGATGTCGGACGCTGAAGTCAAAGCAACGGCGTTTGCTCTTCGTTTTCTGATCGTCCCTGAACTCGCAATCGCAGTCGAACTCAACAATAAAGTTGTTGGAGCCGCATTTTGTCTCCCCGATTATAACCCCCGAATCAAGGCGATTGACGGACGTTTGTTTCCTCTTGGTTTTTTGCGACTGATGTGGAACAAGCGGAGTATCAAGAAGATACGGATTTTAAGCGCGAATGTTTTGCCGGAATACCAGATGCAAGGGTTGGGTTTAGTTCTTATGGACGCTCTTGTTCCGAGTGTTCTTAAATATGGAATTCAGGAAGCGGAATTTTCCTGGGTTCTTGAGTCGAACCGTTTTTCACGCGGCAGTCTCGAAAAAGGGGGCGCGGTCCGAACCAAAACATATCGCGTGTACCAGAAAGACCTTGATGAGGGTATTTCAAAAAATGCTGTATGTTTAGAATCGAGCAGGTAGGAGGGAGAAGTGAAGAAGGGGGATACGGGAAGATATACTGCAAA
Organism: Thermoguttaceae bacterium; assembly: GCA_051660685.1. Lineage (GTDB taxonomy): Bacteria > Planctomycetota > Planctomycetia > Pirellulales > Thermoguttaceae > JAVBSX01. The sequence continues at coordinate 3,507 of JBOFQB010000103.1, read as the reverse complement.
CGGTTAGAAATGGTTTGTTTTCCGATTGGAACGCAGGCATCTTGCCTGCATTAAGAAAAAAATGCGGGCAGGATGCCCGCGTTCCGACAAAATGTCCATTTTGTACCCGTTTTGGGTATAACTTTTTTTCTGCGATGTTCTCTTTTGTTTGGCTCTGTTTTTTTTCTACCTTCTACCTTCCACATTCTACCTCCTGACTTCTCCATTCTTACTTCTCTCTCAAACATACACAGAACATTGTTCTGCGGTTTAACCGTCCTATACGTCACAAAACACCACTTCTGTTCTTTCACATCTCCGTTGGACGGGGTTGACGGGGTTCGGGAGCTGTGTTAGGATACAAGCCCTTGTTCTGGAGAGTCCGTTGACCCTCCTTAGTCGAATTTCGGGCGTCTCTCGATGTCCTGCGTTTTTTTGTTTGTGAAGGAATCAGGTATATGGCACATAAAAAAGGTCAAGGCTCCAGCCGAAACGGTCGTGATTCAAACGGTCAACGTCGGGGAGTCAAACTGTTCGGCGGTCAATCAGCTAAAGCCGGTAATATTATCGTGCGTCAGGTTGGAACCAAGTTTCATCCCGGGCGCGGCGTCGGCCTTGGAAGTGATTACACCATTTTCGCCCTGATTGACGGTTTTGTGAAATTCGACCAAAGCGGTCGTCGCGTCAACGTTGTTGCTGAATCAGTCAACTAAATTCCTCCGTACACACTGTAGACGCGAGACAGTTTGGGCGCGAGACGTGAGATGACAGGACCTGAGTCGAATGTCTTCAGGTCCTCGTGTTTTTTTAGGTCGGAACACCCAACCGGACGTTAAGTATGTTCGTTGACGAAGTAGAAATAGAGTTGGAAGCAGGAAAAGGCGGAGATGGTTGCGTCAGTTTCCGAAGAGAGAAGTACGTTCCTCGCGGGGGTCCAGATGGTGGAGATGGAGGGGCAGGAGGTGACATTGTTTTGCGTGCTGCTCCTAATGTCGCCAGTTTGATCCATCTTTCCCAACGAAAAATTTGGAAAGCACCTAATGGAGTTCCAGGAAGTGGTTCCAAGCGACATGGAGCTAATGCTGACGATCTTATTATCGAAGTCCCGGCCGGGACGATGGTCTTTGATGTTCGCTATGATTTTCTGCTGAAAGATTTGCCGAAAATCGGGGATGAAGCGATTCTGTGTCGGGGCGGAAAAGGGGGAAAAGGTAATGCCCGATTTAAGACGGCGACCAATAGGGCCCCGCGAGAAGCGTCACGAGGAGAACCGGGAGAAATACGGACGGTCCGTCTTGAACTGAAAATGATTGCCGATGTCGGGTTGGTTGGAAAACCAAATGCTGGTAAAAGTACCTTGCTAAGTCATCTTTCCAAAGCGCGACCTGAGATTGCTCCTTATCCTTTTACGACGAAGCATCCACATTTGGGTTTAGTGAGTGTTGACCGTGATCGGGAGTTTGTTTTGGCAGATATACCGGGTTTGATAGAAGGGGCAAGTGAAGGGGTTGGTTTGGGGCATGATTTTCTGCGACATATTCAAAGGGCGGGCATCTTACTTCATCTTGTTGAGCCGTGTCCTCTTGGAGATGTTGATCCCTGGGAGTCGTATCAGGCAATTCGGAAAGAATTGGTTGCGTTTGACGCTACACTTGGTGAACGGGTTGAGGTTGTTGCGATCACCAAATCCGATTTACCCGGGTCTGCCGAAGTCCGTGATCTTTTTGAACAGCGACTTGGTAAAAAGGTGTTCCTGATTTCCCCGGCAACGGGGGAAGGGCTGGACCCGTTAGTTTACGAACTGGCGGAAAGAATAGCGGATAGGGAATAGGGGTTGGGGAATGGGGGATAGGGATTAGAAAGGGGTCGTTTAGCCGCGATACAACGTATCGCGCGTATTTCGCCCGGCTGACGCCGGGCGAAGCAATTCTTTTAACCTCTAGCCCATTCTACATTCCAGGTCCGCCCGGTCCCTGCTGCATATTTGGCATTCCCCCTTGTCCGGGCATATTCGGCATTCCACCTTGTCCCGGCATACTCGGCATTCCCCCTTGTCCCGGCATATTTGGCATTCCACCTTGTCCCGGCATATTTGGCATTCCACCCTGTCCGCCCATATTCGGCATATTCCCTTGTCCGGGCATACTCGGAGCTGCGTTAACCCCCATGTTCGGGGTCATCTGTCCCCCCATTTGTCCGTCCATCCCCATTCCGCTCGGTCCAGGAAGCATCCCTTGCGGACCCCCCATGTTCGGCTGCATACCCCCCTGTTGTTGTCGCTGCTGTTGTTGTTGCAACTGCATCTGACGTTCCTGCTTCTTCTTTTCGTACATCGCCCTTGCATTAGGGTCTTTATTCGCCTCATCCAATTCAGATTTCCAACTTACAATGTCATCTTCGTCATCTCCAATTCCGTTAGGACCATCTGACCAAAGTGCCGGCTTACCACTTAACGTCCTTGCAGTCGGGTACTCATAATGGTACTCATTCCCCCAAGGATCAACCGGAAGTGACGCAACTCCGATGTAATTCTTTCCGGCGTTGGAACCCTGTCGAGACGAAAATTGTCCCTGCTGATTCCCAACCAGACCGTCTGCGCCCATTGTCCCCTGATCGAATCCCGGTTGCGATCCCGGCATCATCCCCGGATTGCTCCCCATTCCCCCCATCTCCATTCCGGTCTGCATTCCACCTTGCATACCGCCCGGCATAGTATTCATGTTGTTCATCTCCATTGAACCGGTTCCAACCCCCGTCGTTGGAGTCATCATACCCCCGCCCGGATTCATGTCCCCCCCAAATCCCTGCTGCTGTCCCGGCATCATTCCCGGATTACCCCCCATTCCCGCTCCCATTCCGCCCGACATTGGGTCCATTCCGCCTGACATCATGTCCATTCCCCCTTGTTGTCCCGGTCCAACGCCAAATTCCGAACCCGGCGTCCCCGACATCATCGGTTGGACTTGGTATCCCTGACCAACCAAAACCAACAATCCTCCTTGTTGAGTCGTCGGATACGTTCCATGATCCGTCTGATACATATCCAGATACTTCTGGAAGTTCGAAATCTGCAATTGTGCTTGTGCAACTTTTGCCTGATCCCATTGTTGCTTGATGATTGGGAAAATAAGGGCGATAATGACAATCAATATCGCCATAACAACGAGCAATTCGAGCAACGTAAAGCCCAAACGGGTATTTTTCATGCTTGCATTTTTCATGGTGTATTCCTTATCTTACATCGTTAAATCACATAAAGGACTCAATATGTGATTCTCTTTCTCATTTCAGTCTCTAAAAAAGAACGTCCGACACGAACGTCCTGTCAATTCTTCTCCGAATTGTATACCTTTTTCTCCCATTTTGCAATGTCTCTTTCCCATTAAAACCAGTCCGCTAACAAGTTCCGCGAAAAGGAGCAATTTTCATTTTTGGACCACGAAAATCACGAAAGTCACGAAAACCTCACAAAATATAGTTTTTCGTGTCTTTTGTGTGTTTCGTGGTAAAAACAAATCCGTCCAACCC
>JBOFQB010000102.1:0-3324 GCA_051660685.1 Thermoguttaceae bacterium | reverse complement strand
CGTTAATTCAAGACCTGTTGTGTATTCACGTTTTTTCATAAAATACTCCTCCCTGAAGAGCAGTATGATTACCAAAACACTGCGATTGACGCAATATCAATCTGCTTAAAGCCAAAATAGTTATGAAACTGGCTCTAATCCTTCAACTGCACACCATCCCGTCGGGTTATACCCCCCAAGTATTGCCCCCTTTTGCATTTGACTCTCTTGATCTTGCGGTTTCTCCCAAGCATTTGGCGACAGAAGCCGACCGGGGAATCCCCAGGAATTCTCGATTTTATCGAGAAAAACCCGAGTGAATTTCGAACCGTAAGAACCTTTTTTCTCTCGACCAAACTCTCTAAGAGCGAGATAGGCCTTTCTCTGTTGTTCCGGCGACAAATCCATCTGCAAAAGATGTTCCCATTCCGCAAATGTTTTCCCCTCATACCGCAACTCCTGCGTCTCCTCTTTCGTTCGTTTTTTTGCAAAATCCAATGCGTCCTTCGCCATTTTTTCTGCATGGTCCATTGCTTTTTGGTGCGCAAGCTCAAGTTGTGCCTGTTGCTCACGAGCCATTTCTTGTTGCCTAAGGACAAATTTTTCATCCTCAGCAATGAGTTCCGCCAACATGGTTTTGGCTTCTTCGACAAACTCCTCGGTCCCGACAATGCAAACGGCATGTTCGGTCGGAAAAACCCAATTCATACTATTGTTATATTGCGACTGCAGTAAATTCATCAACGCATTAGCATAATCCCGAGCATTCTTTGAAGAGACAGGAACAATCACACGTCGCCGCTTCACCTGTTCTTGGTCTTGCGGTTTTGGCGTTTGCAATTCACGAATTTCTTCTTCCGCCTGTGTAAGCATTGCCGCAATTTGCCGATGTTGCGGCATTGTCGCAAGAATGGGAACAACCGATTCATCCCCGTTCATTCGCCCCCCCACGTCCACTTGAGTCCCTTCCAATCCCGGAATCTCGGAAAAATCCAGTTTTTCCGGGTCAATGTACTTCAATTTGTACTTGACCGTAATTTTCATTTTGTCCATTTTTTCACGATCAACCTGAACAGCAACAAGGTTGATCTGAAACAGACCGAACAACAAAAGGCAGAATAAAACAGAAATGGTGATTACTTTTTTCATCATCGTATCCTTTCGTAAAGTTTGTTGAGAATGTTGTACCAAACGTGAAATACGGATTGACTGGGTTCGACCGCCCAAACCCGGTTGAAGTGCCCCTTGCACTTCTCGCTCATGCTCTCTTGCCCAATCACAAAGTTGCAGCAACGCTTCTGCAAAAATCGGCAATCGTCTGAAATCGTCCGAAAACGCCGCTTCATCACACGACCATTCCGCTGCTTCGTCAAATCTCCGAACAGAGAGCCAAATCAAAGGGTTATACCATTGAACCAAGGCAAGGAGCCGGATCAAGAGCGATTTGATTCCGTCTCGACGTTGATAATGGGCCAATTCATGTCGTAAAACGGTTTCACGGCTTTCTTCCGACAGTTGTGACCAATAGAGCGGGGGAACGACGAGCAGATAACCGGAAAAGCGGCAGAGCAGGGCGGGACCAATCGAGTCGGCAAGAAGCATCGGAATCGGTCGCTCACCCAAACTTTTACCATATCCCTGTTTTTCAAGCAGATCATTCCATTGTTGGGCCCAATCCGTTGGAGCCGGAACTGTCCCGGAGAGGGATCGACAAAACTGATAATAGGAAACGACTGTTTTGAGGAGCAGGAAAAGAATTCCGCCGAAATAGAGAATCAACACGCCCCAAAGGGTCTGATTGGAAAACCAAGCAGAATTTTGGGGGACATTGGGGGGGAAGGGGTCCGCCAAAACTTCTCCGCTCGTTATGACGGGACGATTGGATTCCAATTCGTCAAGAGTAAGAGTCTGATCGGCCAATTGCCGTGAAACCGGTTCCAACAAAAATTGCCCGTTGTCCCCAAATTCTTCACGATCATCATGATCGTCGTCGTTTCGCCCCTCCATTTTCCTCAAATCAACGTCGAACATCTCTTGCCCAACCGGTTCATAAACGGGAAAAAACGGGAGATCGACGGGGAAACCGGCTCCAAGACAGCCGATTGTGATAATCAGGACCGAACCCAATCGATGTAGAAAGGGGGTGTTCAAACGTAAAAACCAAAAGAGCAGACGGACGACGAGAAACGTCCCAACCGCCAAAATGGTCCCGCGAAGAAGAAAAACAAACAACCATTGTTCAAAGTCCATTGTCTTTCTCCTTTTGTAAAATGATCCTTTTCAACGAATCCACTTCGTGAGGAGTTAAATCATGCTGTTTCACGAGGTGAGAAATGAGCGGAACAATACTTCCTCCTGCAACACGTTTCAACAGCAGGTTAAGATGCCCGGCAGAAGCGTCTTCGGCGTTGATTTGCGCTGTATACTTTGCGGGCCGATTACGACTTTTACTTGCCAAACCTTTGTCAACAAGCCGATTCAATCGGGTCTGAACTGTCGGGTATTCAATGGGACGGTCAAAACCTTTTTGGGCTTCAAGAATCGTAACCGGTCCCAACTGCCAAAGAATCTGCATCAACTCCAACTCTCCCGTCGTTAATTGTCGCACTGCCTGCTGTTCTTGCTCTCCTAACATGAAAAAATCTCCTATATGACCTATTTTTTTATTTTTGGCTGGAAAATTAAAGCAAAAGATTAACTCGACACACAAACTATGACAATTGTAATAATTCTATTTTATTACATTCGTCATAGTTTGTCAAGAGAATTTCGACTATTTTGCAAAAAAGTTGCGAATCGGTTTGAGAAGATAAGGTTTCTGTAGAAAAACCACAAAAAAGAGACTGCCCGTCTGTCGTCCCAACGGGACAGAATTCGCCAATTACGCCATAACGTCGTTTTGAACGTCATTGCGTTGTTCCTCAACGCCGTCAGGCGTTTACGAATGGTAGCAGTAATCGTAAATAATAATTTCAACCCCGCTAGGGTCTTGTCCACATATAATTTTGCGATTGGTGATCGGAATCAATAAAAAACTTTTGTATTGTGACAATCGAAGGAAAGTACCTGCTTTGACAACATGTGTAGTCCCGTAGGGACGGCCCAATTGTAGCCCGGGGTGAAGCGCAGCGAAACCCCGGGTTAAGTGCAGCACAAAAAATGAGCTGCGTAGCTGCGACCTAATTTATCGTTTAGCCGAGGAACAACGTTCCGCGCGTCCGAATCGTCAAAACGCGCGGTACGTTGTACACGCGGCTAAACTTAGGCCGCTCCGATGGAGCTACAATTTTTTGGGGGGCAATGCCCAACCCAGAGCTGCGGTCGCTTGCGCTCCCTTGCACTGGG
>JBOFQB010000101.1:0-8281 GCA_051660685.1 Thermoguttaceae bacterium | reverse complement strand
CGGTTTTAACCGCTGGCAGGAGGACCTCCCATCAAACCTCGCCCTGTAAGGGCGAAACAATGTATTGTGCTGCCCCTACAGGGCAGATTTTTTTTTGACATTTTGACACCAGCGGTTAAAACCGCTGGCTATTTTGTTGTGCCCCGTTGGGGCAGATACTTTTTTTGACTTTCTGACACCAGCGGTTAAAACCGCTGGCTATTTTGTTGTGCCCCGTTGGGGCAGATACCTTTTTGACTTTCTGACTCCAGCGGTTAAAACCGCTAGCTATTTTGTTGTGCCCCGTTGGGGCAGATTTTTTTTTGACTTTCTGACACCAGCGGTTAAAACCGCTAGCTATTTTGTTGTGCCCCGTTGGGGCAGATACCTTTTTGAGCTTGCCATGATTGTATTGTGAATACTGAGAATTTTTCCCACAAGTTGCAGAATCGGCATAATGACACGCCGTTATTGACGGAAAAAACAGATGATCGCTTTGTGTCGATTATTCCGATTATCACGAGGGGGGACCGAAATACTGCTGTCATGGGTTGGTTTTTAACGAATCTTTGTCGATTTGCAGAAACGGGGTGATCTTTTCCAGCTTTTTGGGGCCAATTCCCTTGACACGACGAAGATCGTCAACCTCAACAAACCGGCCCTCTTGCGTCCGGCTTTCAAGAATTCGTTCCGTAAGAACAGGTCCTATGCCCGGAAGAAGCAATAATTCAACGGAGGATGCAAGGTTGGGGTCAACAAGCAGGATCGTCTCCGACTTTATCCCAGATGTTGCACCCTTTAACTTATCAATAGGTTGATACAGAAAAAGACGCAGACTTAGCAGCACGCTTGCCAAGAACAACAGAAAAACCAGTTTGCGCTGTTCCCGGAATCGTAACATTCTCAACGTCTCCTACTTTCTTTGGACAGACGAGATTTTTTTACACCATAACGGAACCCCGACGGGGTTCAGGTTTATTATCAGACGTTTTCTACCATAACACAACCTCTACGAGGTTGAAGAAAGAAAATTGCCCGTTTGCGTCTGTGCAACCAAACCCGCGTGATTTTTGGTCTGGACGGGACGCTACTTTCCAATCCCCTGAACGGAAACGTTGTCCACATCCAATTGCCCGGACGTGTTGAAAAGGCCCAAGAACATGATAATTTCCTCGGTTTTGCGGGGAACCGTAATGACCGTTGAAAAAGGGGTCCATTGAAATGTGCCGTAAAGCGGGGCCAGATTGAGCTGTTGGATCATTTCCCGGCTTTCATCGTAAAAATGCAGGCAGATGACACCTGTATTCGGTTGTTGCGGGATAAGGGAGAGTATATTTTCACCCCGAAAAACAGCTTCAATTTTCAGTCGGGGTACTTTTTTTCCGTCAATCGCAAAACCTTGAATCAACTGGGCTGTTTTCAGGTCCTGCAACATCTGGTTTTTGGCCTCTTCCTGCGAATCCGCCTTTTTTCCCGTTTCTGTTTTCGGATTTGAGGGGGACGGATCGGCAGGTGCGGGACGGGATGTCAACGGAACATTTCCCTGAACACCCTTTAAGGGCAATACTCCCGCTTGTTGCGGCATCCCTTGCTGATTCATTCCCCGTTGATTCATTCCCAATTGGTTCATCCCTCGTTGATTCATCACCGCTTGGTTCATCATCTGCTGATTGAGCCGCAAAAGGGTCTCGGGGTCCGGCTGAACCTGAAAACGAAGAAAATGGGTCCCTTTCGGTGCTTTTTCGTCTTCCATGACGAGGACATTGCGGGCATGATGCCAACCAATGGGGCGACCCTCCTCCGTTGTCTCCTCAAAATCCCCCCCAATGATCTCCGGTTTCGCCGGATTGGGCAAAATAACCCGCTGTTCTTCCGCTTCTCCTGTCATTGGAACAAATAAAACCGGGGTGAGTGCCTCTTTTTCGAGAACACCGTCCACTTTCTTGAACAGGTAAAAACGTTGTTGATACCGTTCGCCGACCGGAATAATCATCCGTCCCCCTTCTTTGAGTTGGTCAATGAGCGGTTGCGGGACCGATTCGGGGGAGCAGGTGACAATGATTTTGTCAAAAGGAGCAGCAGCGGGCCAACCTTTGTAACCGTCTCCGACCCAAACATGAACATTAGGATAACCGAGACGGGCGAGTGATTTTTCGGCTCGTTTTCCAAGCGGTTCGACGATTTCGATAGAAAAGACATCCTTGACCAAAAGACTCAAAACAGCAGCTTGATACCCGCTTCCTGTTCCGATTTCGAGGACCCGATCAGTCGGTTGAGGGTCAAGAACTTCGGTCATGTACGCAACAATCGAAGGGGCCGAAATGGTTTGCGAATTGCCAATTGGAAGAGCCGTATCAAAATAAGCATAAGGTCGATGAAGCGGGGGAACAAATTTTTCACGCGGGACCCTTTTCATTGCGTCTAAAACCCGTTCATTGCCCAATTCCCCTTGCGGTTTCAACAGTTGCTCGACCATAAAAACCGCTTCTGGAACAAAAGCAGGGGTTTTCTGACGATTTCGGGAAGAATCGCGGGTTTGCGCGACAAGAAAAGGTGAGAGGACGAGAATGAAACAAACCGTTAAAACCGTCTTTTTCATTTTCGTCCTCGCTCTCTTTAGCTGCGATACACCGTATCGCGGGTCCTGAACCGCCCAAACTGCCCAAAACACGCAGAACGTTGTTCTGCGGCTAAACGGACTAGAACCGATTCAGGGTTACACCAAAACTGACACCGTACATCAACATACTGTCCATGTAATTCTTTTCCTTGATCCCAAAGAAGGTTCCGTCCGGCTGAATCGTGTAATCATTGATATACATGCCCCGAGCTATGTTGTCAATCCACATCAGGTTAAACCCGACCTGAAACCCTAACGCGTTCGTCATCTGCCAATTGGCTCCCATCTTGAACTCGATACCGGGAGAAAAGACCGTTCGGGTTTCACGATGATAGAAACTGCGATTACCAGATGCCGGACCTGATCCAATCACCCCAAGAGGTGCATAAGCATAATAACCTTCTGTGTACGGAAGGGGAATCCAAGTCGTCATTGCATATCCTCCTTCACCGTCAAATTCGATGATCTCTTTGCCCGTCCAATTAGTCCCATAATTTCCTTTCGAGACCAGATTCTGGATGTTCATTCCTGCAAGGAATTTACCTTCACAATAGAGGGACCAACGACCATTTTGACGGGTATAACGACCTCCAAATTGCGGGGCGACGATATGGTTTTCCGCCGAAAAAGTCCAGTTACTGTCGCTCAACACCGACCCCATTCCGGTTACACCGATTGTATCAGCATCAGCACCCACCAATGTCCCCCAGATGTTCCCCAAACCGCTGAAATTCATCGAGTCATTGGCTTCAACATAACGACAACCGGCTCCCAATTCGAGTCCGCCTAAGACGGTTGGATGCAGACGATAAGTATACATCCCCTCAATGTTCCAAAAGTCCATTCTCAGCGTCGTCGTCGTCTGTTGGAAGGTGATCGGCAACGGTGCAAGTTCAGCAGTTAACAAATCACCCTCTCCCTCAAATTTCGGAAACCAACCCCATAATTGCCCAACATTTTGAATAACTTCTCCCGGTTGGACCGGTCGAAAAATACTTCCCCCTTCCCTGACATAACTGCTGTACAGCGGATTAGTCGTCGCTTTGGTTTCAATGTTCATGGGATCGTTAATCACAACACTGGCGTTGGACATGGACAGGTTACTTTCGAGACCGCTTAATTCAAATCCGCCGAAGTACCAACCATGATGACCGCGACGATAACCGATTTCGGCCCGGGTACTCATCCCCGTTATCCCGTCACTCTGGTTCATTTCAATGGAGTTTTTCTGCGTTGAACTCTGTTGTCCCCAATAGACCTGACGCTCCATGCTCTTGCCGGTTTCGTCCGTCGCTCCAACCGTCAGGTTCTTGAGCGGGGCAAAAGTGTAGAAAATCCCTTCCAGCGTCCCATACATTCCGTCTTTTTGACGTGGTCCCCCCCCAAATTGGTCACGTTCGTAAGGTGCCCAAGGTCGAAAACCATTTTGCGCGAATGTGACACTCGAAAGTATCAGCAGCAGGAAAATACTGCCCAAAAGTTTTTTCAGGTCAATCAAGGACATGGTTGCCTTTCCCAATATGTTTTGTCAAAACTTGCAGACCAGTGCTTGACCGGTCCTTTTATCGTGTTCCCAAATGACGGAAATAATTCCAGAGATTAGCTCTGTGCGGATTATATCGGTCATTCTGAATCTGACAGTTGAATGATAAATGCCGATTGTTGGTAATTTATACCGATTTTTCTGAAAATCGGATTTATGCGATTGAAAATGGGCAAAATAAAAAGAATGAGTAAATTTCCTGAGGTTTTTGTGTAAATTTTGACTTTTTTTAACAAAATCAGGTTTTTCCTGACACAAGAAAAGCGTTTTCGGGGAGAATAGAAGGAGAGTGTCGTTTTACGGAATGTTTCTCCTCCCTGATTGCTTGGGAAACAACCGAGTCATTTTCGCTTGAAATACACCCGAGATGCCGAATGTCAGATCGCACTATCAACCGAAAGAATCATTGGGAGCAATTGGTCTCTGATTTGCCGTCTATCCAATCTGAATCAACAACACGTCTGATTCGTTCCTCGGACGGTCATTATGTCTTGCAAATGCGGGTCAATCTCGGATTATTGCAAATGGAAGTAACCGGGCGTCCTGACGGTCAACGCCCTTATCACTTTGCAACCTACTTTGCCTATTTGGTCCATTTTGTCAAAAAGCGAAACAGCCGTTTTTTGTTGACCGAACAACAGTATGAGGACGTTTGCTGCGAAGTGGAGCAGTTTGACGTTCGGAGTCAATGTTGGTTTTCGTTGAACCGTTATCAACGGGCAATTCGGGATGCCGATCATGCAATTGACTTGCTCAACCTGATTCGTCGTTGGACGATTCCTTCAGCAAGGACCCAAGAGTTGGAAGAGCGTCGTCTTTTAATTCTCACACATCGAATTCAGGCGGGGATTGCGTTTGCTCTTTATGAAAAGGGGCCAAATGAGGCGATTGCAACGCTTGAAAAAGGGATGGAGTATCTTCGACAGCAGATAGAAGAGGGTGATTCGGGGGAATTGGCAAGGGTCCTTGCCCGTTTTCTGGACACGAAACACTGGTTTCAACAGTATTACTGTATTAGGTCCAACGATTTAGAGGAGCAGTTGGAAGAAGCAATTCGTCAAGAACAGTATGAACGTGCAGCGAGGATTCGTGATACACTCAGGACAGGGGGATAGAGGTTTCTCAACGACTTCTCTGGAAAATTCGATGAGATGCCGGTTGACAAGATTGTGGGGATAATCGAGAATGATTTTCCAACGTTGTTGATAAACGGTTTGTGAACTGTTGATGAACAACGGATTTCAAACTCAGAGTCACCTATTTTCCGAAAATACTCCCCATGTCGCATCATTGGCTTGCAAAACGGTCCGGCGCGTTTGAAGCATCTGGTATTCGTAAAGTGTTCGATCTTGGCGCAAAACTGAAAAATCCGATCAATCTTTCGATTGGACAACCTGATTTTGATATGCCGGTTGCCGCAAAAGAAGCGGCGATTGAGGCAATTCAGACGGGAAAAAGTGGTTATACGGCAACACAGGGTTTGCCGGAATTACGGGCCAAACTGACAGAACGGTTTCTGCCGAAAATCAATCAGGACAACCGTAGTCTCTTCATTTCAAGCGGGACAAGCGGTTCGCTCTGTCTCGCAATGCTCGTCATTGCCGAACCCGGAGATGAGGTCATTTTCTTTGACCCTTATTTCGTCATGTATGACGCGCTGATTAAAATGGTCGGCGCAACCCCGGTTCTGGTTGACACCTATCCTGATTTCCGTTTTGACATACAAAAGTTGGTGGACGCGATTACTCCGAGAACCAAAGCGATCATTTTCAATTCCCCGTCCAATCCTCACGGAAAAGTTGCAACCCGAGAAGAAGTCAAAGCAGTCGCCGAATTGGCCCAACAAAAAGGGGTCCTCCTCATCAGCGACGAAATCTACAGTCAGTTCTGTTACACCGAGTTCGTTTCCCCGCTTGAATACAACCCCGATGTTCTCGTCCTAGACGGTTGCAGCAAGTCGTATGGAATGCCCGGTTGGAGAGTCGGTTTCGCTCACGGCCCAACCTTTCTGATTGAACAGATGCTGAAATTCCAACAGTACACATTTGTCTGTTCCCCGCATGTTGCCCAACTTGCCGCAATTGCGGCGATTGATGTGGACATGGGACCACAAATTGCGGCTTATCAAAGGAAACGTGATTTGCTTTATAATGGTTTGAAGGATGATTACGAGATTGTCAAACCAGAAGGAGCGTTTTACATGTTTCCCAAAGCACCTTGGGGAAGTGCGAGCGAGTTTGTTGAAAAGGCGATTACGGAGTATTCGATGCTGATAATACCGGGGGGGGTTTTCAGTTCGCGGGACACTCATTTCCGCATTTCCTATGCCGCAACAGAAGAGACGATCAATCGTGGTCTGGACGCATTCCGCCAATTAGCGAAAAAATAAAAATTCATGTCCTCCGTTTAGCCGCGATACAACGTATCGCGCGTTCTGAATCGTCCAAAACGCGCAGAACTTATTGACGTTCCACGAGAATAAATCAATCATGTTGAACAGATGAACGAGACTGTCCTGAAAACGACGACGAGTCCTCCTCCCCGTTTCCAAAGCGGTTATACCCTTATGGAGGTGATGATCGTTCTTGCAATCATCCTGATTATTACCTCTGTTTCTCTCCCCATTTTAAGCAACTCTCTTTCCAATTATCGCTTGAAAAAAGCAGCCGATCTATTGCGGTCGGAATGGACGGATTTGCGAATTCAGGCAATGGAGCAGGGCCAAATCTTCTGTTTTCGCGGAATGGTCGGGGGAAACCGTTTTCTTGTTGATCGGGTTCTGGACGTTCATTTTACTGCGGCATTGCGGGTTGGAGACGAAGCTCGAAGGGGCGACTTCGACGGAAGTCCTCAATCAATCGAGGGGAATAGTCTCCTCGAACTCGGCTTTACAGGAGAGCCGGATGATTTTTTCGTCCGCGATCCCTCGGACATTAACGAATACAACGGCGCAAGATACGTTGTTCTTCCAGAAGGGGTCTTCATCTCCGACGTTTTGGCCGTTCCTGACGAAAGAGCAGCCTTTTATCTCGGTTTTACTGTTGGAGAAGACGAAAACCAGATGCAGGAGGACCCTGTTCTTAATCGAAATACACGTTTTGGTGAAACCCGGGATCGTGAAGGAATCGCTTGGTCAGTTCCTATTTTCTTTTTCCCGGACGGAACCACTTCAACAGCAGCTGCTTTGCTGAAAAACGGAAGTGATCGTTGTTTGGAAGTCCGACTTCGCGGATTGACGGGTTCAACGGCGATTGGGGACATAGCATTGCCGGAACAATACATTGGCGAACTGAACCCGGGGACAATTGGCATATCGCAGGAAGAACTGGACGCTTACACCAATCAGTTACAAATGCGTCGGCGTTAGGGACGACCGTTGAGCCGCGATACAACGTATCGCGCTTTGAGAATGTAGGAGGTAGAAGTTAGGAGGGAGAAGGAAAGAAGGAGAATGGGGGAAGACAACACCATGCACTGTTATCTTCCTGTTTCCTCCCTATTCCCCAACCCCTATCCCCTACTCTTGCGGTAATTTGCTTTGTTCGTTCGTCGATTGAGCCGACTTGTTCACCTCGTCTTCAACGCCGTTGATCCCTTTTTTGAACTCGACGACGCTTTTGCCGAGAGAACGCATAACACTTGGCAGACGATTGCCGAAAAGGAGAATACCGATTCCGGCAAGAACCATCAGTTCCATAGGACCGGGAGCACCGCCAAAAATCAGGGCAAATAGGGAATTCATTTTTATACCTTAAGAACAAAAGGGTCAGAAAAAGGGACACTGCACAGCGAGGGGAAAACGTGAATGAGCGTGCAGGACTGTCCCGAGAATATATTCTTCGGCTACAATCCTGTCAACAGACTCAAGAAGATTGTTGATATTCTTCCGTTTTTCTTTCCTTTTTTTCCACAAAATCGGCTGAAAAAAAAGCGTAAACCGTTCTTGAAAACGATTTACGCCTATTCAATGACAGGAGAGGAACGGATTCACCCCCTGTCCTGTTTCAGTGTTTCACCTCCTCAAAGAAGGGAAACACCCTCATCATTACTTTCTGCGAAAACGTCGGGCAATCGGCAATGCTCCAGCACAAAGTCCAAGCATCAACAACGTCGCCGGTTCAGGGCTGATATTACTACCT
>JBOFQB010000100.1:0-15242 GCA_051660685.1 Thermoguttaceae bacterium | reverse complement strand
TGGGCTATTTTGTCGCGCCCCGTTGGGGCGAAGATTTCATTTTCCTCCCTAAAAATAAGCCATTTCAATTATATTTTGTAAAAATATCCGTGAACGGTTATGATTTTTGAGTCTTTCAATCGGTTGCCGAACAAGTCTATTCTTCGTTGGGCTTGTTATCTCAGTCCGACTCTTTATCTCCGTCCGACTTATTATCTTCGCTGTTTTTTTTACGTCGGTCTTCTCCTCTTCTCGTCAGAACAGACTCATGTTGTTGGATTCCAATCAGATTTCATTTGGGACGGAAAGGAGCGAAGAAATGGTTTGGGAAGGACAGCAGGGACAGTTTGGGCGATTCCTGATTCGGCGGAATTGCAGCAGGAACTGAAAACATGGTTGAGCGTGATTGATCTTTCTCCGACTCAACAGGAACAGATTTTTGAGCGTTGGAATCGTTTTGCGCCGATTTCGAGCGAACAACGGTTTCAATGTCTGATTAACTCCTTGCGAACGGTTTCAACGCCAATTGCAATGTTTTTGGAAGAATGTGACCAGTTAGAATGGAGTGAACCTCTTTTGGGGCAAAAACGGCTTCAACCGGTCATTCCGGACCTTTTTCCGCCTGTTGAACAAGAAAAGGGACAAGATACTCCTCTTCCGCGATTGCGTGCTGCATTGACCTTTTATCTTGTACAACGGTTGATTCGGAGTCAACGATTCAATGAAGCAGCTCGATTGTTGGAAAACCTGACTCCTGAAAACAGTGTTGACCCGCTCTCTGTCCTTCTCCATAAAGCAATCATTCACAATCAACGTCGGGAAAAAACAGCCGGTTTGTCGGCAATCCATGATTTTTTCGCAACTCTTCCGTCTGACCCGGGCATTTCACGCCGTTCTCAAGTCCTTGCCGGATTGCTGAAATCCGAGTTAGAACAGTTAAGCGAGCAAGGGGATACACTCCCCGACATCTCACGCCAAGTGTCCGAATTACGTCGTCATTTTGAATGGGGGGAAACCAATCAACCGGTTCAACAGTTGGGGGAAGAGGTCGTGCAATCGCTTGACCGGCTGATTGAGCGATTGGAGCGAGACCAAAACGGCGACGACGGACAGTCACAATCTTCGGACAACAAGCCCGATCAACGATTGCAACCGGTTCAGGAAAGTCGAATCAACCGGGAAAAAGGTGAGGGGGAGGTCCTTGACCAAAACTTCCAGAACAGCGACAGTTGGGGAAATCTTCCCGTCAAAGAACGGGAAGAATCGTTAAGATGGATTGACCGGGAGTTCCCCGCTCATTACCGCAACATCATTGAGCACTATTTCCGTCAGCTCGCCAATGAAAAGTGACAGCTCAATTCAACCTTGTCCACTTCTCCTCTCTTCATCAGGCACGATACAGGGCCGTATTTTCCTGTGTCGGGGAATAACAGCCAAGAATTTCAAAATACTCGCACAACACCGACGCTCGTTTGAATGCGTCGACTGCCGTCTCATCCAGAATATTGGCATGTAAATCGGCAAAGAAACGATACCGATCTGCCAAAACCGGTCGGGATTCGATCCGACATAAATTCAAACCGGCGAGCATAAAGACCTGCAAGATCGAGCACAACGCCCCACATTCATGTGCAGTCGAAAAAGTCACACTGACAATGTTGCTTGACGCATCATAAATCGGACTTTCGGCAATCGCAATAAATCGCGTCTTATTGTGCGGATTGTCCATCATATCACTCGCCAAAATGTCCAGCCCATACAACTGAGCAGCCCGACGTGAACCAATCGCCGCATATCGTCGATCACCCTTTTCATGGACCAATTGCGCTGCAACCGCCGTATTGCGTGATGCTGTCAAATCCCAATGTTTGTTCTTCAAAAAACGATGACATTGCCGAAAACCTTCAGGATGCGAGAAGACTTCCCGGACATCACCGATTGGGGTTCCCGGATTGGCAAGCAGACAATGAGCGACACTGACCCAGACTTCGCCGACGATGAAGCAGGAATGTCGGCGTAAAAGGTCATACACTTCGCCGATTGCCCCGGTCTGCGAATTTTCAATCGGGACAACGCCAAAATCAATCTTCTTCGATTTAACGGCGTCAAAAACATCCTCAAAATACTCAAACGCTTTACGTTCCTTGATGTTGGGGAACAATTGCATTGCCCCATGTTCACCCCATGCTCCACTCACCCCTTGAAAACCAATACTGGGTGTTGCGGATTCTAAAACACGCGATTCGTTCCAACTCCCTGATTCCGGAAAATAAAGATCATGTTGACCAATCAGTCGCGCCTTTTGCCGCAATTTGGAAAAGGCAATCAAACTACGCATATAGGCAATCACTTCAGCTCGGTCCGACTCGGGAATCGAGAGAGTGCTCAAAACCGAATCAATCATTTCACGTTCCCGTTTTTCGTGACTGAACGCTATATTGCCCGTTGTCTTCGTTTCTGCAATATCCTCACTGACCTGCATACGCTGCAAAAACAGTTCGATTAACTGTTGGTCAATTTTGCTGATCTGTCGACGAAGTTCTTCCAGTTTATCTTTGGGAGACATAATAGGGAATAGGGGATGGAGGATAGGGAATGGGGGGGAGAATTGAGAATTGAGAATTGGGAGTTGGGAGTTGGGAGTTGGGAGTTGGGAGTTGGGAGTTGGGAGTTGGGAGTTGGGAATGGAAGAGGGCAAAAAATGGAATCTGACGCATGATCTGTCATATTGCGGCAAAACAAGGAGGACTCCTCCCTAATCCCTATCCCCTATTCCCCAGTCCCTATTCCGTAATGATTTTCCGAATTGCTTTGATTTTGTGCATCAAACGATGAAACACTTCCGGGGTGATTGATTGTGCCCCGTCACAAAGTGCCCTTTCCGGCTGATTGTGAACCTCAATAATCAGCCCGTCCGCCCCTGCTGCAACTGCTGCATACGACATGGACTCAACCAGACTCCAGTGTCCGGTTGCATGAGAGGGATCAACGACAACGGGCAAATGCGTTTTCGTCTTGAGAACTGGAATTGCGGACAAATCAAGCGTGTTGCGGGTTGCCGTTTCAAACGTCCGAATTCCGCGCTCACACAAAATCACCTCTTCCGTCCCGCCCGCCAAAATATACTCGGCGGACATCAGCAATTCGTCAAGCGTCGAAGAAAAACCGCGTTTGAGCAGAACCGGCTTCTTCAGTTTCCCAATATCTCGCAAAAGAGTGAAGTTCTGCATGTTTCTTGCCCCGATCTGAATGACATCAACATCTTCGGCAAAAACATCAAGATGTTCTTGCGACATGATTTCCGTCACAATCGGCAAACCCGTCTTCTGTCGCGCCATTTTCAATAACGCCAATCCGTCCAAGCCCAAACCCGTAAAGGAATACGGCGAGGTTCTCGGTTTGAATGCCCCTCCTCGTAAAAAGGTTGCGCCCGATTTTTTGACATCCCGGGCAATACTGAGTATTTGTTCTTCACTCTCAACCGAACAAGGTCCGGCAATAACCGCAAACTCTCCCCCGCCAATTTTGTAACCCCCAATCGTAAACGTGCTGTCTTGGGGATGAAATTTCCGTCCCGCCAATTTATACGGCTCTTGAACTTTGAGGACTTTTTCGACGCAATGAAACTGGAGTAAGGTTTCCGAGGTCAAAAAGGAGGTATCTCCCGCCAAACCAATCATTCGGGTCGATTCCCCCGCAATGTTTTGCAGAATCAAACCCCGATTCTCAAGGGCCGCAATCATCGGACGTAAATCGTCCGGCGTCATCTCAGGTTTCAATACAATAATCATTTCATTACACCTCGATTTCTCCGTTAAAAACCTCAATCGCCGGACCCGTTTTGTAAACGTGATTGTCCAGCTCCGACCATTCTATTTCCAATGTCCCGCCCAAAAGTTGAACCTGAACTTTGCGGTCACAACCTTTGACAAGCATTGCCGCAATTGCAGCTGCACATGCGCCCGTTCCACATGCAAGTGTCTCCCCGCTTCCTCGTTCCCAAACCCGCATCTTAATCTGTTGGGGAGAAAGAACCTCAACGAATTCAACGTTAACCCGATTCGGAAAATGCGGGTCATTCTCCAATCGAGGACCGATTCCATGAACAACGGCATTTGTAAGCGGGAAGTCAAAGGTGACGAGATGCGGATTCCCCATTGAAATGGAGGTGACCCGAATTTCCCGACCGTCGAGGTCAAACGGCAGATTGACAATCGGTTGATTCTCTCTGTTCGACTCGGTTACTGTCCCAATTGCTGTTCCAGATGTCGTCCGATTTCGCAACAAGGTCGGAATAAGACTCGGCTGAAAAATTGGTTCGCCCATATCGACCCGGACTTGTTCAACTTTTCCGGCGTTGATTTGAAGTTCCAACCGCTTGATTCCCCCCTTTGTCTCAACCGTCAACTCCTTTGTTGTTTGTTGCGCGGTCAAACAAAGCTGATGATCGTAAATATATTTTCCGACACAACGAATTGCATTTCCGCACATTTCTCCTTCCGAACCGTCTGCGTTGAATATTCGCATTTGGACATCCGCGCAATCGGAAGGAAGAATCAACACGAGACCATCTCCGCCAATCCCAAAATGACGGTCAGAAACCCGAATCGCCAATTGCGCAAGTTGGTCAAGCGGAATCGCTTCACTCAAGCAGTCAACGTAAACGTAATCGTTTCCCGCTCCCTGCATCTTTGTAAATCTCATTCTTCCTCGTGTTCTTTATGTACTCTAAGTGTCAACTTTGCTCTTTTTTGCTTTTAGTGCCGGAAGTGCCGTTTGCCTGTAAAAATCATCGGAATCTTATATTTGTTGCACATCTCAATCACCGATTCGTCCCCGCGTGAACCGCCCGGTTGAATAATCGCCCCAATTCCTACTTCAGCAGCCCTTTCAATCGAGTCAGGAAAAGGAAAAAAGGCGTCACTTCCAAGAACCGAACCCTTTGCGCGGTCCCCCGCTTTTTTGATTGCGATTTCAACGGAATCAACCCGACTCATTTGTCCGGCTCCTGCGCCAAGAAGCATCAAGTTTTTACATAGGGTGATTGCGTTTGATTTGACATGCCGAACCATTTCCCAAGCAAATCGCAAATCGTCCATCATTTCTGAACTGGGTTTCGATTCCGTCACAACCTGCCAAGTACGTTCATCATCCGGTTCAATATCCGCTTCTTGAAGTAAGGCTCCTCCTTCAATGGGGCGAATCAACCAACGCCCCGGTTTTTTGGCAAGAGAACCGGTCGAGAGGAGACGAACATTGGCCGACCATTTTGGTTTGGTCTTCAAAATTTCAAGGGCCGAATCAGAAAATTCGGTTGCGATGATTGCTTCAACAAACAAACCGGGTGTTGCGAGGTATTCGGCACATTCGGCGTCAAGAGGACCGTTGAAACCGAGTACAGAACCAAATGCACTAAGCGGGTCCCCTTCCATTCCTTTTTTCAAGGCGTCGATCATTTTTTCAGCACTTCCGGCTCCACAAGGATTATTGTGTTTTATGACGGAAACAGTCGGTTGTTTGAAACTTCGGACAATCGACAAAGCCGAATCAAGGTCAAGCAGGTTGTTGTACGAGAGTTCCTTGCCGTTTAACTGTCGTGCATTCACTACATTAGCCGATTTGCATTTGGGATCAGAATACAAAGCAGCCTGTTGATGAGGGTTTTCGCCGTATCTCAGAACCGAACACCTTTTGTACGACGTATTCAGTCGATCTGGGAATGTTCCCTCTTCACTTCGTTCAATGAAAAACTGTGATATAGCGGCATCATAAGCAGCTGTATGGACAAAAGCATCTTTTGCGAGCGAACGACGGAGTTGCAAGGTCGTTGCCCCCTTTTCCTGAATCTGCTCCAGAACATGAGAATACTGCTCATTGTTCGTCACAACCGTCACAAACTGATGATTTTTAGCAGCAGCGCGGAGCATGGAGGGACCGCCAATATCGATGTTCTCGATTGCTTCTGATTCCGTCACATTCTCTTTTGCAACGGTTGCTTCAAACGGATAAAGATTGACAACGACGAGTTCAAAACTGTTG
This sequence comes from Thermoguttaceae bacterium, assembly GCA_051660685.1. GTDB lineage: Bacteria > Planctomycetota > Planctomycetia > Pirellulales > Thermoguttaceae > JAVBSX01. Next base: position 9,224 of record JBOFQB010000100.1, on the reverse strand, counting down.
ATTCCATGTTCAATCAACGCTTTCATATCATCGACATGATCCCGACGAGCGAGAATACCGCCGTATACTTTGGGATGCAGCGTTTTAAGACGACCGTTCATCATTTCAGGGAAACCGGTATATTCAGCAATGTCTTTGACAGGAACCCCTTCTCCCAACAAATACTGTCGGGTTCCCCCTGTACTGTAAATTTCGACACCTGCTCCTGCAAGACCTTTTGCAAACGCCGAAAGTCCCATTTTGTCGCTGACGCTGATAATTGCCCGTTTAATCTGAGGTGAATCCATTGTCTTATGCTTGATTCAAAAAGTGAAAATAAACGGTTCCTGACAGTTCAATCGTCAAAAAACCTGAAATAGACCGAATCGTCGCTTCCTGAACATTGGCGAGTCTCTTGGTCGAACGTCTAACGATTTGAAGTCGAATGTTTAATGTTCAGGTTCTTTTCATAAAAAATCCCAAAACCGTTCAAACTACTTCCATTCTGTTCCTTTTCTAACACCAACCGATTTGTTGGACCAGAAGAAGGGGATGCAGATGATTCCAATCGAAAGAACAATCAACAGACCGGACCCGACAACACGAATGTAGTAAAATTCGATCAACGTGTAGTAGTTTTCCCAAAAATTGGAACTCATTGCGGGACCATCTTTGAACAATTGCCAATAATGGATCGTTTCAATCGGGGTAAACCAATCAATCCGTTCTTCAGGGATTGAGAAAAACTCCTCCTCTTTGACCGTCAAAGGGGTTGAATCCCGTTGAATCGAGTCATTTCCTTCAAAAGAGTAGGCGTAAACAACCCGTCTTTTGAGGACATCATCCGGTTTTGGATAGGTGTACAGAAGACAGTACACGAACCAGGCTGTTGAGACGAGAAGACAAAAGGTTCCGAGTAAGCGAATCGACCAGACGAGCCGACTCCGTTCATTCGTTGTTGCTGATTGGATCGGGGCTGATGTCGCCGAATCAACCTTTTGACCCGTTTTGCTCGTTGGACCGGTCTTACTTTTTTTTGCGGATTGCTCGGTGTCGGTTTCGGCAAACGGCAATTTTTTTATCTTTAGGAGAGAGGGAACAACGAAGTTGTTTCCACATTCACAACGGATTTCGTGACCCGCTTGAACTGTTTCAACGGGGATTGATTTTCCGCAAACGGGACAGGGCAAAAGGTATTTTTGGGCCAAGTCTCACCTCGCAAGGAGAAGGATGACGTCCATTTTTCAAAAAACACACGCCCATTATAACAGCTGGATGTTCAGTGTACATCCCTACAACTCCCCACAACTTCTTGAAAACTTCCCAAGTCTTTTGAAAACGCCCCAGATTTGTTGCCAATCCCGCAAAAATTCTGACCGATTGGAAATATTTGGGCAATACACGGTTGAGTTCCAAATCCAACCCGTTACAATGGACACTGTTGCCCTTGTTTGTAGACCTTACCGAATTTATCTCCCATGTTGATTGGAGTTATTCGGAGTTATACCGCAAACGGTTAGAAAGGGTTTGTTTTCCGATTGGAACGCGGGCATCCTGCCCGCACATTTTTTTCTTGATGCAGGCAAGATGCCTGCGTTCGGACAAAATGTCCATTTTGTACCCGTTTGGGGTCTATACCGGCCAATATTGGCCGCTTAACCTCACAAACTGTTTCTCCTCGCAAACGAGAGAAATCTCGACAATCCAAAGAGCAAGTATATGTTAACGACTTATTGTATGTTCAAGTTGCCCTCATTTCCTCGACGTTGCGTTTTGTCGTTCTTCGCTTCTGTCGTACTCTTTCTCTTTCTGGTTTTCAACCATCTTGTTGCTGTTTATGCTTATGATAACGGACAAGTTCCTGTCAATACCCCGGAATCGGCAAAACGTATGGTTGAGGACTTGATCGCAACATTTGGCGACAAATACCCGAAAGGGGCTGAATTTCTGCGACGTCTCGAAGAAGCAGCCGAACCTCTTAGAAAAAACTTCAACGACAAAGCAGCCCGGGAAAAGTTTGAAGCCGTTCTTCGTGAAGCAGCTCTTGCCAATCCGCTCCTCGATTTCGACCAAATTGCCCTGATTCGACGGACAATGAAACGTCGTAGTGCTAATTGGGGGTTTATTGGGTTAAACTCCTACACAAACGACACGATCACCCGAAATGGTTGGAACAATGAAATTGCCGTTTTGTCCAATCTCCGTTCGGAACCTCAATTAAGGTCCGTTTATCAACATCCCGAAGAAGCAATCATGCGAGACCTTGATTTGCATTTCGACGGGGACCGAATCATGTTCTCCTCGATCAACGAATATGGACAATGGGCCGTTTTTGAAGTGGGTCTGGACGGAAAAAATCTGCGTGAACTGACCCCCAACGACCAAAGGGACGTCAATTGGTTCGATTCCTGTTATCTTCCTGAAGAAGGGGTCATCATTTCTGCGTCAACAGCAGGGATGCAAGGTCTTCCTTGCGAAAACGGCGGACGTCCTATGGTCAACCTGTATCGTGTCGAATGTGGATCGCCGGATGAACCGTCTCCGACCAAAAAAGTCCGGCAATTGACTTTTGAGCAGGACAGTGATTGGCATCCCAGCATTTTGCAGGACGGTCGGGTTATGTATTTACGTTGGGAGTACACGGATGTTCCGCATTATATGAGTCGAATGTTGTTTTCCATGCAACCAGATGGACGACAACAACGGGCAATGTGGGGGAGCGGTTCGTATTTTCCAACCGCGTTCAAGAATCCCCGAGCTGTTCCAAATTCCAGTTGGGTTGTTGGAGTTGTGAGCGGACATCATGCCGAGTTGGGAGGACTTCCTGAAGCGGGACGACTGTTGATTCTCAATCCGCAATTGGCTTCGAAATACCCTTTCCGATTTGATCCTCAATCGAAAGAATGGGGGAAAGAGTTGGATCATCTCAACATTTTTCCGCGTGTTTTTCCAAAAGAAGTAACCGGTTGCGTTCAGGAAATTCCCGGTTATGGTCGAGATGTTGTTGGAAATGTTTACGACAATCAAGGGGGAGTTGGTCGATATAAATTTGTTTACCCTTATGCGTTGAGCGAGAACTATTATCTGACCAGTTTGCGGGTCGGGAACAAAGGGATGTTTGGTATCTGGTTGGTTGACCGGTTTGACAACATGATAAAAATTCTGGAACTCCCCAGTGATGCTCTGTTTCAACCGATTCCGTTGATTCCCCGGGAACGACCGCCTGTTCGTTCGGACATTACGGATTCGACGGACAAAGAGGGGACGATGTTCATTACGGATGTCTATATGGGGGGGGGACTGAAAGGGGTTCCGCGCGGAACGGCGAAATCGCTGAGAATTTTCTCCTATCATTACGGATTCCGACAGAGCGGGGGACATGAATCGGTCGGAATGGTGTCGAGTTGGGACATTAAACGGATTTTAGGAACCGTCCCGCTTGAAGAAGATGGTTCCGTGATGTTCAAGGTTCCTGCGAATACACCGATTTCGATTCAGGTTCTGGACGAAGAAGGTCGGGCGTTGCAATTGATGAGGTCTTGGACGATTTGTATGCCGGGCGAACAACAGTCCTGTGTTGGTTGTCATGAAACCCCGCTTGATGTAACGCCCGCCAAACGGGTTCTTGCGTCGAGCAAACCGCCCCGTTCGATTGAACCCTGGTATGGTTCAGCCCGCCCTTTTGGTTTTGAAGCCGAGATTCAACCAATGCTCGATCAGAACTGCGTTTCCTGTCATAATGATGTGAACAAATCGGAACGGGGGATGATTTCGTTTGAAGCGCACAATACAGGAAGTTGGGAAACAGATACGGCGTATGCGGCACTCAATCCGTTTACTTGGCGACCTGGACCGGAATCGGATTTGGACATGCTCCCCCCGCTTGATTATCATGCAACGGTCAGCGAATTGGTCCAACGTCTTCAAAAAGGTCATTTTGGGCTTGAAATCAGCAAAGAAGTTTGGGACCGATTGTATACATGGATTGACCTGAATGTCCCCTATCGAGGACAATGGACGAATTCGACGTATGAAAAGCGGCGACAGGAATTGGCGTTGCTCTATGCTGATGTCGATGTCAACCCCGAGTTGGAATATCGGAATTCACTTTCAACCCGAAAAACGGTTGAGATTCCGAAGTTGACCCCCGTTCAACTGGACGAAGTGGTCAAGAAACAGGACGTGCGGGATTCGCTCACAGTTGTGAATTGGCCGTTTAACGCCCAAACAGCGCAAAAGATGCAAGCAGATGCCGGGTTTGTCCAACCGACTGAAAATTCTCATGTCGTTGGAAATGTGAATAAGGCTGAAAATTCCAACACGGTTGGAGATTCCGCGCAGTCCACACATTCTGGAGATTCCAATCGGGAAAAACGTTGGGTTGTTGAAATGGGCAAAGCGAGCGGACCTCAACCGGGGAAACCAGCTCATGATGATTCGGAACCGGTTGATCTGGACGCTCAAAAAATCACCTTTGTCCGAATTCCGGCCGGGGAATACATTATGGGACAGTTAGATGGTTTGCCCGACGAACGTCAACGGAAAGTCGTCAGGATTGAAAAACCGTTTTGGATTGCAGAAACGGAGATAACAAATGCTCAATATGCGGTTTTTGATCCTGAACATGACACGCGATATTTGCGGGAAGACGGAAAAGACCATATTGTTCCCGGTTATATCGCCAATCACCCGGACCAACCGGTTGCCCGGGTCTCCTTTGACGAATCGCAACAGTTCTGTCGTTGGTTGTCCGAACGACTTGGCAAACCCGTAAAATTGCCGACAGAAGCGGAATGGGAATGGTCGGCGCGAGCCGGAACTCAAACGCCGTTCTATTTTGGTGATCGTGATGCTGATTTTTCCAATTACGCCAATCTTGCAGGGGGTGAAGTGAGGTTCACCTACACTTCTTGGGACGGGGGGAGCAAGGTCCATTTAAGACGTCCTTATCCTGAAAATTCACTGTTCCCGCTCAGAGATGACCGGTTTTCGGACAAATGGTTTGTTGTCGATTATGTCAAACAGTATGAACCGAACAGTTGGGGTTTGTATGACATGATTGGTAATGTTTGGGAATGGACGGAACCGGAACCGGGGACGGTCAAAAAAGGTCAGGTCGTTGCGCGAGGAGGGAGTTGGAAAGATCGTCCCAAAGTAACCGGTTCCAGTTCCCGGGTCCTTTACAAACCTTGGCAGAAAGTGATGAACGTCGGTTTCCGACCGATTATTGTTGATTAGAGAACGCTGTTGAACGCGGTTAGGGACCTCAATGTTTAGCCGCGATACAACGTATCGCGCGTTCAAAACCGATCAAAAACGACCGTTTTCCTCTTGTAAGGAGAAATGATAGATGCGAAGTGATAATAAGACACCCAAGAATGTCCCGAGATCGCCGTTTGCAGCATTGTGGTTCTTGGGCGTGATCGTGTTGTTCGTTTGCGTATTCGGGTTGTGCCGATTGGGGATGACGCAACCCGGGTCATTAGAGGTGACAGTGCAGTTGCAGGGACCGGTTCCACCTCCTCAACCGGTTACATTGGGGTCTTTTACGCAAGATTACATCAAAGAGATGGGGTTGTTGGGACCGGGAGTTGAACAGGCGCGACGAAACTGGCAGGATGAACGGTCCAACTCGATTTTGACTCGTTTTCTGCCGCATTCCGGTTATCCTGTTGAACAGCCGAATGAACAGCAGAACCAAGTGCGTGAACGGGAAATGAATCAATTACGACGGACGATTGCGGACGCGAATCGTCGGTATTATCAGCAGGAATTGGCTGCACCGATTCCTTACGGTCAACCAAGTCCTTATCGTTTTACACCAGTTCCCGTCCCTCAAAATCTTTGGTCAAGCGACGAACAGCAATTGGGGGAAAGGGTCGGGGGAACAGAGCAACAACCTGAGATGAATGATCAGGAAAGTTTGCTGCAATCGGCTCAAACAGCCGGATCAGCGCAGTCTTATCAAAACACCTCATCCTCTCAAACTGTCCAATCGGGACAACAGAGTGCGGGGACGGAACAAAACTTGCGTCGTCCGGTTCCAAAATGGTTTCGTTCGTCCAATCAAACGGGAACCAATCCCGGTTTCGGTCCATCTCGCCCAAATACGGCTTCGATGCAGGAAAATGTCAACGAAACGGGACCAAATCGGTCAGGAAATTCGTCCTATTTGAGTGGAGCAAGGTCCGTTGGTTCGGACATGTTGAATGACCGAACGCAATCGATTGACGAAATGATTTCTGAATCGGCTCGACGACAGAATCCGTTGATTCAGGTTCCTCAAACGCCCGAACAACTTGCAATGACGCGGGATAAGGTGTTGCAGAAGTTCCAGAACAGTCTTGAAGAAATGATTATTCGCAGTCCCGACATTCATCTTTTAGCACCTGTTGAAGTCAAGTATGAAGACGGAACGGTTACACTGCGCGGGGTTGTTGAAAATGAGCAACAACGGGTCAAAGCGGGTCAGATTCTTTTGACCGTTCCTGAAGTCAAACGGGTTAAGAACCTTATGACCGCCGTTGAATGAGGTCCCGTTTAGCCGCGATACAACGTATCGCGCGTTCAGAACCGCTCCAAACACGGTGTCTCAATACAAAAGTTTTTTCTGAATTCGAAACACCAATCCCAACTTTTATCTAAACAAGCACTATGTCGAAAAACCTGTTGTTCATTTTCTGTCTGCTCCTTTTTGTCATTTCGCTTACCTCATTTGTTTCTGCCGAATCATGGAAACCGGTTGAGGGAAAAATACTCAGTGTCTTTGCGAAAGATGTCGATCCCGAAAATGTTTGGCCCGAATATCCCCGACCTCAATTGGTCCGCGAGAATTGGCTCAACCTGAATGGTCTTTGGGATTATGCAATCATCGGGGAAAGAGATGCCGAACCGAAACAGTATGAGGGAAAGATTCTCGTTCCCTTTGCAATCGAGTCCGCCCTTTCGGGGGTTAAAAAGACGGTTGGACCGGACAACCGTCTTTGGTATCATCGAACATTTGAGGTTCCTAAGGATTGGGCCGGGCAGAATATTCGCCTCAATTTTGAAGCCGTTGATTGGGACACGACCGTCTACCTCAACGGTAAAGAGGTTGGACGACACAAGGGGGGATACAGTCCGTTTGCGTTTGACATTACAGATGCTTTAAGTGAATCAGGTCCGCAAACTCTCGTTGTTTCGGTTTGGGACCCGACCGATGCAAGAAGGGGAACACAACCGCGAGGAAAACAGATTCGCAATCCGAACGGAATCTGGTACACTTCTGTAACGGGGATTTGGCAGACGGTCTGGATTGAACCGGTTGCTCCAACATTTATCACCAAAATTAAAGGGGTTCCGAATCTCAAGGACGGAAACATAGCGTTTGAGGTGCAAATCGAAGGTGCTCAAGCGGGAGATACGGTTTTGGTTCAACGGAAAGATGACAACAGCAAAAAGGAGGAAAAAGTTGGGACCGGGCCGATTGTTCTTGAGGTGAAAGACCCCATTCTTTGGACGCCAAATAATCCGCATCTTTACGACATCAAGGTTCAGGTTTTGCGGGACGGAAAAGTGCTTGATTCCGTTGATTCCTATTTCGGGATGAGAGACATTAAACTCGGCAAAGATGAAAACGGTGTCGTTCGTATTCTCCTGAACGGAGAATTTTTGTTCCAACATGGACCGCTCGATCAAGGATGGTGGTCGGACGGTCTCTATACGGCTCCAACCGATGAAGCATTAGCGTTTGACATTCGTCGAACCAAAGATTTTGGTTTCAACATGTTGCGTAAACATGTCAAGGTGGAACCGCGACGTTTTTACACACATTGTGACCGATTGGGAATGTTGGTTTGGCAGGACATGCCGAGCGGGGACCGTTACATTGGGCCGAATGTTCCTGATATACGTCGGACGCCGCAATCGGACGCTCAATTCCGACAGGAGCTGGAAGAGATGATTTTAACGCTTGATAATCATCCCAGCATTGTTATGTGGGTCCCTTTTAATGAAGGTTGGGGACAGTATGAGACGGCCGGGATTGCCGATTTTTGCCGGGAACTGGACCCAACTCGGTTGGTCAACAGTGTAAGTGGTTGGGCTGACCGAAATGTCGGGGACGTTCACGATATTCACGTTTATCCGGGTCCGGGCATTCCTCCTGTAAGTCCCAACCGCGCTCTTGTTTTGGGAGAATACGGCGGTCTTGGAATGCCGATTCAGGGACATACTTGGCAGAACGACAAAAACTGGGGATACCAGTCTTTCGAGGAGAAAGAAGCATTGTTTGACCGTTATCTTCAGTTGAATAATGCGTTACATCCCTTGATTGCCGAAGGACTTTCGGCTGCTGTTTATACGCAAACGACGGATGTTGAGGTTGAGGTGAATGGTTTAATGACGTATGATCGGGCGGTTGACAAGTTTGATGCTGCCAAAATGAAGGAAGCGAATTTGAAACTGCAATCTCCGGGTCCCAAACGGGTTCAGGTGATTCAGGATGCTCGGGATACGGCGTCGATTTGGAAATGGAGGACGGAAAAACCGGCGGATGATTGGATGCAATCGGCGTTTGATGATTCAGGTTGGAAGGAGGGGGAAAGTGGATTTGGAACCGAAGAGACGCCGAACACATTGATTGGAACGGTTTGGAATACAAGTGATATATGGTTGCGTAAAACGGTTGATTTCCCGGACGATGTTGTCAATCATCCCGAACAGTTGCGACTTTCGCTTTACCATGATGAAGATTGCGAGGTTTACATGAACGGAGTTCTGATTTTTTCGGCAACCGGATACATCCCGAATTATGTTTCAATGGAGCTGGATGTTACAAAAGTCAAAGGCGCGATCAAACCGGGGAAAAACCTGATTGCGGTTCATTGCAAACAGACAGGAGGAGGTCAATACATCGATCTCGGTTTCAGTCGTCTGATCCCAAGTGAATAAGTCCTCCCCGTTGAGCGCATTTCAATAGTTGAGCGCATTTCAATAATTGGTATACACATTTCACACCTTTTTGAAACCAAAAACTCAAGGATTGCATCTCTTAGCTGCATTAGCAGCGACCTTTTTGTAGCCCGGGGTGAAGCGCAGCGAAACCCCGGGTTGGTGTCACACACCCTATTCTGCCCTGAAGGGGCAGCACAATTCATTGTTTCGCCCTTACAGGGCGAATATTTTTTGACATTTTGACACCAGCGGTTAAAACCGCTGTCTATTTTGTTACGCACCTTTGGTGCTAAGAATGATACAACAATTCT
>JBOFQB010000099.1:0-17034 GCA_051660685.1 Thermoguttaceae bacterium | reverse complement strand
TTCTTACACGAAAGTGTATCAGCCCATTTATTTGGCGGCAAACCTCCGACGTTGGTTCCGGCGGTTTCGCAATGATTCTTGATAGCACCCGAACGAGAAGTTCCCTCGCCTGTGATCAAATTCCGTGAACGCTTACAATTTTTTCATACAAGTCTTGCTGCTCAATATAGGGCAATATCAGAACACGCCAACTCTGTAACGGTTGCCCTCGCTCATCGACCGTATAGGTTGGCGGAAAACATCCATGTTGCGCGTGATAAGCGTGAAAGGCAAGAACGATTTGTCTCATGTTATTGGAACATCGCATCCGGCGGGCCGCTTCACGAGCTGAAGGAATACCGGGTAACAATAAAGCAATCAAAAGACCGACGATTCCAACAGCGGTCAGCAACTTAAGAAATGTGTAACGTTGACGAACGGGGACGTTCGGTTTTTCCTCCTGATTGTCGATCTGTACCTCTTTCGGTTTCACAGCATCTATCACGGACCAAAAAATGGTCAGCAGCAAGACCAGATAAAGTCCACCAAAAATGGAAAGATGCAAAACATGAACGCGTGTCGGTTGATAGGAAAACCGATCTATAAAGAGAAGACTCACAATGAGTATCGGCAGAAATCCGCTCAAGAGAAACAACATGAAGAAACCGACTGCCTCTCGGGGCCGTTTTTGAAGCAGTTGTCCCAAACCGGGCAAAAGAAGAGAACAAAAAGCGTAAAACGTGTTGTTGCGCGGTACTTTCATACGACACCTTAAAAAATATGTAACCGGGGGGGTGCGGTCGCGTTGCTCCCGTCCCCCGGACGACAAAAGTTGCATTAGCGACGAATCGTCAAAAAAATCGTTCTGCGTAAACTTTGCGGGCAAACTGCGCAAGACCTTCTCCGTCCAGACCCAATTCTCCTAAAAGTTCCCCCCGTTCCCCATGTGGAACATAATAATCGGGCATACCACGCCGATTCAGGTTGCGCGTGTCCAAATGTTCATCACATGCCGCTTCAAGAACAGCACTACCAAATCCCCCCGCTAAAACACCTTCTTCAACCGTGATAAGCGTTTGCCCCTCACGAAGTGGTTGCAGCAACAGGGACCGATCAAGCGGTTTGGCAAATCGAGCATTGATGATCCCAAAATCAAGTGAGGGCAATTCTGTCGCCAAACGATTTCTTGCGGCAAGAACCTGAGGTAAAAGACCACCATATACAGCAAACATTCCATCTCGTCCGGGACAAATCAACTCGGCCCGACCCCGTTCAATCGCCGAAATCGGGTCACGTCCGAATTGTTGACGGTCCAAAAGAGGGGCTGTACACTTGGGATAACGGATTGCGCAGGAAATCGGTTCGGAAAGGGCAAAGCGAATCATCGGTTCGATCTCGGTCGGATCGCCCGGCGAAAGAAGCTGCAAATTCGGAAAATGCCGCATGTAAGCGACATCAAAGACTCCATGATGTGTCGGTCCGTCCGGTCCCGCCAAACCGGCTCGATCCAACAAAAATAAAACGGGCAATCGCTGGAGTGAAATCTCCTGAAACAGTTGATCGTAACTCCGCTGTAAAAACGTGCTGTAAATGTCCACAATCGGTCGCAAACCGGTTTTGGCGAGTCCGGCTGCAAAAAGAACGGCATGAGATTCGCAAATCCCAACATCGAAAAATCGGTCAGGAAACTGTTCCCTGATCGGTTCCAACATGTTTCCCTGACACATTGCGGCTGTGATGATGCAGACTTTCTCATTTTCCTGCATCATTCGCAAAACAGTTTCCCGAACCCAAAACGTGTACGAATTCGGTTCACTTGGAAGACAATCCTGATCGGTTGGAATTGGCAGGTTGATCGATGATTCCGAGGAATCACCCGACTGTTGATCCGGTTGGACCTTAACTTTGGTGTTCGCTTCTTTCTCTTTCTCCTCGGAATTGCCAAGCTCCAACCGGGATTTCGTCAGGAGCGGGGCAGGAGCATGAAACGTCGTCGGGTCATTCTCAGCCGGTTTGTAACCGCGACCTTTTTCCGTAAAAACATGGAGCAAAACCGGTTCTTCATATTCCCGGACCATACGCAGAAAACTCTGTAATTGCTCAATGTTATGTCCGTCAACGGGACCAATATAACGGAACCCGAGTTCTTCAAAAAACATTCCTCCGAGAAAACCGGCTTTGATTGCGGCTTTAAGATGCGAGAGAAATGATTCCGTTGACGTTTTGAAAAGCGGCATATTGCTCACAAAACGATGTATTTGCTGCTTTATCCCCAAATACGAGGAATTCATTCGCAATTGGTCCAGAGAAGTGGAAAGACCGCCAACTCTTGGACAGATCGACATTTTATTGTCATTCAGAATAACGGTCATATTCTTTTTCAACCAACCGGCATGATTGAGTGATTCGAAAACAACCCCGGACGAAAACGCGCCGTCTCCAATAACAGCAACACTATGCCGCTTCTCTTGCGGATGTTGCAGGTCATCTCCACATGCCAAACCGAGAGCGGTTCCGACGCTACAACCAGCATGACCGGTCATCATGAGGTCATATTCGCTTTCTTCAGGGTTGGGAAACCCCATAAGACCCCCGTGAGTCCGAATCGTTTTCAACTCATTGGCGCGACCTGTCAGAATTTTATGAGGATAACATTGGTGTCCTGTATCCCAGATTAAGCGATCTTTACTGAAGTCAAAGACACGATGTAGGGCGATACACAGTTCGACGACGCCGAGATTGGACGCGAAATGAACGGATCGTGCGTTGGAAAGGGAACAGAGTTCTTCACGAATTTCAGTTGCGAGCCATTTCAACTGCGCGGGGGTCAGATTCTGCAAATCTCGCGGACTACAAATTTGGGGTAGAATCGGTTCAAAACTTTGCGCAGACATGAAAGGTAGGCTTTGTTAATACTAAAAATTGGGATTCAGATGCGAATGAGAGAAGGTAGGAGGTAGAAGTGGGGAGAAGCCCAATAAAAAGGTTGTCGTAAAAAAAAGAGATTAACCAGTTAAATCGCGTAATCCCCTTATCTTTCATTCCACGAATCCCAGTCCCCATTCCCTACCTTTTACCTTCTAACTTCGACCTTCTCTCTCAAACACGCAGAATGTTGTTCTGCGACTCAACGACGTTCCTCTCAGCAATAAATAATCATTGCACCATTATTTCGCCCGGGGATGTGCCTTTTCATAGACCTCAAGTAATCCCGCTGTACTCAAATGCGTGTATATCTGCGTCGTTACCAAACTCTTGTGCCCAAGAAGCTCCTGAACACTCCGTATGTCGGCCCCCCTGTCCAGTAAATGCGTCGCAAAACTATGACGTAAGGTATGTGGGGTCGTCCGACGATCAAGGCCCGTCATTTTGAGGTATTTTTCAAGCATCCGTCCAACACTGCGCGTCGTCAAACGATTACCAAAACGGTTCAAAAATAACGGCCAATCCCGATTCTTAAGCTCATTCGGTCGCTTTTTGCCAATTAACTCTGACCTGAAACCAAACCAAGTCCGAATCGCTGTTTTAGCAAAAGAACCAATCGGCGAAAAACGCTCCTTCTTCCCTTTTCCGCGAACCCGAATAATCCCCTCTTTCATATCCAGATCAGCCCAGTTCATCGAAACCAGTTCCGCAACCCGGACACCCGCCGAATACATCGTCTCCAGTATCGCACGATCTCTTACACCAAGAAAATCCAATTTCGGCGGACTGTCCAACAACTGTTCAATCTCTTTCGTTGAAAGAAAATAGGGCAAGGACCGAATAGAACGCGGATTACGAAGAGGTTTGGCCGGATTCTCCCGAACCCAACCGTCCCGAAGTCCAAACTTGAAAAAACTGCGAAGTGACGCAAGACGCCGGGCAATCGTTGTTTTGGCGTAACCCGCTTCCTGCATTGCCGCAACATAACCCCGCAACTCAAGTGTCGTCACCTCATCCGGTCGCGGAATCACCCCATAATGTGCGTCCGTCAAATACTCGCAAATCGCCTCAAAATCCTCTCCATAACTCTTAACCGTCAAATCCGACGCGCCCCGTTCGACCTGCATGTACTTCAAGAACCGTTCAACGGAATTGCGCATCTTCAATCCTTGACCACTTATTCGACTCCAAATGTCCGTTTCAAACAAAACGCCGGACAACCAGAGAAACATTTTGACCGCCAAATCCGAAACTGTTACTCAACGCAACATCGCATTTCGCTTTCCGAGGAACATTCGGAATGTAATCCAAATCACATTCAGGGTCCGCTGTCTGCTGATTGATCGTCGGCGGAAGAATACCGTCCCGAATCGCCAAAAGACAATAAATCAATTCGCTCGCCCCTGCTGCTGCAATCAAATGCCCCGTCATGCTCTTTGTACTCGAAACCGGCAATTTTTCCGCATAATCCCCAAAAACGGCCCGAATTGCAAGTGTCTCGACCCGATCATTGACCGAGGTGCTTGTTCCATGTGCATTGACGTAATCAACCTCTTCCGGTTTCAAGCCCGCATCTTGCAGAGCACCCCGCATACAGCCGATTGCGCCCCGACCTTCTGGATGTGTGTCCGTAATCCGAAAAGCATCCGCCGTTGAACCATATCCCGCAATTTCACCATAAATTTTCGCGCCCCGTTTCTTCGCAAATTCCAACTCCTCAAGAATCAGCATTGCAGCCCCTTCTCCAAGAACAAATCCGTCCCGATTCTTATCAAACGGTCGGGACGCTCCCTTAGGGTCCGCATTGTTCGTACTCAACGCGGTCAACAGATTAAATCCTGTCACTCCAAACGGATGAATCATCGAATGTGCTCCCCCCGCAATCATCACGTCCGCATCTCCCCGACGAATCAATTCCGCCGCTTCTCCAACCGCCTGACTGCTCGCCGCACACGCTGTCAAACAGTTCATGTTCGGTCCATAAGCCCGAAAAAGCGTCCCCAAATGTGCAGCCGGACGATTCGGCTCCTGCTCCTCCTCTCGAACCGGGTCCAAAATCTCGACACCTCGCGCAATGAACCGACCGAAATCAAAATCCGTCTCTTCTGTCCCCTTCTTTCCAAACCCGGCAACCATCATTTCGGCAAACTGGTCGAAATCCTGCTTCCCTTCTCCCGCTCCTGTATAAACCCCAAAACGATTCGGGTCCAACCCCGAATAAAACTCCTTCCCTTTCAACAAGCCGGAATCCCACATCGCCTTATATCCCGCCCCAATTGCAAACCGGGAATGTCGGTCCTGCAATTCCCACTTTTTAGGGTCTTCACCAACGTCCGATAAATCCCAATCTCGCACTTCCGCCGCAATCTTTGTCGGAAAATTGGACGCGTCAAAAAGGGTGATGTAACCAACCCCTGATTCACAATTCAAAAGACGTTGCCAAACCGTCTCCACATCCGTTCCTAACGGTGTTACAAGGCCCAACCCGGTCACAACAACACGTCGTCTCATCAATCTGCCTTTTCTCTTTCTATTCCTGTTCCGGGTCCAACAACTTCGATCCGTCTTCTGCAACCCCCACATGATACGCCCCAAAGATTCTCATCATCCGAATCAGATCACCATCTCCAAAAAGGGTCGTCTTACCAAACGCAAAATCTGCCAAATGCGCAAAAACAAACTCCCCTTCTGCCATAATTTCCGCACCTCGATAAGCCGCAACATGCGCAACAGCACCGTCTTCCCGAATCGTGTCCAATTCGGCACAATAACGCAGGACATCTCCCGGAACCGCTTCTGTTATGTGAAAGACCATTTTCGGTATCTTGGCGAGAACAACTTTCGCCTTATAACCCGTTGCTTCACACGCTAAGAGACCGGCGACTTGCGCCAATCCCTCGACAATCAGCGAACCCGGCATGACGGGATGATGTGGGAAATGATCGTGCAAATGGTCTTCAGCAAGTGAAATCGCTTTCACTGCTTCTGCCCGTTTCCGACTTTCAAACACCGTAAAACGATCTATCCAAAACCAACGCATAATGCCGGTCAGACTCCCAATTTGTTTTCAACGATTTGGCACATATCACGAACCGTCAGAATCGTTGCAAGATTCTGTACAAGCGGATTCTTCTCAAATTCGCTCAAATCCGTTCCCGGCATTCGTTTGCGAAGTTCTTCCAATCCCCGCGATGTCAATTTACGATCAACGACGTAATCTGTATTCTCCAGTAAATCTTCAGGAATCAATTCTCCCCGATCAATCTTGATCGAAAAGGCCTTTTCCAGTCGATACACAATATCAAGCAGGTCAATCGACTCCGCCCCTAAATCGCCGACTAAGGTTGCCTCAATCGTCACCTCATCCTCATCAACTCCTAACGCTTCACATAACGCTTCACGGACTCCTTCAAAAACTTCGTCCTTTGTCGGCATAAATCTTCTCCAAAAAAAGTTAAGGGTTGTAATCGTCCCCGATTTCACATGCGGACACAACTCCGCCCAGAATCAACGACAACGATGGACTCTGTGTCAATGATTCCGTAATGATTCAGTATTGCTGCTTGATCCTTTTCGGTCATCCTACACGGCATCCCTTGCGGTTGACCAAAGCAGGGACAATTTCTCTTTCATTGCGACAATAATATCACGATCTGTTGAGGGACCGAATCCTTGCGTTCCCGCAAGATTATAATGCTTCAACGTCAATTGGGCCCGAACATTCGTCTGACCCTCTATTGTCCCTTCCGCTTTCACTGTTGTCAAGTCATCTGACCGCGATACTATTTTCGCCGTAAATTGAACCGTCTGACCAGGTTGCACAAACTTGCCGTACTTCACATTCTTCAGTTCTTTCAGCAAAACCATACTGTGTGCAAAATGATCGCTCACACGAATCAACCAAGCGGACGCTTGCGTCAACGCTTCGATCATCAAAACACCCGGCATAACCGGGAAATTCGGAAAATGATCCTGCAAATACTCCTCGGTCAGCGACAAGGATTTCGTCGCTACAATCGATTGACCCGGTTCAAGGGCTTCGATTCGGTCTATGAGCGAAAAGTGCATAACATACTCTAAAGGTTCGGTCGGTTCAAGAACAATCCGCAAAAGCGGATATTATAAGAATGACACCGAAAAAATCAAGACGGGTGTCGGGACGTTTTGCCCAATCCGCAAATTCACTCTTCCTGACTCTCTTGCGTCAAACGGACAAGTCCCAACTCCGTCAATTTGTTCAAACATTCATCACGTTCACGACAACGGGGCTGAGAACTCCAACTCGGGTCTTGAACAGCATAAAACTGTTCAACCGTTGACGGAACCGATCCCGTTGCAGTCAAGCGTCGTATCACCTCCTGATCCAATCGGCTCAGTCGCATAGAACCCAACTGGTAATCCATGTACGCTTCCCAAGCAAGCGGAAAAAGCGGCTTGACGATGTTATAACCAATTGTATTGGCGTATTGTACAATCTCAAACTGGGCGTTCGGTTCCATTCTCAACTGAAGAAACCGGAAAAGATTGTGCAAATCAACCTTCCAATACGCTTCTGTGTAGGTCGAAAGGGGCAAATCCTTTCTCGCCTGTTCTCTCGCAACACCCTGTTCGATCCGTCGTTCATACAATTTTCGGGCTGCTTCATGAAAATCAACCTCTTCCTCGCTCAATTGCCGACCAAGTGAATCGTCCAGTCCCCCCTCACTCCCCTGTCGATTCGACTGCGACTGCAATCTCCAAGAATCCGGCTCCGTCGCATAACTCGCGTCAATCGCAATCGAATATCGTGTGCTGTATTCGTTGACAGATGCTGTTCGATGTCGAATCCATTGTCGCCAAGTGTCCATAGGAACCCGAACCAACAACTTAATTTCCGCCATTTCAAACGGCGTTGTATGTTGATGCCGCATCAAATACCGCAAAAGGGTCCGATCATCCGAAACTTTTTGCGTTCCTTCTCCATAACTGACCCGGGCTGCTTGAACAATTGCCGAATCATTTCCCATAACATCGACCAGACAGACAAATCCTTTGTCCAAAACCGGAAATTTCTTCCAACGCAGTGTGTCAAGTAATTCGTTATGCAACATTTCTCCCAATCCATTCCCCGGTTGTTTAACGTCTTCCGACCAACATCAATGCAATAAATTGTACAACAAGCAAACCGTTAATATGATTTCGGCGAAAAATGGTCCGGGATTTTGACCAAAGTCGCGCCCCAAGAAAGACCAACGCCGAATCCAACGAGCATAACCGTTGCTCCAGGTCGCAACATTCCGCTCTTATAAGCGTCAACGATTGCAATTGGAATACTGCTTGAAACGGTATTTCCCCGCATCATCACATCATTAAAGTATTTCCCCGGGTCAATCTCGCACAACTCCCGCAATTTGTCAAGCATGTACCGATTGGCCTGATGAAACACGAAACAATCGATGTCCTCTCGTGTTTTTCCACATTGCGCAAGTAAATCATTCACAAGCGGGGGAACCGTGTCAACCGCAAAAATGAAAATCCCGGCTCCGTCCATATAAAGTTGATTTTGCGACCGAACCCCCCCCCGACCGTCGGGATGCTCAATCGCCGTTTGCGCATTTGCCGGTTTTCGGTGTGCTCCAGCCGGAACAATCAGCATCTTCCCCCCTTTTCCGTCCGTCCCAAATTCAAAAGGACCAATCAACGGTTCCACAACCGACTCATTTGCCGATTCATTTGCCGATTCGTTTGTCGATCCCCTTTCCGTCCTTTCATTCACCTCAACCGCTTCAACAAGCGTCGCGGTTGCCCCATCTCCAAACAAAGGACGATTCGTCCGGTCCAATTTGTTGATGTACTTGGAATACGTCTCTGATGTCAGAAAAAGGACTTTACGCGACATGCCCGCTTCAATCAGCCCCTTGCAAAGAGCAAGTCCATAGACATAACCGCTGCAACCCAGATTGAAGTCCAAAGCCCCAACTTTTTTAGGAAGTCCCAATTTTTCCTGAATCAAACAAGCGGATGTCGGCAAAAAATAATCAGGGGATTGCGTGCAAAGCAGGACGAAATCAATCTCTTCCCGTTGACATTTCCCCTGCTCAAAAAGTCGTTCTCCCGCAAGAACCGCCATATCAAGTGCCGTTTCGTCCGAACCGGCAATCGGTCGCTCCTCAATCCCCAGTTTACGCAACGCTTTGGTTTGCGACCATTCCGAAAAAACCCTCGACAACTCCTGATTTCCCAGTGTTGTTGACGGAAGATAATACGAAATGTCGCTGATCTGCGCTAAACTCCGACCTGTGTTCATTCTTTTACACGCTCAATATACTCGCCCGTTCGAGTGTCAACCTTAATCATTTCCCCCGTTTCCACAAAATTGGGAACCATAATTTCAGCACCTGTATCCACTTTCGCCGGTTTGACAACATTTGTCGCTGTATTTCCGCGAATTCCCGGCTCTGTGTATTCCACTTTCAGCACAACATGATTCGGCGGGGTTATCCCAATCGGCGAATTGTTGTACAGCAGCATCTTGCAGCCCATTCCCTCTTTCAGGTATTTCCAAGCATCATCGACCGCTGCTTCAGAAATCTCGTACTGCTCATACGTTTCACTGTCCATAAAAGTGAAAACATCCCCCATTCTGTACAGATAGGTCGAATCAATTTCATGGATGTCCGCCTCTTCCAACGAATCACCACTTTTATAGGTCCGATCCAAAACGGTATTCCGGGTCAAATTTCGCAATTTACATTTGTACAGTGCTTGACCTTTGCCCGGTTTGACGAATTGACATTCTATCATTATGTACGGATCACCGTCGATTTGGACTTTCAGACCTTTTCTGAATTGGCTGGTGTTGACACTCCCCACGTTATACTCCCTTGCTTGATCGGTTAAACAAAATTGATTTTTTTCCGCGAAGTCCAAGAAACTCCGAAGAAGAGTATATTACCCTATTTCCTGTTTGTCGAGGGGGCAAAGACAGCACAATTTTTAAGAGTGTGTCAAAGTGTCGCAGATAGGTACTTGACACTCCTAAAAGCAGGTGATAGAGTCAAACGCTGCAAAAAAACAAGAGGGGGCGTACTGCACAGATGGTGTGGCTGCGCCGTTTCATACGGCGACTCATCCGCGTGACATTCACAAGGAACATCACCAAGGCGTGTACGCCCCACATTTCAAAGTATCAGATTCAATTTCAATTCCATTTCACGCAGAACTCTGAACGTAGGTAAAAAATTACGGGATATTGATTACATCGGCTGATCGTATTTATTCCGGTTTATTATCGACATTTTTCACTTCAGGGCGTAATGTTGCCGCAACTCGCAACGTCTTTCATTTGTATTATACACCAACTGCATCAAAAATGTATGCAAAAAACAGCGAAAAAAGCAGAAACCTTATCGATATTTTTTTATTGATATTTAATTATTGATAATACTTTACCTGTTTCCTCTGTTTTCGTCAAGTAGGGGTAAAAAACTCCAAAGAAAAAAGAAAATTTGTCAACCCAGAAAATGAGTGTTTAAGTACAAAACATGAAGTTGGATAATGAGGCCCGCCAAAAATTTGATGAACATGTGAACCAAGTTCTCAAGCAATTGCCGAAATCCATTCATCGCCTGTTGGAAGTCATACCTCTGTATGTCGAGGATTATCCTTCTCGCAGACTGATTCAGGAACTGCAATTGCGCGGACGCGACGAATTATGCGGTTGTTTTGTTGGACCAACGATCAACCAACAAATGGAAGGATCGGTTAGCAGTCCCGGTTTCATCACAATTTTTCGTCGTTCTCTTTTATTGTCGTCAATCAATATAAACGGAAAAATTGACACTGAGAAATTACGTTGTGAGATAAAAACAACCATTTTGCACGAGCTCGCGCACTATCATGGAATTGATGAGGAAGAGCTGAGCGAGCTGGGTTACGCCTGACTCCTCTATCACAATTCCAAGTATTCTAATGGTATTGTAGAAAAATACAATATGTGAGGTGCATTTTCTTTCTGCTTTTTTTCTGTCGACGCGCGATACGTCGTATCGCGGCTAAACGGGATAGAATAGACGGTCTGGACAGAACAGGCGGGGACTGTAGAATCGGTCATTCGCGGGTTATTTTGGAGAAGGTTTTTGAGAAGATTTGGAGAAGATGGGGGAAATGAGACAAATTTTAGTGACAAGTGCTTTACCGTATGCAAATGGGCCGATTCATCTGGGTCATTTGGTCGAGTATTTGCAGACAGACATTTGGGTCCGTTTTCAGCAATTACGCGGGCATGATTGCATTTACATTTGTGCGGATGATACACATGGAACGTCGATCATGATTCGGGCTAGGTCAGAAGGGATTGCCGAAACCGAGTTGATTGGCCGGATGCAGGACGCTCATGTCCGTGATTTTGCCGGTTTTCAAATTCAGTTCGATCACTATGGAAGTACCAATTCGGCGGAAAATCGTGAAACATGCGAAGAAATCTGGTCCGCAATCCGTCAAGCCGGATTGGTTTTTGAACAAGATGTGGAACAGTTGTACGACACTGTTGTTGGAACATTTCTTGCCGACCGATTTGTCAAAGGGACTTGCCCAAAATGTGGAAAAAAGGACCAATATGGGGACAATTGTGTATGCGGGGCTGCTTATTCGCCGACTGAATTGATTGACCCGATCAGCACGATCAGCGGGACGAAACCGGAATTGCGGACCTCGACGCATCTTTTTGTTGAACTGGAGAAGATGCACGAATTTCTCAATCATTGGACTCAGGGAAGGGACGTTTTGCAGCCGGAGATTCGGAATTATCTGGCGGGGCAGTTTTTGCATGAACCGCTTAGAGCTTGGGACGTTTCACGACCGGCCCCGTATTTCGGTTTTGAAATTCCCGATTCGCCCGGCAATTATTGGTATGTCTGGTTTGACGCCCCAATCGGTTATATCGGCTCAACCAAACAATGGTGCAAGAAGAACCAACAGTCTTACGAAAAATGGTGGAAGTCTGAGACGGTTGAACTGCATCATTTTATTGGCAAAGACATTACCTATTTTCACACACTTTTTTGGCCCGCAATGCTCAAGGTTGCCGGTTTTACCTTGCCGAAAAAAGTTCACATTCACGGTTTTTTAACGGTCAACGGAGAGAAAATGTCGAAAAGTACAGGGACGTTTATTCAGGCGTCAACGTACTTGAAACATTTGGACCCGGCGTATTTGCGGTATTTCTACGCAACAAAATTGTCACATCGTGTTGACGACATTGACCTTTCGTTTGAGGAGTTTGTTGCCAAATGCGATTCCGACTTAGTTGGAAATGTCGTTAATCTTGCAAGTCGGACTGCCAAATTTGCACATCAAACGGGTCTTTCAGACGTTTACCCCGACGATGAGGGGCTGTTTGAAGAAGCGGCGAGATGTGGAGAAGAAATTGCAAGTGCTTATGAACAGGGTGATTATGGTAAAGCAACCCGATTGATTATGGAATGTGGTAATCGGGCCAACAAATTTATAGAGGATCGAGCACCCTGGACGTTGAAAAAAGACCCTCAAAAGGCGGACGAACTCAAAAAGGTCTGCACAATCGGAATGAACCTGTTTCGGCAACTCGCCGTTTATCTCGCCCCGATTCTGCCGAAACTGGCGGAACAGGTCGGTGAATTGCTCAACGCCCCGATTTTGACTTGGGAAGATTCGCAACGACCGTTGCTTGGAACCCAAGTGAATGAATATCAACATTTAATGACCCGAATTTCCAAAGAAGGGATTAGCAAAATAATGGAAGAATCAAAAGATCAGACGGCACCTCCTGTTGAAACTGTTACCCCTCTTGATTCGGGGACTGATTCGAGAACTGATTTGAGGACAGAATCGGGGACGGATTCGGGGACGGATTCGGGTCAAGCCCTTGAAAAGGAACCGCTTTTGACGGAAAGGATAGGGATTGACGATTTTACGAAAGTCGATCTGCGAATTGCGCGGATTATCGAAGCCGAAGAGGTTCCAGAAGCGCGAAAGTTACTCCGACTGACGCTTGCACTTGGCGGAACAGAACGTCGGAACGTTTTTGCGGGAATCAAAGCGGCGTACAACCCGGCTGATTTAATCGGTCGTCTCGTCGTCTGCGTCGCCAATCTCGAACCTCGCCAAATGAAATTCGGCTTGAGTGAAGGAATGGTCGTTGCAGCAGGACCGGGGGGAGCGGACATTTTCCTGCTTTCTCCCGATGTTGGGGCAACCCCGGGAATGAGATTGCATTGAACAAAATGACCTCCTTTCTTCGATCAACCCCATTTTGATTTTTTCCCTTAAAAATGGCTGTACTCCTTAACGTTGAACATTTACGCAAACATTTTACGGAAGAACCGGTTCTGGTTGACGTTTCGTTCCAAATCCGATCTGGCGACAAAATCGGGTTGATCGGCCCCAATGGTTGTGGAAAGACGACGTTGTTGAACATTTTGGCGGGGAAGGAAGAGTCGGAAAAAGGGTCGATTGAAAAATTGGGAGATATTACAATTGGTTATCTCGAACAACGACCTGAAGTTGAAGCGGGCAAAACGGTGTTGGAAGAGGCGCAGGATGCTCTTGCTCATTTGGTCGCAATGCAGCAAGAAGCGGAAGAGTTGGCGCACAAATTGGCGGAAATCACGGAACCGAACGAACACAATCGTTTAGCAGCCCGTTATGACCGGTTACATGAAGCGTTACTCCGGCATGATGCTTATAACATTGAACATCGGGTTGAGAAAATTCTGCACGGACTCGGGTTTTACGATCAGGACTTTTCCAAACCGGTTACTGCGCTAAGTGGAGGAGAGTTGAACCGGCTCAGTCTCGCCAAATTGCTCCTTGCCGAACCGGACATCCTGCTTCTTGACGAACCGTCGAACCATTTGGACCTTCTTGCGACAGAATGGTTGGAAGATTTTTTGCGGAACACAAGTGCAGCCGTTTTGCTCGTTTCTCACGACCGTTATTTTTTGGATCGCGTCACCAATCGAACACTTGAGTTGTATTTTGGGACAATAGACGATTATCCGGGGAATTTTTCCAAGTACACGATACTCAAGCAGGATCGGTTGCTTGTCCAGACCCGGACGTATGAAAAATATACAGAAGAGGTTGAAAAGGCGAAAGATTTCATTCGCCGAAATCATTATGGAATGAAAGCAGCACAAGCCGAAGATCGTCGGAAAAAGCTGGACCGTCTTCTCGAAGAACCGGCACCTCCCCCGAAAAAAATTGATTCCCCCCCCATGTCGTTCCCCGAACCGTCCCGAACAGGGGACATTGTTTTTCGGACGGAACATCTTTCAAAGGGGTTTGCCAAACCGGGCAACGGGGAGAAGGTTCAGCCGCTTTTTCGGGATTTGAATTTTGACATTGAGCGGGGAGAACGTTGGGCGATTTTGGGACCGAATGGTTGTGGAAAGACGACCTTAATTCGTTGTCTGCTTGGAGAAATGAAACCGGATCACGGCGCGGTCCAAACCGGGCAAGGGGTCAAGGTTGGTTATTTTGACCAACAATTGCACACGTTGGACGATTCGGTTCGGGCGGTTGACGCGATTCGACCGGAAAAGCGGGTTTTTGAGGAACCGGCCCGACGTTCGCTTCTTGCGGCGTTTGGATTGACGGGGGATCAACAGTTGCAATCAATTGGCAGTTTAAGCGGGGGACAGCGTTGTCGGGCTGCTCTTGCGAAATTAGCAGCGGTTGAAGCGAATGTTTTGATTTTGGATGAACCGACGAATCACCTTGACCTTTGGGCCCGTTCGGCCCTTGAACAGGCGATTCGTGATTTTGAGGGGACAGTTCTTTTCATTTCGCATGACCGGTATTTTGTCGATCAGATTGCCGATCATCTTCTGATTATCCAACCGGACGCTCGATTTCGGGTTTTGGAAGGAAATTACTCGACATTCCGTCACATGGTGTCAAAAGGGCTGATTACGGACCCTTTTTTGACAGATGCGGCGTCGGACCGACAATCGATCACATCGAAATCGGTAGTTCCCACACAAACGAAAAAGCAGCAACAGCAACAAAAGCAGCAGCGACCAAAGCAATCGCAACATAAGCAACATCAGCAAAAACAAACATCGCAGCAACTGTTGACGGAATCGGGGCAATCCAAAGCGTTGGGACAATCCAAAGAACAGGGAGCATCCAAGGAACAGGGACACCCGACTCGCCAATTGCCTTCTAAGAAGGGGGGATCGTCCGTGAAAAAGCAACGTCAATTTGCTTTTCGCAAGATTTCGGACATAGAGGAAGAGATTTTTGCCCGGGAGACCCGAATTTTGTCCTTAAACGAAGACCTGCTTCAACCGCCTATTGTTCGGGACGGCAATCGGCTGAAGGAGATACACGAAGAGATTTCGGGGGAGCAGGAGAAGTTAGCGCAGTTGTACGCACATTGGGAAGAGGCGAGCGAACTGAATTGGTAAACGGTGAAGGTTCCGCGCTCACATTTGCGACGACCGTTTCGTTGCTGAACGACATTCTGCGTGTTTTCCCGTTTAGCCGAGGAACGACGTTCCGCGCGTCTTGAAATTTCAGAACGCGCGATACGTTGTATCGCGGCATTTGTGTTTCTCCTGTCTTCTACCTTCTTTCAACAGAATCCAACGACTTTACAATCGGGGTCAAAGCAGGTATACTTCCCCTGTCAATAACCCCGTCGTTTTTCCCCTCCTTTGGTTTATGTCAATTCTCCGCCAATTGATTGTCCTCTCCCTCCTCTCCGCCTGCTTCGGTATCCCCCTCGGTTTACTGTCCGTCTGGATGTACAACCAAACAGGTCGCTGGAACCCGGCGTTGGAAACCTCCTCGATTGAAGATTATAAAAAACAGCAGATCGTTGCCGACGAACGCGCTAAAGCCTTTTTGCCCTATGAACTCTACGATTTCGGCGTTTTTGATCGGGAAAAGGAAGGAACACATGATTTTGTGATCGAAAATCGGGGTGAAGCCGATTTGACCTTGCAGGTCAACCGGACCAGCTGCACTTGTACAGGTGTGCAGTTGTCCCGCGACCGAATTCCGCCCGGCGAAAAAGGGACCATTACCGTACATTGGAAGTCGGATACGCCCGCCCCAACTTTTAAGCAAGGGGCCTCGATCCTGACGAATGACCCGAACAAGTTGGAAATTTTTCTGACCGTTAAAGGGCTGTTCACCTTTCCCATGATGATCGTCCCCAGTTCGTTCACCTTCCCCCCCCTCCCCGTCGGAAAAGAAGGAATCGGTTCGTTTCGCGTCTACGGATTTGAAAAAGAACGGTTGGAAATCACACAGATTGCTTATACGGACCGGGAACATTTTGAGGTTTTTCAGGAACCGTCTGAATTGAAGGGGACGGATTTGACGGACCCGGTTTTGCAAAAAGCAACGAACGTGATTCAGGTCAACATCAAGGTGAAACCGGGCTTACCTCTTGGGGTCTTTCAAGAACGTTTGGTTTTTCAAACGAATTACGAACAGGAAGAGGGGATCGAGTATTTTGTTCGGGGGACGATTCAAGGAGAGGGTCTGTCAATCAGCGGAAAAGATTACAGTGTTGCAACCGGGATACTCAATTTGGGCAAGACGGGAGTTTCTCAACCAATTCGGTCCAACTTCATTGTTCGTTACATCGGTTCCGCTCCCTCAGGAGCAACCCTGAAACTTCGTTCTGTTGAACCCGCCTTTTTGAACGTCACTGTTCGCGGATTGCAACAGCAGGAAGCAACATCACCTGATGAAAAACGGTCGAATCAGGCGGACGATGAGCGAGAGAGTGTGTTGCCCCTTAAAGCAGCACCAACCTTTTTCTGTACTGTCGAAGGAATGAGCGAAACAGCTGGTTCTTGGTCGGGGTCTGACCCGGAAAAAAGCGGCTCTATCGAATTTGAAACCGGTTTGCCCGATTTGCCCCTTTTACACCTTCCAATCCATTTGCAGATTGAAGCGGCGCAACCAACGGAGATAGAACCGTTGAGCGACATGTAGTACCATTTAGAGCGGTTCAATAATTAGAGCCAGTTTCATAACTATTTTGGCTTTAAGCAGATTGATATTGCGTCAATCGCAGTGTTTTGGTAATCATACTGCTCTTCAGGGAGGAGTATTTTATGAAAAAACGTGAATACACAACAGGTCTTGAATTAA